>CAVRGL010000003.1:0-111761 GCA_963720735.1 uncultured Actinomycetes bacterium
CGGCTGGCTGCTCGGCCCCTACGGGGACGGAATCGGGGTCGGCCCGGGCGGCTACCTCGCCCTCCTCGCCGCCGCCTTCCTCGCCTATGTGTGCGTGCTCGTCGGGGCGCCGGCGCTGCCGCGGCGCCTGCTCTTCGCCGCGATCGGGCTGCTAGTCATCGCCTTCGCGCTGGCGCCGCCGCTGCTCTCCCAGGACGTCTTCAGCTACATCTCCTACGCCCGCCTCGGCGGCGAGCACGGCCTCAACCCCTACCTGCACGGGCCCTCCGCCCAACCCGGCGATCCCGCCTTCCCCTACGTCGGCTGGCCCGACTCGGTCAGCGCCTACGGGCCGCTGTTCACGCTGCTCAGCTACCCCCTGGGGATGCTCGGGGTGGGGACGGCGCTCTGGGCGCTGAAGGCGGTATCGGCGGCCTCGGTGCTCGGGGTCGCGGCGCTCTGCGCCCGCCTAGCCCCCTCCCGGGGAGTCGACCCCCGGGCGGCCGCCGCCTTCGTCGCGCTCAACCCGCTGGTCCTCGTCCACGTCGTCGGCGGCGCCCACAACGACGGGCTGATGATCCTGCTGGCGGTGGCCGGCGTGGCCGGGGTGCTGAGCCAGCGCGAGGGGGCCGGCGGGGCCGCGATCCTGGCCTCGGCGGCGGTCAAGGTCTCGGCGCTGTTCGCGGCGCCCTTCGCCTTGATCGGGTCGCGGCGGCCGCGGCGCTTCCTGCTCGGGGCGCTCCTGGCGCTGCTCCTCCTGGTAGGCGCCGCGCTGCCCGCCTTCGGTCTGCACGCCTTCGACTCGATCGGACCGGTCGGCGAGAACCAGGCGCGGGAGTCGCACCGCAGCCTCCCCTACCTCGTCTCGCAGCTCAGTGGAGCCGGCGAGGAGGCGACCAGGGCAGCCGCTCTCGCCCTCTACGCGCTCCTCGTGGCCTGGCTGCTGCGCTGGTGCAGCCGGGGGGCGGACTGGCTCCGGGCCGCCGGCTGGGCCGGCCTCGGGCTGCTGCTCGCCAGCGCCTGGGTGCTGCCCTGGTATGTCCTCTGGCCGCTGCCGCTCGCCGCGCTGGCCAGGGACCGGCCGCTGGCCCTCGGCCTGCTGGCCTTCACTGCCCTGCACCTTGCGACCCGGATCCCGCTCTAGTGGGGACGGTCGCCCGGGCCGTGCGCTCGGCTTCGTCGCGCTCGGCCTCCCTGCGCCCGAGCAGGGTGACGGCGCCGACGTAGAGCAGCTCGACGATCGTCAGGACCGCCCGAAGGGCGAGCGCTATCACCGCGCCCACCGCGAAGCTGCGACTCGGGAGCGCCACCTTGACCGCCCATGCGAAGGCCGCATCGCGCACCCCGAGCCCGGCCGGCGCGACCAGCGTCACGGTCGCCGCGACCACGCCGAAGGCCTGCGCCGAGCCGACCACGAGCATCTTCCCCGGCGGGATGTAGTGAACCGCCCGGGCGGCGCAGTAGACCCCGACCGAGGCGACTACCCAGTTGAGCGTGTAATAGACCAGCATCGTGATCACCCCGCGCAGCGGCAGCAGCTCCGGCAGCGGTTGGCGGCCGAAGGCCCGCAGCAGCCGGGCCGAGAGCGGCCCGAAGACCCGCGGGCTGAGAATGACGATCGCCGCCGGCACCACCAGCAGCACACCCCAGCGAAGCGGCTGCCCCTGGAGGTCGGGATGGACGATCAGGAAGTAGGTCGCGAAGGCAACCCCCGAGGCAACCGAGAGGGCCTGCTCGTAGACAATGCTGGCGAGGGTGATCCGGCGCGGCACCCCTGCCCGCTCGGAGAGGACCAGCCGCCCGAGCAGGTAGAGGACGCTGCCCGGCACATAACGGGCGAGCAGCGGCTGGCCCCAGGCGACCTGGGCGCGAACCGGCGAGAGGCGGTAGCCGAGGAAGCGCAGCAGCAGGTCCCAGCCGACCGCTCCGAGCACATAGAAGATGGGCAATATGGCGATCGCGGGCAACAGCCAGATGAGGTTGAACTCGACACCCTTCTGCTTCAGCTCCCCCCACTGGTCGACGACGGTGAGGACGAGGAAGCCGAAGATCAGGATCGCGACGCCCAGCTGCAGGGCGATGCGCAGGGGCCGGCTGCTGGGAGGCCGGTTCCCGATCCGGGCGCCCAGCTCGCCGAGGCGATGCAGGAATGGCTCGCGGCGTTCCACGTGGCGCCTGACCTTAGTGGCGTAATGCCGGCGCGGTGTTAGCGCCGACACAGGCATGTCAGGCGGCGTAGCCGCCGCAGGTGCGAGATACCGGCGCGGTGTTAGCGCCGACACAGGCGTGTCAGGCGGCGTAGCCGCCGCAGCAATTACTCCCCAAAAGGCTCGACAATGCGCGGGATGGGCGAGTTCGAGCTCCTAGCGGCGCTGCGCCGGCGACTCCCTCCCGCCTCCGGGCGGGTGCTGTTGGGTAGCGGCGACGATGCCGCGATCACCGTCCCCGGAGGCGCCACCGCGACCTCTGTCGACGCCAGCGTCGACGGGGTCCACTTCCGGCGCGGCCAGCTGCCGCCGGTCCAGATCGGCCGCCGGGCGCTCGCCGTGGCGCTCTCCGACCTGGCCGCGATGGGGGCCGAGCCGGGGGAGGCCTACTGCGTGCTCGGGATTCCCCGTGACCTCGGCGAGGAGGAGGCCCTGGAGGTCCTCGACGGGCTCATCGGGCTCGCGGCGGAATCCGGGGTGATCCTCGCGGGGGGAGACATCACCCGGTCTCCGGCCCTCAGCCTCAGCGTCACCGTGGTCGGCCACGCGACGGACCCCGGGGACATGGTCGCCCGCTCAGGCGCCGCCCCTGGAGAGGCCCTGCTCCTCACCGGGGAGATCGGCGCGGCGGCGGCCGGCCTGCTGCTCGCCGAGCGCCCGGAGCTGCGCACGAGGATCGACGGGCCTACCGCGGAGGCGCTTCGCAGGCGCCTGCTCGACCCCTCACCTCGGGTTGCGGAGGGGATCGCGCTGGCCGCCGAGGGGGCGACGGCGATGATCGACATCAGCGACGGACTGGGAGCCGACGCCGGCCACCTGGCGGAGGCGAGCGGCGTGGGGCTGCGAATCGACGCCGGACTGGTCCCGCTGGCCGCCGGGGTCGATCAGGTGGCCCGGGCGGCGGGTTTCGCCAGCGGCGCCGAGCTGGCGGTTTCCGGTGGCGAGGACTACGAGCTGCTGGCGGCCGTCCCCGAAGACCGGGTGGACGCCGCGATCGGCGCCGTCCGCGCGGCCGACAGCGCAATCTCCCGGATCGGGGAGGTCGTCGCCGGCGACGGGGTCGTGATCAGCTCGGCGGATGGCCGCCGGCTGTCGCCGGGTGGCTATGACCAGCTGAGGTAGGACCGGCAAGACCGTTCACCAGGAAGGCGCGGAACCCGCGCCGCTCCAGCATCGCCTGGGCGACGAGCTCCGGCTGCGGCTTGTAGTGACCGGCCTCGACGAGGCTCTTGAGGTGACGGGGCGACATCCTTCTGCTCCTGACTGGCAACTTCTCTCCTTCTGGGGCCTATATCGGCTCGGAGAACCTGATCATTAGTAGTTGGTACTCACACATGCGTCCACGCACGGCCACAACCTTGCACACGGGGCGGATGCCGTCATCCGCTTGGGCGCTATTTGCGGCGGATTTGGCAGCTCACCGGGTGTTTCAGGCGTCTACCCGCTCGTCCGGGAGGCAAACGGCGCTAGCGCCTCGGCAGGGCTGACTCCGTTCCGCCGAGCGACCCCGGCCCCGCGTAGGTGAGGGGGCCCCGGACCCGAGCCCCCGCCGGGCCCGCGACCGGCGCCCGGGGGCGGCTCAGGGCGCTGCTCAGGACTGCGAGCAGGCATCCACCGAGCAGGCAGAGCGGCGCCAGGGCCAGGGGACCGAAATGGCGTCCGGTGAACATCAGCAGGAGCTGCCAAGGCACCTCGAGGCCGACGCCGAGCTGGCTTCCCAGGGCCAGCAGGGCCACTGCCGGCAGGAGCAGGCCCCCGGCACAGAGGACGACGACGGTCGCGGTCCGGCCGCGCATCTCCGGTGCCGCGGCCAGCAGCCAGAGGTGCGCGGTCGGGACCAACAGGAGGGCGAGGAACGGATTGGCGATCCAGATCCCGATCGTCCCCAGGGCCAGGCCGGCACCGATCACCGGGGTGGCCGAATCCGAGGCCTCCTCGGGCAGCGGCAGCAGATGGAGCGCGAAGCGCGCGGTGAGGGCGAAGGCGGCGACCAGGGCAAGCGAGGCCGCCGCCGCCCCGACGCCGAAGCCGTATCGGGCGGGGTCGAAGGGGAACCCGGGGTCCGGGATCAGGCCGATCAGCGCCATCACGTAGGCGAGCAGACCGGCGGCGATGAAGGGGATCATCCTGCTCAGCAGCCATGCGGCCGCCGGCAGCAGGGCCTCGCTCCGGCGTGAGGCCCTGGCGAGACCGTCGACCGAGACGATCGCGACCGGCGCCAGCAGGGCTATCGCCAGCAGGGCTATCGCCCAGCCCGGGATCAGCTTGCCGGCGAGGGGCACGTAGGCGGCCGGCCCGTGCTGGAGCGGCGCGCCGGACGTATCCAGGGCAAGGGCGAGCGCCAGGGTGGCCCGGCCTACTCCGGCGAGGGTCGGGGTGGAGACATCCACCGGCCGGTCTTGCGATGGAGCGAGCGGCAACTCGCCCGCCGAGGTCAGGGTGACCGCGTCGCGGCCGTCCCGGATCAGCGGCGCCTGGTCGCCGAGGCCGGCCGGGATCGCAAGCCGCAGCAGCGTGGAGAAGGTTCCCTCGTGGATCGGATCGCTCGCCCCCAGCTCGGTGGAGATGGCGTCCGAAGCGCTTTCGACCAGCTGGATCGAGGTGCTCTGCGGCCCCAAGGAGTAGGGGAGGACGAGCGGCCTCGAGAGCTGCTTGGCGGCCGGCGCCGAGATCACGATCACCGGCGCAGCCGAATCGGAGCCCAGGCCGGACTCCAGCTCGGTGGCCCCCGCCGCCCCATCGCTTGAGCCATCGAGAGAGACCAGCTCGATCGTCTTCGAGTGCCGGACGCCCCCGAAGGCCTGGGCCAGCTCGACCAGGGCGGCGGTCGCGGCGCCGCTGGAGACCGCGCACCCGCCGGTGCCGCAGTCGCGGGGGGCGGCGATCACGATCTTCTCACTCGATGCCCCCGGGAGCACCAGGCTGACGTTGCGCAGCGACCCGCCGAAGTGCTGCTCGCTGACCTCGCCTCCCTCGACCTCGTGAAATTGGCCGAGGACGAATTTGGCGGCGGCCGCGTCGCCGGCACTGCCCGGCTTGCGGTCCGGCGCCAGCCGCTGCAACTCCTGTCCCAGGGCCGCCGCCCTGGCTCCGTCGAAGCTGTCAGCGGCGAGGTCCGTGCGCAGGGCCTCCGGCCTCGAGACGACCGAGAAGAGCAGCACGACAGCCGCCGCCACTGCGGGCAGGAGGGCGAGCCTGTAGAGGGGCCAACTGAGCATCAGATATCAGGGAAGCAGAAACGGCTGCGCTCTACCCTTAATCCATGTCCGAGGGCTCCGCCCGAATCCTGCTCGTGGACGATGAGCAGTCGGTCCAGACGCTGCTCAGCTACCCGCTGCGGAAGGACGGCTACGAGGTCGTGTCCGCGCTCGACGGGCCGGATGCGCTGCTGCGCTTCGCCGAGGGAGGGTTCGACCTGGTCATCCTCGACCTGATGCTGCCCAGGCTGGACGGGGTCGAGGTCTGCCGGCGGATGCGAGCCCGCAGCCAGGTCCCGATCATCATGCTGACCGCTCGAGGGGACGAGATGGACAAGGTCGCAGGGCTGGAGATGGGCGCCGACGACTACATCACCAAGCCGTTCTCGATGCGCGAGTTCCGTAGCCGCGTGAAGGCGGCGCTGCGGCGCTCCCGGATGCCCGGCGCGGCGCCTGACGAGGAGCCGATCTCGAGCGGCGAGATGGAGATCGACTTCGGCCGCCGCGCGGTCACGGTGCGCGGGGAGGAGGCGCGCCTCACCTATGTCGAATTCGAGATCCTCGCGGCGCTGGCGCGAACCCCGGGCAGGGTGCTGGGCCGCGAGAAGCTGCTCGAGGCCGTCTGGGGTGATTCGGAGTTCCGCGATCCGCGCACCGTGGACGTCCATATTCGCCATCTGCGCGAGAAGCTCGAGTCCGAGCCCAAGCAGCCGGAGTACCTGTTCACCGTCAGGGGCGTCGGCTATCGCTTCCGTGAAGAGCAGCGGTGAGCCTCCGCACCCGCCTCGTCCTCCTCTTCGTGGCGATCACGGCCGCGGCGGTCGGCTTCGTCTATCTCTACGTCGTCCCCCAGCTTCGGTCCAGCCTCACTGCCCAGAAGCTGTCCCGGCTTCAGGACGAGAGCGCCCGGCAGTCGAAGCTTCTCTCCACGGCGATGGACAGCGGCCTGTCCCAGGCCCGGCTCGACGCCCTGCTGCGGCGGATCTCCGAGATCACCGACTCGCGGGTGACGATCCTCGGGATCCGCCCCGACCAGCGCACCCCGGCCTTCGTCGTCGCGGACTCCGAGGTCGAGCGTGCTCCGCTCGGAGGCGGTTTCGACACGGCCATCGAGGCCGGCCGCCAGCGCGGCGAGGCGGCCGGGGTCGAGTCGCTTGACGGGGTCCGCTCGGCCGAGGTCGCGGTGCCGATCCCGCAGGGAGACCCCGTCTGGATCGCGGTCTACTCCGAGTCATTGGGTGAGGTCGAGGACAACGTCGCGCTGATCAAGCGCCAGATCCTGATCGCCGGCGCCATCGCCCTGATCCTCGCCCTGATCGCCGGCTACTACGCGGCCCGGGCGCTCTCGCGCCGGCTGAGCAGGCTCGAGGACGCCGCCCAGAAGGTCGCCGATGGCGACTTCGCCACCCCGATCCCGGTCGATTCGGGCGACGAGCTGGGGCAGCTGGCGCTGACCTTCAACGAGATGCAGCGGCGGCTCGCCGACCTCGACAGCGCCCGCAAGCAGTTCATCGCCAACGCCTCGCACGAGCTGCGGACGCCGATCTTCTCGCTCGGGGGCTTCGTCGAGCTGCTCGAGGACGAGGATCCCGATCCCGCCGCCCGGGCCGAGTTCGTCCGCACCATGCGCCAGCAGGTCGACCGGCTGACCAAGCTGACCACCGACCTGCTCGACCTCTCGCGCCTCGACGCGGGGGAGCTCGAGGTGTCGGCCGGGCCGGTCGATCTCGGGGAGATCGCCCGGGAGGTGGCGCGCGAGTTCGGGCCGGCCGCCGACCGGCGCGGATCGCGTCTCGTGGTGAGGACCGCGGAGGAGCGCGCGCTGGCGCTCGCCGACCCCGACAGGACGCGCCAGATCATCCGTATCCTGCTCGACAACGCCCTGACCCACACTCCCGAGGGCACCAAGGTAACCGTGACTACCTACAACGAGAACGAGCGCGCCGCCCTGACCGTCTCCGACGAGGGCCCGGGGATTCCGAAGCGGATCCAGCAGCGGATGTTCGAGCGGTTCTATACCGGCGACTCGGTCAGCGGCTCCGGCCTCGGCCTGGCGATAGGTCGGGAGCTCGCGCAGCGCATGGGGGGGCGGATCGCGGTCACCTCGAGCAAGGGCTTCACCGCGTTCACGCTCGACCTGCCACCGTCCGGGGCCCCGGCCGCCGAGGACGTCCCGGCGATCGAGGCCCCCGCGTGAGCGGAGCCACCCGGGGAGGAGCGCCCGGCGGCATCAGGCTTCGGGCGGGGCTCGCGACCGGCGCCCTGGCGCTGCTGCTGTCGGCGGCGCTGCTCGCCGGCTGCGGCGGCTCGGGCGGGGAGACGACCACGGTCAGAGTCAGCTCCGGCGGGGGGCCGACGACGACCAAGCAGGTCGTCGTGCAGACCGCCGACTCCGGGTTCGACGCGGCCAAGGTGTTCCGGGAGGACTCGCCCGGGGTGGTCACGATCCGCTCGATCTTCGGCAGCGGCTCGGGCGTGCTCTCGGCGGGGCCGAGCGCCGCGGAGGGCTCCGGGTTCGTCCTCAATAAGGACGGTGAGATCGTCACCAACGCCCACGTGGTCACCGAGGGCAGCGGCGGCGATCGCAGCGTCGCCGACCAGGTCTTCGTCGAGTTCCCGGACCGCAACGTCGTCCCGGCCGAAGTGCTCGGATTCGATCCCTTCGCCGACGTCGCCCTGCTCAAGGTCAAGCCGGACGGGTTGAAGATGCGGCCGCTGGGGCTGGGCAACGACAGGGACCTGGTGGTCGGCCAGCCGGTGGCGGCGATCGGCAGCCCCTTCGGCGAGCAGCAGTCCCTCTCGGTCGGGGTGATCTCCGCCACCGATCGCTCGGTCAAGTCCCTGACCCAGTTCCAGATCGAGGGTGCGATCCAGACGGACGCCTCGATCAACCCCGGCAACTCCGGGGGCCCGCTGCTCGACGGCGCCGGACGGGTCGTCGGGATCAACCAGCAGATCGAGACGAGCTCGGGGGCCAACGACGGCGTCGGCTTCGCAGTGCCGATCTCGGCGGTGAAGCGCTCGCTCGCGCAGTTGCGCTCCGGGGGAAAGGCGGAGTACGCCTACATCGGCGTCTCCAGCCAGGCGCTCTATCCCCAGCTCGCGCAGCGGCTCGGGCTCGACACCGACTCCGGCGGCCTGATCGCCGACGTCGTTCCCGGCGGCCCGGCCGACGACGCGGGGCTGAAGGGCGGCAGCGACCGGATCCGCTTCCAGGGGGCCGTGTATCGGACGGGTGGCGACGTGATCCTCTCGGTCGACGGGCAGAAGGTGGTCAGGCCCGACGACCTCGCCCGCCTGATCGCCTCTCACAGCCCCGGCGACAAGGTGACCCTGCGGATCCTCCGCGACGGGCAGACCCAGGACGTCGAAGTCACCCTCGGCACCCGTCCGACCACCGTCTCCAGCGGCTAGACCGAGCCTGGAGGACAGCGTCACTTGCTCCAGGAAGTCGCCCTCGCCCAGAAGTCACTGGCGGACTACACCCACATCGTCGGCCGGGGGCTGGTGGAGCAGATCAACGAGCTCTCGGCGCCGCTGAAGGGGAAGCGCGTCCTCCACGTCAGCGCCACCGCCTTCGGCGGCGGCGTCTCGGAGATCCTCTACACGATCGTGCCCCTGATGTGCGACGTCGGGCTCGACGCCCACTGGCAGGTGATCTTCGGCAGGGAGGAGTTCTTCAACGCGACCAAGCTGCTCCACAACTCCCTCCAGGGCGACCCCGCGACCCTGACCGCCGCCCAGTGGAAGCTGTTCGATGAGTTCAACGAGCTGAACGCTGACGGGCTGCAGGGGGAGTGGGACGCGATCGTCGTCCACGACCCGCAGCCGATCGGCCTTCGCCGCGGCGCCGCGGAGGCCGGCGGGAAGTGGATCTGGCGCTGTCACATCGACCTCTCCGAGCCCAACCCCGAGCCGATCGAGAGGCTGATGCCGCTGATGTCGGAGTACGACGCCTCGGTCTGGCACATGGAGCAGTACGTGCCCGCGGGGATGAACAGCAACCCCGGGATCACCGTCATACCTCCGGCGATCGACCCGCTGTCGCCGAAGAACATGGCCTTCTCTCCCGAGGACGCGGCCTTCGTCTGCGGGCAGTTCGGGATCGACATCGACCGCCCGCTGATCACCCAGGTCTCCCGATTCGATCCCTGGAAGGACCCGATGGGGGTGATCGACGCCTATCGCCGGGTCACCGAGGTGATCCCCGAGGTCCAGCTCGCCCTGGTCGGCTCGATGGCCACCGACGATCCCGAGGGCTGGGAGTTCTTCCAGAAGACCTTCGAGTACGCGGACTCCGACCCGGACATCAAGATCCTCAACAACCTCAACAACGTAGGGGCGATCGAGGTCAACGCCTTCCAGTCGCAATCCGACGTCGTCCTGCAGAAGTCGATCCGCGAGGGCTTCGGCCTGACCGTCACCGAGGCGCTCTGGAAGGGACGCCCGACGATCGCCGGCAACGTCGGCGGCATCCCACTCCAGATCAAGGACGGCGAGACCGGCTTCCTGGTCGACTCCAGCCAGGAGTGCGCGCTGCGCTGCACCGAGGTCCTCGCCGATCCCGAGCTGGGCAAGCGCCTCGGCCGCGGCGGCAAGGAGCACTCCCGCGAGCATTTCCTCAGCCCCCGCCTGCTGCGCGACTGGCTGTCGCTGTTCAACTCGCTGGCGATCTGAGCCCGGCGCGCTCGCCTAGGTCAGCACCTGGATGAACCCGCGAATCACCAAGGCGGCGCCGATCCCAGCGCTGCCATAGAGAGCGAAGCCCCGGGCGTGGCGCGATACCCACGCCTTGAACCGGTCCACGGCTCGAGGGGTCCAGTCGGGCGCGAAGGTGTAGCCGATCAGCGGCAGCTCCAGCAGCGAGAGCATGATCAGGTTGAAGCCGATCACCGTCAGCACGGTCTCGACTGTGCTCAGGTTCTGCTTCGACATCTGGTCGAGCCCGGCTATATAGGAGCCGCCCGGGAGGGTCAGCAGGGCACCGACGACGAAGGTATCCCGGGCCCTGCCCTTGCTGAGGAACTTCTGCCATCGGGGCTCCTTCTTCGGCTTCTCCTCCTTCTTGCGCCGGCGCCGTTCTCGAAAACCCTCGTCCCTGCGGGTGGCCAGGACCACGGCCAGCAAGAGGAGGATGCCTCCGAGGGTGAAATCGGCACCGGGGGAGAGGGTGTTCTGTGTGGTGCTGACGCTGGAAGTCCCGTCCAGCGAGAAGACGATCAGCAGCCCCAGGGTGAAACTGGTCAGGAACGCCCCGCAGAGGTAGCCGAGCAACAGGCGCCTCGGGCTCGGCAGCAGCAGCATCACGGTGGTCGCAGCCAGCAAAGTCGGGTTGAAGGCAGCCGTGAACGAAAAGAGGAGGACCTTGTCCACGTCGGGGCACTCTAATCCGGCCGTTCGGACTGTCACCCAGCGCCCCCCGGGTAGGCTCTGAGCGAGATGAGCCCCGACCGTGGCCAGCCGCTGATCATCGTCTCCAACCGCGGCCCGGCACAGTTCGAGGTGGACGGGGAGGGAAGGCGCACGGTCCGCCGCGGCGGCGGCGGCCTGGTCACAGCGCTCTCCGGGCTGGTCTCCCACCGCGACGCGCTGTGGATCGCCTCGGCGATGACCGACGAGGACATCGCCGTCTCCGAGGAGAGCGACTCCGGCCCGGTCGAGATATCGATCGGAGGGATCTCCTACCGGGTTTGCCTGATCGAGAGCGATGCCGCCGCCTATGACCGCTTCTACAACGTGATCGCGAACCCGATCCTCTGGTTCATCCAGCACTACCTCTGGGACCTCTCAAACGCCCCCGACATCCGCCAGGACGAACTCGACGCATGGGACTACGGTTACCAGACCGTCAACCGCGACATCGCCGACGGGGTGCTGAGGCAGATCGAGGGCATCGACCGGCCGCTGGTGATGCTGCACGACTACCACCTCTACACCGCCCCGGGGATGATCCGCGAGCAGCGCCCGGACGCCTTTCTGCATTTCTTCGTCCACATCCCGTGGTCCCAGCCGGACAGCTGGCGGATCCTCCCCGGCAGGATCAGGGAGGCCGTCTACCGAGGCATGCTCGCCAACGACATCATCGGCTTCCACACGGGCGCCTACTGCCGAAACTTCCTGCGCTGCTGCGACGAGCTGATCGAGGCGGACGTCGATTTCCGGGGTCGCAAGGTGACCCACCCAGGCGGCCAGACCCTGGTGCGCGCCTATCCCCTCTCGATCGACGCCGAGAGGCTGGAGCGGGCGGCCGCCTCCGAGGAGGTGATCGAGGCCGAGCGCGAGGTGCTCGAGCGGCGCCGCAAGTACCTGATCATTCGCGTCGATCGCGCCGACCTCTCGAAGAACGTGCTGCGCGGCTTCACCGCCTTCGACACCTTCCTCCAGCAGCATCCGGAGTTCCGCGAGGAGGTGACCTTCATCGCCCACCTGCAGCCCTCGCGCCAGGACGTCCCCGAGTACGCCGAGTACCTGGAGCGGATCGAGGCGTTGGTAGCCGTCGTCAACCACCGCCACGGGACCACCGACTGGATGCCGATCGACCTGAAGATCTACGAGAACTTCCCCGAGGCCGTGGCCCGCTACAAGCACTTCGACCTGTTGATGGTCAACTCGATCTTCGACGGGATGAACCTGGTCGCCAAGGAGGCGCCCACGGTGAACACCCGCAACGGGGTGCTGATGCTCTCCGAGAACACCGGCTCCCATGAGGAGCTGGCCGACTGCGCCCTCTCGGTCAACCCGTTCGACATCCAGGAGCAGGCCGACACGATCTACCGAGCGCTGACCATGGATCCGGAGGAGAAGCGGCTGCGGGCCGGGCGACTGAAGCAGATCATCGACTCCCGCAACCCGGGTGATTGGGTGGACGAGCAGCTCGACGACATCAGGGCCGTGCAGCGCGAGCGCGCGGCCGGGGCGTCTCCGGCTTGAGCCGGCCGGCTCCCAGCCGACGTCTCCGGGCTGGGGCCGTGATCGCCGCATCGCTGGGGGCGCTGATCGCCCTGTCGGCGGCCGGCCCCGGTGAGGCCCGGCCGGCTCCGCCCGCGGCACGTGCGCATGGACCGAAGCTGCGCCGGTGCGACCTCGGGCCTCCCCGCCTCTTCCGCTGCGGTCACGTCAAGGTCCCGGTGCGCCGCGGCCACCCGGCGCTGGGAAAGCTCAAGGTCGCCTTCGCGCTGCGGCCGCGGATCGAGCGGGGTCGGCGCTCGCTGGGCACCATCGTCGGGGTCGAGGGCGGCCCGGGGTACGCGGCAACCGACCGCCCCTACGCCGCCTCGCTGATCGCCGCACTGGGGCCGATCCTGCGGCGGCGGGACCTGCTGCTGGTCGACGAGCGCGGCACCGGGCGCTCCGGGGCGGTCCACTGCGACCCGCTCCAGAGGGGGCAGATCCAGGAGCACATCGCGGTCGGCGAGTGCGCCGACCAGCTCGGCGCCCGCTATGCCGCATACACGACGGCGGAGGCCGCCGACGACATCGACGCGGTCCGCCGCTCGCTCGGCCTCGGCCGCATCTTCCTCTACGGCGACTCCTACGGGACCCTCCAGGGCCAGGCCTACGCCGTCCGCCATGCGTCGAAGCTGCGGGGACTGATCCTCGACTCGGCCTACCCGGCCAACGACCCCTACTGGCGCACCCTCTTCCCCGCCTTCCGGCACGGGCTGCGGATCGCCTGCCGCCACTCGCCGCTCTGCCCGCCGCGGCCGTTCCGCCGCTTCCGGCGGGTGGTCCGCCGCTTCCACGACGCCGGCCGGCCGACTGATGACTTGCTGGAGACCGCGCTGGAGGCCGGGACCTTCGCCCCCCGGTCCTACATCAACCTTGACCAGGGGGACCGGCTGTTCCTGCGGGGAAGGCCGCGCCGGCTGAACAAGCTGATCTGGCCCGGCCCGCCGGGCTTCGGCGACGTTCACTCATTCTCCTACGGCCTCGAGATCGCGGTCGAGTGCAACGACTACCCGCAGCTTTGGGACACCCGCGCGCCGATCAACAAGCGGATCCGGCAGCTGAGCGCCTCGGTCAAGGGGCTGCCCCGCGGCTACTTCGCGCCGTTCACCCGCCGCGAGTATCTGCTGTCCTCGGCGGCGCACCAGACAAACTGCCTGACCTGGCCGGCACCCCCTCCGGGAGGGCTGGAGCCGCCCGTGCCGAGGGGCTGGCGGGCGCCGGCGAGCTTCCCGACCCTGGTCCTCGCCGGGCAGGTCGACGACATCACCTCGGTCAAGGAGGCGAGGGAGACGGCCCACCGGTTCCGCCGCGCCCGCGTCTACGTCGTACCCGACCGCGGCCACGTCTCGAGTCTCTACTACCCGTTCCGCTCACCGGCGGTCGGGGTGATGCGCCACTTCATCCGCAACCACTGAGCGGCACCCCCGCCACGCAAGCGTCAGAGCATTTGTCCGCGGGTCGATCGGGGGTCAGTGCGGGGCGAACTCCTCCGAGCCGTCGCCGGGCGGTGGCGCCGGGGCGGGCGGTGGCGCAGGGGGCGGCGACTGAAGGGCAGGTGCCGGCGGTGGCGGCGATGTCGGGTGCGGCGGAGATGCCGGAGCGACCGGAGCTGGGTGGGCCTCCGGCGGGCGAGCCCGGGGTTGCCGGCGATGTGAGCGGTGGCGTCGATGCCCATGTGGACTCCCCTCATTGCTGCGGTTCACTCGGTTGTCCCGGCCGGCGCCCCCGGCCTTTGATGGCCGTGGGCGCCGCGCGCCGGGTGCGGATATCCGTTTCCCAGGAACCGGCAGGCCGACGTCGGCCGCGAGCGGCGGCGGGCGGGGCGGGCGCAGCAGGCCGGGGAGCGCCGTGAGGGCGAGCAGCGCAGCCGCCACCGCGATCGCTGCCCGGGCGGCGGCGCTCCAGCGGACTCGAAGACCCGGCATGACGGTCCAAGGCCCCCTCCGAGAGGACTCTCCCCCCGCTATAGTCATGCGCCGCCTTGGCAGAGACACGCGAATACGAACTGGTGCTGATGCTCGACCCCGGCCTCGAGGACTCCGCCCGTGATGCGCTCGCCCAGGAGGCCCGCGGGCAGATCGAATCCGAGGGCTCGCTGAAGCACGAGAACGCCTGGGGCGTCCGCAAGATGGCCTACGAGATCGAGCAGCGAACCGAGGCCGATTACCGCTGGTTCCGGTTCGAGGCGCCGCGTGACCTGCTCGGCCGGCTCGATCACAGCCTGAAGATCGCCGACGGGGTGCTGCGCTTCAGGGTGTTCAAGGTCGACCCGGACTCCCCGGTGCTCGGTGCTCCGCCCGCGGCGGGGGCGCCGGCGCCCGCGCGGGATCGCGGCGATCGCGGGGATCGCGGCGGATCGCGGGGATCGGCCGCCGCGTGAAGAGCGCAGCGAGGACGCCGGCGAGGAGTAGCAGGCGGGTCGCTCGAGCGACGCCGCCCCAATTCACCGCAGTTTGGGCCGTTTGCCTTGCCGGGGGGAGAGATCGCGCCGGGCGCCTGCTTAGACTGGTTCTGAGAATCGAGATAGAGGAGCGAGAGAAGTGGCAGCCACGAACATCAACAGGGTGATCCTCACCGGGAACCTGACCCGCGACCCGGAGTTGCGCAGCACCCCGGGCGGAACCTCCGTCTGCAGCCTGCGGCTCGCGGTCAACAGCCGCCGCAAGGACTCCAGCGGCGAGTGGACCGACAAGCCCAACTACTTCGACATCACGGTCTGGGGAGCGCAGGGCGAGAACTGCGCCAACTACCTCAGCAAGGGCCGCCCGGTCGCCGTCGATGGCCGGCTCGAGTGGCGCGAGTGGGAAGCCAAGGACGGCTCCAAGCGCCAGAGCGTCGAGGTGATCGCCGACTCGGTCCAGTTCCTCGGCTCGCGCGACGGCGGTGGCGGAAACGGCAACGGCTTCGCCGCGCCTTCGGACGTCCCCGCCGACACCTCGGACTTCGAGGGCGCGGGCGTCGGCGGCGACAACGACGACGACATCCCCTTCTAGGGGACTTCCTCCCGGCAACCGCGAGGGCGCGGCGGCGCCCTCGCTGCTCGTCCCAGCCGCTACGATGCCCGGGTTCGGCTCGCCCGGCACCGTGCCGGGCGACTTCTACGTGAGGACCGCACAGACGTGGCAAGGACCAGAGACGCAGCACCCCAGCGACGCGGCCGGCGCTCTGCCGACCGCATGCGTCCCCGCAAGTACACGCGGATCAACGTCGAGGAGATCGACTACAAGGACCTCAACCTGCTTCGCCGGTTCATCTCCGACAAGGGAAAGACGCGGTCGCGCCGGGTCACCGGGCTTTCGCGCAAGCACCAGCGACAGCTGGCGGTGGCGGTGAAGCGCGCCCGGGAGATCGCCCTGCTTCCCTACGTCGGGGAGCGCTGATGGCGCAGGCGATCCTGCTCCAGGACGTCACCGATCTCGGGGCACGAGGCGACGCCGTCGAGGTATCGCCCGGGTACCTGCGCAACTACCTGGTGCCGAGGAACCTGGCGCAGCCGGCGACCGACGCAGCCCTCGAGCAGGCGCAGCGGCGCCGCGAGGCCGCCGAGCTGGCCGAGCGCGAGGCCGCGGCGCGGGCCGAGGAGACGGCGGCGCTGCTCTCGAAGACGGTGCTGACCATCCACCATCGCGCAGGGGAGGACGGCAAGCTGTTCGGCTCGGTGACTTCGAAGGAGATCGCCGACGCGATCCGCGACGCCCGTGACCTGCGCATAGACCGGCGGAAGATCCGCCTCGAGCAGCCGATCCACGAGGTCGGCACCTACATGGTCGAGATCGAGATCCCGGGCGGCGCCACCGCCTCGGTGAAGACGATCGTCGCCGAACAGAAGTAGCGACCGCGACCGGGGCTCTCCCCGACCGCTGCCGCAGTCACCGTTCCGCGCGCAAAAGGTTTCGGAAAACCCGGGTTTGCCGCGCACGGGCCCCGGCGTCGTGTGGTTTGTTTGAGCGGCGCGATCCAGCCCTGCCCGGCGCGCACCGAATCAGGGGCGGGACTTCCGCCGATCTCGACCCGAGACTGATCAGCAAGCGATGACGCAGACAGCGACAAGCCAGGTCCCGCCCCAGAACATCGAGGTCGAGGAGTCGGTCCTCGGCGCGATGCTGGTTGCCCAAGGAGCGCTGACCCGGGTGATCGACGAGGTGAAGCTGAAGCAGGAGGACTTCTACCTCGACAAGCACCAGGTGATCTTTGGGGCGATCCACGACCTCTACGCCGCCTCGAAGCCGGTCGACGAGCTCAGCGTGGTCGAGTCGCTCACCCAGCACGGCCGGATCGAGGACGGCGGCGGCAAGCTCTACGTCTCCGAGCTGGCCGCCAAGGTCCCGGCCGCCGGCAACGCCAAGCACTACGCCGAGATCGTCCAGCAGAACTCCCTGCTGCGGCGGTTGCTCGGAGCGGGACAGGAGATCCAGTCCTGGGTGCACGAGCGGGAAGGGGAGCCGCGCCTGCTGGCCGAGCGCGCCGAGAGGCTCCTCTTCGAGGTCGCCCACGAGGAGCAGGCGAGCGATTTCCGCCGCGTTGACGAGATCCTGATCGACGAGCTCGACCGGCTGGAGAAGCTCTCCAGCGGCGACGCCGAGGTGACCGGGACTCCCTCGGGCTTCCGGGATCTCGACGGCATTACCGGGGGCTTCCAGCCGGGGAACCTGATCGTGCTGGCAGCACGCCCGGCGATGGGCAAATGCTGCCGGGCATCGAGTCTCATCTTCGATCCCCGAACCGGAGCGCGGCAGCGGGTGGATGCCCTCCATCGCGCCTTCGAACGTGGCGAAGAGGTATGGGTCGCAACCCTGGGCTCCGACCTGAAGATGAGGCCGGCGAAGGCAGCGGCCGTCGCCCGCAACGGACGTAAGCGCGTCTATCGACTCACCACCCGGCTCGGCCGCCGTGTCGAAGCGACTTCGAACCACCCCATTCTCACCAGCCAGGGTTGGGAGGAGATCGGGACGCTCGCGCCGGGAACCCGGATCGCGGTCCCGCGCGTTCTGCCGGGCCCGTCAGAGATGAGTGAGATGGCGGATCGGGAGGTCGTTCTGCTGGGGGCCTTGATCGCGGATGGGGCGCTGACCGAACGCACACCGCGATTCTGCTTCGGCGACGACTCCCCGATCATCGGCGACGTGAAGAAGGCAGTGCACGCATACGGCCTACGGATCCACGTCAGCGGGCCGAGCGCGCACGGGACGGGCCTGATCAGCGCGGGGCGTGGATCGCCGGCCAACCCTGTGACCGAGATGCTGCGGAGACACGGGCTGATGGGGCTGCGCTCCGAGGACAAGTTCGTCCCCAACGCAGTCTTCGGGCTGGGCGAGGAGCAGATCGCGCGCTTCCTTGGCGTCCTCTACGCCTGTGACGGCCATGTCTATTGCAGCGATCGACTCGCACAGGTCGGGTACTCGACGATCAGCCATCGGCTCGCCCACGACGTCCAGCACCTTCTGCTTCGGTTCGGCATCGTCGCCACGATCCGCACCCTGAAGCGCCCGATCTACGAGGGCACCGGCAAGCGCGCCCTGGAGGTCCGGATCACCTCCCAGGCCGGCCTTCGCCGCTTTTGCGAGCTGGTACGGGTGCCCGGCAAGACCGAGCACCAAGAGCGGATCCTCGAGCGATTGGCCATCGTTCCCCGCTCGACGAACACCGACACCGTCCCGATCGAGATCTGGGACGACATCCAACTCGCCAAGGGGGAGCGACTGTGGGCCGATGTCAGCCGCTTGGCGGGGCGCGCCCGCAACTACAACTGGCACGTGGGGGAACGATCTCCCTCGCGCGGCCTCGTCGCCGAACTGGCCGCGGCCGCGGACTCGCCGGTCCTCGAGGAGCTTGCCGATTCCGACATCTGGTGGGACGAGGTCGCCTCGGTGGAATACGTCGGCATGGACGAGACCTACGATCTCGACGTTCCGGGCACGCGGAACTTCGTCGCCGACGACGTCATCGTCCACAACTCGGCACTTGTCGCCAACATCGCCGAGAACGTCGCGATGAAGCACGAGCTCCCCGTCGCCTTCTTCTCCCTGGAGATGTCCGAGGTCGAGCTGGCGCAGCGTTTCATCGCCTGCCGGGCGCGGATCCCGGGCGAGCGGCTGCGCAAGGGCAAGGTCGCGCAGAAGGACTGGCCGAAGGTGGTGCGGGCCTGCGGCGAGCTGGAGCGGGCGCCCCTGTGGATCGACGACTCCTCCGATCTGGGCCTGCTCGACCTGCGGGCCAAGGCGCGCCGGCTGCACGCCCAGGAGCAGTCCCGCGGTGGGTTGGGAGCGGTGATCGTCGACTACATGCAGCTGATGCGGGCCGACGACCCGCGGGCCAACCGGGTCGAGCAGGTCGGACAGATGAGCCGCGGGCTGAAGATCCTCGCCCGCGAGCTGGGGATCCCGGTGATCGCGATCAGCCAGCTCTCGCGCGCCCCCGAGCAGCGACCGGACAAGCGGCCGATCCTCTCCGACCTGCGCGAGTCGGGTCAGATCGAGCAGGACGCGGACCTGGTCGCCTTCCTCTACCGCGACGAGTACTACGACCCCGACTCCGAGGACCAGGGGATCGCCGAGGTGATCATCGCCAAGCACCGCAACGGCCCGATCGGCAAGGCCCGGCTGGCCTTCATCGAGCGCTTCCCCCGGTTCCTCGACCGTGCCCAGGTCGACCGCCCGATCGAGCAGCCCGCAGGCGAAGGCCCGCCGATCGCCGACGCGGCGGAGTTCTGATGGCCTCCGCGGCGACCGGCCGGCTGGAGCCGGAGCCGGCCTGCCCGCTGGGCGTCTGCGACGGCTCCGGCTGGATTCTCGGCCCCGAGGATGTCGCCCGGCCCTGCGAGTGCCGGGCCCAGCGCATCGGCCGGGCGAGGACACGCGGCATCTCCTCGGTGATCCCGCCCCGTTATCGCGGGGTCTCCTTCGAGCGCCCTCCGGTGACCCAGATCGACGCGATGGTCGTCCGCATCGTCCGCAGCTGGGTCGAGGAGCTGGAGGCGAACCTCTCCGCCGGGCGGGGCATGTGGCTGATGGGCGATACCGGCACCGGCAAGACGACGCTGGCGATGCTGGTCTCGCGGATGGCGCTCGAGGCCGGTCACTCGGTGGCGATCTACTCGCTGCCGAAGCTGCTGGCGCGAATCAGGCGGACCTATGACTCCGAGCCGGGCGGTGACTCCTACCTCTCGTTCTTCGAGCGGCTCACCTCGGTCGACCTGCTCCACATCGACGACCTCGGCGCCGAGAAGCGCTCCGACTGGGTGCTCGAGCAGCTCTACGCGCTGGTCAACGAGCGCTATGAGGCCGAGCGCTCGATGCTGGTCACCACCAACCTCGACCAGGAGGAGCTCGAGCGGCAGATCGGGCCGCGGACGGTCTCGCGCCTGGTCGAGGTCTGCGGCGACCCCCTGCCGCTGTTCGGGCCCGACAAGCGGATCGAGGCGGGCGGCGCGGGCATCTGAGCCCATCCACCCGCGCCGCTGCAGCCCAGCCTCCATAATCACCCGGTCATGCCAGGCGTGGTGATAATCGGCACCCAGTGGGGCGACGAGGGCAAGGGCAAGGTCACCGACCTGCTCGCCGACGACGCTTCGATGATCGTCCGCTTCCAGGGCGGCAACAACGCCGGTCACACGATCGTCCGCGACGGCGAGGAGTTCAAGTTCCACCTGATCCCCTCGGGGATCCTCCATCCGGACAAGACCTGCGTGATCGGCAACGGTGTGGTGCTCGACCCGAAGGTGCTGCTGGAGGAGATCGACGGCCTGCGGCGCCGCGGGATCGACGTCGGCAACCTTCGCATCTCCGCCAACGCGCACCTGATCATGCCCTACCACGTGCTGCTCGACAGCGCCGGCGAGACCCGGCTCGGGAAGCTCTCGATCGGGACCACGCGGCGCGGCATCGGCCCCTGCTACGCGGACAAGGCATCGCGCCTCGGGATCAGGGTCCAGGACCTACTCGACGAGAAGATCCTCCGCAAGAAGATCCTCGCCGCGCTGGAGCCCAAGCGGCAGGCTCTGCGGGAGCTCTCGGTCGCGCACCGCAAGCAGCGGATCGAGGGCGAGGACGAGCAGGGCCCGGACCCCCGGCTGGACCTGCACACGATGACCGAGGAGTACGTCACCTACGGGCATCGCCTCGAGCCCCACATCGCCGACACGGCGCGGCTCTGCTGGGACTGTCTCGACGCCGGCCGCACGGTGCTCTTCGAGGGCGCCCAGGCGACCCTGCTGGACCTCGACCACGGGACCTACCCCTTCGTCACCTCGTCCAACCCGATCGCCGGCGCCGCCTGCGTCGGGGCCGGAGTCGGGCCGACCGACATCGACGAGGTCTGGGGGGTCGCCAAGGCCTACACCACCCGGGTCGGCGCCGGGCCCTTCCCGACCGAGCTGACCGACGCGACGGGGCAGCTGATGGTCGAGCGCGGCCACGAGTACGGAACCACCACCGGCCGCGAGCGGCGCTGCGGATGGCTCGACCTGGTGGCGCTGCGCTACGCGGTCCGGCTAAACCGAATCAGCGCCCTGGTGATCACCAAGCTCGACGTGCTCGCCGGGATCGACCCGCTGCGGGTCGCGACCAGCTATCGCTCCGGCGAGGGAGCCGTCCTCAAGGAGTTCCCCTATCACCAGTCGATCCTGCACTCGGCCGAGGCCTCCTACGAGGACCTGCCGGGTTTCCCTGAGCCGATCGACGATTGCCGCAGCGAGGAGGATCTCCCCGCAGCGGCCCGCGACTTCCTTCGCTTCATCAGCGACTTCGTCGGTGTCCCGGTGCGGCTCGTCGGGGTGGGACCCGAGCGCGACCAGGTCGTCTGGATCGGCGCCGGGTCCGGCGGCTCGGCGGGTCCGTCGCCTCAGGTGATCGGCAGCGGCGGCGCCAGAGGGTAGGCCGGCGGGATCGCTCCGGCCTCTTCCTGCCGCCGCTCGCCGCGGCGGAGGATCCGCAGGGTGAGGATCGCGGTGCTGAGGATCGCCGTCAGCCCGAGGCTGACCTGGACGCTGAGCATCCCCTCCTCGCTCCAATAGACGTCACGGAGGTCGAGGAGCAGCGCGGCCTCGTCGAAGGTGAGCCCCATGCCGACCCCCATCGGGACTGCGAGGCGGTCCTCCAGCCGGTCGTTCTCGGTCAGCAGCGCGGTGGTCCCCGCCGCGAAGGCGATCAGGATCCCCGGGACGAAGTGATGGATGTGGCGGCCGCCGACCCGGACGTTCCGGAAGGGCCCGCGTCCGTCCCTGATCGCCCAGGTCGAGAGGCGGACCGTCGCGAACGAGCCCAGGAAGCCGGCGAGGATGTTGAACAGGACCGTCTCGCTGCGGGGGGCGGTCGCGTATCCCTCCACGGCGACGGAGACGGTGTCGAGCGCCGCGGCGTTGGCGGACTCGATCAGGCCGTCGCCACGGGGGTGCTCGTGGGTCCGCCGCCGCAGCAGCCGCGTGTACTGCCCGGCGAGCGCGGCGCCCGCGCCGGCCAGCGCCAGGCCGGCGAGGCCGGCGGTGATGCGGTCTGTGCGATCCCAGCCCTGACGCCCCCGCGAGCGCCGCAATCTCCCCAACCGAGCGAATTTCATTGGTCCGCGAGCCTAACGGCAGCGCTCAGAGGCGGATCAGGTTCTCCGCCTCGATCCCGCGGGTCACGCCGCGGAAGTCGATCGTCAGCTGCGCGGAGGAGACCACCCTCTGGTAGTCGACCTCGTGATGGGCTGTGACGACCGCGACCAGGTCGGCGGCCGCCACCTCGGTGTCGAGGTCGGAGGACTCGAGCCCGAACTCCGCCAATGCGGGGACGTGAGGGTCGTGGTAGACGACCTCTGCTCCGAGCTCGCGCAGCGCCCTGATGATCTGCAGCCCCGGCGCCTCACGGGTATCGCCGACGCCCTCCTTGTAGCTGACGCCGAGCAACAGGACCCGGGAGCCGTTGACGGGCTTGCGGGCACCGTTCAGCGCCTTCTCGATCCGGTCGACGCAGAACTGCGGCTGCGCCTGGTTGATCTTTCCTGCGAGCTCGATGAACTCCGGGTAGAAGTGGTGCTCGCGCGCCTTGAATGCGAGGTAGAAGGGGTCCACGGGAAGACAGTGCCCGCCCATTCCGGGGCCGGGCTCGAAGCGCATGAAGCCGAACGGCTTCGTCGAGGCCGCGTCGATCACCTCCCAGACGTCGACTCCCAGCCTGTTGCAGAGCTGCGCCAGCTCGTTGACAAGGGCGATGTTGACCGAGCGGAAGATGTTCTCCAGCAGCTTGGCCAGCTCGGCCGCCTCGGGGGCCGAGAGGACGATCACCTGCTCGCAGACCAGCGAGTAGAGCTCGCGCGCTCGTTCCGTGCAGGCATCGGTGATGCCACCGACCAGCTTCGGCGTCGTCCGCACGGTGAAATCGGTGCGGCCCGGATCTATCCGCTCGGGCGAGAAGGCGAGGTGGAAGTCCCGTCCCGCCGCCATCCCCGATTCCTCGAGGATCGGCAGCAGACGCTCCCTGGTGGTCCCGGGATAGGTGGTCGACTCGAGCACGACCAGCTGCTCGGGCTGGAGGACCTGGGAGAGCGAGCCGGCGGAGTCGACGAGGTAGGTGAGGTCGGGCTCACGGGATCCCGTCAGCGGGGTGGGAACGCAGATAATCACCGCGTGACAGGAGGCGAGGTCCGAGTAGGAGGCGGTCGGCCTGAGCAGGTCCGCGCATGCCTCGAGGACCGCGTCCGCGATGTCCTCGACATAGCTGCGGCGCTGCCGCAGGCTCTCGATCTTCGACTGATCCGCGTCGAGTCCGACGACCTCGTGCCCGGACTCGGCGAAGGCGACGGCCAGCGGCAGGCCGACGTATCCGAGACCGATGATCCCGACCTTCATGGTTGCCACTCTAGGACATCGGCTGAGAACCCCCGAAATCGCGTTTCCGAAGTACCAAAAACCTGCAAATTGCGCTCTCGTGCCATTTGGTAGCTCTGACCTACCAAATAGGATCGGCGCTGATGAAGAGGATCATCACGCCGGCGATCACCGGCATCAGCGCGGTCCGTCATCTCGCCTGGTATTTCGGCTATCACGCCGCCAGGTCGCGTCACGAGCTCTCACGCTGATCGCAGGGACAGATGCCTGACCCCGCCACCGGGACCGCGCCCGTCCCCGGGCCGGACGAGTGGTCTCTGAAGGAACAGCGGGGCGGGGGGCCGTTCACGACCCGCGTCGCCTGGGCCGTGCCCGAAGGCGGCACGGCGGTCTGGGCCTCGCGGGCGGCCAGGAAGCGCGCCCGGATCGAGCTCCGCGACGCCGAGGGCGCCGTGCTCTCAGTGGTGCGGACGGAGCTGGCCACCTCGCGGCGGCTGAGGCGCCTCAACTGGATCGCCTCGGTCGCCTTCACGATCGGCGGCCTGCTGTTCGCACTGGGCGCCTGGCTCTCCCAGGTGGGATCGGCCGGCGGTCAGGAGATCGCCACCGTGTACCTGGTCGGCGGCGCCTTCTTCAGCACCGGCGCCTACGCCTCGCTGCTCGGAGCGATCAACGCGCCCCGCCGGATCAGCGAGGGAGTCCTCTCGGGAGAGGACTGGCGCTGGTGGTCCTATGAGCCGATGCGCCTCGACTGGCTGGCGACCTTCGTCCTGTTCGCCGGGACGCTCGCCTTCGCGGTCAGCCTGATCGACGGCTTCCTCCAGGGGCTCAGCCTCCATCAGGAGAACGGGCTGATCTGGGCACCCGAGGTGATCGGCTGCATCCTCTTCCTGATCTCCGGGCACCTTTCGATGGTCGAGATCTGCCACGGGCCGCCCTGCTGGCGCCGGCGCGACCTCGGCTGGTGGATCGTCGCCGTCAACCAGCTCGGCTCGGTCCTCTTCATGATCTCGGCGCTGGCCGACTTCACGCGGCCCGAGACCGGGGGGCCGGTCAACCTGGCGGTAGCCAACTGGGGAACCTTCGCCGGCGCCGCCTGCTTCGCGGTCGGCGGGGTGATGCAGGCATTCGAGCGACCCCCGCCCTCTCAAGGCTAGGATCGGCGCGATGGCGAGCGGCGCCACGGCGATCAACGAGCAGGGCGCGGCTCGCCGCCGGAGGTTGCTGCGGATCGTCGCCTGGGTCGGCGGGGTCACCCTCGCGATCGTCATCCTCGACCTGATCGGGATCCCGGTCTCTGACTGGATCCACGACCTCTTCAAGAAGATCCGCGAGGTGCCGCCCTGGGCGGTCGTCTCCGGCTCGGTCCTGCAGACCGTGCAGACGGCGCTCGTCGCGCTCGCATGGGTTGGGATTCTGCGTGCCGCCTTCCCGCGGGATCCGATTCCCTACCGCGTGGTGCTGGCCTCCTACGCGACGGCGGTGGCGCTCAACGGCTTCCTCCCGGCCAACATCGGCACCTTCGTGATGCTGGCGATGTTCTCGACCCTGTTCGCATCGGCGACGTTCGCCGCCGCCTTCTCCGGCCTGGTAGTGCAGAAGATCCCCTTCTCGGTCTTCAACGTCGCCCTCTACCTCTACCTATTCCTCACCGTCGCCGACTCGTTCTCGATCAAGCTCGGGTTCCTCTCCGACCACACCGGCCTGATCGCCCTGATTGCGATCGGGGCCGTCGCTCTGCTGGCGATCCTGGCCCGCATCTTCTGGCGGCGCACCGAGAAGCTCCGCGCCCAGCTGATCACCGGCGGCGCCATCCTGCGCAGCCCGCGCCGGATGGTCGTTCGGGTGGCGCTGCCCGAGTTCGGCAGCTACATCGCGAAGCTGGGGGTGATCGCCGTCTTCCTCGGCGCCTACGGGATACCGGTCACCTTCCACAACGTCGCCACGGTCGCCGCATCCAACTCGATCTCGAACTCCGTCTCCGCCACTCCGGGAGGAGTCGGCGTCAACCAGGCGATGAACACCGCGGCGCTGAGGAACGAGACCTCGAAGTCGAACGCGACCGCCTACTCGGCGGCACAGCAGCTGATCACGACGGCCTGGAACGTCCTCTTCGCTGTGATCATGGTCAGCTGGGTGTTCGGGTGGACGGGAGGCAAGCAGCTCGTCGAGTCTTCCTACGGAGATGCGAAGGTACGCAGCCGGGAGATGAGCGAGGAACACAAGAAGCGTAGGCGCGAGAAGCTGCGCAAGCCGGGGAGTGAGTCGGATGGCTGACGCTCCAGAGCCCGCGGGGGGGCCGGCCGTGGAACAGCCAGAGCCGGATCCCGCGGAGGTGATGGCGAACCGCCGCTTCGCGGTGCTGCTCGTCTTCGTCGCGATCGTCGGGGTGATCACCTCGCTCGTGGCCTGGTGCTTCCTCGAGGCGGTGCATCAGATCCAGACCGGGGTGTTCACGGACCTGCCCAAGGACCTCGGCTATGACCACGGGGCGCCGAACTGGTGGTATCTGGTCGTCCTCGCGATCGCCGGGCTGATCACCGCAGCGGCGATCACCCGCCTGCCCGGCAACGGAGGTCACACTCCGGCGAACGGGCTGAGCACCGAGCAGCTGGGTCCGGAGGCGATTCCCGGCGTCGTCCTCGCCGCCCTCGCCTCGATCGGCCTCGGCGCCGTGGTCGGGCCCGAGGCGCCGCTGATCGCGCTCGGCGGGGCGCTCGGCATCCTCGCGGCAAGGCGCTTGCAAAAAGACCCGCCGCAGCAGATGGTCGACATCGTCGCCGCCGCCTCGACCTTCGCCGCGGTCTCGTTCCTGTTCGGGTCTCCGCTGATCGCCTCGATCATCCTGATCGAGGCGATCGGGCTCGGCGGCTCGCAGCTCCGGGTCGTCCTCGTCCCGGGCCTGATGGCCGCGGGGATCGGCTCGCTGGTCTCGGTCGGCATGGGCTCCTGGACGGGGCTCAGCACCTCCGACATCTCCATAGGTGTCCTGCCCCTCCCCGAGTTCGCGCGACCGGACCTCACGGACTTCCTCTGGACGATCCCGTTCGCGGCCGCGGTCGCGGTGCTCGTGGTCGTGATCTTCGCGCTGGCCAAGCCGCTGGTAGGAGAGCTCCGGCGGAGTCCGCTCCTGCTCACCGCCGTGGCGGGTCTGATCATCGCCGGCCTCGCGATTGCCTTCTCAGAGATCACCGGCCACCCGGTCAGCGATGTCCTCTTCTCCGGACAGGACGAGGTGGGCGGGGTGGTGGCCCACGCGTCGGCGTACTCCGTCGGCGCCCTGCTCGCCCTGCTCGCCTTCAAGGGCCTCGCCTACGCGATCTCCCTGGCCGGCTTCCGAGGGGGGCCGATCTTCCCGGCGATCTTCCTCGGCGCCGCCGCCGGCCTCGCGGCGGCCCATTTGCCCGGGTTCGAGACCACCCCGGCCGTCGCGGTGGGTATCGGAGCCGCGACGGCGGCGGCGTTGCGGTTGCCCCTCTCCGGCGTAACTCTGGCGCTGCTCCTCACTTCCCAATCCGGACTCGGCTCCGGCCCGCTGATCATCGTAGGGGTGATCGTCGCCTACCTCACCAGCCTTGCGATCTCACGGGCCTTCGAGCCGCCCGCGATCGCCTCGTCCGATGGGGGGGAGGCAGCATCCCCATCGAGTGCATAGGAAAGGCGGACCGGGGCGTGAGCCCGATCGCGGGACGCTCAGCTTCGCGGTGAGGTTCTGCGCGGCACGCTGTCGCGGGATCGAGTTCACCCTCTTCGGATGATGCCCGGCCAGAGTTGCAATGTCAGACTCTGCGAGGCCATTCCGTCGATCCGAGATGGCGGTCACGCCAAGCCCGGGCAGCGTGAGTCAGTCCCGGGGACGCGTTGGTGACGCTATGAGCAGCAAGAAGACAGGGTCCGATCAGAAGAGCGCGAAGAAGGCGCCCGCGGCTGAGGAGCAGATGCCGCAAACGCAAAGCGCCGCCGCGCCCTCGCCGTTTCCGCCGATCGCGGACTACGCCTTTCTCTCCAACTGCCACACAGGCGCTCTTGTAGCACCCGACGGATCGGTCGACTGGCTCTGCGTTCCCAGCTTCGACTCGCCGAGCATCTTCGGCAACCTGCTCGACCGCGAGGCGGGTTCCTTCCGGCTCGGGCCGTTCGGCACCAACGTCCCCTCGGCGAGGATCTACGAGCCGGGGACGAACTCGCTGCTGACCACCTGGAAGACTCCCACCGGCTGGGTCCTGGTGCGTGATGCGCTCACGATGGGCCCGATTCGGTGTGAGGACCAGATCACCCCGCACACCCGTCCGCCGGTCGATGAGGATGCCGATCACCTATTGGTCCGCACCGTCCTCTGCCTGGACGGCAGCGTCGAGATGGAGCTGATCTGCGAGCCGCTGTTCGACTATGGCAGGACCCCGGCAGAGTGGGCGAAGGTCGATGGCGACGACCACACGGTGGACGCCAGCGGGGCGGGGGTCACGGTCAGGTTGAGAAGTGACATCCCGATGGGCATCGAGGGCGACTGGGTCCGGGGCCGCCACGAGCTCAAGCAGGGCGAGCAGGCATTTTGCTCGCTCTCCTGGGCTGAGGAGCTCGACTCCCCCGCTGATGCCGACGAAGCCACCGGGCGAATCGCGGCGACGACTCGCTTCTGGCGGGGGTGGCTCGGCCGCGCACGGCTTCCCGACCACCGCTGGCGCGAGCCGATCCAGCGCTCGGCCCTGGCGATCAAGGGCCTGACCTACATGCCCACCGGCGCAACGGTGGCGGCGCTGACCACCTCCCTTCCCGAGACCCCGGGCGGCGAGCGCAATTGGGATTACCGCTTCACCTGGATGCGCGACTCGACCTTCACCCTGCAGGCGCTGCACTTCCTAAGCCTCGACTGGGAGGCTGACGAGTTCATGCAGTTCGTCGCCGATCTGGAGGCAAATGAGGATGGCGCCCTGCAGATCATGTACGGGATTGACGGCCGCCGCGACCTCACCGAGAGAACGCTCGACGACCTTTCCGGCTATGCGGGGGCGAGCCCGGTGCGGGTCGGCAACGGCGCCTACGACCAGCGCCAGAACGACGTCTTCGGCGCCGTGCTCGACTCGATCCATCTGCACACCCGGCGAAGCCAGCGACTGCCCCGACGCCTCTGGCCGATCGTCGAGTCGCAGGCCAAGTGCGCCACAGACGTCTGGCAACAGCCCGACCAGGGCATCTGGGAGGCGCGCGGCGCCCCCCAGCACTACGTCTCCTCGAAGCTGATGTGCTGGGTGGCGCTCGACCGCGCCGCAAAGCTGGCCGAGATCCGGGGCGACCCGAAGCCGGCTGGAGCGTGGCGGGCGACATCGGAGGAGATCAAGGAGGACATCCTCGCCAACGGCCTCAAGGACGGGGTGCTCCGCCAGCACTACTCCACCGACGCGCTCGACGCCTCGACCCTGCTGGCTGCCCTCTTCGGTTTCCTGGCCGGCGACGACGAGCGGCTGCGGAAGAGCGTCCTGGCGATCGCCGACGACCTCACCGAGGACGGCTTCGTCCTGCGCTACCGAACGGGGGAAACCGACGACGGCATGTCGGGCAAGGAGGGCAGCTTCCTGATCTGCTCGTTCTGGCTGGTCTCGGCGCTGGCGATAGTCGGCGAAGAGCAACGGGCCCGGGACTTGATGGAGCGCCTGCTCAGCGTCGACTCTCCGCTCGGCCTCTACGCCGAGGAATTCGACACCGACACCGGCCGCCACCTGGGCAACTTTCCTCAGGCGTTCTCGCACCTCGCCCTGATCGAGGCCGCAGCGCGGATTATTCTCGCCGAGCGGCTGGCGGAGTTTTCTTGACGGTGCACTACGCCGTCACGGCGACCATCTGGTAGTTCTCCCCTCGCGCAGCATCCCGGGATGCGAATGATTGCTAGCTAGACGCCCGCGTGGGGGGTTTGCGAGGATCCGGGCCGATGGGCCAAGGGATCAGCGAAGTCCTGGTGTACGGGGTCGGCGTGGCGCTCAGCCTGATCTCGATCATCGCCGTGACCCTGATGTTGTTCTCGAAGCGGGCGCGGGTGAACGGTCCGGTGTTCCTGCTCGGGTGGGTGCTCGCATTGGCGGTGGTCAGCGGGCTGGCCTATTTCCTGGCCGACCAGGGCGACGCCGCGACGAGCAGCTCTGCTTCGGACTCCATTGCGTGGGGCAAGATCGTCTTCGGGATCCTGTTCCTGCTGATCGCTGTACGCAACTGGCGCAATCGCCCGGCGCCTGGGACCCAAGCGGAAATGCCGAAGTGGATGGGCGGGATCGACGCGCTGACACCCGTGAAGGCGCTCGGTCTCGGCCTGCTCTTGGCGGGCGTCAATCCGAAGAACCTCATGCTCTCCCTCGCCGCCGGGGCAGGGCTCGCAGCACTCGGGCTTTCAACGGGCGCCTCGCTCGTCTCCCTGCTCGTGTTCGTGATCGTCGGCAGCCTCACCATCGCGGGGCCGGTCGTCTACTACTTGGTGGGTGGTGATGACGCCAAGACCCAGTTGAACGAGATGAAGGATTGGCTGGCTGTCCACAACGGTGCGGTCACGGCCGTGGTGTTCCTCGTCTTTGGCGCCGACCTCATCGCCAAGGGCCTGCCGCCGCTGACGTAGTCCCGGTGGCCGAGCGCCGGCGCGGCGCCTGGGCGCGCTCACCGCTACGGCGGCTAGCAGCTTGCCGGGCCCCGGGAAGTGGGCGACCTCGAGACGCCTTGACACAAGCTCTCAATAGCAACCTCCGCTCTGAGTGCGCCAGGCGACATGGCGGGGGGTCGGCGCCAGGTTCCGACGATGGAGAGAGGGACGATGCTGGCGGCGTCAACCTTGAAGCTCAGAAAGCGCTGAAGCTTCAATGGGCCACATCTTCCTGTACTCGCTGATCGCCGCGGCGAACGCAACCCTGCTCGCCGCCGTCACGGTGATGCTCTTCCTGCCGAGCCCGAAGCGCCTGCTCATCGGCTACCTCCTGGGAGGCCTGCTCGTCAGCCTCACGATCGGCTTCGTGATCGTCTTCGCGGTGCATCAGTCGGGCGCGACCAGCACCACCCAGAACAGCATCAGCCCAGCGATGGACATCGCGCTCGGGCTGATCCTGTTGGTGGCCGCCTACGTGCTCAGGAGCGAGCGCGCTGAGCGGAGGCGGGAGCGGAAGAAGAAGGAGAAGGAAGGGGTTGAGAAGGGCCCGTCCAGAGTCGAGCGGGTCCTCGGCAGGGGCTCCGCCCGGATCACCTTTCTGGTCGGCATGGTCCTCACTCTCCCAGGCGTCTCCTACCTGGCTGCGCTGCACGAGCTCGACGACCTCAACTACGGCACCGTTCCGACGATTCTGGTCATCCTCGGCTTCAACGCCATGCTCCTGATCCTGCTCGAGATCCCGTTGATCGGCTACGTGTTCGCCCCGGAGCGGACCGTGGTGGCGGTGCAGGACTTCCGGGCGTGGCTCAGCAGGAACGGCCTCAAGGCAGGGATCTACGTCGCGGCTGGACTGGGCCTGCTGCTGATCGTCCGTGGCGTGATCGAGCTCGTCACCTAAGCGCCAATCCCGCCCAGAGCACCGGTGCATATGCAGGACCCACTTCCCCGCGAAAATGGAAGTACGCAAGTAGCCTGGCTTCGATGAAGGACGGGTCGCATCCCGACGAGGGGGCCTCGATGAGGTCCCCGTGTTGTGCCCCAGACGCACAGCACGAGGCACTGCCCGAGCCGACCGTGGCCGTCGCCGCCGGCATCGGCGCCCCTCCGGGCGAGGACATGGTTCTGATCCAGAGCGGCTCGTTCCTGATGGGGAGCGATGACCGCTGGGCCTACCCGGCCGACGGCGAGGGGCCGGTACGCGAGATCTCACTCGATTCCTTCTGGATAGATGCCGTGGCCGTCTCCAACGAGGCCTTTGGGTCCTTCATCGAGGCGACTGGATACGCCACCGAGGCGGAGCGATTCGGCTGGTCGTTCGTCTTCTCGGGGCTCCTGCCGGAGGACTTCCCGCCCACCCAGGCGGTGGTTGAGGCTCCGTGGTGGCGCAAGGTTGAGGGAGCCAACTGGCAGCACCCGGAGGGCCCGCAGTCGGCGCTCGACGATCGTCTCGATCACCCCGTCGTACATGTCTCCTGGAACGACGCCCGGGCGTATTGCACCTGGGCGGGCAGGCGGCTGCCGACAGAGGCCGAGTGGGAGTTCGCGGCGCGCGGGGGACTCGATGGCAAGGCCTTCCCCTGGGGCGACGAGCGCGAGCCGGGCGGCGAGCATCGGATGAACGTTTGGCAGGGCGCCTTTCCGACCAAGAACACCGAGGCCGACGGCTACTACGGAACCTGCCCCGTAGACGCCTTCCCGCCTAACGGCTACGGGCTGCACAACGTGACTGGCAACGTCTGGGAATGGGCCGGGGACTGGTTCGACGCAGGGTCCCGCCAGCAGGACCGAGACCACGATCCCCGCGGTCCCGCCGCAGGCGCCATCAAGATCCAGAAGGGGGGCTCATACCTTTGCCACGACTCCTACTGTCGGCGGTACAGAGTGGCTGCCCGGCAGGGCAACTCACCGGACAGCTCGACCGGCAACACCGGTTTTCGCTGCGCCCGCGACCCCTGAGCCTCAGCCCGGCTCTTCGGCCATCCTCCGCTGAGCGTCCGCAAGCGTGCCCTTCACGGCTGGACATATGCGGAGTTCAGCCGGCGATTCGAGGCCGGCGATGAGGCTTCCCGTTTGTCCACTGGCATCGGCAACGCTCACTGCCCTGGTCAGGCACTGTCTTCGGACATCTTCTCCTGGGCCTCCGCCAGGGCGCCTTTCAAAGCCTTGACGTGGCTCCCCTCGGCCTCGCCGACGGCCTTCTGCACGGCGCGCGTCACTGCCGATTCGACCTTCTCAGCCTCCGAGTGTGAATAGGCGACGATCAGACCGGCACCACCGAGCGGGATCGTCTCTCCCGCCTGCTCCCCGATCTTGCCGGCAACCTTGTGGTGAAGCAAACCGCCGGCTCCGGCTCCCAGCGCGGCACCGACGGCGGTGGCGGCGAGCAGCGGCGGAGCGAACAGCCCGACCGCGAACCCGATGGCACCCAGGCCCTCGGCTCCCTCGCGGACCATGTGGTCGGTCTCCTCGACCGAGAGCTCGCCGTCGAGGCCCTTGCTGACGACGACGGCGCCCTGCAGATGCCCTCCGGATTCGCGAACCGCGTTGTAGTCCTCCTCCGCAGCGTCCTTCGACAGGTAGCCGCCGATCAGGACGTCGATCGTGTCATGCAGCTTCATCGGAACCTCCTCGCGCGGTCGTTTGCCTCACGCCGAGATCGCGTGCGCCGCGTGGCCGTGGTGGACCTCCTTGTGGAGCTTGTGCTCCTCGTCCTTCGACCCGTGTGGATTGACGTCGAAGACGACTTTCTTGATCGTTCCGGTGAACGCGAACGGCTTCCTGTCCTCGTAGCCCAGGTCGACCACACCGCCGTTGTCGCGCCCGATGTCCATTCCCGAATAGCCGGAGAAGCGGATCGGCACCGTGTGTTCCATCCGGCCCTTGCCGACCGGCCGGTCATCGATGAACAGCGTCACCTCACCACCCGTGGCCGGCTTCGCCTCGTCGGCGGTGAATTCCATTCGCACCGTTATCTCGCCCTCGGGCAAAGGCTCCTCGGCCTGCTGGCGGAAGACGAAGACGCCCATCATCGAGTAGGTGTGCGTCAGCTTGCCGCCGTCGACGAACAGCGAGAACCCGCCCATGTGGTCGGCCTCGGCAACGATCACTCCTTCGGCGCCGCCCTGCGGGATCACGAGGTCGGCGCTGATCGCGTAGGAGTGGTTGTAGATCCGCGGGATCATCCCCGAAAGGACGTTCTGCACATCGCCGCGGAACTCTTGCTTCGCAATCTCGGGGAGCGGGGGCACGATGCCGAAGAAGGGCGCCAGAAATGCCAGCAGCGGCAGCACCTTGTACTTCTCGGCCTCGGCCCAGAAGAGCTCCTTGAGCTCCTTCACCTTTTCAGGGTTATCCGCGGCGAGATCCTTCGCCTGGGTGAAGTCGTCGGGCAGGTAGTAGAGCTCGACGGGGTCCTGATCGGGGTCCCAAACGCCAGGCTTGTACGGCTTCAACGCGTCCGGCGTGATCACCCAGGGAATGCGCTCGGTCTTCATCGCGAGCCACCAACCGTCCTTGTACATCGCCCGGTTGCCGATCGTCTCGAAGTACTGCTGGGTGTGGCGCTCGGGAGCGCCAGCGTCCGTCAGCGAGTCGGCGAAGGTCGCCCCGTGCATCGGCTGCTGCTCGATCCCGTCGATATGGGTCGGCATCGGGATCCCCGCGATGTCGAGGATCGTGGGACCGATGTCGTTGGCGTGCGTGAAGTGCGTTCTCAGAGCGCCGCGTTCTGAGACCGTCTCCGGCCAATGGACCACGAGCGGATTGCGCGTGCCGCCGAGGTGCGAGCCCACCTGCTTTCCCCACTTGAACGGTGTGTTGCCGGCCCACGCCCAGGCCGCCGAGTAGTGGGGCACCATCATCTGGTTCCCCCACGCCTCGATCCCGCCGTAGCGCTCGGCGAGCTGCAGCTGCATCTCGTCGGTCAGCGGGATGCCGTTCTGCATCGTCAGCTCGTTGAACGAGCCCGTGATCGTCCCCTCCATACTGGCGCCGTTGTCGCCCCAGACCCAGAGCACGAGCGTGTTGTCCAGCTCGTCGAGCTCGTCGATCGCCTCGATCACCCGGCCGACGTTGTAGTCGGCGTTCTCGGAGTAGCCGGCGTAGACCTCCATCTGGCGGGCGTAATAGGCCTTGAGCTTGTCTGGGACGTCTTCCCACGCGGGGAACGCCTCGTCACGCGGGGTGAGTTCCGCGTCGGGCGGAATCACACCGAGCTCCTTCTGCCTGGCGAAGGTCTCCTCGCGCAGCTTGTCCCAGCCCTGGTCGAACTTGCCCTTGTACTTCTCGGCCCACGCCTCGGGGACGTGGTGGGGAGCGTGGCTGCAGCCGGTGGCGAAGTAGGCGAAGAACGGCTTCTTCGCGTCCTGCGCCCGGATCGCGTGCAGCCATTCGATCGTCTTGTCCCCCATGTCGTCGGGCAGGTAGTAGGGGTCATCGGCGTCGTTGTCGTAATAGGCGTCGGGAGTGCCGATGATCTTCTGGTTCTCCGCCAGACACGGGTCCCACTGCCCCGATTCGCCGCCGAGGAAGCCGTAGAAGTAGTCGAACCCCCAGCCGACGGGCCAGCGGTCGAAGGGCCCGGCCGGGCCCTGCTGGCCGTCAGGCGTCAGGTGCCACTTGCCGAACGCGGCGGTGCTGTAGCCGTTGTCCCGCAGGATCCTCGGGAAGGGAATGCAGTCGTCCGGGAAGAGTCCCGTGTACCCGGGGAACCCGGTCGAGAACTCGCCCACCGAGCCCATACCGACCGCGTGGCTGTTGCGACCGGTGAGAAGCGCCGCCCGCGTCGGCGAGCAGAGCGCAGGGACGTGGAAGCGGTTGTACTTGAGGCCTTCGTCGGCGATCCGCGTGTAGTTCGGCGTCTCGATTGGCCCCCCGAATGTCGAGGGATTGCCGAAACCGGCGTCGTCGATCAGCACCAGCAGGACGTTGGGTGCCCCGTCCGGAGGCTCGACGTGCCCGATCTGGCCCCAGTCTGGCTGCGATCCATCCAGCGTCCGGTTGGCGACACCGCTGAAAGGGAGCATGCGGATCGGAAGCTTGCTTCTATCTGGCTGGGTCATGTCCACTGCCGACTCCTTGCGATCGAGAACTGGGCTGGCGAGCCGCCGGGCCGGGCGGCGCCTCACAGTCTCCGACGCCTCGCCAGTCCTGGCATCGTCCAATCCGGGTGAAAGATCAACCGCTTGGGAGTACCCCGGTCTTCGGTAGGTCACCCGATCCGGGTGGACGCACTGGTTCGGCTTGGAATAGGGTTGTGCAACCCCACGGCGAGGTGAACAGGTTGAAGCAACTTTGATGAACAAGCGAACCCCGATTCGGGAGAGAGGCTGAAGGACCAGGCGCCCCGTTAGATCCTCGACTCGCTAGCCCTCCGAGCATGTCCGACCAGCCCGACACCACCCCGCCCCCCGAGCGAGCCTCGGCACCCACGCCTGAGTCCTCCGGGAGCCAGCGCGCGGAGGATCGCTCGGCGGGAGAGCCGAAGCATCGTCACCGCGCCCTCGTGTGGGCCCTCGTCGTGTTCGCGTCAGTGGTGCTGCTGGTCTCGATGATCGCGAACTGGGTTCAGACCGAGGTCCTCAGCTCCGGCCAGCTGTCCAATCAGACCGACCAGATCCTCAAGAACAAGGACGTCCAGGAACAGCTCAGCATCTTCGCGGTCGATCAGCTCTACGCCAACGTCAACGTCCAGGCCCAAATCGAGCAGAAGCTGCCCAGCGCCGCTCAGCCGCTCGCCGCTCCGGTCACGGCGGCGACGCAACAGCTCGCCACGAACGTCGCGCAGACGGCGCTCGCGTCGCCTCAGGTTCAGGCCCTCGTCTCCACAGCGGTCGGTCAGGCGCAGCAGCAGTTCGTCGACCTGATCGAGAACAAGGACCAGTTCGTCTCGACCCAAGGCGGCGTGGTCACGGTCGAATACGGGAGCTTCGTCGCCGACCTTGCCACCCGCCTCGGGGTAGATCCCGCGACGATCTCCCAGATCCAGGGCCTCATTCAGCAGTCCTCGACGGAGCTCAAGCAGCGGCTGACCACCGCCCAGTCCAAGCTCCAGTCCGCGCGAGCGACCCTCTCCCAGGCGCAGGCGGGCACCCTCAGCCCGCAGGTGCAACAGGACCTTCAGACGCTCCAAACAGACGCCGCCCAGCTCCAGGCGACGGTTCGGAGCCTCGAGCAGAAGATCAAGGGCATTCTGCCGAAGGTCCCCGCCCAGCTCCAGAGCAAGGTGTCTCAGCTCCAGAGCAAGCTGGCGCAGCTCGACAAACGGCTGACGGGACTACAGCGACAGGTCGCCGCAGTGCTCAAGGATCCGAGCCAGGCAAACATCATCAAGCTCGACCCCGCGCTCGCCTCCCTCCAGACACGGATCACCACGCTGCTCGACCGTCAGGCGCTTCAGCACCCGGGCGAGCTCGTCGTGATGAAGTCCAGCCAGCTGAGCGGGCTCCAGGACCTCGTGAGCGCGCTGCGCAGCCTCGGCTTCGTGCTGCCGCTGCTGACGCTCTTGCTGTACCTGGGCGCGATCTATCTGGCGAAGGGATGGCGCCGCGAGGCGCTGATGGCAGCCGGAGGCGGGATCCTGGGGGCCACGTTGCTCACCCTGCTGGCGAGGCGCCTGCTCGGCAGCGCGGTCACCGATTCGGTGGCGAGCTCCGACGCGGTCAAGCCGGCCATCAGCGCCGTCTGGAACATCTTCTCCGCGGGGCTGCGCCAGCGGGCGCTGTTCGTACTCGTGATCGGCCTGGGGTTCATCGTCGGGGGCCTTCTCGCGGGGCCCGGCCGCCACGAGGTCGCCGTGCGACGCTTCCTCGCGCCGTACCTACGCGACCGCCCGGTTGTCGTCTATGCGGTTGTCGCCTTTGTCTTCCTGGTCTGGCTGTCGTTCCTCCCGACGATCAACAATCTCGGTCAGGTCCTCGTGATCCTCATTCTCGCCGCGCTCGCCGTGGTGGGGATAGAGATCCTGCGCCGGCAGACGGCGCGGGAGTTTCCGCCCACCCCAGCGGCGCCCGGCCAAATGCAGCGCCCGTAACCGGGAGTCGGCAGTACCTCCTGAGGTGAGGCCGGGTTAGCATCGATCTAGCTTCGCGGTTGTTGACTACCCGATGAGCACGATCGTCCCCCGCCCCCTCCGCGTCTCTGTAGCGACGCTAACCGTGGCCGCACTTGCGGTCCTGGCAGCCGGCGGAGGCCCCGCGAGGGCAGCGAGCGCCGACTACAACAAGGGCTATGACCTCGGCCTTGAAGCCTGGAAGTACGGGCTGCCCGTGGTCAAGATGGACCAGACCTTCCGTATCCAGACCAGCGTCAACGTCCCCGACGGCAAGGGCCGCGGCCCGGTCAACCGTTTCAGCCACGTCCGCAAGCTTGCCGACGCCAGCGCCCGCGACGTTGTTGCCCCCAACAACGACACCCCCTACTCGATCGCCTGGCTCGACCTGCGGCGCCAGCCGATGGTCATCCACATCCCGAAGGTGAACCGCTACTTCGTGATTCCGCTGTATGACCCCTACACCGAAGACTTCCGCAATCTGGGCACGGTGGCCAAGACCAGGCCAGGCGACTACGTGATCACCGGCCCCGGGCAGCACCGGGTGAGGATCCCCAAGGGGACGCACCAAATCAAGAGCCGCTATGACCGCGTCTGGATCATCGGACGCACCCTCAGCTTCGGCCCGGCCGACCTCGGGAAGGTGCACCGGATCCAAAACCGCTACAGGATCACCCCGCTGAGCCGCTACGGGACGCATTACCGGCCCCCCAAGCCAAAGCATCCCGACACCACACCCGACGACGTGCCGATGCCGAGCGGCCTTCATTTCTTCGACCGGCTCGGCTCCCTGCTGAAGCGCTTCCCGCCGCCAAGGGCCGACCGGGCAGAGCTCCAGAAGCTGGCCCAGATCGGAGTCGGGCCCGGCAAGCGGCCCTCGATCGACTCCTCGCTCAGCGCCGAGGAGAGGCGGGGAATGATCGACGCCGTCGCTGCCGGTCCTGGTGTCCTTCAGAGCGAAGTCACGGTTCGGTATCTGACCGAGGCCCCGAAGCACAACGGCTGGCTCGTCCTGCCGACCGGGCGCTACGGAACCGACTACGACTACCGGGCGCTGATCACCCAGGTCGGGCTGGGCGCCCTCACCCCCTCTGAGGCGATCTACCCGGTCGCACAGACCGACCACGCGCTTGGCTCACTGAACGGCTCCAGCGACTACGTGGTGCATTTCGATTCGGGCCAGCTTCCACCGGCCGACGCGTTCTGGTCGCTGACCCTCTATGACTCATCGGGTTTCTTCGTCCCCAACCCGATCAACCGCTACGCGGTCGGCGATCGCAGCGATCTGCACTTCAACCCCGATGGATCCCTGGACCTCTACGTGCAGAGCACACAGCCCTCCGATCCCACGGAGGCCATGAACTGGCTGCCGTCCCCGGCGGGGGCGCCCTTCAGGTTGACGATGCGGCTATATCAGCCGGCCAGGGCCCAGATCGCCGGGATCCTCGACGGCAGCGGCTGGGTCCCGCCCGCCGTCACCAAGCTGCCCTGATAGACCGCGGAGCGGGCGGGCTAGTCGTCGAGCAGGCCCGCCGCTCGCGCGGCGTTGACGGCCTCGGCGCGCGACGAGACCTCGAGCTTCCGGTAAACGGCCTGCGCCTGCGACTTGACGGTGTTCGTCGAGACGAAGAACTCCTCCGCGATCTCGCGGAGCGAGAGGTGGGTCGGCAGGTGCCTGAGAAGGCGAAGCTCCGCCGGTGTCAGGCTAGGCATGTCCCGGTCGGGCACCCTCTGGGTCGCGCCTGCAGTCGCGTCCTCGACCCACTGCTTTAGCAGTGGCGCCTCCTCGAGGTCGATCAGCCCGTGCACCGCTCCCAGGTGCTCCTTCGCCTCGGAGGTCTTCCCCAAATGCACCAGCGCTCTCGCCAGAAACAGGTGCGACTCGGCTTCCAGCCAGGGCATCATCTCGTCGCACTGCTCCAGCAGGCGCGCGGCTCGTGACACCTCGGGGCCGGCCCGATGCACCTGTCGACGCTCGGTCACCACGAAGGACGAGACCGCGATCGGCAACGCGGTCGCCGGGTAGTTCTCGAGCCGGGACCGATCGACCTGCGCCCGGGATTGGGAGGAGAGAATCTCGGCAGCGATCGGATCCTCTTCGTCCAGGGCGAGGGCGGCGAGCTGGGCGAGGCAGATCACCTGGATTACCGGACCGCGGACCGCGCCGATGCGAGCCCCCTCCTTCAACGCCTCTCGAGCCTCCCGGCGATTCCCTGACAACAGCAATGCGGAGCCCTTTGCCATCTGGCACACCGCCTGGTAGGGGCTGTCCTCCGGCTCCCGTCGGCTGGCCTCCTCAGCGTCGGCAAGCATCCGGGTGACCCCGCCGCGACCGAGTTCCGCCCGCGCAACCCACACCGCCGCCCCGTAGGGCTCCTCCGCGGGATCGGACAACGATCCACCGTCGGCTCTTGCGGCAGCCTTCAGCCACCCCTCCGCTCGGCCCCCCTGCCCCCCGGCCAGGGAGCTGTGGAAGGCCGCGAGCGCCAACGGCGCGCAGCCCTCGACCTGCTTCTTGGTGAACCGGGAGAGCCAGGAGATGACGGTCGAGTTCCTCCCCCTGGCGGCATATTCCGGGATCAGGTCGTATATCAAGGCGCCTGCGCGGTCGGCGTCCCCGGCGGCGATCGCGTGCTCGACCGCCCGGTCGGGGTCCTCGTGCTCGACGAACCAGGCGCTGGCGCGCCGGTGGAGATCTGGCTCCATCTCGGGCTCGACTCTGTGGAGATCCCCCATCAGGGCGGTGCCCAGCAGGCCGTGGAGACGGAACCAGCCACCCTTTCGGTCCAGCGGGTCGACCAGGAGGAACGACCTGGCCAGCTCTGCCAAGATCGCTTCCGAGCCCGACTGGTCGAGAACCGCGTCGCAGAGCTCACCGGAGAAGCGATCGAGGATCGAGATCCGCCTCACGAAAGTCAGCTGCTTGGGAGACAACCGCGAGGTGAACTCGTCCTCTATGTACTCGGCGACGACCCTGTCGTCCCCGGCGAATTCGGCTATCCCGCTCACCGGGCTCTCGCTTTCGATCATCGCGAGGCCGGCGAGATAGATCGCCACAGGCCACCCCTCGGTCTTCTCCGCCACCGCGCCAACCTGATCGGGATCGATCGACACCCCGATCTTCTCGAGCAGCGTCCCAACCTCGGCCCGGTTCATGGCCAGCTCCGCCATGCCCAACTCCAGCGTTCTGCGGTGGGCACGGAGACGGCCGAGGTGGAAATGCGGGGCCGACCTTCCTGCCAGAGCAAGCTGCGCACCGGGAGGCATTCCTTCGCCGATCGCTTCGATCACCTCCGCGGCCTCCTCGGAGTCGAGCATGTCGGCGTCGTCGATCACCAGCACGAGCTTCGCCGACGCCCCTCTGAGCGCGTCCAATAGGGTCGGGATCACGGCGTCCAGGTGGGGCACCGGGGCATTCAGCATCTCGACTGCCGCCCCGGCCGCCGGCTCGACCTCTGCGAGCGCCTCCGCGAGCGCGGTCAAGAGGGCAACAGGGTCGCTCTCCCTGCGCCCGACGGTCACCCATGCGAAGGGGCGATCGTCAACGGCCGCCCACTCCGAGAGCAGGGTCGTCTTCCCGTAGCCGGGCGGTGCTGAAAGCAGCACCACCGAGAGCCCTCTTTCCCTCGCCAGGACCGCTGTGAGGCGGGGCCGGGGGACCATCCCGGTGCGGAAGACCGGCGGCTCGTGGCTGGAACCGACCAGCGCCTCGAATTCCCCCAGGGAAGGAATCGGTGTGCTTGCGCCCGAACTCATCTGACTGGCCGTTGCGCGTGCCGGTGGCCCTGCTGCACGCGGAGCGGAGTCTATCGCCGGAAAGCCGCATCCGAACTGGGCTCGCAGGGAGCGCTGGCAACGCGATACTGTCGCGCCGCGAGAGGTCCGCGAGACGACGAAGGGATCGAGATGGACGGCCTGACGATGGACGACTACCAGCTGACCCTGGACCGGGTCGTCGAACGTGCGGCCCGTTTTCACCCCGAGCGCGAAATCGTTTCGCGCCGCCCAGGCCGGGGGCTGCACCGGGCGACCTACGCCGCGATTGCCGAGGAGGCCGCGCGCCTGGCGGGAGGGCTCAGCGATCGGGGAATCGAACCCGGAGACCGCGTCGCGACCCTGCTCTGGAACCAGCCCGAGCACCTCGCGGCGTACTTCGGCATCCCGGCAATGGGCGCGGTCGTCCACACTCTCAACCCTCGCCTACATCCCGATGAGCTCGCCTACATCGTCAACCACGCTGAGGACCGGGCGATCATCGTCGACGAGACCCTGCTCGGCGTCCTGGAGTCGCTCCGCGGGGCGCGCGACTTCGATCAGGTGATCGTCGTCGGCCATTCCGAGGAGGCTCCCGCCGGCTGCACCCCCTACCGGGAGTTGATCGACACCGCGACGCCGGCCGCCTGGCCGACTCTCGACGAGCGGCAGGCGGCGGCCATGTGCTACACGTCGGGCACCACCGGCCGCCCCAAGGGAGTGACCTACTCGCACCGCTCCGCGGTCCTGCACTGCCTCGGTGCGGCCCTCCCGGATGCACTCGACATCTCCTCCCGGGACACCATCCTCCCGGTCGTCCCGATGTTCCATGCGAATGCCTGGGGCCTCCCCTACGCCGCCGCCTTCACCGGCGCCCGCCTGGTGCTCCCCGGCCCGCACCTCGACGCCGAGAGCATCCTCGAGCTGCTCGAATCCGAGCGGGTGACGATGACCGCCGGCGTCCCGACCGTGTGGATGACGATCCTCTCGGCCCTCGACGCTGAGCCGGGGCGCTGGGACCTCTCCTCGCTTCGCCGCATGGTCGTCGGCGGCGCGGCGGTCCCCCAGTCGATGATCGAGGGATTCGAGCGCCACGGGCTGGAGGTGCTGCAGGCGTGGGGCATGACCGAGACCAGCCCGCTCGGCACGGTCTGCCACGCATCAGCCGCGCTGGAGGACGGCTCGCGCGAGCAGTACGCCTACCGGGCGCGGCAGGGGGTTGCCACGCCCCTGGTCGAGATCCGGGCCCGCAACGAGGCGGGCGAGGTGCCGTGGGACGACGAGGCGATGGGGGAGCTGGAGGTCCGGGGTCCCTGGGTCGCCGGCGGCTATCACGGCGGCGAGGGAGGCGAGAAGTTCACCGAGGACGGCTGGTTCGCGACCGGTGACGTGGTGACGATCGACCCCGGCGGCTGCATCAAGATCTGTGACCGTGCCAAGGACCTCGTCAAGTCGGGAGGAGAGTGGATCAGCTCGGTGGACATGGAGAACCTCCTCATGGCGCATCCTGCCGTGGCCGAGGCGGCGGTGATCGCGGTGCCGGACGAGCGCTGGGGTGAGCGACCGCTCGCCGTCGTCGTCGCCCCAGCCGAGGGGTCTGAGGCGAGCGCCGATCAGCTTCGCGAGCATCTTTCCACCGGCTTCGCCAAGTGGCAGCTGCCCGAGCGCTTCGAGTACGTGGACGAGATCCCCCGCACCGCTACCGGCAAGTGGAAGAAGACGGCGCTGCGCGAGCGGTTCGTCGACTGAGAGGGCCCGCGGCAGCCGGGAAGGATTTCCCGCCCCAGAGCGAAATCACCCGTATCGGATGATGGCGGCCGAAAGGCCCGGGCGTAGGCTCGCGACACTGCCTAGGTGGCACCGCTGCCGGGATGCGCCGGAAGACGAGCACTGGAGATAACAGATGAACGCGGATACCGAGAAAGGCGCAGGCTGGCTGCTGTTCGCCGGGACGATGGTCGCGATCGTCGGCGTGCTGAATGTGATCTATGGGATCGCCGCGATCGACCAGTCCAGCTTCTTCAAGGACGGGGCGAAGTACGTGATCACCAACCTGAAGACCTGGGGATGGGTCGTCCTGATCATCGGAGTCGTACAGCTGATCGCCGCCGTCTCGATCTGGGGCCGCGGCGAGTTCGGTCGCTGGATCGGGATCATCGGCGCCAGCCTCAACATGATCCTGATGCTGCTCTGGCTGCCCGGGGCGCCCTTCCTGGCCCTGGCGATCTTCGGACTGGACATCCTCGTCGTCTACGGACTGCTCGCCTACGGGGGCCGTCAGGGAGCTTGATCGGCGCCCGCTAACCGTGGTCGGGCCGGCGGCTTCACAGGCCGTTGGGCCGCCGGCCCGCCCCACGCCACCCGAACACCCCAGGAACAGACCCGATGGCAAGCGACAACTCGCCCCCCGATTCTGACCTACTCGGACTGTACGTAGCCGGCATCGCCGGTTTGGCGATCATCGCGATCCTCGTCGCCTTCTTCCTGATCGGCCCCGTGGCGGGGATCATCGTGCTGATCGCGATCGGTGCGGTCGGCGCCTATCTGGCCTACAAGCGCTTCGGCGGAGGAGGCAGCGAACAGTGAGAGAGCACATCAGCATCGATGAGAAGACCCTCGAGTGGGTCGGAACCAGATTCCTCACCAGCGAGGTTCCCGACAAGGAGTTCCCCGACGCGGGGATGCCGGCGGTCGAGGCGATGCGACTGGTCGGCGAAGACCTGCTGCTGGAGGGCGAGCCACAGCGAAACCTCGCCACCTTCGTCACCACCTGGATGGAGCCCGAGGCTCAGCGGATCATCACCGAGAACCTCTATCGCAACTTCATCGACCACGCCGAGTACCCGATCTCGGCGGAGATCGAGCAGCGCTGCGTCCGGATGCTCGCCGACCTGTTTCACGCACCGGGCAAGACCACCGGCTGCCGCACGCAGGGGTCGTCGGAGGCGATCATGCTCGGGGCGCTCTCGCTGAAGTGGAAATGGCGCGAGCGCCGCAAGGCCGCCGGCAAGTCGACTGATGCCCCGAACCTGGTCTTCGGCGGAGACGTGCACGTCGTCTGGGAGAAGTTCTGCCGCTACTTCGACGTCGAGCCGCGGATCGTCCCGCTGGCCGAAGACAAGTACACGATCGGACCCGAGGACGTCGAGCCCCACGTGGACGAGAACACGATCGGCGTGGCCGCTGTGCTCGGCACCACCTTCACCGGCCACGCCGACGACATCGTCGGCATCAACAAGATGCTCGTGAACCTGAAGAAGGAGAAGGACCTCGATGTCCCCCTCCACATCGATGGCGCCAGCGGGGGCTTCGTCTGGCCCTTCCTCTATCCCGACTCCGAGTGGGACTTCCGCCTGGAGCAGGTGCGCTCGATCAACGCCTCGGGCCACAAGTTCGGCCTCGTCTATCCCGGGATCGGCTGGCTGATCTTCCGCGAGGAGTCAGATCTCGCCGAGGACCTCGTCTTCTACGAGAACTATCTCGGCAAGACCGACGCCACATTCACGCTGAACTTCTCAACCGGCGCCTCGATGGTCCTCGCCCAGTACTACAACTTCGTGCGCCTGGGGCGGCCCGGCTACACCTACGTCATGCGGATGATGGAGGAGAACGCGAAGGCGCTCGCCGACGACTTGAAGGGGACGGGAGCCTTCGAGCTGATCGGAGAGGATGAGGAGCAGCTTCCCCTGGTCGCCTTCAAGCTGGCCGAGCAGCGGCCCTATGACGAGTTCGACATCGCCTGGCAGCTTTCGGCGGAGCGCGGCTGGATGGTCCCCGCCTATACCCTCCCGCCCAACGCGCAGGACGTGAAGATCATGCGCGCCCTGGTCAAGGAGAACTTCAGCCGGGGACAGGTCACCCGTCTCGCCGGGGATATCGAGCAGGCGCTGAAGACGCTCGACGAAAAGGGTGGGGCTCATCCCTCCGAGCGCAAGCAGGTGAAGACGGGGACCGGCTACTGAGGGCTCGTCGAGCCGGGGAGCCTGGCCGGACCGCCAGGCTCCCGACGTCCTCGATTCAGGCCCTCGGCGCTACCTCGTCTTCGGCGCCGTAGACGATGATCCCCCAGACGATCCAGCAGCAGAGGAAGAAGATCCCGAGCGACCACCACGGGTGGACACTGTCGATCGAAAGCAGGGCCCCGATCGCGCCGATGCTGCCGCCGATGATCCCGATCACACGGCCGTAGACGTTCCCGGCCATCAGCGAGAAGCCGCCCGTCAGCTGGATCACCCCGAGGATGATCAGCACCCAACCCATGGTGTGGAGGTTGGTGAGTATGTACCGGGTGCCGTTCGCGTAGAAGTTGGCGTCGTCCAGAGCGCCAATGCCGTAGATGATGTTGAGCGTGCCGACGATCAGCAGCATGATCGCTGCGAACACGACTCGGCCTGCACCTCGCATACCGCCTCCTTGTGTCGATTCGCCGCTATTCCGCGGCTAGGGCGCTGGCTTGAAACCAGCGTCGCGCGCCAATATAGGTCCCGGCCCGGAGCCGATCACCACCCGGAACGGGTGATTAGCCGATGCCGGGCTCAGCCCTCGCCAGCCATCGCGCCCGCCGCGATCAGGTCCGTGGGGTGGACCCACTCGTCGGCGAGGGGTATCCCCCCCGCTCGGAGGATCGCGTCGCGCAGCGGAATCGCCCAGCGATGCTCGATCAGCGCGATGCCGGCGGAGTCGCCCGGGGGAATCGCATCGGCGAGGTACCAGGCGTCGGCCTCGCTGAAAGCGGCCCCGTCCTCCATCGCCTCCGCTCCGGCGAGCGCGCCCGCCTCGGCTCCCTCCTCGCCGGCCGCACCGAGGCCGAGCAACGCTCCCGCGATCGCACCGAACGCCATCGCCTCGTCCTGGGAGAGGTCGCTGTGCTCGATCGCCGAGATGTTTCCGTCCTCGTCCTTGGTCACGAACAGGAGATCGACCAGGCGGACGATGTCGGCCTCGCGCAGCCGCCGCAGCTCCTCGAGGATCTCGCCCGAGAACTTGCCCTCGTGGAAGCCGACCACGAGCAGCTGGACCGGGCCCATTCCGTTTCCGTCTTCATTCATCGTCGTTGCCTCAGGAACCCGGGAGAAGCTTTGCCTTCTCCGCGTCGAACTGCTCCTGCGTGAGCACACCGGAGTCGAGAAGATCCTTGAGCTTCGTCAGAGCGTCTATCCGCTCGGTCTCGCTCATCTCCTGGGCCGGAGGAGCTGCCTGCTGTGGCGCAGGCGCTTGCTGTGCCGGCGCCTGTTGCTCCTGCGTGGATTGAATCTGGGCATCCTGCTCGGCTTCGTGCTCGGACTTCCGCTGCATGTGCTTGCCCGCCGCGTAACCCGCGCCGCCGACCATGGCGGCACGGAGAAGTGGGCGTCGTCTCATCAAGGGCATCTGCAATTCCTTCCGCTGGGAGGATCTCTTGTCGCCGAATGGATCGAAACCTATCGGCGCCCGTGTTTCATCGCGCGATCCGGGTGAAATGGCGCCCTGCGGGCTTGGGATCGGGGTCCTTCCCACCGCCGTTGGCCGGCGCGATCGGTGACCCTGGCCAGGTGCGGCAAGATCCAGCGATGGCGGCCGGCGCCACCGACCCAGCCACGCCAAACGCGCAGCGGGTGCTCGCCCGAGCCCGCTCGATCCCGTCCGGACGGGTCACCACCTACGGCGATCTCTCTCCCGGGGCTCCTCGCTACTCCGGAACGGTGCTCTCCGCCTGCGACGACCCTGGGGTGCCCTGGCACCGGGTGGTCCGGGCCGATGGCTCCCTGGCCAAGGGAGCACGCCAGCGCGCCCTGCTGGAAGCGGAGGGCGTCCCCTTCAAGGGAGAGCGAGTGGACCTCGAGGAGGCGTGGTGGGAGCCTCAGGGATGAGATGGGCCGTGAAGGACTCGAACCTTCAACCTTGAGATTAAGAGTCTCCTGCTCTACCAGTTGAGCTAACGGCCCGGATCGAGCACCGCCCCGTTTCCCCCGAGGCCGCGGCGAAGTATAGGAATCCCCCGGTAGGGTGGAGGGGAGCGAGGAAGGGAGTAGGGGGATGAGGCACAAGCGCTTGGCAACCGTCGCGGTTTCAGCGATCGCACTGCTCGGGGCGGCAGGTGCGGCCGGGCACGCTCCGGCCGCGATTCCGACCCAGGTCCTGGTCGCGTTTAGCGGCGGCACGAACGGGCCGAACCAATTCGTGATCTCCGTCTCGGGTCCGCTGATGTCCCCGGTCGCGAAATGCAGAGCCGGGAGGACGGTGAAGCTCTTCTTCAGAACCGGTGGCGCCACAAAGCTGGTCGACGTCGACATCTCCAGCCGTCACGGACAGTGGGGAGTCCTGGGAAGGTCCTCTTCAGCCCCCCAGGCGTACATCGTGGCTGTGACGAAAGCCCAAGTAAGAGTCCATGGTCGGCCCCGGACCTGCGGCGCCGACCGCGTGGTCAAGCCGGTGAGCGTGGTGCAACCTGGGGCTTGACCCCTGCTAGGGGGTGGCTGGGGCTGAGCCGAGCCCGCCCCCGGCGAGGCCGCCGAGCGGATTCTGGAGCTCCTTCTTGCCCTGACCCTGCTGGGCCTTGGCGGCGGCCTTCTGCTGCGCCTCGAACTTCTTCGCCTGCTTGCGGATGCCGGCCAGCGACTTGGTCACCTGCTTGCCCTGGTTCCCGGGGGCCTCGGCAGCCGCCTTCTTCGCCGCTTCGTCACCCTGAGGGAAGTCGAGCGCCGCGTAGCTGTAATAGGCGAGGTTGCCATAGGCGCCGACGCTCGGCCTCGTGTCGGCGACGATCTTCTGAGCAGCCGCAGCCTGCTTCAGGTAGGCCTCTGCCTCGGGCGCTGTGGTCGAGGTCTGGGCGAGGGCGAAGATCGCGTTGGCGGCGAGCTGGGCGACGTTGGGGTCTGGCTGCTTCGGGTTGAGCTTCAGGTAGCTCGCCCAGGCGGCGCTGGCCTGCTTGAACTGGGCCCGGGCGTCCGGGGTCACCTGCTGCTGGCCGGTGCTCGAATCGACAGTGATAAGAGCGTTGCCGGCGCTGTAGCGGACCCGGGTGAGGTTGAGCCAGAGGTTCTCGTCTTGCGGCTGCTTCTTCAGCTGCGCCTGGATCTTGGTCGCCTGGGCGTCGAAGTTCGAGCTGATGCTGCTGCTGGGCCCGCTGTTGAAGAGGTCGCCGATGCTGACCGAGCCGGTGACGAAGAACAGGCTCAGCCCCATCAGCAGGGCGAGGACCGCGTAGACCACCTTGACGACGTTCTTGCGCCGTCCGCGGATGTCGAAGACCATGCGGTGCTGGTCGCTCTTGGCCATTTGGCTCGTCCTAGTGCTCTTGAGTGGTCGGCTGCTGCAGCCCGCCGCCGGCGGGCTGCCCGAATGCACGAGCGAGCAAGATACTCACTTCGTAGAGGGCCAGCAGCGGCACCATCTCGATCAGCATCGTCACCGGGTCGACGCCGGGGAGCGCCGCGGCGACCACGGCGCAGATCAGGTACGCGTAGCGGCGGTTGCGCTTCAGCTGCTCGACGCTGATTATCCCCAGCCGGGTGACGGCGAGGATCCCGACCGGGACTTGGAAGACGATCCCGCAGGCGAGCAGGGTGGTGGCGAAGAAGCTGTAGTAGTCCCGGGCCCGCAGCTGGGTGCTGAACTCACTGCTGTTGAAGTTGAGCAGGAAGTGGACCGCCGCGGGCAGGACGACGAAGTAGCCGAAGGCGACCCCGGCCAGGAAGAGGAAGGGGACCATCAGAAGCAGCGGCAGGATCACCCGGCGCTCCTGATGGCTGAATGCCGGGAGGACGTAGGCGTAGGCCTGGTAGAGGACGATCGGCAATGAGAGGATGATCGCGCCGTAGGCGCAGATCGTGAAGGTGGTGAGGAAGGGCTCGGTCGGGCTCAGGGTGATCGGCGTGAAGTTGTCCGGCAGGGGCTCGTTGGCGATCTTCAGCAGCAGGTGGTTCTGCCAGAAGCAGAGGGCAAGGGCGACCCCGAAGACGGCGAGCGAGACGATGATCCGGGTACGCAGCTCGTCGAGGTGCTCGACCAGAGTCAGCCGGTCCTCCGGGGAGACGGCCTTGATCCGGGCCATTCGCGCCGCCCTCAGCTGCGCTTGTCGGCGACTACCTCGCCCTCGACCGTCTCGGCGGAATCGGCCTCGGCCTTGGGGGGCACGCTCGCCCGCTCCAGCTCGGGAACCCTTTCGTCAGTGTGCTCGTCCTCGTCGTCGTGGTCTCCGCTGATCGACCCGCGGAACTCGCGGATCCCCTTGCCCAGGGAGCGCCCCAGCTCCGGGAGCCGCTTGGGGCCGAATACGACGAGCGCGATGATCAGCACGACCAGGACTTCGAGTGGTCCGATGTTCGGCATGACAGAGATGGTAACGCCGGGCCGGGCCGATCGGATCAGGCGCTCTTGCGCCGGGGGTCAGGACCTGTCGCCAGCCGGACGCTCGTCGCCCTCGAAGTTCAGGTAGAAACGGCTCGGGGTCGGCTCCGCCTGGCCCTGGTACTTGCTGCCGGTGCTCTCCGAGCCGTAGGGGGTCTCGACCGGCCCGTCCATGCGCATGAAGGAGATCTGCCCGATCGGCATCCCGTGGTAGATCGTGATCGGCAGGTTGGCGACATTTGAGAGCTCCAGGGTCAGGTTGCCCTCGAAGCCGGCGTCGACGAAGCCGGCGGTGGAATGGATCAGCAGCCCGAGCCGGCCCAGCGAGCTCTTCCCCTCCAGCCTCGCGACCAGGTCGTTCGGCAGCCGCACCCGTTCGAGCGTCTGCCCGAGGACGAACTCGCCGGGGTGAAGGATGAACGGCTCGTCCTCGGCCACCTCCATCAGCTCGGTCAGCTCGTCCATCGGCCGCCGCACGTCGATGAACGGGTAGCGAGCGTTGTGGAAGACGCGGAAGCGCCGGTCGACCCGGACGTCGACGCTCGATGGCTGCACCATCGAGGCGTCGTAGGGGTCGAAGACGATGCGGCCGGCCTCGATCTCGGAGCGGATGGTTCTGTCGCTGAGGACCATTCTGTCGCTGCAGCTTATTCGTGGGCTGGGGACGGCGGTACTACCCGGTTCTGGGTTCTTGGGGCCGCATACCCGATTTCAGGGATCAAGGCGGCGCCCAGGGCGCCGATGAAGCGGCAGGATGAGCGCCGGGAGAACCCAACTGAAGAGGGAGCAGGGGCTGCACGTCTGCCCCCGCTGCCGGTCCGGGCTCGTCCAGCCGACCCGCTGGGAGCAGGCCGAGCCGCACGGCAGCTGGAAGCTCTGGCGCCGCTGTCCCGACTGCGAGTGGGACGGTGCGTCGGTGCACGGCGAGTCCGAGATCAACGACTACGACGAGCAGCTCGATTTCGGCACCCGCGAGCTCGCCTGCGAGTTGAAGATGCTCGAGCGCGCCAACATGAAGCAGGCAGCGGAGATCTTCGTGGCGGCTCTCGCCGCCGACCTGATCGGCCCCGACGACTTCGTCTGAGCCTCAGCTGTAGCGCTCGACCACGCCGTCGGCCACGAGCTCGAGCAGCTCCCGCTGCTCCGCCTCGAAGGCGGGACCCTCGAGGCGCCGCTTGGCGTGGGCGACGATCTCCAGCGCCCGGGTGCGCACCTGCTCGAGGACACCCGTCGCCGCGATCCTCTCGCAGAGCGCCTCGGCGCCCGCCGGGTCGAGCCCGCGCAGGTCGATCGCGCCCAGCGACGGGTCGCGCGCGGAGGCGAGGATCAGCGGCAGCGTCACGGTCCCGTCGAGCAGGTCGGTCCCCCGCGCCTTGCCGGTCCGCTCCGGCGGGCCGCTGACGTCGAGCAGATCGTCGAGGAGCTGGAAGGCGAGGCCGATCTCGCCCCCGAACCGGCTCAGCTCCTCCTCGCCGGCGCCCCCCGCGGAGGCCCGTCCGATCACGCAGGCGCACTCGAACAGGCGGGCGGTCTTCAGCCGGCAGCGATCGAGGTAGCGCTGCTCGCCGATCGCTGTGTCGAATGCGTCGCGGCGCTGGGCGAGCTCGCCCTCGGCGAGCGCGACCGACGCCTCGCTGAGCAGGGCCGTGGCGCGCCGGTCCCGTTCGGCGGAGAGCAGAGCGAAGGCCCGCGAGAAGAGCAGGTCGCCGACCGCGCTGGCCCGCCGGCGCCCCGAGGTTGCAGCGACCGTCGGGTGGCCCCGGCGAAGCGGCGCCCGGTCGAGGATGTCGTCGTGGACAAGGGTCGCCATGTGGACCAGCTCGACCGCCGTGGCGGCCCGGATCGCCGCCTCGCCGGCCCCGGCGCCGCCGCAGAGGAGGACGAGCAGCGGCCGCAGGCGCTTGCCGCCGGCCGCCAGGGTCGCCGTGGCGTCGGCCGCCAGCAGCGGGCCGTGCCCGAGGCTGAGCTCTCGCAGCCGCCTTTCGACCTCCTCCAGCCGGGCGGGCAGCCAGGCGCCGGCGGCGTCGATCACCGCGGTCACCGGAGGCGGCACCGCCGCCGGTCCGCTCACGGCGATACCCCGCTGTGGATGGCGATGATCCCGCCGGCGAGGACCGTGTAGCGGATCTCGCCGAGTCCGGCGGCGTCCATCCTCTCTGCCAGGCCCCGGGGCGAGGGGAAGGCGCGCACGGACTCGGGGAGGTAGCTGTAGGCATCCCCGTCGCCGGCCGCCGCCCCGAGCATCGGCACCACGCGGTCGAACCAGAGCGAGTAGAAGGTGGAGAGCGGCGGGCGCCTCGGGCTGGTGATCTCGAGGATCACCAGCCTGCCGCCGGGCCGCAGCACCCGGACCATCTCATTGAGGCCGCGGTCGAGGTCGGCCAGGTTGCGAACCCCGAAGCCGACCGTGACCGCGTCGAACCTCTGCGGCCCGTAGGGCAGATCGAGGGCGTCGGCCCACTCGAAGCGGACGTGCTCATCCCCCGGGGCCTTCTCACGGGCGAGGTCGAGCATCGGCTCGGAGAAGTCGCAGCCGATCACGTAACCGTCGGGGGCGACCCGCCTGCCGAGCTCGACGGTGAGGTCGCCTGTCCCGCAGCAGACGTCGAGGGCGGCGTCACCGGGGCTGAGGCGGGCGCGGTCGGCGGCACGGCGGCGCCAGCGGTGGTGCAGCCCGGCGGTCATCACCGAGTTCATCACGTCGTAGTGGCCGGCGATCCGGTCGAACATCCGGTTGACCTGCCCCGCGAACTCGGCGGACTGTCTGGATGGACGAGATGTGGCCTCTAGACGATTCATCTACCTCGGCTCATCGAAGCCTAGGCGAGCGAGGCGCCGGGTCGGCGCCTCTCAGTCCAGCGAGGAGAGAAAGTCGGCGAGCTGGTTGAGCTTCTTCGGCGGCAGGTCCCTGTAGGAGGGCATGACCCCGGGCCCGATCTGCACCGAGCGGACGATCGCGGCCCTGGGGATCTTCTGGGCGATGTGGGTCAGCTCTGGACCAGGGCCGTTGTTGCCGTTCTCGCCCAGCTCGTGGCAGGCGAGGCAGCCGGACTGGCCCACCACATGCGCTCCGGGTTCGTAGCGTTTCGAGACCTTCATGTCGATCTCGGTCGGGGACCCGGTCTTGGCGCCGAGGTAGGTGAGGTAGGCCATCGCGACGATCACCAGGATCCCCGCGGTGGTCGCGATCGGGCGCCGGTCCGGCCGCCGCTCCGGCCCGCGGTCATAGAAGGGCAGCAGCAGCAGCGCCACCATGCACGCGGTCGGGATGCCCACGGTGGCGATCGGCACCAGCTCCGGCGGCTTGATCACTCGCAGCAGCTCGAAGAGGAAGAAGAAGTACCACTCGGGCCGGGGCGTGTAGGTGGTCGTGGTCGGGTCCGCCTTCGGCCCCAGCTCGGCGCCGAGGATGAGCGACATGGCCATCACGACGAGGACGACGATCAGCATCATCACCGAGTCCTTCATCACCGCGTAAGGGAAGAACGGCTTGCCCTTCTTCTTCAGCACCTCGTATTCCTGGAGGTAGGCCTCCTTCTCGCTGTTCTTCATCCGCTCGCCGCCGCTCCGTTGCCTCTGCCGTTGCTTCCCGCCGGCAGCTGCACCACCGGGGTCGCCGGCTTCGGCTTCTCGGCTCGCACCCAGGGCGGCGCCGTGGTCCCGAGCTTGACCACCAAGTAGAGGTGGGCACCGATCAGGGCGATGATCAGCCCGGGGATCGCCAGCATGTGCAGGGCGTAGAAGCGCGACAGCGTCGTCGCCCCGATCTCAGGACCGGCCCGGAGGAAGTCGGCCAGGTACGGGCCAACCACCGGGCCGGTGCCGGTGATGTTGTTGGCGACGATCGTCGCCCAGAAGGAGCGCTGGTCGAACGGCAGCAGGTAGCCGGTCAGGCCCATCACCATCGTCAGGATCAGCAGCACGACACCGATCACCCAGTTGAGCTCCCGCGGATACTTGTAGGCGCCGAAGAAGAAGGTGCGCGCCATGTGGACGAAGATCAGGATGATCATCACGCTGGCGCCCCACTTGTGCATGCCGCGCACGAACTCACCGAGGAAGACGTCGTTGGTGAGGTGGGCGACCGAGCCGTAGGCCTGAGTGGTCGATGGCGTGTAGAACATCGCCAGGAAGACCCCGGTGATCGCCTGGATGATGAACGCGAAGAGGGTCGCGGAGCCCAAGGTGTAGAACCAGTTGGTCCCCTTCGGGACCTTGCGGTAGAGCATCCCGGTGAGGAACCCCGTGGCGGCGGTGCGCTGGTCGAGCCAGCCGACCAGGTCCTTGCCGGCGGCGTGATGGACGGGCTCGCCGGCCGGGCGCTTCTCGATCTCGGGATCCCGGAGGTCGGACGGGGCGGGGCCGTTGCCCCTGCCGTTCTCACCGGGCTTGCCGGGCTTGCGCAGCGGGGCCGGGACTATCGAATCGCGGATGCCCATTCAGATCCTCAAGGCGCCGGGAAGGTCGACGGGCGCGGGGGATAGAGATAGTTCCAGATGCCGCCGGTGTACTCACCGGGGTCGCGCGCCTGCACCGGCTGCAGCTGGTTGGTGACGCTGTAGCGGGGGCCGAGCTCGACCTGTCCGTCTCGCACCCGCGTCTGGAAGTGGTCCAGCGGGCGCACCGGCGGGCCGCCGATCCGCTTCCCCTGGAAGTCGTAGACGCCACCGTGGCAGGGGCAGATGAAGTTGCCAGCCGCCTGCACGAACCGCACCGGGCAACCGAGGTGCGCGCAGCGGGTCGAGACCGCCACGAACTCGTCGGGCTTCTCGCCGAGCTGCTTCGACCCGCGGCGCACGTAGGCGGTGGTCTTGCCGACGTCCCCGATCCCCGGGACGATCGTGAACACGACCTGGCGGTAGGTCAGGGGATTGAAGTCGCCGGTCGGGCCGACCGACTCCCAGCGCTCCTTACCGCGGTGAAAGAGCGGCGCCATGGCGAAGCCCACGGCCGGCAGGACGACCGCCAGGCCGGCGATCCCGCCGATTCCCTGGGAGGCGATCGTGAAGACCTTGCGGCGGGTCATCGACTCGCCCTCGAAGTAGCCGGGCGGGTGAGCCTCAGGTAGCTCCGCGGGGGCGCCCGGCGCTTCCGCCTCGGTCTTCTGTTCTGGGAGTTCAGCCATCAGCCAATCTCGGGCGCGCGCAATTCTATTGCCTCGACCGCACGGCGTAGCTCGTCGCCGATGCCACATGCGGCGGCCGTTTCGACGGCCGCCTCACGGAGCCGTTCAGCGGCCCTCGGGTCGAGCGCCCTCGCACTGCGCTTCGCCGCGCGGGTCGCCTCCGAGGAGCCGCAGCCGACCGCGACCATCGCCGCCAGCCACAGTTCGTCGGAATGCGGGGGGGCGGGCTCGGCCTGGCTCGCGGCGGCGAGCGAGATCAGGTCGGAGAGCTCGAGGACCGCCTCTGAGTCCCCGAGGGCCGCCAGGCGCTCGATTCCCATCGCGTAGAGGTAGTCCCCGGCGAGCAGGGCCAGATCCGGGTCGTGGCCGGCGAGGACTCGGGGCACCCCGTAGTGAAGGAGGAAACCCTCGCGGACCGACTCGACCACCAGCGCGTACTCGCTCGGCGCCTCGGCCGCCCGGGGCCCAGCGGCGCAGAGCAGTCCGAGAGCAGGGTCCGCTTCGGGCTCGACCACGTAGGGGGAGATAACGGTCTCCCCCTCGCGCAGCACCCGCGCGATCTCCCTCAGCGCATCACCCGGCAGCACGCTCAAGCTAAGGCTTCCTCCAGCGATTCGGAAGCCGCCTCCAGGGTCGTCTCGATCGCCTCCTCGGTGTGCGCGAGGCTGACGAACCAGGCCTCGAACTGGGAGGGCGGCGGATAGACGCCGCGGTCGAGCATCGCCCGGCAGAAGCGGGCGTGGGCGTCGGTATCGCAGGCCGTGGCCCCGGCGAAGTCCTCGACGGGCACCGGGCTGAAGAAGAGCGTCACCATGCCCGGGACCTCGGCCACCTGGAGCGGCAGGCCTGCGGCATGCCGGCGCAGGCCCGCGGCGAGCGAGGCGGTCAGCTCGCCGAGCCGGCGGTAGGCGGCGTGGTCGAGCCGCGCCAGGGTCGCCAGCCCCGCCGCCATCGCGAGCGGGTTGCCGGAAAGGGTCCCGGCCTGATAGACGTCTCCGGCCGGCGAGACCCGCTCCATCAGCCCCCGCGGGCCGCCGAATGCAGCCGCCGGCAGACCACCACCGATCACCTTGCCGAAGACCGTCAGGTCGGCCTCGACGCCGTAGAGCTGCTGGGCGCCGCCGACCGCGACCCGGAACCCGGTTATCACCTCGTCGAAGACGAGCAGCGCCCCGGTCGCGGCACTCGCCTCGCGCAGGAAGGAGAGAAAGCCGTCGGCCGGCGGGACGACACCCATGTTCGCGGCCACCGGCTCGGCGAGCAACGCAGCGACCTGGTGCTCACCGAGCGCTGCGGCGACCGCGCCCCGATCGTTCCAGGGGACGACCACCGTGGTCGCGGCCTGAGCCGCCGTTACCCCGGGGCTCGCCGGGACCCCAAGCGTCGCCATCCCCGAGCCCGCCTCGGCCAGCAGACCGTCGGAGTGGCCGTGGTAGGCGCCGGCGAACTTGACCACGGTCTCCCGGCCCGTCGCCGCGCGAGCGAGGCGCACCGCGCTCATCGCCGCCTCGGTGCCGGAGCTGGCCATGCGGACCATCTCCACCGACCCGACCCTCCGGCAGACCTCCTCCGCCAGCTCCACCTCCGCCGCGGTGGCGGCGCCGTAGCTCGTCCCCCTCGTCACGGCATCGCGGACCGCGGCGACCACGCCGGGCTCGGCGTGGCCGAGGATCAGCGGTCCCCAGGAGCAGACCCAGTCGATGTAGCGATTGCCGTCCACGTCGATCAGCTCGCAGCCCTCGCCGCGCTCGATGAAGGCCGGCTCGCGGCCGATCTGGCGCATCGCCCTTACCGGAGAGTTGACCCCGCCGGGGAGGGCGCGCAGGGCACGCTCGTAGAGCTCTGCGGATCGGCTCATCCGGGCAAGCCGGCGCGCCCGGCGGCGACCTAGGAGTGCGCGGCTTCCCAGGCCGCGTACTCGTCGGTGAAGTAGCGCAGTCGGACCTTCTTGTACTCGGTCGAGGAGTAGAGGGTGGCCCGGTCGTCCTCGCCGATCCGGCATTCCTCGGCGATCGCGTCGAGAACCGCGTCGCATTCCTGCTTCGAGCGACCGTGGGCCATGGTGAAGACGCTGTAGGGCCAGTCCGGGTAGGTGGGGCGCTGATAGCAGTGGGAGATCCCCCGGAACGACGCCATCCGCTGCCCGGTCTCGGCGATCTCCCCCTCGGGGATCCTCCAGACCCCCATCCCGTTCGCCGAGAAACCGGCCCGGCGGTGGTAGAGGATCGCCGCCACCCGGCGCAGCAGGCGGCGCTCGACCATCCCCCCGAGATGGGCGAGGAAGTCCTCGACGCTCATCCCGCTTGCGGCGGCGGCCTCGTCGTAGGGGCGCTCGACCGGCTCCATCGGGCCCTGGAGCGCGCGGATGACGCCGACGTCGCGATCGTCGTAGGGCTGCGCCTCGAGCTCGCGGGGGGGCGAAGACTCGGCGGCTGCGGCGGCGAGCGTCTCGGTCCCCTTCTCCATCTCCAGGTTCATGTTGATCTTGAACAGGGTCAGGGTGGGAAGCTGGCGCATCGAGGAGGCGCCGGTCTCGCGCATCAGCACCTCGAGCGTCCGCTCGAGGCCGAGCTCGGAGTCGGGCGGCGTGGCGATCGTGAACCAGAGGTTGAAGTCGTGGGTGCGCAGGTAGTTGTGGGAGACGCCGGGATGGGAGTTGACGATCGCCGCGGCGCGCTGCGGGTTCTCCGCGTCCACCTTGGCCGCGACCAGCATCGAGGAGTAGCCGAGGGCGCGGGTGTCGAAGATCGGGGTGATCTCCCGGATGATCCGCTCGTCGAGAAGGCGCCTGGTGCGCTCCAGCAGCTCCTCGACCGGCATCCCGGCCTCCGCGGCGAGCGGCGTGAACGGCTCGGCCTCCAGCGGGAAGCTCGACTGCAGCAGGTTCATCAGCCGCTTGTCGGCCGCGTCGAGCGGCACCGCCGAGCCGTCCTTGCGCGAGCGGACCTTTGGCTGCGCTGCCGCCGCGCGGGCGTCTATGCCAGCCATTCCGCCGCCTGCTTCGCGTAGTAGGTGATCACGACGTCGACGCCGGCCCGTCGGATCGAGGTCAAGGTCTCGAGCACCGCCTGGCGCTCCTCCAGCCACCCGCTCTCGGCCGCCGCCTTGATCATCGAGTACTCGCCGGAGACCTGATAGGCGGCCAGTGGCGCACCGGTCTCCAGCTTCACCCGGCGGATCACGTCCAGGTAGGGGAGCGCCGGCTTGACCATCAGCATGTCGGCGCCCTCTTCGAGGTCGAGCTCGGCCTCGCGCACCGCCTCGGCGGCGTTAGCCGGGTCCATCTGATAGCCGCGGCGGTCGCCGAACTCGGGGGCAGATGCGGCGGCGTCACGGAAGGGACCGTAGAAGGCCGAGGCGTACTTGGCGCTGTAGGCGATGATCGGCACGGAGGCGTGGCCCTCCTCGTCGAGCTGGTGGCGGATCGCGCCGACACGGCCGTCCATCATGTCGCTGGGCGCGACCGCGTCGGCGCCCGCCTCGGCGTGTGAGATCGCGGTCCTGGCCAGCAGCTCCAGGGTGATGTCGTTCTCGACCTGGCCGTCGCGCACGAAGCCGCAGTGGCCGTGCGATGTGTACTCGCAGAGGCAGACGTCGGTGAAGACGAGCAGCTCGGGGCGCTCCTCCTTCAGTGCCCGGACGGCCAGCTGGACCACGCCCTCGGCGTCGTAGGCGCCGGAGCCAACCTCGTCCTTGTCGGCGGGGATGCCAAAGAGCAGCACCGCTCCGACCCCGGCATCGGCGACCGCTGTCGCCTCCTCGACCAGCTCCGAGATCGAGAGGCGCTCGACCCCCGGCATCGAGGGCACCGCCTCCCGGACCCCTTCCCCGGCGACGACGAACAACGGCTGGATCAGCTGCGAGGCCCGCAGCTCGGTCTCGCGGACCAGGTCGCGCAGCGCCGGCTTGGCGCGGAGCCGGCGCATGCGGGTCGCGGGAAAGGCCATGGGCCCGATTCTAGGGTCAGACGCTGGTGAACCGGCGCAGCGAGAGGCGAGCGAGCAGGCCGTAGGCGAGGATGAGCACGGCGAGATGGAGCAGCGGGCCGCCGAGGGCGGAGCCGTTCTCGTCGAGGGCGGAGGTGATTGCGCTGAGCGCCGGCTTGAACGGGAACAGGGCGGCGATCACCCGCACCACATCGTAGAGGCCGGTGCCGATCGTTCCCGAGGGGATCAGCGACAGCAGGGCGACCGGTAGCGAGACCATGAAGGCAAGCAGCGAGGCCGCGCGGACCTCGCGGGCGACCGCGCCCAGGGCGGCGCCGGCGGCGGCGAACCCGGCCCCGCCGACGGCGATCGCGAGCACCCAGAGGCCGAAGCGGCTCCAGTCCAGGTTGACGAAGATCTCCAGCCCCGCCAGCATCAGCAGCGTCACAACCAGTCCCACCGCGGCACCGAGGCCGATCTTCTCGACCAGCAGCCCCGCCCTCGAGACCAGGCCCCCGCGGGTGAGGCGCGCGAAGACGTTCTCCTCCCGCTCCAGCGCCAGCGAGCCGGAGACCAGCAGCACGGTGACAAACATCAGGGTGAAGGTCGCGGCGACGGCGATTGCGAAGATGTCGAGCGGCGGGGTCTCACCGCTGATCACCGTCTTCTGCACCTGAATCGGCTCCGCCACCGAGTTGAGCAGGGGACCGGCGAGGTCGAGGTTGTCGCGGGCCAGGGCGGCGAACCGGGTGACCTCGTCGAGCGGTCCTCGCGCAGCCGCCGGCACGACAGGACGCAGCGTCTGCAGGATTCGGGCGCTCGCCTTCAGCCCGAGGATCTGGAAGGACTGTCCAAAGAAGTCGAAGTGCCCGCCGTTGAGGATCAGGTTGAGGTAGCTGCTGCCGCTGCGGGCGACCTGCCTGGCGATCACCAGATTCGCCTGGGCGAGCAGCGAGGTGATCCGATCGTCGACCAGCCGAGCCTTGACTGGGTCATCCTGGTTGACGATCACCTCGACCTTCGGATGGCCCGCGTTCAGCGAGGAGAGCGAGTTGACCTGCTCGGCGAGGTCGCGGGGAAGGATCAGGGCTGCGAGCACATCGCCCGAGGTGACCTTGCTGATCGCCTCCGCCCGGGATTGGACCCGGACGCACTCGATCCTGCTGCAGAGCCGGTTGCGGGCCCCGACCGTGCTGAAATTGCTGCCGCCGACCTGGACCGCGGTCCCCTTCGGCACCTGGTTGAGGAAGGCGACCCGCGGCTTTTCCGGGCCTCTGGAGATCGCAAAGCCGACCAGCAGCGCGATCAGCACCGGGTAGGCGACCAGCAGGAAGGCCTGCAGCGGCGAGCGCCGCAGGATCTGCAGGTCCTTGAAGAGCAGCCAGCGCATGGTCAGTGACCGCGGTGCTGGAGGTAGGTGACGAAGGCGGTTTCGAAGTCCCGGTTGGCGGCCTCGGGGGCCTCTTCGGAGACCGCAGCCCGAAGGCCTTCCGCCGGTCCGTCGAACAGGGCCTCGCCGTCGGCGAGGACCAGCAGCCGCTGTCCGTAGCGCTCCGCCTCCTGGATGTTGTGGGTGGAGAAGATCACCGTCGTCCCACCTCCGGCGAGCGCCGAGACGAACTCCCATAGCCGGGCCCGCTGGCGTGGATCGAGGCCGACGCTGGGCTCGTCGAGGAGGAGGACGACGGGCCGGGCGAGCAGGCCGATCGCGATGTTGACGCGCTGCTGGTTCCCTCCGGAGAGACGGGCGATCTGGTCGGTGCGGCGCTCTTCGAGCCCGGTCAGCTCGAGCATCTCCCGCACCGTCGCCTCGGGATCGGAATGGCCCTCGAGGCGGGCGAAGAGGCGCAGGTTCTCCTCCACCGTGAGCCGCCGGTAGAGCGCGGCCTGCTGGGGCACCCAGCCGACCTCGCCGCCGGGAAGGCGAACCTCGCCCTCGTCGGCGCGGACGATCCCGGCGAGGATCGAGAGCAGCGTCGTCTTGCCGGCGCCGTTCGGCCCGATCACCGCCAACAGCTCCCCGGGCTGGGCCTGGAAGTCGATACCGCGCAGAGCGGCGCGCTTCCCGTAGCGCTTGACCAGGCCGTGTGCCTCCAGGGCCGAGCCTGAGACCTCGGCCTGCTCCGTCTCCTCTCTCATCGCGCGCGGAACGCTAGCGACGCATCCTCAAGGGAGCGCCAAAGGGGATCATCTAGGGTCAGTCCCGTGCGCATCCTGTTCATCGGTGACGTGGTCGGAAGCCCCGGGCGCCACGGGCTCTCGGCGACGATGCCACAGCTTCGTGAGGATCATCGGCCCGACCTGGTGATCGTCAACGGCGAGAACTCGGCCGGCGGTATCGGGATCACCGAGAAGGCCGCTGGGCAGCTCTTCGCGGCCGGCGCCGACGTGATCACCACCGGCAACCACGTCTACCGCCACCGCGACTTCTATGACTACCTGGAGCGCTCCGAGAGGGTTCTCCGCCCGGCCAACTATCCACGGGCCAATCCCGGCCGCGGCCACACGGTCGTCGAGTCCGAAGCGGGAAGGCTCGGGGTGGTCAACCTCAGCGGCGCCGCCGGGCTGCGGGTGGCGCGCTCGCCCTTCCACGAGGTCGACGGGCTGCTCGAGCGGCTCGACGCCGATGCAGTCGTCGTCGACTTCCACGCCGAGATGACCAGCGAGAAGGTGGCGATGGGCTGGCACCTGGACGGCCGAGTCGCCGCGGTGCTCGGCACCCACACGCACGTTCCCACCGCCGACTGCCGGGTCCTCCCCGGTGGCACCGCCCACATCAGCGACGTCGGGATGACGGGCTCGCGAGCGGGAGTGATCGGGGTGAAGCGCGATCAGGCGCTGGAGTCGATGATCACGCAGATGCCGGTTCGCTTCGAGACCGCCGAAGAGGACGTCTGGGTGATGGGGGTCCTGGTCGTGGCTCGGCCCGATGGTCTGGCGGAGTCGATCGAGCAGATCCTGCTTCCGGCTGCGGCCTGAGACCGGCAAGCGCCACCAGGACCAGCGGCAGGAACCAGACGATGTAGAGGTAGAACCAGTGCTCGGCGGTCAGCTCGACCGCGATCAGCAGGGCGCCACCGAGGGCGGCGACCTGGACGAGGCTCTTGCGGCGGGGAAGGAAGGCGAGCACCAGGGCGAGCAGCGCGGTCGCGACGATGATCGCCCCACGCAGCGGCTCCAGCGAGGGGACCTGGCCCCAGATGCCGAAGGGGCTGTCGCGGCCGGCCTGGTAGCCCAGCGTGCGGTCGTAGAAAGTCGACAGGCCCGGGTCGAGCAGCGTTTGCAGCATCACCAGTAGCGAGACCGAGGCGAAGGCAATGATGAAGGCGCCGGGACCGCGGGTCCTGTCACGGAACCGGGCCGGGCGCTCGGCGCTCGAGGGGTCGTAGGTGGCGAGCATCGGGGCAAGGACCACCGGGGCGAACTTGGTGAAGGTGGCGAGAGCGAGCATCGCGCCGCGGGCAACCGGCCTGGCGATCAGGACGAGAGTCGCGATCAGCAGCACGGCGACCAGGGTGTCGTTGGAGTTGGACTCGAGCACGTATGCGGTGTAGGGATAGGCGGCCCAGGCGAAGCCGAGGGTGGCGGCGAGCATCGAACCCGGCGGGCCGCGCCGCATCCGGTGGCCGAGCAGGAGCAGCAGGGCGAAGGCCGCGAGATCGAAGCAGACCGCGGCGGCGTGGCCGGCCGGGAGGTCGTCCCAGCTGCCGCTCCAGGGGAAGATCTGCTCGAAGGGGACGTAGGCGTAGTAGTTGACCGGGCCGTAGGTGTCGCCCTCGGAGACGTCGCTGGGGAAGTTGTCGTAGAGCTGCTTGCCGTCGGCGATCCGGTCGGCTCCGACCACCCCTGCGTAGCCGACGTCGATCACCCCGGAGTCGGCCAGGTTGAGCCCGACCCGGAAGCCGACCAGGAAGAGAGCGGCGATCAGCAGCCACTTCGCCGGCCAGACCGGGCGCAGGCCCTCACCGCGCCCTCGCCACCCGATCCACAGCATGCGCGCCAGCAGGTAGAGCATCGGCGGATAGGCCAGAGGGACCGAGACCCCGATCTGCGCCCGGTTGAAGAAGAAGTTGGAGACGGCGAAGCCGAGCAGCACCAGCAGGTCGAGGTTGGCGGCCCGCCAGGGCCGGCGCCAATCGAACAACCCGACCAGGAAGGCGAGGCAGAGCGGGATGAAGACGTAGGGGGCGTTGAGCTTGTGCCCAAACGCTCCCGAGTAGCCGCGGGCCATCTTCCAGGCGACCTGGTAGCCGGTCCACGACTCCCGCACCAGGCCGGTTGCGGGATCGACGAGGACCAGGGCGACCTCGTCATCGTGCGCGAAGTAACCGACCTCCCAGTTGCCGTCGACGAGGCTGGCACTCGAGGTCATCCTCGGGTGCTCGCGGCGCTCGGCGATCACCTTGGGATCGCGGTCGGCGATCCGGGTGGCCCGCTCCGGACTCACCTTCGCCGGCCCGGACGAGGGGGTGGTCACGGTCACCGTCGGCCCTGCCGCGCTCGCCGTCGCAGGAACGCAGAGCCCGACAAGCGCCACTGCCGCGACGGCCCAGCGCGGACTGCCCCTGCCCCGGCTCAGCGTCCCGCCCGGCCCTAGGAGAAGGTCCACAGCTTGTTCCCCACGAAGTTGACCGGCATCGCGGTCGCGACCGCGATCGCCTGCGAGGGGAGCTCCCCGAGGCCGGCGGCGATAAGCACCTCGAGCAGGAGCAGGTTCACCCCGAGGGCGCCGACGCTGATCGTGAAGAAGCGGATCGCCTGGAACCCGGCGTGGCCGTCAGACGCCCGAAAGGTCCAGTGCCGGTTCCAGTAGAAGTTGCTGGAGACGGCGACGACGAAGGCGCCGATCGCCGCCAGGACGTGGTGCAGGGAGAGGGCCTGGTTGAGGACCGCGAAGACGGCGAGGTTGATCACGTAGCCGGAGAGGCCGACCAGGCCGAAGCGGAGAAGCTGGGCCCAGTTGGCCGGCTGGCGCGCCCCGACCCCGATCCGCCTGGCGGTCGCCACCGGGCTCATGCCGCCCCCGCCAGCTCGAAGTGTTCGCGGACGACCCCGGCGACGTCGCGCAGGTTCCATTGGCTTTGCGCAGCGGCGCTCTCGGGGCCGCAGCCGACGAACAGCAGCGGGCCGAGCGAGTCGCCGCGGTGCAGGGAGCCGTGGCTTCCCCCGCCGAGATGGGCGGAGCCGCCCCAGTCGACGCACTCGTGCCCGAGCGCCGCCGAGACGAGCAGGTCACCGGCGTGGGGTGCGCAGAGGGCCGACCAGACCCGCGAGAGCGGGTCTGGGTACTGATCGCTGTGGATGACGCCGTCCTCGATCGTTCCATCGACCGCTGCGATGTCCCCGCTCAGCTTCCAGCCGGCGCCGCGCAGGTCGGAGACCTCCGAGCCGGGCCGGAAGCGCAGCTCGGAGCCCTCGCGCTCGACCACCGCGGAGATCCCGGCGCTCGGGTCGATGCCGGGCTCCGGGCGCTGCAGCGGGGCGCCGTCCGGCCCGGCCAGCCAGCAGACCAGGTCCACCCCGTCGAGCCCGGCCAGCTCGGAGCGGACGGCGTGGTGCTGGACGCGGTGATGCACGGGGGCGAGCAGGTAGATGTGGGCCGCGCGCGAGGTGGGGCTGACGGCGAGATCGGCCTCCTCAGGACGATCCTCGGAGGGCTGCAGGACGTTCCAGCGGCGGCCGAGGATCTCCGCCAACGGGAGCTCAGCGTGAACGGCGGTGTGGGCGTGGTCGGCCATCAGGATCAGAGCGTTGTCGGCGAGGAACCCGTCCATGCCGCCGGATGCGTCGATCAGTTTGCCGAAACAGTGGTCCGCCTTGGCGATCGACTCGAGGCTGGCACCGGGTCCGTGGCGGTGAGAGTAGTTGTCGTTGTCGGGCAGCGAGAAGAGCAGGAAGTCGTAGAGGCCCGCCGCGGCGAGCTCCGCCGCGCAGCAGGCCGAGTAGCCGTCCCGCGTCCCGGGGATCGAGCTCGGCTTGCAGGGGACCTGGCGGCTCGCGTAGAGCTCGCCGTAGAAGAGCTCTGCCGGGCCCCAGGTGTGGTGGCGGAACTTCAACCGGGTGGCGTCGACCGCCCGCCGCAGCAGGCCGTCGAGGGAGACCTGGTGGCGGTGCCTTCCCCGGTAGATCAGGAACGGGGTGCTGGCGGTTCGGAACCCCGCGTCGTCGAGCGATTCGAACAGCGTCTCGACCTCGGGGCTGAGGTGAGCGAGGTTCATGTTGTAGACGAGGTCATACAGCGAGCGGAAGATCCCGAAGGCGCGGGTGGCCTCGAACGAGGACCCGTACTCGACGTAGCGGCGCTCCAGCCGGTGGTACCAGTTCATGCCGCTGATCCAGTGGCGCTCCGCGCCGACCCCTGTGACCATCTCCGCGTTGGCCACCGGGGTCACCGAGGGGAAGCTCGAAACGCAGTCCTCGATCAGCACGCCGCGATCGACCAGCTTGGCCAGGGTCGGCGCCTGCCCATTGCCGATCGCCAGCTCGAGCATGTCGGTGCGCAGCGAGTCGATGTATGAGAGGACGAGCTTCTTTCGCATCACTCGCCGCGATCCGGGCAGCAGCTCACCGCAGGATGCGAAGGCCCTCGTACTTGCGCTGCGAGCGCCGGCGCCTCCCGGCTCCCAGCCACAGCAGGCCGACCACGGCGATCAGCGCCAGCGGTCCGAAGAGGATCGAGAGTCCGGCGACGACGATCGCCGCAACCACGACGATCAGGCCGATCCCCCCGCCACCTTCCGCATCGCGGCGGCGGGCGGAGGCGGCGACATCTGCCACGACGACCGCGGCGAGCAGCCCGCCCGCGGCTCCGGCGAGGATGCCGGCCGCGATCGAGATGTCATCGCTCGAGGCCGAGAGGGCTCCGGCGGCGGCGGCCAGGACCGCCGCCAGTCCGACCAGGCCGTTGCGGCTGGCCCCCTCGGGGCCGGCCGCTCCGCACAGGGCGCCGACTCCCAGGCCGATGCCGAGCGCTTGGCAGATGCCGAGGAAGAGATCCATGCCGTCCGACAAACTAGCCTAGGCGGATGGCCGAGCCACCTCACAGGCGCAGGGCTCACACCAGCGCCCGGGACCTCGAGCGCTACGCCGCCCTGTTCTCGGAGCGCACTCGGGTGATGCGCTCCTCGGCGATGCGGGACCTGATGGCGATCACTGCCCGCCCCGAGGTGATCTCCCTGGCGGGCGGGCTCCCCGATACCTCGACCTTCCCTCCGGGAAGCTTTGCGGCCCAGATGACCCGGATCGCCCAGGAGTCGGCTGCCGAGGCGCTCCAGTACGGGCCGACCGAGGGCTTCGAGGAGACCAAGGAGTGCATCACCGCGGTGATGGCGGCCGAGGGGATGCTCGCCGAGACCGAGGACATGATCGTCACTACGGGCGGGCAGCAGGCGATCGACCTGCTCTGCAAGACCCTGGTCGATCCCGGCGACCCGGTGATCTGCGAGGCGCCGACCTACCCGGGCGCGGTCCCGGTCTTCTGCAGCTATGAAGCCGACGTGATCCAGGTCGAGTGCGACGCGGAGGGGATGAGGATGGACCTGCTGGAGGGAGAGCTCAACGAGCTCGCCTCCGCCGGCCGGCGGCCGAAGTTCATCTACTCGGTGCCGAGCTTCCAGAACCCGTCCGGGGCGACGCTCTCGCTGCAGCGACGGAGGCGGCTGGTCGAGCTGGCCCGCGAGCACGAGCTGCTGGTGCTCGAGGACAATCCCTACGGGCTGCTGCGCTACGAGGGCGAGGCACTGCCGCCGCTGTACAAGCTCGACGGCGGCGACTACGTCGTCTACCTCGGCACCTTCTCGAAGATCCTCTCCCCGGGGATCCGGCTGGGCTGGGCGGTGGCCCCGCCGCCTGTGATGGAGAAGCTCGTGCTTGGCAAGCAGGCCGCCGACCTCTGCACCTCGACCCTGACCCAGTACTTCGTCCGCGAGTACTTCACCCAGGAGCGCTGGCAGGACTATGTCGCCAGCCTGGTCGGGATCTATCGCGAGCGCCGAGACGCGATGATCGCCTCGCTCGAGCGTCATTTTCCGCCGCAGGCGCGCTGGACCGAGCCGGCCGGGGGGCTATTCATCTGGGCGACCCTCCCCGGCTACATCGACACCGGAGACCTGCTGGCCAAGGCGCTTGGAGAGAACGTCGCCTTCGTCCCCGGCCAGGCCGCATACGTCGAGGAGGGCCGCGGCACCAGCTCGATGCGGCTCAACTTCTCCGGTGTCCGCGAGGACGAGATCCGCGAGGGCGTCCGCCGCATCGGAGCAGTGGTCGCCGAGCAGGTCGAGCTCTACGAGACCCTGACCGGCGAGCACCAGCTCCCTAGCGAAGCCCTCAAGGCACGAAGTGCCCGCAACCCCGGCACGCCCGGACGAATCCCGGCGGAGCCGGGATCACCGGTCGCTGACGCTCCCTCGGAGGACGTGCCGGGCAGTGATTCAGAGGAGGTGCCGGGCAGTGATTCCGAGGGGGAGGTCCTCCCCTTCCCTCGGACCGGGGAGGGGGCCGGGTGAAGGTCGCTGTGCTTAAGGGGGGGCGCTCGCTGGAGCGTGGGGTCTCGCTGCGCTCCGCGGCCCGGGTGGCGGACGCCCTGGAGCGCATCGGGCACACCGTCCTCGATCTCGACGTCGGCTCCGATCTGGTCGATCGGCTGACCGCCGAGCGGCCCGATGCGGCCTTCATCGCGATGCACGGTCCGGGCGGTGAGGACGGGACCGTGCAGGAGCTGCTGGAGATCCTCGGGATCCCCTACACCGGGCCGGGAGTCGCCGCCTGCGCCCGCTGCATGGACAAGGTCGCCGCCAAACACCTCCTGCGTGAGGCCGGGATCCCGACGCCGGACTGGTTCGCCTTCAACGAGACCGCCTTCGGCGAGCTCGGGGCCGCGGATGCTTTGGAGGAGATCGGCAGTCGACTCGGTTTCCCGCTCGTCGTCAAGCCGGCCAGCCAGGGATCCTCGCTCGGCGTCAAGTTCGCCTCGGAGGCCGGCGAGCTGCCCGAGGCGCTGGTCGCGGCGTTCAGCTACGGGGACCGGGTGCTGCTGGAGAGCTTCGTCGACGGGCGGGAGCTGGCGGTCGGGGTGCTCGGCGCCGAGCCGCTGCCGGTGGTCGAGGCGATCCCGCAGGAGAGCGACGCTTACGACTTCGAGGCCCGCTACGAGATCGGACGCACCGCCTTCGTCTGCCCCGCAAAGCTCGACTCCGGGGCGGAGAAGGCGGTCACGGAGGTCGCCGCGAGCGCCTACGAGGCGCTCGCCTGCTCGGGGTTCTCACGGGTCGACCTGATGCTCGGCGCGGGCGGCCCGCAGGTCCTCGAGGTGAACGCGATCCCCGGGCTCACCGACACCAGCCTGCTGCCGCAGGCGGCGGAGGCAGCCGGGATCGGCTTCGAGCCCCTGGTCGGGCGGATCCTCGAGCTGGCGCTCGAGCGGGGCGCCCTCGCAGCCAGGCGCTGAGGGCGGCTACTCCTCGCCCTGGGCGAAGTCCTCGGGGGACACCTCGTCGAGAAAGTCCTTGAACTTCTCGACCACCTCCTCGGTGTCCTCGACCTCGTGCTCGAACTCGATCGCCGACTCCTCGATCACGTCCTCGGCGGCGAAGATCGGAGCGGAGACACGCACCGCCAGGGCGAGCGCATCGGAGGGACGCGAATCGATGTCCATCTCCGAGCCGTTGACCGAGATCGTGATCGAGGCGAAGAAGGTGTTGTCGCGCAGCTCGGTGACCGAGACCCGCTCGCACTTCGCGTCGAGCTGGTCGAGCAGGTCGGAGAGCAGGTCATGGGTCATCGGCCGCGGGGTCGAGGCGCCCTGGAGCTTCATCAGGATCGCCGCCGCCTCGGGATGCCCGATCCAGATCGGCAGGAATTTGTTGCCGTCGACGGTCTTCAGCAGAACGATCGGCTGCTTGCCGACCATGTCGAAGCTGACACCGTAGATCTGCATCTGCTGCAAGCGAGCTCTCCAAGCGGGGACGAGAACCGATTATAAATGGGCTTCGGGGGCGGCCACCGCCCGCCGCTAGCGGGCGATCCTCGTCGTGAACGCTGCGAGGACATCCTCGCCCCGCGGTTTGTCTTCGAGACTTCCGAGCGCGTGTAACAGACAGAGATCGCGGGCGTCTATGCCGCATGGATATCGAGTGGGATCTTCGCGAGGCGGGTCCACTCGATGCCGCGCACACGGTGTTGCTGCTTCCCGGCGGCATGTGCAGCGCAGGTTCCTATGCCGAGGTGATGGCAGAACCGGCCCTCGGAGGGATGCGATTGGTTGCCGCGACGCTGCCCGGGCACGCCGGGGCGGCGCCGCCGGAGGACTACAGCATCGAGAGCTACGCGCGGCTGACAGCCGAATTGGCGGCGAAGGTGGGCGCCGACCTCGTGGTCGGATTCAGCATGGGTGGGTCGGTCGCGCTCGAGATGGTCGCCTCCGGAAGCTTCACCGAGCCTGCCGTCCTGCTCGGCATCAGTCTGTCGGCCGAAGATGAGCCCGCCTTCTTCCGTGCGATCGTTCGGCTCGGCAGCGTGCTGGGAAGCCTGCCGGCCGCGGTCCTCGCCAAGGGAGCGGCCTCGATGGTGAAGCGCATCCCGGTGTCCGCCGAACGCCGGGACGAGTTGCGCGGAGACTTCCGCAAGAACGTTCCGCAGCACAACCAACAAGGGTTGCGCGAATACGTGCGATGGCTGCATCGGTACGAAGATCCCCGCCGAGCGGCTCTGCCGGGCCAGCGTTCCGACCTGGATCGTCCATGCCGAGAAGGGAGACGGCGGGCTGACCGACGACGAGCGCCGCACGCTCGAGGCCTGTCCGCACGCGCACCTGGAGACCATCCGGGGCTCCGTGACCTTTCTGCCGAACGAGGTACCCGAACGGATCGCGGGCGTCATCCTCGAGGCCGTTGCGGAGACTTATGGGCGATCCTGGACTCGAACCAGGGACCTCTTCCTTATCAGGCGAGCCAGAGTGGAACGCCGAACTGCCCTGAAACCCCCATTCCCAAGCGGAATGGTGCATCTACCACCGTGCTGGTGAGGCGGCTTCGGATTACCGCAGATTGCGGCTGATCATTGGTGATTTGGGCACTGGTGCCCAATGCGACCGACGATCAATCAGGATGCGGCTCGCTCTTGGTCGTCTCGAGCTGACCTTCCCTCCGTCGAGAGGGCGCTTCATCTCGAAGTAGCGCGAGATACGAGTCGTAGCGGAACACGCGCCGGCGGCGGCCGCCGGTGATCTCGACGAGCAGGCCGGCTTCCTCGAATGAACCCACGAGGTTGTTGGCCGTCGCAAACGACACCCCAAGGGCATCCTTGACCAGGTTCACGTTGACAAGCGGGCGATCGAAGAGGAGGTCGTGCAGACGCATGCCATTAAGGCCGGTGCGATCCCCTACCAGGTCCCGATGCCGTTTGCGTAGGACGAGGATCGCTTGAGCAGTTGCGGTGGCCTCGGTTGCAGTCTCAGCTACTCCGCGAAGGAAGAATCGCAGCCAGCCCTCCCAATCACCACGGCGACGGATCGCCATAAGGCGGTCGTAATACTCCGCACGGTTCTGCCTCAGGTAATGGCTCAGATAGAGCAACGGCCGGTGCAGGACGCCACGATGGGCGAGCAGGAAGGTGATCAGGAGCCGCCCGACGCGGCCGTTCCCGTCGGTGAATGGATGGATGGTCTCGAACTGCGCGTGCGCCAGACCGACATGGATCAGGACCGGCAGCTGGTCCTCCTTGTGGAGGAAGCGCTCAAAATCGCCGAGCGCCGCGTGCATGTCCGGCACCGGCGGAGGAATAAAGATCGCCCGCTCAATCGTGGCATTCTCGGGGCCAATCCAGTTCTGGTCGCGACGGAACTCACCTGGGGAGCGCAGGGCACCGCGGCCGGTGCGCAATAGCTCCGCATGGATCTCGCGGATCAAGCGCGTTGAGAGGGGCAATGAGGAGAGCCGCTCAAGGCCGTAGTTCATCGCGCGCACGTAGTTGACGACCTCCTCGACGTCGTCGGGAAGCCCAGGGGCGGCGGGCTCCAAGTCGGCGGCGAGCAGGTCGTCGAGTGTGCTCTGCGTACCCTCTATCTGCGAGCTCAGCACCGCCTCGCGACGAACGTACATCGCTACGAAGAGATCTGGGTTGGGAACGGTTTGGATCACCCCATCCAGGCGACCGAGGGCCTGATCCGCCGCGGACAGAACTCCGAGCATGCTGGTGTCAACCTCCACCTCCGGATCAGGCGGAAGTGGCTCGGGGATGAATGCCTCGTAACCCTGAGGCTGCTTGGCGAATCTCCCGGCTCGTGTTTTCGTGCGTGTGGCCATTCCGTTTTGAGGGTGCTTGAATAAGGCGGATTCTCGCTCGGCCATATTTTAGTTTGTAGCCGGATGGCAACATAACGGAGGGTCGCCCGGCGCCCATAAGTCGGTTTGCGCTAACAAGGCGGCCCCACCTCTTGGGGACCACCCAGAAGACAGGAAGAACACCTATGGCCAAGCGGCTAACTCTTCCTGCTGCTCGCCGCACGGCTGCGCCCCGACCGGTGTGGACGGTCGTTGCTCGGGCTTGCGCTCCTTCGGGATAGCCTCGGTGTTTCGACCGGCAGATCAGCTGAACGATGGTGATCTGCCACTCGAACAACCAGGTACCAAAGATGAGCCGGATCATTCGCAGATCGAGACTGCCAACCGTCCTAGGCGGTGCTTCTCTGCGAGCGGGAGCGCCTCAAAGCGCTGGTCGAGGGCTCTGATAACTGGGCACTGCCGGCCGCTTGGAGTCCCCAGGGCGGGTTCAGCAGCAGAGCGCGCCGTCCCTCCGCGACGCTGCGCTACCTCTCGGATGCGAGCTTCTGGGTCTACCTGATCCACATTCCCTTCCTGAATTTCAACCCAGAGCGCCCTGGCCGAGACCGGGCTCCCCGCTGAGATCCGGTTACCCGCTGAAGAACGCAGTGACCCTCGCGCTCGCGCTCGGGAGCCATGCGCTCCTCGTCCGCCGTTCGGCAATCGGGCGCTTCCTTTACGGCCCCCAGTCCCGTCGCCGGGGCGAGGTCGGCGCGCCGGCTCCGGTCTAGGCTGGCCGCACCAGCGCCGGCCGATTGCTGTAACACGCCGCCGGCGTCCCCGGTCTCGAAGTGGCGGTAATGCCGAGAGTTCAAACAGGCAGCGTTGGCGTCCTGCGCCGAGGGCGATCATTTACCCGAAGGGGCGCCGAGATCACCCCCCCAAGTGCCTGGCGCAGATATTGCTCGCGCGAGTGCCTTGCACCACACAAGCAATGGCACCCCCGAAACGGTACCGGCGAGGCCGTACGGGAACGGATCGGCGGAAGGTGATGCCAGGCGCAAAGGGAGGGGGTGCGCTTCACAGGACGGCTGCCAGGCAGTGGCTGTCCGCCAATTTCGGAGGTACCAGATGGACCGTCCACGCAGACTCCGTCACCTCGGCGCACTGTTCCTTGCCGGCATTGCCGTCGTGGCGCTCGCCGGCGCCGCCATCGCTCTCAGCAATGGGGGGAAGCATGCGATCAGGGCGGTCTCGCGCTCAGACGCCGGCGCCACCCATTTGGCGCGGGCGATCTTCGAGGGCAACAGGGACAACTTGGTGCGGGCAAAGTTCGTCACCGTGCCGCCGTGCAACGACCCGGTGGCGATCTCCAGGAAGCCGCTGGTCGGGTTCCCCCGCCGCGGTCATGCTTTCGCGATCCTCACGACCGGCTGTGCCAGGCTGGCGGACAACCCCAACACGAAACCGTTCAGCGGCTGTAAGGACGGCGGCCTGAAGATTCGCGGCGCCCGGGACGTGACCATCTGGCGAATCCGCGTCAAGGTTCCCAAGGGCGATAACTGCCTCTCCTTCCGCTTCAAGTTCCTCTCAGAGGAGTTCCCCGAGTTCGTCGGAACGAAGTACAACGACGCCTTCATCGCCGAGCTCGGCAGCGCGGCGAGGTGGAACGCCTCGGGCAAAGTCAATCCGACGATCCACGCCCCGGGGAACTTCGCGACCACGGCCAACGGCAAGCTGATCAGCGTCAACGGCGCCGGCGTCGCCCGGGTCTCGCGAGGCAGGGCGAGGGGCACGACCTACGATGCGGCGACCAGGAAGCTGCGCGCCTCGACCCGGATCAAGCCCGGCTCGCACCTGCTCCACCTGTCGATCTTCGACCAGGGAGATCGGCAATATGACTCGGCCGTGTTCATCGATCGGCTCCTGGTGCGGCATGCCGCCAAGTGCCACTCGGGGGTCGTGGGGACGAAGTAGACGAGGCGAAGCAAATTGGGCACTGCCGGGCACTGGCGCTGATCTCGAGCTTGCGCAGCCCGGCCATCAGCTGACCCTCGAGGCCGCCGAACCCTTCGCCGTTGCAGCGGATTCACAGAGTGGGCGATCCTGGACTCGAACCAGGGACCTCTTCCTTATCAGAGAAGCGCTCTGACCGACTGAGCTAATCGCCCCGAGGGACGGCGATCATAGCGGCCGTCGGGGGGCGTCGAAGGCGCTTCAGCCGGCCCGCCGGCGCTCGATCGAGCGGCTCATCGCCTCGACCTCGTTGAGCTCGGAGAAGTGGATCTCCGCGACCAACTCGCCGGCTCGCCGGCGCAGCTTCACCTCGTGGCCGATTGCGGCTTCGAGCCTCTCCGCCGCCTCCCCTATCGCCGCGGCCTCCTCGGCGCTGACGCGGACCGCTGACCGTCCTCCTCCAGGCTTTGGCTGGCCAGCCAGCTTGGCCCGCCTCTCGGTCTCGCGAACCGACCACCCGTGGCTCGCGGCCGAGCGCGCCAGGCGGCGGCGGTGGTCGTTGCCGCGGACGGTGAGCACAGCGCGGCCGTGACCCTCACTGAGCTCGCCGGACTCCAGCATGGAGAGCGCCTCGTCGGGCAGGTCGAGGAGGCGGATCAGGTTGGACACCGCGGGGCGGCTGCGGCCCACCCGGCGTGCGAGGTCCTCCTTGGAGAGGCCGAGGTCCTCGACCAGGGCGGCGCAGGCCCGCGCCTCTTCGACCGGGTTGAGGTCCTCACGGACCATGTTCTCGATCAGCGCGGTCTGCAGGCGCTCGGCCTCGCCCGAGTCCCGGACCACCGCCGGCACCCGGTCCAGGCCGGCCTGCTGCGCGGCGCGCCAGCGCCGCTCGCCGGCGATCAGCTCATAGCTGCCGTCGGTGAGCGGGCGGACCAGCAGCGGCTGGACGACCCCGCTGACCTCGATCGAGGTGGCCAGCCCTGCGAGGGTCTCGGGGTCGAACCTGTTGCGCGGCTGGTTCGGGTTGGGCTTGATCAGCGAGACGGGGAGCTCGCGCAGCTCGGAGCCCTCCGAGTCCGGCTCAGGCAGGATCGCCGCCAATCCGCGCCCGATGCCCCGGCGCTCAGCCACGCTCCGCCACCTCCTTGGCCAGCTCCCGGTAGGCGCTGGATCCGCGCGAGCCGGGGGCATGCTCGATCACCGGTGAGCCGTAGCTGGGGGATTCGGCGAGCTTGACGGTTCGGGGGATCACTGTGCGGAAGACGAGTTCGGGGAAGTGGTCTCGCAGCTCCCGCTCCACATCCTTGGCGAGGCGGGTGCGCTCGTCGTGCATGGTGATCAGCAGACCCGACAGCTCCAGCGACGGGTTGAGCTCGCGGCGGATCAGCGAGAGCGTGTCGAGGAACTGGACCAGTCCCTCCAGCGCGAGGTACTCCGCCTGGACCGGGACGATCACCCTCTCGGCCGCGGCGAGAGCATTGACCGTGATCGGCCCCAGCGACGGGGGGCAGTCGAGCAGCGTGAAGGCGAAGCGGTCCCGGACCGGGCCGAGGCGACCCCGCAGGCGGGTCTCCGAGCCCTCGATCCGCGGCAGCTCGACCGAGGCGCCGGCCAGGTCGCGGGAGGCGGGAACGAGCCAGAGGTTGTCGGGCCCGGCCGGGCGTGCGGCCTCTGCCACCGAGACCTCCCCGACCAGGCAGTCGTAGGAGGACGGGCTCGCCTCGCGGTCGCCCCCCAGGGCCACGGTCGCGTTGCATTGCGGGTCGAGATCGACGATCAGGGTCTGCTGCCCGGTGGCGGCGAGACAGGCGGCCATGTTGACGGCGGTCGTCGTCTTGCCGACGCCGCCCTTCTGGTTGGCGACCGCGTAGACCGCCCCCATCCCTATCCGTCCGTGCTTCGGTCGTTCACGCCGTCGTCGCCAGCCATCCGCCGCCAGCTTAGTCAGCGCGGCGGCGCGCTCCAGAGCCGCCGGCCGGGCGCTTCTTCGCCAGCCCTGGGCGTCGCGGCAGCCGGCTCGGGGTCGGCCCGCTCTTGCGCAGCACGTGCAGGTGGCGGTGGCGGCTGGCCGCGAACGGCGCGACCGCGATCACCGCCTCGGCGCGCATTGCCAGCGAGTCCTGGGCCGCCGCCAGCTCCTTCTCCTCGCCGGGATCGCGCCGCCCCTTCCAGGCGACAAGGACGCCCCCCTCGGCGAGCAGCGGCGACGCCAGCTCGGCGAGGGTGGAGAGGCGGCCGACGGCGCGGGCCGTCACCGCCTCATAGGCCTCGCGCCCCTCGCCCGCAGCCAGCTCCTCGGAGCGGCAGCAGCGAATCGCGGCGTTGGCGATCCCTGCCTGCTCGACCGCCAGCCGCATGAACCGGCACTTGCGCTCCACCGACTCGATCAGGTCGACCCTCGCCTCGGCGAGGGCCACGGCCAGAGGGATCCCCGGAAACCCCGCTCCGGATCCGACGTCGGCTATCCGCTCGGCCCTCGCGAGGTCTGTGACCTCGAGCCCGCAGAGGCTGTCGGCGACGTGCACGCCCCAGGCGCGGGCGGGATCCTTGACCGAGCTGACCGAGGCCGGCTCGGCAGCCAGCAGCTCGAGCACCCGATCGAGGGCCCGGCGCTGAGCCGGTCCCATCCGCGGCGGGCCGCCGGCGCTCACCCGGGGAGCAGCGGGGCGACCATCACGCAGCGGTTGGGCTCGTCGCCCTCGCTGTAGGTCTCGATCCCCGCCCGTTCCTTCAGGTGCTCGTGGACCACGCGGCGCTCCTGGGCGCTCATCGGGTCCATCTCGATCGGCCGCCCCCCCGACTCGGCCTGCTCCGCCGCCCGGTCCGCCCGGGCGATCAGGGTCTCACGGCGACGCTCGCGGTAGCCGGCAGCATCGACGATGACCCGCTTTCGCTCCCGCATCCCGAGAAATGCGGCCTGGTAGCAGAGCAGCTGGAGCGCGTCGATCGTCTGCCCGCGGCGGCCGATCAGCAGGCCGTAGTCGTCATCGCCTTCGACCGAGGCGAGGATCGTGTCCTCGTCCTCGCTGAGCTCCACCTCGCCGTTCAGATCGAGCTCGTCGAGCACCCGCTCGACGAGCTCCCGGACCCGCTCGGCAGGCTCCTCCGGCCATTCCGAATCAACCGCCACGCCCGAACCCTAATGCTCGGCGGGGCACCGCGGCGCCACGGCACCTCAGCGGCGTTTCTTCTTCTTTCGCGGCGGGGGCGGGGGCGGTTTGGCGGCGGCCGCCACAGCGCCGGTGGGGACGGTTGGCGCCGGGACCACCCGCTGGATCACGTACTGCTGGCCGATCGTCCAGACGTTGGTGGTGATCCAGTAGAGGACCAGCCCCGCCGGGAAGGTGATGACGAAGGGGACGAAGACGAACGGCAGGATCATCATCATCCGCCGCTGGGTCTTGTCGGCGGTGACCGACATGACCAGGCCGGAGATCAGCTGCGTGCCGACGTAGAGAATCAGCAGGACCGCGAGCTCGGCGCCGGTGGCCTTCGCGGTCAGGTCGGGGATGAACAGGAAGGACGCCTGACTGCCGCAGTGACCGGCCGTGCAGCCCATGTCGGCCGGGAGCTCGTGGCGCAGCGTGTAGAACAGGGTGATGAACACCGGAAGCTGCGCCACCAGCGGGATGCAGGAGGCGAACGGGTTGACGTTGTTCTCCTGGTAGAACTTCATCATCTCCTGCTGCATCCGCTGACGGTCGTTCTTGTACTTGGCCTGAAGCTCCTTGATCTGGGGCTGTAGCGCCTGCATCGCCCGCATCCCCTTGAGCTGCTTGTAGGTGAGTGGGATCAGGAGCGCCCGGGTGACGATCGTCAGGGCGATGATCGCCCCGCCCCAGCTGAGCCCGACATCGTCGTGGAAGAACTGAAGGACGCCGTTGGCGATATTGATCAGCGGCTGCAGGATGTTGGCGATCAGCGGAGTCATCGGGCACCCGCCTCACCGTGGTGGACGGCCGGATCGACCGGTCCGGTCCGCAACGTGAACCGGGAGGGGACCGGGTCGAAGCCGCCGCGGCTGAACGGGTTGCAGCGCAGCAGGCGCCAGCATGCGAGCAGTGAGCCGCGCAGAAGGCCGAAGCGACGGATCGACTCTGCCGCATAGGCGGAGCAGGTCGGCTCATAGCGACAGCGGCGCGGCATTGCAGGCGAGACCCAGCGCTGGTAGGCGCGGATCGGGGTCAGGGCCAGCCGTTTCACGTCGAACGCTCCTCGCCCGCCTGCTCGCCCGCCAGCGCTTCCACGATGCAGCCGCGCACAGCGTCCGTCCCGCCGTCCGCGACCAGGGTGCCGATCTCCGGGCGGGCGACGAGGACGAAGTCGTGATCGGGGGGCAGTTCCTCGGCGAGGCCCCAGAATGCCTCGCGCAGCGCCCGCTTGACGCGGTTGCGCTCGACCGCACCGCCGACCTTGCGGCTCACCGAAACCCCCAGCCGGACGTCCTCGGCGTCGGTCTCGCCGCGGGGGAAGCTGTACAGCACCAGATAGCGGGTCGCCGTCGAGGTCCCGTCCCGGTAGACGCGGTCGAAGTCCCCACTCCGCGACAGGCGCCGACGCTTCCGCGCCCCGGCGTCGCCAGCTGCCATCGTTACGCGGTCAGGCGCTTGCGGCCCTTACGGCGCCGGCGCTTGATGATCGCCCGACCTCCGCGGGTACGCATGCGGGCGCGGAACCCGTGGGTCCGGGCTCGCTTGCGCTTCTTCGGCTGGTAGGTGCGCTTCATCGGTCGGTGTCGCGGCAGTATACGGACGCCCCCAGCGCGCGTCGGCCGCCGCTCCGGGCCGCCTCTGAATCTTTTCTTCGGCAATTGCGGAAGGCCCGATCGGGCCTGCTCGAGCCGCCGCTATGGTCGGCCGCGGCCCGGAAGAAGCGCGCCCCGGGCGGGCGCCCACCGGGGCGATCAAGACCGACGGAAGGGCAGCCCGAGTGCAGAAACCCTCAGATCCACCGAGCCCCGGCAGCCGGGCCGCCGAGGGGTTCGAGGGGGATCTGGACGAAATCTGGGCGGCAGCCCGCGAGCACCTGCGGGCCTCCGTGCCGGAGTCGACCTTTCGCATCTGGCTCGAGCCGCTGCGCCCGCTGGCGGTCCGGGGGGGCACCCTGGAGCTCGCAGCACCCGACGGGATCCGGACCTGGGCAGAGCGCCGCTACGGTGGCCTGATCCGAAGCGCCGTCTCGGCGGCCGACGAGCGGCTCGTCGAGGTCAGCTTCAGCGCCTCCGCCTCGCGCGGGGAGCCCTCGCCCGAGGCGCCGCTCGAACCTGCCCGAAACCCCCAGTACGTGTTCGAGCGCTTCGTGATCGGTGACGGCAACCGGCTCGCCCACGCGGCGGCCCTGGCGGTCGCCGAGGCCCCCGGCGAGGCCTACAACCCGCTCTTCCTGCACGGGCCACCCGGGCTCGGCAAGACCCACTTGCTGACCGCAATCGCCCACTACCTCAACGACCATGCCCCGGAGCTCAACGTCCGCTACACGACGGCCGAGGGCTTCACCAACGAGTTCGTCGCCTCGCTTCAGTGCGCCGGCAGCGAGGCCTTCAAGCGCCGCTACCGCGACCTCGACGTGCTGCTGATCGACGACGTCCAGTTCCTCGAGGGCAAGCATCACACCGAGGAGGAGTTCTTCCACACCTTCAACGCCTTGTATGAGTCGGGCAGCCAGCTGGTCCTCTCCGCCGATCGCATCCCCGCAGAGCTCTCCGAGCTGGCTCGCCGCCTCCGCGATCGCTTCGAATGGGGTCTGACGGTCGAGGTCGGAGCACCCAACCTGGCGATGAGACTCGCCGTGCTGCGCCGGCTCGTCCGGGAATCCGGTATCGAGATCTCCGACCGCGACGCGCTGGCCGAGCTCGCGGCACGGATCGACGCCAACGTGCGCCAGCTTCACGGCGCCCTGACCAGGACGCTCGCCCATGCTTCGCTGATGGCCCGGCCGCTGAGCCGCGAGCTCGTCGCCGAGGTGATCCCCGCCTCCGGCCCTCCCCCCAGCCGGCTTGCTCCCGAAGAGATCCAGGCGCGGGTCGCCGAGTCATTCTCGGTCTCCCGGGCCGAGCTTCTGGGCACCAGCCGGGCCGCCACCCCCCTGCGGGCCCGCCAGGTCGCCATCTACCTGACCCGAGAGCTGACCGACCTCTCGATGCCGCAGATCGGCCGTCTCTACGGGGGACGCGATCACACCACCGTGCTCAACTCGATCCGCCGGGTCGAAGCGGCGATCGCCGAGGACCCGGTTCTCCACAGGCGGGTCGAGGAGCTCCTCGAGACGATCCAGAAGCCTCCCGGGTGAGGATGGCAGCCGTTCGGAGTGTAAGAATCAGCCGCGGCGGGCACAGCCTGTCCACAGCCCGCTAGTCGCTCTATGAAGCGAAATCTCCCCGCTCCGCCGCAGTATCCACAACCCCTAATCCAACTCAATTAAGGCATTGGTGATTTGAAGCTTTCAACGAAACGCCAGGAACTGGTGGAGAGGCTCTCGGTCGTCTCGAGGGTCGCCTCCAACCGGGCCGCCACCCAGGCTCTCAGCGGGGTCCATCTCAACGCCCGCGACGGCGAGGTGAAGCTCCGGGCGACCGATCTCGAGATGGGCATCGAGACGTCGCTCGATGCCGAGGTGGAGGGCGAGGGCGAATTCCTGCTGCCGGGCCGGCTGCTCTCGGAGGTGGCACGTTCCCTGGCAGGCGACTCGGTCGAGATCGAGCCGCGCAGCGCCGAGCGCGACGTCGAGATCACCTCCGCCGGGTCGAGGTTCCACCTGCGGACGCTGCCGGCCGAGGACTTCCCCCGCTTCCCGGAGCCCGCGGGCGAGCCACTGCGGATCCCATCCAAGGTGCTGACCGAGACCGTCGAGATCGTCGCGCGGGCGGCTTCGCGCGACGACATGCGCCCTGTGTTGACCGGCGTCTTCGTCACCGCTTCGGGCAGCGAAATGACCATGGTCGCGACCGATTCCTACAGGCTGAGCTTTCGTCGCGCCGAGGTCGAAGGCGGGATCGGCGGCGACCTGGAGGCGAACATCCCGGCCCGCGCCCTGCGCGAGCTGGGACGGATTCTCACGGCCGGCTCGGAGGAGAGCGCCGAGGTCTCCCTGCTGCAGAACCAGGCTGTCTTCCGCGCCGGCGGCGTGATCCTCAACACTCGCCTGATCGAAGGCCAGTTCCCCAACTACAAGCAGCTCCTGCCCGAGTCCTACGAGCACGACGTCCGCCTACCGCGGGTCGAGTTCCTCGATGTGACCAGGCGGATCAGCCAGCTGGCGCAACGCAACGCGCCCCTGAAGCTCTCGCTCTCGCCGGGCGAGCTGACAGTGGCCGCCGAGACGCCCGAGGTCGGCGATGCCAGCGAGTCGATGCCGGCGGCATTCGAGGGCGAGCCGCTGGAGATCGGCTTCAACCCGGAATTCCTCAAGGACGGGATCGACAGCGTCGAGGGGGAGGAGGTGCTGCTGCGCCTGATCTCCCCGCTCCGCCCGGGTCTGCTGCAGCCGGTCGACAACGAGGACTTCCGCTATCTGGTGATGCCGATCCGGCTCAACGTCTGAGCCGCGCCGATGCTGCTCACCAGCGTGATCGCCCGGCCGCTGCGGAGCCTCGCAGCCACCGAGGTCCCCCTCGAGGACGGCGTCACCGCGGTGCTCGGCGCGAATGGCTCGGGCAAGACGAACCTGCTGGAGGCGCTCTACTTCGCCCTCACCGGGCGCTCCTTTCGCACCTCCGATCGGCGCGAGCTGATCCCCTTCTCGGAGCCGTTCGCCCTGGCCGAGGCTACTGTCCGCGATGAAGACGGCACGGAGCGCTGCTTCCTGGCCTCGGTCAGCCGTGCGGAGGGACGCCGTCATCTGCTCGACGGCAGCGCCGTCGACTCCACCACCGCAGCCCGCAACCGCCCGCCGGTCGCCGTCTTCGCGCCCGATCGCCTGGCGCTCGTCAAGGGACCCCCGGCCGAGCGTCGCGCTCACCTCGACCGCTTCGCCGCTGTTCGCTGGGTCTCCCGTGCCGGCCTGCGGCAGCGGTTCGGTCAGGCTCTGGCGCAGCGAAACGCCCTCCTGCAGCGGGCCGCAGGCGCGGGCGGGGCAGCCGCGGGCGACCTCGACTCCTGGGATGCGACCCTGGCCGAGGCCTCGGCGCCGCTGATCTCAGCGCGCTCGGAAGCGATCGCCGAGCTGGCCCCCCACTTCGCCGTAGCCGCAGCCGAGCTCGGCCTCGAGGCGCCGGCATCGATCGAGTACGCACCCCGCGCAGAGGGAAGCGCCGAGGAGCTGAAGGCGGGCCTCCTCGAGCGGCGCGAGGCCGATCTGCGCCTCGGTCGCACCTCGTGGGGCCCTCACCTCGACGAGGTGCGGATCTGTCTCGAGGAGCACCCGATCCGCCGCTATGGCTCGCAGGGCCAGCAGCGGTTGGCACTCCTCGCCCTGCTGTTCGCCGAGCGGGAGGCGCTGATGCGCTCCCACGGCAGGCCGCCGTTGATGCTCCTGGACGACGTCATGAGCGAACTCGACGCCCCTAGGCGGGAGCTGCTCTCTTCCCGGCTCGAGCGTGGCGGGCAGGCGCTGATCACGGCGACCGAGGCAGGCACCGTGCCGGGGCATCTCGCGGCCGAGGCAGTGTGGATGCCGGCAGCTCATCGCCGGCCGACGGTGGCGGCCGCCTGATGGGCCGGCTCGCCCCGCGCCCCGCGGCTGAGGCGATCAGGGTGGCCCGCGAGCGTGCCGCGCCGGCGACCGTGCTCGCGGCGACCCAGTCGGTTTGGGTCGCCGCCGTCGGGCACACCCTCGCCGCCGCCGCCGAACCGGTCTCCGAGCGCGGCGGCACCGTGACGGTTCGCTGTGAGAGCTCGGTCTGGGCCCAGGAGCTGGAGATGATGGGCCCGCAGCTGATCGCCCGACTGCGCGAGCGGCTCGGCGCGACGGCGCCGCGGGAGCTGAAGTTCGAGACCGGGTCCAGGGCTTAGTTGGCCAGCCAGCCAGCCAGTTTCGGAGAGACTCTGGAACGGGGCTCGCCGCGCCCTCGTGGAAACCTCGAGTGGCGCTGATGCGAAAGTTTGCGTTTTGCCGGGATTTGCAGGGATTTTTCCATGAACGCACGGCGGTTCCGGGGACCCGGGCTGGTATCCTTTATGTCAACTTGATCGCCCGCCCCGACCTTGTGCCACGCGCCTTTCGGGATGCGCCATGAGGTCGGGGTTTTCTGTGGATAGCCGGAAGGGGAAAATTGCCTGAGAAAAAGAGCAAGGCCGCTGCGAAGAAGGCCCGCCCCAAGGGCGGGGGCGGCTCCTATGACGCCACCGACATCACGGTTCTCGAGGGCCTGGAGGCGGTTCGCAAGCGCCCCGGCATGTACATCGGCTCCACCGGCCCGCGCGGTCTTCATCACCTCGTCTACGAGGTCGTCGACAACTCGGTGGACGAGGCGATCGCCGGCCACTGCGACGCGGTGGAGGTCGTGCTTCATCCTGACAACAGCTGCACGGTCACTGACAACGGCCGGGGGATCCCGGTGGACGAGCACGCCAAGGAGAAGCGCCCGGCGGCCGAGGTCGTGCTGACCACGCTTCACGCCGGCGGCAAGTTCGGCGACGGCGGCGGCTACAAGGTCTCCGGCGGGCTGCACGGCGTCGGCGTCTCGGTCGTCAATGCGCTCTCCGAGCGGCTGCAGCTCGAGATCTCCAGGGACGGTTTCTCCTGGAGCCAGGAGTACGAGCGCGGCAAGCCGCGCGCCGATTTCAAGAAGGGCAAGGCGACCAAGGCGACCGGGACCAGGATCACCTTCCTCCCCGACCTGGAGATCTTTGAGGAGATCGAGTTCGACTTCGCGACCCTGGCCGAGCGGCTGCGCGAGACCGCCTTTCTGACCCGCGGCCTGAAGATCGAGCTGGTCGACGAGCGCGGGCAGACCAACAGGGTCAGCTTCCAGTACGAGGGCGGCATAGAGGACTTCGTCCGCTACCTGAACGAGAACAAGGACGAGCTGCACCGCAAGGTCATCTTCTTCGAGAGCGAGGCCGAGGAGGGCCAGGTCGAGGTGGCGATGCAGTGGAACACCTCCTACCAGGAGTCGATCTTCAGCTTCGCCAACAACATCAACACCCACGAGGGCGGCACCCACCTCTCCGGCTTCCGCTCGGCGCTCACCCGGACCCTGAACGCCTACGCCCGCAACAAGGGGCTGCTGAAGGAGAAGGACGAGAACCTCGCCGGCGAGGACGTTCGCGAGGGCCTCACGGCGGTGATCTCGGTGAAGCTTCACGATCCTCAGTTCGAGGGGCAGACCAAGACCAAGCTCGGCAACCCGCCGATCGAAGGACTGGTAAAGGAGGCTGTCAACCGCAAGCTCGGCGAGTTCTTCGAGGAAAACCCGGGTGAGGCGCGGCGGGTGATCACCAAGGCCGTCGATGCGTCGCGCGCCCGCGAGGCGGCCCGCAAGGCCCGTGACCTGACCCGTCGCAAGTCGGCGCTGGAGAACTCGACCCTGCCGGGGAAGCTCGCCGACTGCACGGTCAAGGACCCGAGCCTGGCCGAGATCTTCGTCGTCGAGGGGGACTCGGCCGGCGGCTCGGCCAAGCAGGCCCGCGACCGATCGACCCAGGCGGTGCTGCCGCTGCGGGGAAAGATCATCAACGTCGAGAAGAGCCGCATCGACAAGGTCCTCCAGAACACCGAGATCCAGGCCCTGATCACCGCGATCGGCACCGGCGTCCACGACGAGTTCAACCTCGAGGATGCTCGTTACCACAAGATCGTCATGGCCACCGACGCGGATGTGGACGGTGCCCACATCCGCACCCTCGTGCTCACCTTCCTCTACCGGCAGATGCAGCCGCTGATCGACGCCGGCTTCGTCTACATCGCCAAGCCGCCGCTCTACAAGGTCAAGCAGGGCAACCAGGAGACCTATCTCGAGCGGGAGTCGGAGCTCGAGGAGCTGCTGCTCCGCGACCGCCTCGAGAGCTTCGAGCTGACCGACGCCAACGGGCGGTCCAAGCGGCTCACCCACAGCCGCTGGCAGAGCTACGTGCGGCGCGCCAAGGAGTACGAGGGTTGGGGGTCGTCGCTGCAGGCCGAGTTCGGCTCCGACCTGGTCCGCTTCCTCGAGGAGTCCCAGCTGCTCGACGAGGGTGTCGCCAGCATCGCCGGCGCTCGCAAGCTGCTGGCCGCGGTCAGCCCGCCCGAGGAGCCGTTCGAGACCGAGCTGGTCGACGACGCCAAGGGGGAGCTGGTGGTCAAGGCGATCCAGCGGCGAAGCGGCCTGGCCCGGACCCACCGCCTCCCGGAAGCGCTGTTCAAGGATCACGACTACCGTCGCTTCGCCGACGTCCACGGCACCCTGCTGAAGCAGGTGGGGCGGCCGCCGTTCAAGGTGTCGCTGAAGGATCGTGAGGAGGAGGCGCTCTCCTTCGTCGACCTGCACCGTGCGGTGATGGACCTTGCCAAGCACGGCGCGCAGCTGACCCGGTTCAAGGGCCTCGGAGAGATGAACGCCGACCAGCTGCGCGAGACGACCATGGACCCGGCGACCAGGACCCTGCAGCGGGTGACCCTGGAGGACGCCTCGGCCGCCGACCAGATCTTCTCGATGCTGATGGGCGACAAGGTTGAGCCGCGCCGCGAGTTCATCGAGACCTACGCCAAGGAAGTGAGGAACCTCGATGTCTAGCCGGGCGTCTCAAACCCACGATCCGGTGGCCCGCTGATGGCGCTGGAAGCCCTCACCGGCCGCATCGAGGAGCGCGAGCTCGAGAAGGAGATGCGCAGCTCCTACATCGATTACGCGATGAGCGTGATCGTCGGCCGGGCGCTGCCCGACGTCCGCGACGGGCTGAAGCCGGTCCACCGCCGCGTGCTCTACGCGATGCACGACCTCGGCTTGCAGCCCACCCGCCCGTACCGCAAGTGCGCCTTCATCGTCGGCGAGGTGATGGGCAAGTACCACCCCCACGGCGACTCGGCGATCTACGACACCCTGGTGCGGATGGCGCAGGAGTTCTCACTGCGCTACCCGCTGATCGACGGACAGGGGAACTTCGGCTCGATCGACGATGACCCGGCGGCAGCGATGCGCTACACCGAGGCCCGCCTCGGCCGTCTGGCGACGGAGATGCTGCGTGACATCGACGCCGACACCGTCGACTTCGGGCCCAACTACGACGAGTCCCAGCGCGAGCCTTCGATACTCCCGGCCCGGTTCCCCAACCTGCTGGTCAACGGCGCCTCCGGGATCGCGGTCGGGATGGCGACCAACATCCCACCGCACAACCTGCGCGAGACGGTCGACGCGGTTACCGCCTTCATCGACGATCCGGAGATCGACCTCGCGGGCCTCATGGAGCACGTCAAGGCACCCGATTTCCCGGGCGGCGGGATCCTTGACCCCGCCGGGCTCCGCGAGGCCTACGAGACGGGGCGGGGCAGCCTCAGGGTGAGGGCCCGGGCCCACATCGAGCCGCTGAAGGGCGGCAAGGAGGCGGTGATCGTCACCGAGCTGCCGTTCATGGTCAAGAAGGGCGGCGATTCCGGTCTGATCACGAAGATCGCCGACCTCGTGCGCGAGAAGAAGCTGGAGGGGATCTCCGACCTGCGCGACGAGTCCGATCGCTCCGGGATGCGGGTGGTGATCGAGCTGAAGCGGGGCGCCGTCCCCAATGTCGTGCTCACCAACCTCTACAAGCGGACCTCGATGCAGACCACCTTCGGGGTCAACATGGTCGCCCTGGTCGACGGGGTCCCGAAGACCCTCGGCCTGCGCGACCTGATCCGCTACTACGTCGATCACCAGCGCGAGGTCGTCACCCGCCGCACCCAGTACGAGCTGCGCCGCGCCGAGGCCCGCGCCCACATCCTCGAGGGCCTGCTCGTTGCGCTCGACAACCTCGACGCGGTGATCAAGCTGATTCGCTCCTCGCCGGATCCCGATGCGGCCCGCGCGGGGCTGATCGAGGCGTTCGACCTTTCCCGCGAGCAGGCGCAGGCGATCCTCGACATGCGCCTTCAGCGGCTCACGGCGCTGGAGTCCGACAAGGTCCGCGCCGAGCACGCCGACCTGATCGAGCGGATCGGGGAGCTGAGGGCGATCCTCGGAGACGAGTCGCGGATCTTCGGCATCGTCAAGGAGGAGCTGGTCGAGCTCACCCGCTCCTACGGCGACGAGCGCCGCACCGAGCTTCAGCACTTCGCCGGCAACATCGACGTCGAGGACATGATCGCCGAGCAGCAGATGGTGATCTCGCTGACCGCGTCGGGCTACGTGAAGCGCCTCCCGCTGGCGACCTACCGCCAGCAGCACCGGGGCGGCATCGGGGTGATGGGGATGAACATGAAGGAGGACGACTACATCCAGCACCTCCACATCTGCTCGACCCACGACTTCCTGCTGTTCTTCACCAACCGCGGCAAGGTCTACCGGCTGAAGGTCTACGAGCTGCCGGAGGGCTCACGCACGGCCAAGGGCAGCGCCCTGGTCAACCTGCTGCCGCTGCGCGACGGCGAGAAGGTGATGGCGGTGATCCCGACGCGGGACTTCAAGGAGAACGAGTACCTGGTGTTCGCCACCGCCAAGGGGCAGATCAAGAAGACAGAGTTCCTCGCCTACAACACGCCGATCAAGGCGGACGGGATCATCGCGATCAAGGTCCGCGACGGGGACGAGCTCGTCCAGGTACGGCTCACCTCGGGCCAGGACGACATCCTCATGGTCTCCCATTCCGGCCACGCCTCGCGGTTCTCCGAGAAGCTGGTGCGCCCGATGGGGCGCTCGACCAGCGGGATCAAGGGGATGAACGTCTCCGCCAGGGGAAACCGGGTGCTGGCGATGGACATCGCCCGCGACGACACCGAGCTTTTCGTGGTCACCGAGAACGGCTACGGCAAGCGCACCCCCGTCTCCGAATACCCGGTCAAGGGTCGTGGCACCAAGGGAGTGCTGACCGCGAAGCTGACCGAGAAGAAGGGCGGCCTTGCCGGCGCGCTGATCGTCCGCGAGCACCAGGAGCTGCTGTTCATCTCCCAGAACGGGATGGTGCAGCGGACCTCGGTCAGCGGCATCTCGCGGATGGGCCGTCCCACCCAGGGAGTGAGGGTGATGAACATCAAGGAGGACGACTCGGTCAGCGCCGTGGCGCTGGTGGTGGAGTCGGAGGCCCCATCCTCCGGCAACGGCGCCACCCCGGACGCCGAGCCGCCGCCCCTCGCCGACTGAGGAGTGTGCTTCAATCGGATCACCAGAGAAAGGAGGTGGTCCTAACTTGATTCACATGCTTGCGGGGACTCTGGAGGTGCAGGGCCGCTAGGAGGCCGTGCGTGCCGCCCGGCGGAGTCTCTCCCGGGCACCGGCGAGCGGGGGACCGGATCTTGTCCCTCCCGGTTGTTCCAACCCCCTGTCTCGCTTCCCGACGCACCTGCGAGGGCCGCCTTCGGGCGGCCCTCGTGCTCTATCAGGGGTTGCCGAGGCGCGCGAGGTCGATCAGGGTGACCCGACGCCCGTCACTGCTGTTGAAGGTGTCGAAGCCCATCGCAACCTTTCCTCGGCGGATGTGGAAGCCGGTGGAGTCCCGCCGCAGTCGCGGGTAGGCCCGTCGCAGGCGACGGGAGGTCGAGCCCAGCCCGATTCCATGCCGGGTCCTGAACCGCATCAGCGGGCCCCTGTAGACGGGGACCACGCCGAGCCTCAACCCGACGGCGATCGTCACCAGGTAGACACGGCTCGAGGCGCTGGAGCCGTCGGCGCCGAAATAGGCGACCCCGTGCCCCTTGTCATGGTCGTTTCCGTAGGTGCAGACGGTGTTGCCGGAGAGGTCCACCCGGCAGCCGCCACGGCCACTGCCCCAGGCCCGTCGCGCCGCGTCCAGGCGCTGCCCGATGTGGACTCCACCGATCGCGGCCGGCACCCGGATCGTGGGGTGCGCGGGGTTCGGGTAGGTGTAGGTGTGGGCTGACGCCGAAGCCGCGGCGCAGGCCAGTGCGACCAGGACGGCGGCCAGCCCCGCTGCCCGCCTCACGCGGCGGCCGGCAGGTAATGCCGCCAGGCGGCCGGGATGGTCGGGCTGGCGATCCGGATGAAGACCGTCGGCCCCGGGGGGGAGGGGCGGCTGGCGGGGTGCATCTGCACCTCCCGTGGCAGGCGGTTCCCCTTGCGCCGGTTGCAGGATGCGCAGGAGGCGACGATGTTCTCCCAGACCGACTTCCCGCCGCGGCTACGGGGGATGACGTGATCGACCGTCAGCCCGGGCTTGCGCGAGCCGCAGTACTGGCAGGTCCAGGAATCGCGGGCCAGAACCGCCTTGCGGGTGATCTTGCGGCGGTGGGCGTCGCGCGGAATGCGGACGAAGCTGATCAGGCGGATCACGATCGGCCTCTCCATGGTCAGGCGCTCCGACCGCAGCGCCCGCCTGCCATGCTCGAGCACCTCGGCCTTCTCCTTGAGGACGAGGACGGCGGCGCGACGGACCGTGCAGACGTTGATCGGCTCATAGGTCGCGTTGAGGACGAGCACCCGGGCACTGGACCGGAGCCCTGCCCCCGCCGTCGCGTCCGCTGTCGAGGGACCTGACTTCGCGGCCCGCGCTCCTGCGGCCGAGGCGCGACGCTTAGCCATAACGGGGGCGATTCTAGAGGGTGGCTCGCACGGGATAGGAGCCGAGCACGCGCACGGACTCCGCCTTGCCGCGCAGCCCCTCGACCGCCTCGGAGATCGGCCCCTCCGAGATCGCCCCGGCGATGTCGAGGAAGAACATGTAGCGCCCCAGCCCTCCCTGGCGCAGCGGCCTCGACTCGATCCGGGTCAGGTTGATCTGGCGCCCGGAGAACTCGAGCAGCGCATCGACCAGCGCCCCGGGATGGTCCTCGCCGAGCTCGGAGAAGACCAGGCTGGTCTTCCATTCGCCCTCGCCGCTGGCGGCGGTTCCTGCGGGTGCGAGCCAGACGAAGCGGGTGACGTTGTGCTCCTCGTCGGCGACGCTCTCCTCGAGCACGACGCAGCCGTAGAGATCGGCGGCGGAGGCCGCCGCGAGCGCCGCCCAGGGCCGCTCGGAGTCGGCGATCCGGCGCACCGCCTCGGCGGTGCTGTCGACCGCCCGTGCCTCGGCCCGCGGCAGCCGCTCGCGCAGGAAGCGGGCGCACTGGGCGAGCGCCTGCGGGTGGGAGAGGACGACCTCGATCTGCTCCAGTGCCAGACGGCGTCGGCAGATCAGGCTCGCGCTGACCAGGTAGTCGTACTCGCCGACGATGGTCACTTCGTGCGCCTCCAGGGCAAGGGCGTCGAGCGTCGGGCGCACCGAGCCCTCGATCGAGTTCTCGAATGGGACCAGGGCTCGGTCGGCGGCGCCGTCCTGGACCGCGAGGATCGCCTCGTGGACGGTCGCGGTCCGCAGCGGCTCGAACTCGCGATCGCCGCCAAGCGCCTCGCTGAGCGCGTCCTCGGTGAAGGTCCCGGCGGGGCCCAGGTAGGCGATCCGTCTCATCGGCCGGGCTCGGGACCCTCGCCTCGGGGGCGCAGCGCGGCGCCCAGAGCCTCCTCCTCCTCGGGGGAGAGCTCGTGCTCCGAGCCCCCGTCGAGGATCCTCTTCGCGTAGAGGCGTGCCTGCTCGCGGTGGAGGATCGAGGAGAGGACGACACCGTCCCGGTGGGAGTCGAGCAGGGCGACCGAGCTCGACTGGCGCCCGCTCATCTCGCCCATCGCGTCGTAGCGGACGACGCCGACGTGGCTGACCGCCCCAGTGAGCGCCTCGGCGAGCTCGGCATCGCGCGCTTCGAGCCGCGCGACCGCCTGCTCGACTCCGGCGGCGAGCTCGCCGAGCCGGCGGTCGAGCTCGGCCCCGTGGGCGACCAGGTCACGCTCGCCGGAATCCCCGAGCAGGACCCGCTGCCCCTCGCGCAGCCGCCGCAGCCGCCGCGCGAGCACGAGGCAGGCGCCGAGTGCGAGAGTGCGAGAGCGGCTGCGCCGAGGGCGACGATCCCCGTCGCTGTCGTCAGCTCCATCACCGGCGGCTACTAACCGAAGTTGACCGTGTAGGAGGCCTTGTTGTTGTCGGTGACCTGCTCGCCCGGAACCGCATGGACCTCGACGTCGAGCGTCACCTGGCCCTTCGGAGTCGAGGGCAGCTGGACGGTCACGGTCTGCGTCTCGCCGGGGCCGATCGAGCTGATCTCCTCGGTGGTCGCGGCTCCCCCGTCCACCGAGACCCCGACGGTCACGCCGCTCTCCTTCGAGTTGCCCTGGTTCTGCACCTGCACGTCGACTGCAGGCGGGCCGCTGGTGCTCACCGTCGCCGTGGTGCCCTCGGTGAGGGCGACCCCGTTGATGCTGGTGCTGAGCAGGCCGGTGCCATGCAGGCCCGGCGTGGCCGCCGCCGAGGCGCCTGTCACCTTGCCGAGCGAGCTGTCGATCGTGCTCGGGTCGAGCCATTTGGTGTCGCCATTCGGGATGAACTCGCTCGCGGGGACGTCGGAGCCCGCGATCCCCTGGTTGGCGAGGACCCCGTTGATCTGGGGGGCGACGACCTGTGAGTAGAGCACGTCGCTGGCCAGCAGGGTCCGCATCTGATTGGCGATGCTCGCCATCGCCCGCTCGCGCCCGGCGTCGCCCAGCGCGGTGCTCATCTTGTCGGCGATCTTTCCGAAGGCGGCAGCCCGCAGCTCGTAGACGAGCTCGAGGCCGTCCTGGGCGCCGCTCATGTCGCCCGGCGGGCTGAGGTCCTCGACCCGCGTCAGGTAGCCGTCCATGGCGCTGCGGTCGGCGTTCGTCTCGGTGACGAAATCGGTCACCGAAGCGCTCCCGGGGTCCTCGAGCCGTGCGAAGAAGCGCTTGCTGGTCTGCGCGGTCTCGTCGACGATCTGGGAGACGTTGCGGGAGTAGTCCGTGAGGGCCCGATCGTGGCGGGCGTCGAGGCAGCCGCGGATCCCGAGCACCAGGAGGATGACGACGATCAGGGCCCCGCCGAGCGCGATGCCGCGCCTCGCCATCACCTGTTGCCGCCGCGGCCGCCGCGGCCGCCGCGGCCGCCGCTCGCGCGGGCCCCGCCGCGGCAGGGCCTGCTCGCTGGTCGGTGACGCTGAGGGTTCCTCGTCGAACGGATCCAAAAGGGGGTGCCTCCGGTGCGCTGCTCGGCGGCAAGTATGAACGCTGCGGGGGCAGCCGCGTCAGGAGCCGCTGCCCGACGGTGCCATTCTTGCGCGCCCGGGCAGGCCTGCGCCGCCCGGCGTCGAAGCCGAAGCAGTGCTGATCGGCTCACTGGTACTCAACCGCTTCGAGATCACCGACAGACTCGGCAGCGGCGGCTTCGGCGTGGTCTACCGCGCCTGGGACAGCCGGCTCGAGCGCGACGTCGCGGTCAAGGTGATCGAGGTCGCCGACGGCGCCGGCGGCAGGGTGCTGCGCGAGGCCCAGGCCGCGGCGAGGCTCAACCACCGTGGCATCGTCACCCTCTATGAGCTCGGCGAGCAGGACGGCCGCGCCTTCCTGGTCAGCGAGCTGGTCGAGGGCTCCACCCTGCAGGAGCTGAGCGGCGAGGGGCGGCTGTGCGATCGCGAGGTGGCCGAGATCGGCGCCGATCTCTGCGAGGCGCTCGACCACGCCCATTCGCGCGGTGTCATCCACCGCGACATCAAGCCCCACAATGTCCTGGTGCCTGCCGGGGACGCGCCGGCCAAGCTGATGGACTTCGGCATCGCCCGGGTGCTCGACACGGACGGCCTCACCGCCACCGGCGCCGTGGTCGGCACGCTCGCCTACATGGCCCCCGAGCAGGCCGAGGGTGGGCTGGCCGGGCCGGCCGCCGACGTCTACGGCCTTGCCCTGACCCTGTATGAGTGCTGGAGTGGCGAGAACCCCCATCGCCGCGCCACCCCGACCGCGACCGCGCGGTCGATCGGCACCCCGGTCGCCTCGCTCGGCCGGGCCCGGCCCGACCTGCCTCCCGAGCTGGTCGAGGCGATCGACGCTTCCCTGGAGCCCGAGCCGGAGCTTCGACCCGGCATCGAGGAGCTGGGCACGGCGATCGAGTCCTCCCTGGAGGAGCTCGAGGCGGAGCGGGCACTGCCGCCGCCGCACCCCTCCCCGCGGCTCACCGGGCTCGGCGTGGGGATCGCGGGCACGGACGTCGCCGACGTCGCCTCCGCTGCGGCCGCCTCCGGCCTGACCGCGGCGGCGATGATCTCCGCCGGCCCGGTCGGTCCGGTCTGGGGTTACCTGCTGGTCCCCCTGGTCGCCGCCTCCTGGCTGCTGCGCCCCCGCCTCGGGTTTCTGCTCGCAGCATCGGGGCTCTGCGCCTGGCTGATCGCCGCGTCACGGCCCGGGGCGGCGCTGGTGCTCGCCCTGCTCACCCTGCCTCCAGCCCTTCTGATCGGCGGCGCCGGCCGCGGCCTGATGGTCCCGGCGACGGCCCCCGCCCTCGGTGCCCTGGGTCTCGCCCCCGCCTTCCCCGCGGTGGCCGGCCTCGCGACGCGCTGGCGCGACCGCGCGGTGATCGCCGCGACCGGCTTCGCCTGGGTCAGCGTCGCCGAGGTGGTCACGGGCCGCGACCTCCTGCTCGGGACCTCGCTGAGGCCGCCCCGTGGCTGGCAGGACTCCGTCAACGGCGCCCTCTCCGACGTCCTCTGGCCACTGCTGGGCTCGCCCCGGTTCCTCGGCGGGATGGCGATCTGGTGCGCGGCGGCGCTGATTGCGGGGGTGATCCTCGCCCCTGCCCGCGCCTGGCTTGCCCGCCTCCCGGTCACCGGATCGCACTCCCGCGCCCTGCGGCGCCCACGGACTCCCGCCGCGGCGGCGGGTGGCGCCAATCGGGGGGCCACACTTCCGTAGGATTTCTGCCGCTGACTCAGGCCCCGGGGGCCTGCCCTCGCCAAGCCAAGGAGCCGTGCCATCAGCGTTCTGCGCAATCTCGAAGCCCGGATAGAAGGCCTCGTCGAAGGGGTGTTCAGCCGTGCCTTCAGCTCCGAGGTGCAGCCGGTCGAGCTGGCTCGGAAGCTCGCCAAGGAGATGGACGCACACAAGACAGCCTCCGTCTCGCGGGTCTACGTCCCCAACGAGTACATCGTCCACCTCTCGCGCCAGGACAGGGGCAAGCTGGAGGGGTACGAGCGCTCGCTCGAGCAGGAGCTCTCCGGCTACCTGCTGGAGCACGCCCGGCGCCGAAGCTACGACCTGCTGACACGGCCGGCGGTCACCTTCAAGACCGACGAGCGCCTGCGGCTCGGCGAGTTCGGGATCCAGACGCGGCTGGTCAAGCCTCCGGCCCGCGAGGGCGAGAGCCCGAAGCAGGGAGAGGAGGGCCACACGATGGTCTACTCGGCGGTCAGGGAGCGCGAGGCCGAGTCACCGAAGCGCCAGGCCCCCGGCACGGCGACCAACCGGGCGATCGTGGCCCTCGACGACCGCCGCTACGTCCTCGACGGGCCGAAGGCGACGATCGGCCGCTCGAAGGACACCGATTGCGTCCTGCGCGACCCGAACGTGTCGCGTCGGCACGCCGAGCTGCGGCGCGCCGACACCGGTGACTGGCAGATAGTCGATCTTGGCTCCACCAACGGGATCAAGGTCAACGGCCGGCGAGTCTCCTCGTCCCGGCTGCGGCCGGGAGACGAGGTCACCATCGGCACGACGACCTTTCTCTTCGACCTAGAGCAATGAGTCGGTGGATTACGAGCCGATATCAGTAGCCCTCAAGTTCGGCTTCCTGGCGCTGCTCTACCTGTTCCTCCTCTGGATCGCCAGAAGCGCGCTCAAGGACCTGCGGCGGACCGTCTCCCCGGCCCCCGACGCCACCGGGTACCACAACCTCCCCGCCGCCGAGGACAGCGGCCCCGGCGAGGACGCCTGGCTGGTCGCGGAACGCGGCGGCGGGCTCTCCTCCGGGGAGCGGTTCGACCTCTTCGGAGGGCTCTCGATCGGCCGGTCGGCCGACGCGGACGTCCGCATCGAGGACCGCTACGCCTCCGGCCTGCACGCCAGGATCTACATGCGCGCCGGCCGCTACTACGTCGAGGACATGAACTCCACCAACGGGACGCTGCTGAACGACGCCTCGCTGAGCGGGGAGGCGGAGCTGGTCCCCGGTGACCTGGTGAGAATCGGTGACACCGAGTTCCGCTTTGAGCTGGAGTGAGCCATGCTGAGGGTCGCCGATCTCGCCTTTCGCTCCGACACCGGCCGGCAACGCCACGCCAACGAGGACTCCTACTTCGCCCGGGCGCCGGTGTTCGTGGTCGCCGACGGGATGGGCGGCGCCCAGGCGGGGGAGGTGGCCTCGAAGATCGCCGCCGACGCCTTCGAGCGCGATCTCCCCGACGGGGCTCCAGAGACGATCCTGCGGGAAACGATCGAGTCCGCCAACCGGGAGATCCACAAGCTCGCCAAGGACGACCCGTCCCGGGCGGGAATGGGGACGACGATCACCGCCGCGATGCTCAACGCGGATGCCGAGGAGGTGGCGATCGGCCACGTCGGCGACAGCCGCGCCTACCGCCTGCGGAAAGACAGCCTCGAGCTGCTCACCAGGGACCACTCGCTGGTCGAGGAGATGCGCCGCACCGGCCAGATCACCGACCAGCAGGCGGAGGAGCACCCGCAGCGCTCGATCATCACCCGGGCCCTCGGTCCCGAGGCCGATGTAAATGTCGATCTGCAGACCGTCCCAGCGCTGGCGGGCGACGTCTTCCTGCTCTGCTCCGACGGGCTGACGACGATGCTCGGCGAGGAGAGGATCGAGCGGTTGCTGGCGGGCGCCACCTCCCTCGACGCCGCCGTCCGGGCCCTGGTCGACGACGCCAATCGCGAGGGCGGCCGCGACAACATCACCGCGGTCGTCTTCCGCCTCGATGACGCAGCCGCCCCGGCCGAGCCGGCCGAGAGCCCGACCCTCGTCGGCCCCAGCGCCGCCGAGGAGGGCTTCACCGCCGAGGAGGTGCGGCGCCAGGCGGCCGCGGTGCGGGCGAGGGAACGGCGCGGGGAGCCGCGGAGGAAGCGCAGGGGGCTGCGGCGTGCGGCCAAGGCACTCGCCGCGATCCTCGTCCTCGGGGCGATCGTCTTCGGCGCGGCCTACGGGATCCGCCAGGTCTGGTTCCTCGGCACCGACGAGGGCGGCCGCGTGGCGCTCTACCGGGGGCTTCCCTATGACCTTCCGTTCGGGATCAACCTCTATCAGGAGCGCTACGCCAGCCCGATCCAGACCTCATCGCTCTCCGGCAGGCAGCGGGGCGCAGTCACCGGCCACGACCTGCGCTCGCGCTCCGACGCGACCTCGCTGATCGAGGAGATCGAGCGCCGGGCCGGTCTCAGCCGCGACGGCACTGCGAAGGTCCGGCCGCGCCAGCCTCAGGGCAGGCCGAACGGGGGCGGCTCGGCGGGCGCCGGCCAGCAGGGCGCCGGCGGGAACGGCGGGGCCGCCGGGGCGGGGAAGTGAGCGCCCGCAACCGCGAGCTCTTCGCGCTGATCCCCGTCGCGCTGCTCCTCACCGCGGGTTTCACCGCCGTCTTCGCCCAGGACCGCACCCAGCTCGGCAACCTCAGCCTGATCTACGGCGCCTACTTCCTCGCCGTCTGCCTCGCCACTCACATCTACCTGCGGATCCGGCTGCCCGACGCCGATCCCTACCTCTTTCCCCTGGTCGCCCTGCTGACCGCGATCGGCCTGGTGATGATCTACCGGATCGACGACGGCCTGGCCCGCGACCAGGCCAACTGGTTCGTCCTCGGCCTGGTGCTCTTTGCGCTGACCATCCACTTCCTGCGCGACTACGAGGTGCTGGAGCGCTATCGCTACACGATCGCCGGGATCGGCCTGCTGCTGTTGCTCGCTCCCCGCCTGCCGGGAATCGGGCAGCAGGTCAACGGTGCCTACCTCGGGGTGAAGATCGGCCCGCTCGCCTTCCAGCCCGCGGAGTTCTCGAAGATCTGCATCGTCATCTTCCTCGCCAGCTACCTGCGCGAGCATCGCGAGGTGCTGATCGTCGGCGCCAGGCGGGTCATGGGGGTCACCCTGCCGCCGCTCAAGCACCTCGGACCGCTGCTGGTCGTCTGGGGAGCCTCGATGTTCATGCTGGTCTACATCCGCGATCTCGGCAGCTCGCTGATGTTCTTCGCCGCATTTCTGGCCCTGCTCTACGTCGCCACCGGCCGCTTCTCGTTCGTGGTGATCGGCATGGCGCTGTTCCTCGCCGGGGCCTGGTTCTTCGCCTCGACGGTCCCGCACGTCCACGACCGGGTGGAGATCTGGCTCGATCCCTACCAGCACCCGACCACGACCGGCTATCAGATCCTCCAGTCGATCTTCGCCCAGGCTGACGGGGGTCTCTTCGGCAAGGGGTTCGGGCAGGGGCTGATCACGATCCCCGGCACAGACAACGCGCTGCTGCCCGCTGCCCAGACGGACACGATCTACTCGCTGATCGTCAATGAGATAGGCCTGTTCGGCGCCTGCGGGCTGATCCTCGTCTACCTGCTGGTCACCGCGCGCGGCTTCAAGATCGCGCTGATGGCCGACGACGGCTTCTCGAAGCTGCTCGCCGCCGGCCTCACGGCGGTCTTCGCGATCCAGGCCTTCGTGATCATCGGCGGCGTCACCAGGGTGATCCCGCTGACCGGCGTCACCCTGCCCTTCGTCAGCTACGGCGGAAGCTCGATCGTCGCCAACTTCGTCCTCCTGGCCCTGCTGCTGCTGATCTCCGACCGAGCGAGGCGGGAAACCCGCCGCGCCGCCTACCCGCTCGGCCAGTGAACGGCCAGATCACAAAGCTCTTCGGACTGATGGTGATCCTCTTCGCGGTCCTGGTCGGCTTCACCAGCTACTGGGCGGTGTTCGACGCCAAGGCTCTGAAGGAGAAGCGCGCCAACAAGCGGCCCCTGCTCGAGCAGCAGCAGATCCGGCGGGGAAGGATCCTCGCCTCCGACGGGACCGTGATCGCCCGCTCCGTCCCCAAGGGCCACGGGACCGGCCTGCGCTACGTCCGCCGCTACCCGGAGGGCGCCGCTGTTCGGTCACCCGATCGGCTACAGCTTCGTCCAGCAGGGCGACTCGGAGTTCGAGAAGTACCACAACGACGAGCTGGTCGGGAACGACTCGGAGTTCGTCTCGATCCTCGACGAGCTGCGCGGCCGCAAGCAGGAGGGCAACGACATCGTCACCAGCATCGACACCGCTGCCCAGAGGCTCGCCCTCAACGATCTCAGCGCCGCCGGCTTCGGGGCGGTGGTCGCGATCGAGCCGAAAACGGGCAGGGTGCTGGTCAACGCCAGCAACCCGCCGTATGACCCGAATCGGGTGCCAGAGCACCTGAACACGCTGAACAATGACCCGAGCTCGCCGCTGGTCGACCGTGCCACGCAGGGCCAGTACCCGCCCGGCTCCACCTTCAAGGTGGTGACGGCGACCGCCGGGCTCGACAGCGGCACGATCACCCCCGACACGCCGATCAACTCCCCCGGGATCCTCGATGTCGAGGGGCACGCCCTGCACAACGACTTCGACGAGGACTTCGGCGCGATCGGCCTCGACACCGCCCTGACCAACTCGGTCAATACCTACTTCGCCCAGCTCGGGGAGAAGGTCGGCGAGGACACCCTCTTCAAGTACATGAACGCGTACGGCTTCAACGCCAAGCCGCAGATCGACCTGCCCTCCGACCAGCTCTCGGTCAGCGGCGTCTTCGACGGAGGCAGGCTGCTGAGCTCGAACGACCCGGTGGACATCGGCCGGATCGCGATCGGCCAGGAGCGACTGCTGGCGACGCCGCTGCAGATGGCCGAGGTGGCGGCGACGGTCGCCAACGGCGGGGTGCTGATGAAGCCGCAGATCTGGGACAAGGTCGTCGATCCCGACGGGCGGGTGACCAAGCGAATGGATCCGAGCGAGCAGTCGACGGTGATGAGCCCGAAGACGGCGGACGAGCTCAACACGGCGATGCAGGGCGTGGTCAGCGGTGGCACCGGGACAAACGCGGCGATTCCCGGGGTGAGCGTCGCCGGGAAGACGGGGACCGCGGAGACACCGTTCAACCAGGCCTGCGGGGGCGGCACCGACCAGAACCAGGCCTGGTTCATCGGCTTCGCGCCGGCCGAGGACCCGAAGGTGGCGATCGCCGCCAGCGTGGAGTGCACGCCCCAGTTCGGCAACGACGTCGCGGCGCCGATCTTCAGGGACGTGGCGGAGAGCATCCTGGCGGCCAATGGCTGAGGTCGCCGAAGGCTCGGTGGTCGCCGGGCGCTACCGGCTCCTCGACCGGATCGGCTCCGGCGGGATGGCCGACGTCTGGCTCGCCGAGGACACCCACCTGCAACGGCGTATCGCGCTGAAGGTCCTCCACAAGCGCTTCGCCCAGGACAGGGAGTTCGTCGAGCGCTTCCGGCGGGAGGCCGAGGCCGCCGCCTCGCTCCAGCACCCGAACATCGTCGCCGTCTTCGACCGGGGCGAGATCGACGGCACCTACTTCATCGCGATGCAGTTCGTCGAGGGCCGCTCGCTGAAGGAGCTGATCGACGCCGGCCTGACGCCGCAGCAGGCCTCGGCTCTTGTCATCCAGGTCCTCGAGGCGGCGAAGTTCGCCCACCGCCACAACGTCATCCACCGCGACCTGAAGCCGCAGAACGTGATCGTCGACTCCGAGGGGAGGGCGAGGGTCACCGACTTCGGCATCGCCCGGGCGGGGGTCTCGGAGATCACCCAGACCGGCTCGGTGATGGGAACCGCCCACTACCTCTCGCCCGAGCAGGCGCAGGGCCTGGAGGTGACCGCCGCCTCCGACCTCTACTCGGTCGGAGTGATCCTCTATGAGGCGCTGACCCGACGCGTCCCGTTCGAGGGCGAGAGCGCGGTCGCGGTGGCGCTGAAGCAGGTCTCACAGGCGCCGCTCCGCCCGAGCGCGATCAACCCGGCGGTCTCCCCGGCGATGGACGCGGTGGTGATGCGAGCCCTGGAGAAGGACCCGGCGCGCCGTTTTCACGATGCCGACGCGTTCATCGCGGCGCTGCGGGCCGCCCAGCGAGACGCCGGCGGCCCCGGCGATGGAACCGATTCGTTCGCGCCGCTTCCCCCCGTGGTTGCGCCGCTGCCCGCCGACGCGGACGCCGAGGGCGAGGAAGATCGCGAGGAGGAGGAGCGAAGGCGCCGCCGCCGTCGCTGGATCCTGATCGGGATCGCCGCCCTGCTCGGCGTCCTCGCCGGCCTGGCGCTGACCCGGGACACCACCACGGATGTTCCCGACGTCACCGGCCTGCCGGAGCCGATCGCCAAGAACAACCTGGAGAGCCAGGGGTTCAAGGTGGTCGAGACGACGACCCGGGTGGGCAGGAAGGGCTACGTGCTCGAGCAGGATCCGGTCGGCAACAAAGAGGCCTCGCTCGACTGCGCCCTGCTCACCTTCTTCTGCAGCAAGCCGACGATCACGCTCTCGGTCAGCGAGGGGCCCGGCAGCGCCGCCGTCCCCGACCTGCGCGGGCTCTCCCGCTCGCAGGCCAAGAGGGCCCTCGAGAAGAGCGGGTTCCGGGGCGCCTTCGTGACCGGGCCCTCGGGCTCCGTTCCCGAGGGTGAGGTGATCTCGACCGACCCGCTTGCCGGTACCAGCGCCAAGCGCGGCTCGCTGGTCACGGTCACCGTCTCGAGCGGGCCGCGGCAGGTCTCGGTGCCGGCGGTCGTGGGCCGCAGCTCGGATGCCGCCAAGCAGGCGATCCGCGGGCGAGGGCTCAACTACTCGGTCAGCTTCGCGCAGAGCGGGAAGCCGAGCGGCACGGTGCTCTCGCAGTCACCGGACGCCGGCACCCGGGTCGCGGTCGGCGGTACGGTCGCGATCGTGGTCTCCCAGGGAGTCCAGAAGGTGAAGGTGCCGAACGTGATCGGCGACCTGCGCTCCAGCGCGGTCTCGACCCTGCGGGGGGCGGGCTTCTCGGTCACAGTCAACCTCCAGGACACCAGCGTGCCGCAGCAGGACGGCAGGGTCACCGACCAGTTCCCCGCCCCGGGCTCGGCGCAGGCGAAGGGCACGGAGGTGACGATCTTCGTCGGGAAGCTGACCCCGCCGCCGACCACCCCAACCTCTCCGACCACGACCACCCCGACGACGCCGTGAGGGTCGCGGTGCTCTCGGGCGGTCGTTCGAGCGAGCACGACGTCTCGCTCCGCTCCGGGGCCTCGGTCGCCGCGGGCCTCGCCGAGGCCGGGCATCAGGTGACCGAGGTGCTGATCTCCCGCGAAGGGGAATGGAGCAGCGGGGGCGAGACGATCGAGGTGATGCCGGGCGCCGGTCTGCTTGGCGTCGAGGTGGTCTTCCCCGTGCTCCACGGCCCGTTCGGCGAGGATGGCTCGGTCCAGGGCCTGCTCGAGTGCCTCGACGTCCCATACGTCGGCTGCGATGTCCTCTCCTCGGCCCTCTGCATGGACAAGCTCACCCTGAAGCGCCTGTTCGCCGAGCGGGGGATCCCCCAGGTCGACTTCGTCGCGGCCGGCGAGCCGGGCTGGCGCGAGCAGGCCGCCGGAATGGGCCTGCCGCTCTGGGTCAAGCCCTCCCGGCTCGGCTCGAGCGTCGGGATCAGCAAGGTGGCTTCGTCCGAGAGGGAGCTGGACGAAGCGGTGGCGCTCGCCCGCCGCCATGACCCCAGGGTGATCGTCGAGGCATCGGCGGGCGGTCGCGAGGTCGAGTGCTCGGTGCTCGGCAACGAGCAGCCCGAGACGTCGCAGCCGGGCGAGATAGTCGCCCACGCAGACTGGTACGACTTCGAGGCCAAGTACTCAGAGGGCGGGATGGACCTGGTCGTCCCGGCGCCGATCGGCGAGGAGGCGATCGGGCGGGTCAGGAAGCTCGCCGCCCAGGTCTTCGAGCTCGCCGGCTGCAGCGGCCTGGCGCGCTGCGACTTCTTCATCGAGCCCGGCGGCGAGATCCTCGTCAACGAGATCAACACGATCCCCGGCTTCACCGAGACCAGCGTCTACGCGAAGCTGTTCGAGGCGAGCGGCATCCCCTACCTGGGCCTCGTCGACCGCCTGGTCGAGCTTGCCCTCGAACGTCACCGCAGCGCCCGCTCCTACGAGTTCTGAGTTCGGGCCCTCAGTCGAAGAGCCGCGCGTCGGTGATCTCGACCCGGTAGCCGTCGCTGACCGGAGTCAGCTTGGTGATCCAGAGCAGGTAGTCGCGGAACTTCCGCCGCGCCGTGTCCAGGGCGACCGTCTGGTTGGTCGCCATCCCGGCCTTCTCGCCCACCGGCGTCCAGCCGCCGAGCGGGTCCGAGGCGCTCGGCGCCGGAGCTGAGGGGGCGCCGTAGACCTGCAGATCCCAGCCGCCCTTGGCAGACCGCACCTGCAGCGACTTGGCAGCGGCCGGCGCCGCGGTCGTCAGATAGATCCCGACACCCTCCTTGCCCTCGGGGAAGTTGGTGTCGTAGGTCTCGGTGGTCCAGGCGCCACCGGTGATCGCCGGGTTGTCGTCGATCGCCTTCGAGGTGAGCTCGGGGTGCTCCCCGCCGGTTCCCAACGGGTCGTAGTCGGTGGCCGCGGTGACCTTGATGGGCGTCATCCCGCCGCCCGCGCGGCCGCCCGCGCCGGCCCCGCCCCCGCCGAACCAGCCGCTGGAGATCCCGTATACGAGCGCCAGGACGACTGCTGCCAGCACCAGCAGCAGCCCGAACGCCGACCACGACCAGCGGAAGCCGCGGGCCAGCCGCCGACGCGGGGGCGGCACCGCGTCGAGGACGCTGGTCGCCTCGCCGCTGGTCGAGCCCGCCCGGGCGGCCTCCACCTCGAGAGCCGTCTCGAGGTCGGCGATCATCTCGTCGATGTTCTGGTAGCGGCGCTCCGGAGCCTTGAAGGTCGCCCGCTCGACGACGAGGGCGGCCGCCGCCGAGATCCCCGGCCGGCGGCGCTGGACATCGGGCAGCTCCTCGTTGACGTGCTTCATCGCGACCCCGACCTGGCTGTCGGCGCTGAACGGCACCTCGCCGGTCAGCATCTCGTAGAGGACGACCCCGAGCGAGTAGATGTCGGAGCGGGGGTCGGCCCCCTGGCCCATCGCCTGCTCGGGCGCCACGTAGTCGGTCGTACCCAGCACCCTGCCGGTCGCCGTGAGGCCGGCCTGCTCGAGCTGGCGCGAGATCCCGAAGTCGGTCAGCTTCGCCCGCCCCTCGGCGTCGATCAGCACGTTCTGGGGCTTGACATCCCGGTGGACGAGCTGCCGTGCGTGGGCGAGGGCCAGCGCCCGGGCGACCTCGATCGAGTAGGCGAGGGCCTCCTGGGCGTCGAGGGCTCCTACCCGGGCGATCCGCTGCTTCAGGGTCTCGCCCTCCACGTACTCGAAGACGATGTAGGGGTGGCCGCCGTCCTCGCCGGCGTCGATCACCGCGACCACGTTCGGGTGGGAGATCTTCGCCACCGCCCTCGCCTCCTGGCGAAAGCGCTGCAGCTGGTCGGCCTGCTCCGACATCTCCCGGTGCATGACCTTGACCGCGACCGGGCGGTCGAGCGTCTCGTCGCGGGCCAAATACACGGTGGACATGCCGCCACTGCCGAGCTTCGCCTCGAGCCGGTAGCGGTCCGAGAGAACCGTTCCGATCATCTGGGCTGAGGTCGAGCGAGTGTTCATCTGCGTGGGGATATTGTCAGCGGCCCGTGTCGGTAGAGGTTCGCTACTACACAGATCCTGCCTGCTCCTGGTCGTGGGGTGCGGAGCCCAAGCTTCGCAGGCTGATGTGGGAGTTCTCCGGGGAGCTCGATTTCCGCTGGATCATGGGCGGTCTCGCCCGCCGGTTCGGGCCCGAGTACCGCGACGAGGAGGGCTCGATCGGCTCCGGCCCGAGCTGCTTCGCCGACCTGATGGCGCACTGGCTCAACGTCGGAGGGGAGACCGAGATGCCCTCCGACCCGAGAATCTGGACCGAGTGCCCGCTGTCGAGCACCTACCCAGCCTGCATGGCCGTCAAGGCGGCCTGCGAGCAGGGCCCGGAGGCCGGCTACCGCTATCTGCGAAGGCTGCGCGAGGGGATCTTCATCGAACGGCGAAAACTCGATCACGCCGAAGCCCTTTCCGCCGAGGCGGGCCCGGCGGGGCTCGACAGCGAGCGCTTCCGGCGGGACCTCGACTCGCATGCGATCCTCGAGGCTTTCGGCGCCGACCTCGACGAGGTCCGCGACGTACCCGAGTCGGCGCGGATCGAGGGGAAGATCCGCACGACCGAGGGCCGCGAGCGGGTCAGCATGCCCTCGGCCGTGTTCATCGCCGCCGATGGCTCCCGCCATCCCGTCTGGGGCTGGAAGCCCTTCGAGGACTACCGCGAGGCGGCCGTGGCGGCCGGGGCCGGCCCGGTCAACGAGGGATCGCTGGGACCGCTGGAGGCGATCGAGCGCTTCGGACGTTTGACCACCAAGGAGGCCGAGGTCCTCAGCGGCCACCCGGGCCCGCTGATCTGCGCCGAGCTCTGGAACCTCGCCAAGGATTGGCGGCTGCGGCCGGTGCGGGCCCTGACCGGAACGGTCTGGGAGAAGGCGTGAGCAGCCGCAATCGGGGAGGGGCGCTAGCCCGCGCCTCCGCCGGCCCGCGCCTCCGGCCACTCGCCGGAGGCGGCGAAGGCGGCGCTGACCGCCTCGACGACGGCATCAGGGGCCTTCGCCGGGGAGCCGGCGTCGTACGGGGGCTGCGGGTCGTACTCGATCGCCAGCTGGATCGCCTGCGCCGCCTCGGGGCCGAGCTCGCGCTCGACCAGCCCGAGGGCCATGTCGATCCCGGCCGAGACCCCGGCGGCGGTGATCAGCTTGCCGTCCTCGACCACGCGCTCGGGGCTCGGCTCGGCCCCGAACTCACGCAGGCGCTCGAGGAAGAGCCAGTGGCTGGTGGCGCGCTTCCCCTCGAGCAGGCCAGCCGCCCCGAGGACGAGCGAGCCGGTGCACACCGAGGTGGTCCAGCGGCTGCTCCGGTCGACCGAGCGCAGCCAGTCCAGCACCCGCTCGTCGTTCAGGAGGGCGCGGTTCCCGGCTCCGCCTCCGACCAGAACGATGTCGGGCTCGGCCACCTCCTCCAGCTCGCTGTCGGCGATCAGCGCGACCGCCCCGCTGTCGGCGCGCTGCACGCCCGCCTCGGGCGCGACGAAGCTGACCTCCCAGCCGGGCACCGAGCGCAGCACCTCATAGGGGCCGATCGCATCGAGGACCGTGAGGCCCTCGAAGATCAGGATCGCGGTCTGCACGGGAAGATCCTAGCCCGGGCGCCTTCGCACGCTGCCGGCGCTGCCGCCGGCGCGGCCGATCGTCCTCGCCGCCGGGTAGTGGGAGCGGAGCAGCTCGAGGGCCGTCTTCTCGTCGGCCGCGGCGACCAGGCAGCAGAAGCCGCAGCCCATGTTGAAGACCTCGTACATCTCCTCCTCCGGCACCGAGCCGAGATCGCGGATCAGCTCGAAGATCGGCTGCGGCTCGAGTGGATCGTCGATCTCGTATCCGACCTCGGCCCGCAGGCGCAGCAGGTTGCCCAGCCCGCCGGAGGTGATGTGGGCCAGCCCGCGCACCTCGACCCCCGATCCCAGCAGCTCCAGCACCGGCTTGACGTAGATCTCGGTCGGCTCGAGCAGGACGTCGGCGAGCGGCCTCCCGAGCCGCTGGTCGTCGAGTGGGACCCCATCCAGGGCCTGCCGCGCCAGGGTGTAGCCGTTGGAGTGAAGGCCGGAGGAGGGGAGGCCGATCACGGGGTCCCCCGGCATCACGGCCGAGCCGTCGACAATCGCGTCGAGAGAAACTGTCCCGACGCAGGCGCCGGCGAGGTCGAGGCCGGAGATCATCTCGCCAAGCTGGGCCAGCTCGCCGCCCGGTATCTCGATCCCTGCCAGTTCCGCGCCGCGCGCCAGCCCGCGGCCGATCTCCGCGCAGACCTCGGGGTCCGCCCGGTCCACGGCGATGTAGTCGAGCATCGCCAGCGGCTCGGCCCCGACGCAGACGACGTCATTGACGTTCATCGCGATGCAATCGATGCCGACGGTGTCATAACGGCCTGTCTGCTCGGCGACGAGCAGCTTGGTCCCCACCCCGTCCGTGGACAGCGCGATCCCGGTTCGGGCATCGAGCCTGATCACGCTCGCATAGTGGCCGGGAAGCGGGACCTGGCGGGACTCGCCGGTGCCTCCCGCCCGCAGGGCTTCGACCAGACGCCCGACGGCTTCGTCGGCGACCCCCTGGTTGACCCCCGCCCGTGAGTAGGCGTCCCCGTCGCTCATCGAGTCGCGCTGGGGGCTGTCGGGGCCATCGGCGCCGATTCAACATCAGCCGGCGGTCGGCGCGCCCGGCTCAGGCGGTGGAGAACCAGGGCGGCGAGGGCCAGCCGGTAGGCGGCGTATGGCCACAGTGCCCGGTCACGCTCGACCAGGCGTATCAGGCCCTGCGAGGCGAGGGTCGAGGCGAAGGACGCCGCGACGCCGATTCCCAGCGGGCGGCGGATGCCGGGCCGGCCGCGACCCGAGGCCAGGCGGGCGCCCTTCAGCAGGCTGGCGCCGACGATGATCGGCAGGGCCACGGTGCGGGACAGCAGGTTCGCCTGGTCGCGGGAGAACTGCCGCCAGCGGGCCGCCGCCAGGGTGGCCCCGTTGCGGGAGATGCCCGGCGCCAGCGCCGCCGCCTGGGCGAACCCGAGCGCCAGCCCGTCGAGCGCTCCGGCCTCGCCACGCCCGCGCCGCTGCGGGCGGCGGTCGGCGAGGAGCATGATCGCCGCCCCGGCGATCAACCCCGCGGCGGTGGCCCGGGGGCCGCCGAGGCGCCGCTCGATAGGCCGCTCCCAGAGGTATCCAGCGATCGCCGGGGGCAGGAAGGAGAGGAGTAGGACCGAAGCCCGGCGCGGGTCGAAGGCCCGCAGCTCCTCGGCGATCACCCGGCGCTGCCCGAGCAGCAGGGCCGCCGCAGCGCCCGCGTGGAGGGCGACCTCGAAGCTCTTGCGGACCTCGGGGTCCAGCTCCTCCCAGTCCCACCCCGCGAGCCAGGGGATGAGGACGATGTGGGCCGAGCTCGAGACCGGCAGGAGCTCCGCCGGGCCCTGGACGATCCCCAGCGCGACCGCTCGGCGCGCCGGTATCCCAGCTCCGCGGGCCTCGCTCAAGCGCGGCCGGCGCCGGCCGGCTCGGCCGCCCCGTCCCCGTCCGCCGAGCCCCCTTGGTCCTCGCCGGAGCCGCCGCTACGCCGCCTCCGGATCAGGTAGACGACTAGGGCGACCAGCGCCAGAACGACGACGTAGTCGAGGTAGGCGAGGTTGTGGCGCCACTTCTCCCAGTTGTCGCCGACCTCGCGGCCGACGATCGCCAGCATCACCACCCAGGGGATGCAGCCGGCGACGGTGAACGCTGTGAAGCGCCAGAACGGCATCCGCGCGACCCCGGCGGGAAGCGAGATGAAGGTGCGGATGATCGGCAGCATCCGGGCGAAGAACACGGTCGCCTCGCCGTGGCGCTCGAACCAGCGGTCGGCCCAGCTCAGGTGCTTTGGGTTGACATGGAAGACGTGGTGGCGCTCGAGCAGCTCGAGCCGGCCGTAGTAGCCGACGGCGTAGGCGATCCAGGAGCCGGCGAGGTTGCCGAGGACGCCCGCGACGATGATCCCGAGCAGGGTCAGGTCGCCGTTGGAGACGCTGAATCCGGCGAACAGCATGATCGCCTCGCTCGGAACCGGGATGCAGGCCGACTCGAGGGTCATCAGCACGAACACCGCAGGCAGCCCGGTCGAGCTAATGAAGTCGGTGGCGACGTTGACGATCGGGTCGAGCACCTTGTCGGAGATGCTGGCGAAGGCTGGCAGCAGGGTCTGCATTTGGAGCGAGGATCCTAGGGAACCCGGCATCGGAGGATCGCCTTCACGGATCCGTTTCGCTGTTCTGGCGCACTCCCAGGCACTACACTCGGCCAGCCCCATGCACCGGTTGAACCACCCCGTGTACCGCGCGCGGACGATGCAGATGGTGGCGGACGCGCTGCTGGTGGCGATCGCGTTCTTCTGTGCCTTCAAGCTGCGCTTCCTCGACGACGCGCACGGCATCCCCGAGCGTTACTCGACCCTGCTGGCTCAGTCGATCGCCTTCGTCGCGATCGGCAAGGTGGCGATCCTCTTCGCCTTCGGCCTCTACCAGAAGTGGTGGCGCTACGTGACGGCCCGCGACTACCCCGGGATCCTCCGCGCGGTCGCCGTTGCCAGCCTTGTCATGGTCCTCGTCTTCACGGTGGTCAAGCCCTTCGACTACAACCTGCCGCGCTCCGTCGTGGTCACCGACTTCATCCTCACCCTTGTGCTGCTGATCGGCGCCCGGCTCGCGGTCAGGCTGGTGATAGAGCGTCCCGACGGGGGTGCCCGGATCCCGACCGGCCCGGAGGTGCTGGTCGTCGGCGCCGGTTCCGGGGGGCAGATGGTGGTGCGTGAGCTGCAGCTCAACCCCAACCTCGGGAAGACGGCTATCGGCTTCATCGACGACGATCCCCGCAAGCGCGGGATGAGGATGCTGGGGCTGAAGGTGCTCGGCTCTACCGAGGAGATCGACGTGATCCTCGACGAGACCGAGCCGGACGAGGTGGCGATCGCGATCCCCTCCGCGCCCGGAACGCTGAGGGCGAAGGTCGTCGCAGCCTGTCGCGAGCGCGAGATCCGGGTGCTCACCCTGCCGACCGTGTTCGAGCTGCTTCGCGGCGGCGTCCAGCTCAACCGCCAGCTGCGCGAGGTGCAGGTCGAGGACGTTCTCGGCCGCGACCCGGTCGTGGTCGAGCTCGACCGGGTCGGCGCCTACCTCGGGGACCGGGTGGTGATGGTCACCGGCGCCGGGGGCTCGATCGGCTCGGAGCTCTGCCGGCAGATCGCCCGGGTCGGGCCGCGCCTGCTGGTGATGCTCGACCACGCCGAGGACAATCTCTTCCTGATCGACCGCGAGATGGTCGAGGAGCGCCATTTCACCCGGGCTGAATCGGTGCTGGCCGACTGCAAGGAGCCGGCCCGGATGCTGGAGGTGATGCAGCGCTTCAAGCCGGCGGTGGTCTTCCACGCCGCCGCCTACAAGCACGTGCCGCTGATGGAGTCGAACCCGCTCGAGGCGATCCGCAACAACGCCGTCGCGACGCGGATAACCGCGGAGACCGCCGCCGCCTCGAAGGCGGAGCGCTTCGTCCTCATCTCCACCGACAAAGCGGTCAACCCTCAGACCGTGATGGGGGCGTCGAAGGCGATGGCCGAGTGGATCGTCGAGGCTGCGGGGCACCGCCATCCTCACACCCGTTTCGGCAGCGTCCGCTTCGGCAACGTCCTCGCCTCCTCCGGGAGCGTGGTGCCGATCTTCCGCGGTCAGATCGAGCGCGGCGGCCCGGTCACCGTCACCCATCCCGAGATGACCCGCTACTTCATGACCATCCCGGAGGCGGTGCAGTTGGTGATCAGGGCCGGCGACATCGGCGCGGGCAAGGGCGAGGTCTTCGTGCTCGACATGGGGGAGCCGGTGAAGATCGTCGACCTCGCCCACAACATGATCCGCCTCGCCGGCTATGAGCCGAAGCGCGACATCGCGATCGAGTTCACCGGGCCGAGACCCGGCGAGAAGCTCCACGAGATGCTCTTCGGCACCGGCGAGCGCTCCCAGCCGACCGCCGCGAAGCGGATCCTGCGCGCCGTGCGGCAGGTCCCGCTGGACCCGGACTGGCTGGAGGAGACCATCAACGGGCTCGAGGATCTGATCCTCGCGGGCGACGAGGCGGACCTCTCCGAGAAGGTCGTGGCGATGGTCACGGCGCCGGGTGCGGAGGCCGCGCCCGTCGCCCACGACGATTGAGCCCGGTCGCGCCTGCGGTCCCCCGGCCCTTCTAAGATCCCGCCGATCGCTGCCCCGCACCAGACACCGATCGCGGGCGACGCCCTTGTGAGAAAACCTTGCTCGAGATAGCCCGGGATGTGGGCTCCTACGCCGGCCTCGTCGCCTTCGTCGGCCTCGCCCTCCTGATCTTCCTACAGTTCACGCAGGGACGCGACATCCGCCGCCTGCGCGATTGGGCGGGCAGCGCCCCGGAGCGCGACGCCCAGGCGAAGGAGGCGAGCTCGGAGCTTGCGGCCTCCAGGGCCGAGGAGCTGCGCGAGATCGAGCAGGTTCGCCAGGCAGAGCAGAAGGAGGCCTCGAAGCGCGAGGTGCGGCGCGAGCGCCGTGATGCGGGATTGCCGGAGCTGACCCGGATGGAGCGGATCCGGGCGGCACTGCCCGAGCCCCGCTACCTGGTCCTGATCGCCGCAGCGGTGATCGTCCTCGGGGCGGGCGTCGCCTACGCGGCGACCCACTTCCTCGGCACCGAGGGAGGCAAGCACGGCAAGACGACGAAGACGAGCTCCTCGCTGCAGCCGAAGAACATCAAGGTCTCCGTGCTGAACGGGACGGCCGTCTCCGGCCTCGCGGGGCGCTACGGGGACAAGCTCGACCGCAAGGGCTACACGCTCGATGCGGTCACCAACACGCCCTCCAGCTTCGCCCAGAGCGTGGTCATGTACCGCCGCGGCCGGGGGCCTGAGGCGAGGGAGGTCTCGAAGGCGGTCGAGATCCCCAAGCTGAGGCTGATGACACGGGAGATCGCCGCCTCCGCGGCCAGTGCCGAGATTGCCGTGGTGGTCGGCGAGGACCGCGCCTCGAGCTGAGCCGGGGCCGCGCCGAGGGCCCCTGCCGCGGGTAATCTGACCCGCCCGTGGAGCCAGCAGACGATCGCGCGCCGCTGTCCCGTGCCTTCGCGCCGGCCGTCTTCGCGCTGCTGCTGCTGGCGACCGTCGGCGCCTTCGCCTACGCGCAGCGCCTCAAGCGCGAGCCGCTGATCCTCGACAAGGTGACCCTCGGGCACGTCTTCGTCACCGCCGACGGCAGGGTCAGGCACCTGACGGCGTTCAGCCCGAACGGCGACTGCCTCGCCGACAACGGCCGGATCCGCTTCCGCGTCACCCGCTCGGATCACGCCAACGTGCAGATCGTCGATCCCGACGGGACGCTCGTCCGCACCCTGGCCAGGTACCGCTTCCTGAAGCGCTACCGGTTCGCGACCTTCCACTGGGACGGCCGCGACCGCTTCGGCAAGCGCGCTCCGCCCGGCCGCTACAAGTTGCGGGTCGTCCTGATCGGCCAGGAGCGGACGCTGACCCCGGGCGGGACGCTGCGCCTCCACCTGGTCAAGCCCAAGCCGAACGGCTGCCGCCGGGCGGGCCGGGGACAGGGCGGTTGAGCGCACTCGCCGGCGCCGGCGTGGTCGCGGCCGCCGCCGCGGCCGCGGCCGCGATCCTGCTCCTCCCTTCGCGGACGCGCTCGATCGCGATGCTGGCTGCCCTGTGCCTCCTCCCGGTCCTGATCGCCGGCGACCAGTGGCACTCGGCGGCGATCTCCGATCTCCGCCACAGCCCGTCGAGGCTGCTGGCGCTGGCCCTGCTGGGGGCCGTGGCGATCGCCGCCCTGGCCGTCCTCTTCAGCCGCCGGCCTCGCCTGCTCCCGCTGGCGATCGTCGCCGCGCTTCCCTTCCGCATACCCCTGCACGCCGGCGGTGACCAGGCCAACCTGCTCGTCCCCATCTACCTGGTGATAGCGGGCGGAGTCGTGGCCACCGCCCTCGCGCAGTGGCGCGCCGCCGAGACGGATGGCCGCGGGCCGCGGGTCCGATCCGCGGCAGACCCCGCGGGCCGGCTGCCCTGGATCCTCGCGACGATCGTCGTCGTCTACGCCCTCCAGACGCTCTACTCCGACGACTTCTCCCAGGGGCTTCAGAACGTCTGCTTCTTCGTCGTCCCGTTCTCGATCGCCTTCGCGCTGCTGCTCGAGGTCCGCTGGGATCGCCGGATGCTGGTCACGGCGCTGGCGATCGTCGTCGCCGAGGCGCTGCTCTTCGTCGCGGTCGGGCTGATCGAGTACGCCAGCCGCGACCTGCTCTGGAACCGGGCGGTGATCCGCTCCAACCAGTTCCACGTCTACTTCAGAGTCAACTCGCTGTTCTGGGACCCGAACGTCTACGGCCGCTACCTGGCGCTGGTCATCGTCGCCCTCAGCGCGGCCGTGCTCTTCGCCCGCGAGCGCAGGACGACCACAGTGCTGGCGGCGGCGATCGGCGCCCTCTGGCTCGGGCTGGCGACGACCTTCTCGCAGTCGAGTTTCGCCGCGCTCCTCGCCGGGCTGGCCGTGCTGGCGGCGCTGCGCTGGAGCCTTCGCTGGACGGCGCTCGCCTGCGCCGGCGCGGCGATCGGCGCCGTCGCCTTCGTTCTCGCCGCCGGCGGCTCGCTGAAGATCGACCTCTCCTCCGGCGGGACGGTCAACAAGGACACCAGCGGGCGCGCCAACCTGATCTCCGGCGGAGCGGAGCTGTTCGCCGACCGGCCCCTGCAGGGGTACGGGTCGGGCTCGTTCTCGACCGCCTTCCGCCACCAGGCCGGCGGCAAGGCGCCGGTAACCGAATCCCACACCGAGCCGATCACGATCGCCGCAGAGCAGGGCCTGATCGGCCTGATCCTCTATCTCGGCCTTCTCGCGGTGGCCCTTTGGACGATGATCGCCGGCCTGCGGAGCCTGATGCCGGGTCTTGGCAGGGCCCCTCCGCAGCCAGGATCTACCGTCGCCTCGGTCGGCGCCGACGTCGTCGCGCGGGCCGCGGTCCTCGCGATGTTCATCGCCCTGATCGTCCACACCCTGGCCTACGCCGGCTTCTACGAGGACCCGATCACCTGGGTGCTGCTGGCGATCGCGGGGTCGCTGGCGATCCGCCCCTCCGCGTAGGCTCGGGCCGATGAGCGGCTACCTGCGCCGCCTGGCGACCACCGGCGCGGCCTATACAGGCGCGAGCATCCTCTCGAAGCTGATCGCGGTCGCCCTGCTGCCGCTCTACACGCGGTACCTGACCCCCGCCGACTACGGGGCGGCCGAGGTGCTGTTCGCCGCCGTGGTCGCCGCCAGCATCGTCGTGCGGCTGGGCGCGATCGAGGCGCTGCTGCGCTTCTACTACAAGGAGGACGAGGACCCCGGGGCGGTGCTCTCCAGCTCGTTCGCAGCGCTCTTCTGGGCGACGAGCGCCGGGGCCCTGATCGCCCTGCCCTTCGCCGAGCCGATCTCCGAGGCCCTGCTCGACCGGCCGGCCGCCGGGCTGGTGCGGATAGCGATCGGCGGGCTCTGGGTGCTCACCCTGCTCGAGTTCCTGCTGACCATCTTCAGGCTCGAAGAGCGCGCCCGGGCCTTCTTCGCGACCACGATGGCCAACGTGCTGGTGACGATCCCGGTGACCGTGGCCCTCGTGGTCGGCGCCGACGAGGGCGCCCGCGGGCTGCTGCTTGGCAGCTACGGGACCGGCGCCGTGTTCGTCGCCGGCCTGATCGTCCTGCATCGTCGCAGCCTCGCGCTGCGCTGGAAGGGACCGCTCCTCGGCCGGCTGATGCGGTTCGGCCTGCCGACGATGCCGGCGGAGCTCTCGCTGTACTCGCTCAACTTCATCGACCGGATCATCCTGGTTCGCTCCGCCGGGCTCGCCGAGGCCGGGCTCTACTCACTCGCGGTCAAGTTCGGACAGGGGGTCAACGTCTTCGTCCGCGGCTTCCAGCTCGCCTGGCCGCCGCTCGCCGTACTCGATCCGCGACGACGACGAGGCCCGTCGGGCCTACTCGGTCGTCGTCACGCTGTTCACCGCGGGATGCGCCTTCGCGGTCACGGCGATGTGGC
>CAVRGL010000004.1:0-82242 GCA_963720735.1 uncultured Actinomycetes bacterium
ATCGCCTACTCCTGGAGCCCGGCGGCTTTGAGGGCGTCTTGCAGCTCTTGATAGAGGCAAAGCCGCGTGAGGACTCCGTCACGGATCGTCCAAAGCCAGGCGCCGCGAGCTTGCACCTCGACCCCATCGCGGTCTCCGGGACCTCCAGGCCATCGAGCAGCTTGCGCCCCTCGACCCCGAACAGGTCGGTGACCGGACAAGGCTTGCCAAAGCTCATCAGGCTGGCGTGGATGCGGTGCTTTAGCTGGGTGGGGTGCTTGACCAGGTGCAGGCGAAAGCGAGCCAGCTCGCGCTCGCGGCGGACCCTCGGATCCGGCAGCCAGATCGCCGGGACCAGGTCGCGATGGGAGAGCACCGCCAGAACGCGCGCGTCGATGCGGTCGGTCTTGCAGGCAAGCGGCGCCAGGCCCTTGACCTTCTGGGCGTCGGCGATCTCAACCTCCCAGCCGTGTTGCTCGAGCGTGTCGTGGACGAAGCGGGCGCCGGTCATCGACTCGATCACCGCGCGCACTGGCTCGCCGTGGCGCCCCACCGCTCGGCCAGGATGCTCAGGCCGCCGGCGTCAGGCGCGACCGGTCGCTCGGCGAGGAGCTCTCCCTGAGCGGAGAGCAGGCAGACGTCGAGGCGCTTTCGGGACAGATCCAATCCAGCGTGCAACATGTGTGCGGGCCTCCTTGCCTAGCTCGCTTGTGGTGGACACGACAAGCGTGCCACCGGGGAGGCCCTTCTTCATGGCAGTCCAAAGCGATAGCTAGCCCCTAGTCCGACAGCCCGGCGGCTTCGAGGGCTTGCGCGTGGCTCAGGAAATCCTGCGAGCGGAGGATCTTCCCGGTCTCGGAAGGTGACGAGCTGCCCGAATTCCTGGCCGAGCTCGATCCCGGTCGTCCGGCCGCTCACCTCGAGATGACCGAGGAGAAGAAGCGACTCGCCGAGGTCGCGAATCTCCTGAACCTGACTCGTGAAACCTCCCCACGCCTCACCGCGATACTCCTCCCAGACCTCTCGCATACCGTCGTGGCCCCGATAGGTACTTTCTGTGCCCTCCAAGGCTCGCTCAATGGCGGTATGCCATTCGACCTCGGGATCGGCCTCGGCCAGGAAGGCGTCCAGGTTGTCGGCGTCCCAGGCCTCACGGGCTCGCAGGAGGGTCTCTACGTTCTCCTGCGACATCGCCTACTCCGACAGCTCTGCGGCTTTGAGGGCTTCGTCCTTGCTCTGGTAAAGGCAGACGCGTTCGATCTTGCCGTTGTGGATGGTGAAGAGCCAGGTAGTTCGTGCCTGAGCTCGATCCCGTCTCGCCCGCGGATGTGGGTCGTGTGCGGCACTACGACGTGATCACCGATGAGAATCGTCTCATCGATCTCGACTCGGACGGACTCCAAGATCTCCCTCAACTCCCGGTAGAAGTCACGCGCCTGCGCGGCGGACCTGAGGACGACCCGGTTATCGGTGCCGATCGCACGGGAGTTGTCCCATACGAAGCCTGGCGCCGCGTCCTTGAAACACGCGTCCAAATCCCCCGATTGGCTGCGTCGATCATTGCCCGGATGATCTCCACGTTCTCCTGCGACATCGCCTGCGCAGTATTGCTCAGGTTGGAGCGGGCCAACGGGCGCTCCGGACATCCTCGCTACCCCCGGCTCAGGGCGGGGGTTAGTGCGCGGTCGCGAACCCCCGGGTCCTGCCCGAGGAAAGCGGAACCGAGGGCGACACAAGGGACAGCTAGCACGCACGAACAAACGCATTCCGGGCACGCTCGGGGCATGGCGAGCTAGTTGCTCCGCTCAGGGGAGCAACTCCGCGGCCCCTGCCTCGAGCGCGGCCTCGAAGGCGACGAGGACCTCACGGTAATCCTCTTTCAGCTCCTCAAGCTCTGCGGGGTCCAAGAGGGTCATGGCGTGAAGACCCTTACTGGTGGCTTGCTCGCGGGCGCTGGCGGCGCTGGTGAGGTCCTCCGCGGCGTCGTGCAGCCACTCCACAAGGTCTAGGCGTTGCGGCACCACCTCCGGGTTGACACCCGCCTGGATGAGGTCCACTGCTAGCTCCTTTGCCATTTGGCCATCAAACACGGGAGAGGTCCTCAGGTTGCGACGGGGCCGCCTGCGCAGTATCTCGCGCCGCTAACGCCTGACCAAAACCCCGGGGGCGCTTCTCCGCTGGCTCAAGGGCTTACTCCGACAGCCCGGCGGCTTCGAGGGCCTTCTTGTGGTCCGCATAGATGCGCCACCGGATGCAGGAGTTGTTGTCAAAGACCATCACCCAGGTGAACGGCTGCTCGACTGGAACCCCGCTGGCTGCGCCCAGCCCGGACTGAAGAACGACCACGACGATCGTTTCGCCGAGGTCGCGGACCTCTTGCACCTCGACGCGAAGACCGCCGATCGCTTGTGCGAAGCCTTCGAGAAATGCGCGGACCTCGTCACGGCTGTTGTACGCGCCGATCTCGTCCTCGAACTTGACCTGTGGGTGAATAAGCACGTCGAACTCCGGGCCCAGCTGCCCTGTCGCGTTGGCGTGGTCTATGACGCGTTCCAGCAGCTCGACGTTCTCCTTCGACATCGCCTGCGCAGTATCGCCCAACGCGGCGGGTTGAGGCCGACGCTCCCCCTAGGCTGGGGGCGTGAAGCCGACGACCCTCGAGGTGCTCAACCGGGTCACCGAACTTGCCGGCGACGGCTACGTTCCCGGCGAGCAAGTGATCCAAGGTTGGCGGCTGCCCCGCCGCGAGGTGGTTCGGGCTCTGCGGCGGGCGATCAGCGGTGGCTACCTCCTCGAGCGCCGAGGCCCCGACGAGCGCATCCACGTTGCACTTGCCTCCGAGGGATGGGCGATGCTGGAGGACGCCGAGGGTCCGGTGGCGGGCGGCATCTAGCCAACCTGCGAGAGGGCATGGGCGCTACGTCAGCGAGGCCCGCACGCTGGTGCCCTCGGGCAGGTAGCGCCTCACCATCTCGCGGGCCTCCGCAGCGGTGTCCGCCCTCACCGCGATCGCCATGCGCATCTCGTCGACTCCGCTCCCCGGATAGCGGGTGGAGATATGTGGGCCAATCACCTTGATGTCGGGGGAGCGCTCCATCTCGCGCAGCGCCGGCTCTAGGCCTTTGCCCTCGACGATGAGTTCGATTGTCCCTGCCACTGATCCCCTGCCCAACGTGACCAGCACGATTGGGCTTTCAATCCCTGGCACAGCTTGACGCCGGTGATCGCTATGGCGGCAGTCACCGGTGTCAAGCTCGCTCGGGAAGGCGCTAGGGACGAGCCCCCCCGAGCCCAGAGTCAACGTCTCGCAGAGTCTCGGACTTGCTTTTGACAGGCGCGTTTGTTGGGGATTTGCCGCTGACGGGCTATCTAGGAACGACCTGGCTCCCAGCGAGGCGCGAGCTCCCTCCCCCCGCCGACCGTGGATAAGGCTATGGCGCGCACCTCACGTTGACGCACTGGAGGGGGTTGCCGTTACCGCTCGCGTGGTTGCCGCCGCCATCGGTTACGCCCGGAACTGCCTCGATCCCTAGGTCGCCGTTTTTGGTGGCGGTGTTCCAACCGATGAAGGTCCCAGGAGCGATGACTTCGATGCCGTTTTCACCGAACGAATTCACCGTATTCCCCACGACCCGCGTGTCGGTCGGAGGCGGTGTTTGGGCAAGTCCAACTTTGATCCCATCGGACCCCCCTTGTCCCCCGAAAAGCGAGTTTTAGCGCAAGACGTTTGCGTTTCCGCCTGAGAGATCGAGAGCTGGGGCCCCCGAAAAACTAGCCATTCGATCTCGGGTCTTGCAGATCGATCCACGCGCCGAAGTCGTCGCTGTTCCAAGCGCCCACGCCCCGCCTGAAGGTCTCCACGTTCTCCTGCGACATCGCCTACTCCGACAGCCCGGCGGTTTCGAGGGCGGCTGGGCCCGGATTTCCGCTCAGCACCACACCCCGCACGGGACCCGCTTCCACTTATGGCCGGTGTAGGCGACAGCTACGGCCCATCCCGCCCGGCTGAACTGCAGTGGATGGGCGAGCCCTTCGCGTCGCATGCGCTTCGTGATCACGGGTTTGAGCGCCAGGACCTTGCCGTTGTTGGTGTGATCTACCTCGTAGCGGAACCTCGCGTGAACGTCGGGGTTGCCGATGCGGAACGTGCGAGCATCAATGATGCGATAGCTGCCGTCGTCGACCTGTTGGCCGTGTTGGTCCACCGAACCGAATTGGCCGTCGCGGGTGAAGAAGTGCGAGTGGAGCTGCGGTTTCGCGCCTCGGCAGAGGTGGCGCTTGAGAGCGAGTTGTTGCGGGGTCTTGCCGGGGAAGTAATCGCCGACGATGCCTGGCGCGAGCGGCTGGAGGTGGGCCTTCTTAGCTGCCTGCACGAGGCCGTGGCACGTTCGAAGCGTCTGCCAGCGCCCAACGATCGGCGTCTTCGCCAGAGCGGATGCAGTGTGTGCATTACGCGCCGACGCCCCGCCGACGCCGAGGGCGGTGAAGGCGAGGAGTGCCGCCATCACGATGCTCAGATGGGAACGAAGCCGTTGACGCATATGGGCCCTCCCGGTCCGCGAATGGGGCGGAGGCCAAATACGTCGGCGAGCCAGTCAGGGGGCTGGTCGGCAGGTTCCGCGGTCCGCCGATGGAGGCCGAGCCTTCCACTCGAAGCGGGGCAAGTCAAGGGAAGGGTGCGAACTCGGAAGGCCGATCCCGCAGGCCAGGCGCTCCACTTTCCCTGCGACATTGCCTACTCCGACAGCCCGGCGGCTTTGAGAGCCTCGGCGCGAGTCGCGTACTCGCGACCACCCGCGATCTTCAGGTTCCGGATGACGTAGACGACAGCGAAGTTGGTGGCGGGCACCTCCACGCCGCTCTGTTTGGCGCGACCGCTGTATCGCAGGTTCGCGACCACCCGTTCGTCACCCGCGTCGATCACTTCAACCGGCTCAACCTTGAACCAGTCAAAGGTGTCCAGCCAGTCCTGCAGGTAGGCGCGGCATGCGTCCTTGCCGTGCAAAGGTCCGCGATCGTCGATCGCACCTTCTGTCGCTCGCCACTCGATGTCGTTCGCCCAGTGGTCAGCAAAGGCGTTGAGTCCATCGCGGGTCCAGGCTTCGAACGCGGATTCCAAAGCTTCGACGTTCTCCTCCGACATCGCCTACTCCGACAGCCCGGCGGCTTCGAGGGCTTCGGCCTGGCTCATGTACGGCACGATCCGAACGACCTTGCCCTCCTTGAATCCATAAACCAGGGCGATGTCCGCTTCAACGACCACGCCGCTGCCTTTTCCCCTCCGGTATTCATGCACCAGGGCGACCACCCGATCACCTGCGTCGATGGCTTCCCGCAGCTCCAGTCGGCGTTCTGCCCAGATGTCGGAATCGACGTCGAGCGCCTGCGTCACTGCCTCACGGCCGACGGTAATAGTTCCTTCTTCAATCCCGCCGATGGCCCCAAGCAACTCGACTTCGGGGTGCATCGCTTCAAGCGCGAGAGCCTCGATGTCTTCAGCCTCGTAGACGCGTTGAATGATCTCGACGTTCTCCTGCGACATCGCCTGCGCAGTATCGCCCACCACGGGTGGCGAGATGACCCGCGCCGTCGGACTTCTGGCAAGCCCTGCCCGAGCAACAGTTGCCCAATCAGTTGCCCACCAACGCGAAGCGCCGCCCCGAAGAGCGGCGCATTTCGCTTTCCAGAGCGATGGGCCGGGGAGGACTCGAACCTCCGACCGACGGATTATGAGTCCGTACCGCCCCAAATCCGCCAATGTCCTCGACTGTCCCGCTTATGGCTCTGTAGTAAGGATTGCGGCGGCCAATTGTTTCCGCCCGTGCCCCCGAGGACCCCCGTTTTGCCGCCGGTGGGGTTGCAATTTGGGTAGCAGTCTCAGCGCAGGGTTGCCCGCATGCCGCTTCGGTGACCCAGCTCATCAGAACGCCTCCTTGTGTTCGCGGGAGTCTCAGGGCTCCCCCACCGCCCGCTTCCGGAAGGCGCTCAACATCGGGGAACGTCAGCATGCGCGTGTCTGAATCGCAGCTCAGAGCCAAGTTCTATCGGCCGGCGGGACCAATAAGGAATCGGGAGGTCAACAATGAGTCAACCGGCGGGGCTGACCCTCACCCCGACCACGCCTTTTTCAGGCGTCCAGCCGTCGCGGTCCCCTCGGTTAAACGCCTCGTAGAACCTCCGAACGATCTCCACGTTCTCTTGTGACATCGCCTGCGCAGTATCGCGCTCTGGCCGTGGCCTAACTGAGTAGGAGTTACGTCACGCCCAGATCAATCCAAGAGTGTCGCTTCTCGTCCAAAGCGGCAGCGTCCACGACTGAGCCCGTAGGACGCCGCAGCGATGCTGCTTGCTTCTACGGTGCCGGTCTACTCCACGCGCTCCTAGTCTTCTTGCTGGACAACTTGACTGAGAGGAGGGTGGATGGCCGCGTTCATGGAACACATCGCTCACCACCGTCGTCACATGCTCGCCTGTGTCTTGGGTGCGCTCGTCATGGTGATCGGGTTCGCGCTCGATCTTCCCGCCGTAGCGGCCGTTGGCGCCGTGGCATGCGCTGCGGGCTGTGGCTCGATGATCTGGATGATGCTAATCGCGCCTCGAACGCACCGACACGGCAGCGGGACCTAGCTGCCCTAGGACAAGCAGTTCGATCCGATGATTGCTGCTTCCCATGGAGCCTGTCGCACAAACCTCCGTCCGCCGCCGCCCGGAGCATCCCCCGCATGAGCCAGAACTTCCTCTCATGCGACCGCGACCAACAGCTGCTCCTGCCCGCCGACATGCGCGAGTGGCTGGCCGAAGATCACCTCGCCTGGTTCGTCCTGGACGCCGTCTCGGAGATGAACCTCGAGCCGTTCTTTTCCAACTACCGCGACGACGGCTGGGGCCGCGCCGCCCACGACCCGGAGATGATGGTCGCGCTTCTCCTCTACTCCTACTCGGTCGGCGAGCGCTCCTCTCGGCGGATCGAAAAGCGCCTGACTGAGGACATCGCCTTCCGCGTGATCGCCGCCAACCAAACGCCTGATCACTCGACGATCGCGCGCTTTCGGTCCCGCCATGAGAACGAGCTCGCCGAGCTCTTCAGCGAGGTCCTGGTCCTCTGCGCCAAGGCCGGCCTGGTCAGCGTTGGGACGATCGCCCTCGACGGCACCCGGATCCAGGCGAACGCCGCCGATCGCCAGAACCGCACCTATGAGCAGCTCGCGAAGGAGATCCTCGAAGAGGCCGCCGAGGTCGACGCCGCCGAGGACGAAAAGTTCGGCGACAAGCGCGGCGACGAGCTGCCCGGCGACCGAAACAGCCGCCGCCAGAAGCTGCGCGAGGCAAAGCGCCGCCTCGACCAAGAACACGAGGCCAAGCAGGCGGAGATGGCCGCTTGGGAGCAGGCGATGGCCGAGCACACCGCCGCCACCGGCTACGTCCGCAAGAACAACCCGCCGAAGCCGCGGCCGCTGCCCGACAAGGCAAAGCGCCGCATCAACATCACCGACCCCGACTCGCGGGCGGTCAAGACCCGCCACGGCTTCATCCAGGGCTACACCGCCCAGGCGGTCGCGACCGAAGGCCAGCTGATCGTCGCCGCCGAGGTGATCACCGGAGGCAATGAGCGCCACCGTCTCGAGCCGATGGCAAAGGCCGCGCAGGCCGAGCTCGAAAAGGCCGGGATCGACGAGCGGCCCGAAGTCGCGCTCGCCGACGCCGGCTATTGGAACCGACCGCAGATCGACTCGCTCGAAGCTCGCGGAATCACCGTCTACTGCCCGCCCGACGCCGACAGCCGAAAGGCACCGGCGAAGATCAGATCCGGCCCCGACTACGAACGGATGCGACGCCGGCTCAAAGAGCCCGACGCCGAGGCGGCCTACCGGCGAAGACAGCAGATGATCGAGCCGGTCTTCGCCCAGATGAAACTGAGACAGAGAGTCGCGAAGTTCTCACGCCGAGGCTTATCCGCTTGCCGCGCCGAGTGGCGTCTGACGGCCGCAACCCACAACCTGCTGAAGCTCTATTCGGCCGGTTTGAGGCCCCAGGCGGCCTGATCGGGAGCTTCGGGGTCTCGATCCTCGATCACTCACCGTTACTGCTTCGTTTCGCCGGCGCCGCGGTGGGTTTTCGCAACAGGCTCCATGCGAAGCGGCAGTTTGGGCTACGCAGCGCCTAAGGAGGTGTTACGTCAGGGGCAGAACGCCCGTCAGCTTGGCCTACTCCGACAGCCCGGCGGCTTTGAGGGCGTCTTGCAGCTCTTGATAGAGGCAAAGCCGCGTGATGACTCCGTCACGGATCGTCCAAAGCCAGGTGCCGCGAGCTTGCACCTCGACCCCATCGCGGCCCAGGAGACGGTTTGTGAAGGGCGTCACCACGTACTCCCCGGCGTCGATGAACTCATCGGCCTCGTACCGAACGGACTCCCAGCTCTTGCCAAACTTCTCCGCGAGGCGTCGAAACTGGTCAATGCGATACACGCCGCGGTCCAGACCGACCGCTCGCGAGAGGTCAACTTCCGCGTCCCGGCCCGCGTCTTTGAACTGCCAATCCCCCCGGTTCGCCGCGGTCAGAGCCGCCTTGACGATCTCCACGTTCTCCTGCGACATCGCCTGCGCAGTATCGCTCAGTAGTCCGAGGGCGACCACGGTAAGCCTGGGGAGACGGCGCAACCGTGATCACTTCGCGATTTGGTGCTGCTGGCTAGAGACTTCGTCCACACCGCCTAGAGGTCGACACCCAATGCCCGTTTGGCGATAGGTGCCTAGGCCGTGACCGTGAACGGTCGCATCATGTCGTTGTCTTCGTGCTCGACGATGTGGCAGTGATAGACGTAGCTCTGAGGCACCGTCACGCCGCTCGGCAGCTCGAACTTGGCCCGGATTCTCGTGAAATAACCGGGGTTCGCCTTGACCGTGTCCTTGAAGCCACGCTCGGCCGCGTCGGGGGGCTCCATCGGCCCCGTTGCGAACGGGCTCGGGTCGATCCCACCGGGCACCCCGTTCGGACCGCCATTGGCGTCCTCGTAGGCCTCGGCATCGAACGGTGTCCGCCCGATCACCTGGAAGGTGACCAGGTGCGTGTGCATCGGGTGGGTGTCCGCGGTCAGGTTGATGTACACCCAGTCCTCGACCGTCCCGACCTTCGGCGTTTCGGTTGAAGTGATCGGCTGGCCTGGCTCACGGAAGTGCAGGCCGTTCAGGTTTAAGAACCACACGTCGCTGTCGGGGTCGATCTCGTTCAGGGTTATGAAACGCGTCGCGACCGGGTCGTGCAGGTCGGCGGCGCGGCCGGGCAGGCTGGTCGGGATCGTGCCCGGGCCCGACTGGCTTACCGTTGTCCCGACCCGGATCTGCAGCACCTGCGGCAGCTGGGGCGCCGGGGTCGTGACCGGCTTCGGCGGCTTGTGGTTCTTCATGACCAGCGTCTGGCCGGCGAACTTGCTGAAGTCAACGAGGATGTCCGCCCGCTCGGCGGGGGCGAGCACCAACTGCTTCGCCGGCACGGGCTTGTCCCACATGCCGCCCTCGGCGCCGATCTGCCAGAAGCGCGGGCCGCCGACGTCGAGATTGAGGATCCGCGCGTTGCAGCCATTTAGGATCCGGAACCGGTAAAGGCGCGGCTCGACGTTCAGATAGGGCCAGACCTTGCCGTTGACGAGCATGACGTCGCCGAAGTACTCGGCGATCCAGGGCGCATCCGGAAACTCGCTCGTTGGGTAGAGGAACGTGCCGTCGGGATTGAACTGCCGGTCCTGGACGACGAGCGGGATCTCATAGGCGCCGCCGGGGAGCCCGATCGGGTTCGGCTCGGCGCCGGTGTCATGCTCGTCGCGGAGGATGTAGGCAGCGGCCAGCCCGGCGAACACGTTTAGGCGGGTGGCGCCGAGGCCGTGGTCGTGGAACCAGAGCAGCGAGGCCGGCATTTGCGGTAGCTGGTTGGTGTAGTGCACGCTCTGCGTCTCGCCCGGGCCGAACCCGTTCGGAGTCACCGCCGGGTTGCCGTCGCTATCGGCGGCGACGAAGCCGCCATGCAGGTGGGTCATCAGCCGCACCTCGTCGCCGAGCGGGGTCAGCCGTGTGTCGACGGGGATCCGGGCCGGGTACTCCGCCGGCAGCTCGTGCCTGAAGTCGACGTCGAGCGCGGTGCCGCTCTGGGCGACGACCGCCATCCCAAAGGAGCCCGCCTGGCCCTCCAGCCCGGAGCCGTCGTCGTAGGCCCACAGCGGCGTCGGGGGCAGGTGAGGATGCAGCTGCCGCGCAATCGCCGTTTGACTGAACGAATACTGATTCGATGCACTCGGTGTGGCGACCACGATCCCGGCGCCCGGCAGCGGCACCGGCTCGAGGTACTTCGCCAGCTGTCCGCCCTTCGCGGCCCTCGCCATCGGTATTCGGGCCGCCCAAGGCAACGCCAGCGCCGCGCCTGCTCCCGCGCCGTATTGCAGGAAGCGCCGCCGGGTCATATTCACCATCGCCACCTCCTACGCGAACGCCATGGACCCGGGACCGAGCTTACGCCGCCCCACGCAGTCTGGCAAGGCTGTTAGGAACAACCATCGCCAGACAGGGACCGAGGGCGCGTTTGTTGGGGGATTTGCGGCTGGCTGGCCTATCTAGTAAATGGCTCCCAGCCGGGCGGGGGGCTCCCCCTCCCCCTGGGTGCCGGATCAGGCTCGCACTTCGGCTTCCGCTCACGCCTCGCCTCGATTTAGGCCAGGGCCGAGCGGCCAGCTGCACCAACAAGCGCAAGGCTTAACCGCCCGGCATGAATACGAGGGTTAGTGATCGAACACCAGGGTGCTGACGAGCCCTGCGTGGTCGGAGTCCCAGTAGCCGTTCACCGGCTGTCGGCCGGTCACCGACGAGGTGACCAGCCCGACCTCGTTCGGCGCGTTGGTAAGCACGTGATCGACCTGGTGGTCGAAATCGCTGACGTTGCCGAGGTTGTCGGTGATGATGCTGGTGTTTAGGCAGCAGCCCAGGGGATCAGCCGTGCTCCGCTCGAAGAAGCCCGCGTTCTGCAGCGCCTGGTAGGCGAGGCGGTCGCCGCCTGAAACTGTGTCGTCGTCGGAGTTCAGATCGCCGATCAGGACCACCGGCTCGTCCCCGGTGGCGGGGCCACCGGGCGCGACCAGCTCCTTGGCCTGCGCCTCGCGGATCGTCGGGTCGCCGAAGGCCTCTAGGTGAGTGTTGACCAGCCGGAACGAATGGGTGCCGCGGACCTTGACGTCGGCGTCGGTCCAACCGCGCAGGACGTGCACGGTGACGAGGCCGGCGACAACGGGCGAGTAGAGCGTCTGGAAGTGCCCGGCATCGACGTGCTCGACCTTGACGCCGGCGTTGACCCGTTCGAGGATCACGTCGCGCATCGTCAGGCGGCCGTTCTTGTCCGCGCCGAGGGTTCCGGTGGACGGATTGCCGTCGTAGTCGGCCGGGGCCTCGAAGTCGAACTCCGGCTCGGTGATCGCCACGCGGTAGCGCTCCTTGTTCTTGTTGAGCTGGTCGAGGAGGAGCTGCAGGTAGTCGTAGGTAACGTGCGAGGCGGTGTAGTTACCGGTGAGGGGCGCGTTGAGGTCCACCGGTCCGTCGCGCCAGAGGGAGACCTCCTGCAGACCAACGAGGTCGGGGCTCTTGCTGAGGATCTCCTGCGCCAGGCCCTTGGCTCGGACGGGGAAGTTGTTCGTGTCCACGTCCCTGAGGATCTGGCCGTTCGCCTCAATGAACTGAGACGCGTCAGGGGCATTGATCGCTGGGGCCAGGTCGGCGCCGAGGTAGAGGTTCCGGGTCATCACGGTGACCTCGTGCCCTGGCGGCGCCGCCTCAGATGCGGCCGGGGCCGCGAGGGCCAACACCGCGAGCGCGGCTGCGAACGAAACAAGCCAACGCGGACGATGACGACGGGACGTGCTGGTCGACTGAGACAAAGCGGGACTCCTTCCCTGACCCTAGCCGGCGGCGACACCGACGATCTCTCTATGCCCAGGCTGGACGCTATCAGGGCACTTGGGTTAGGACTCCGCCACTGGCGCTGTGCCCGTTTGGCCAGAATGGGTATCCGGCGGGTCGGGCGTTTCTTCTGGCGGGCCCCGCTGCCGGGCCAATATGAATGATTGCTCCGCGCCAAAGCGCAGGGCTCCCCCCTCCCCTGGGCGTGCCGACCTCAGAAATCCAGCTCCCGCTCCCGCTCGTCTCCCCTGCCCTCGCAGGACTCATTGATTGCTGCGAATCGTCTACTCCGACAGCCCGGCGGCTTCGAGGGCTTCTTGGGGATCGAGGTAGGTCCGAATCCGAAGCCCCTTGCCGTTTCTCATGTCGGTGACGGTGCCGAAGGCCATCTCGGTCACCACCTGGCTTTGCTTGCCTCTTGTGCGGATGCTCCCGAGCCCGACGATTCGTTCACCCAGGTCTCGAACCTCCGAATACTCGAGGTGGATTTCGGCGAGAGCCTCATACAACTCCCCCAGCACCTCGCGGACGCCATCGTGTCCCCGGCTTACCGTCGCCTCGCCCCCAAATGGAATCAGAAGGGCCGAATGCCATTCCACCTCAGGGTCGAGGGTCTCCAACAGCGCATCGATGTCCCTGCGGTTGTACGCCTCAGCCCCACGTTTGAAAACCTCCACGTTCTCCTGCGACCTCGCCTGCGCAGTATCGCCCGCCGGAGACGGATTGCCAACAAGGGGGATCAGACCTCTGGCGCGGCGGCAGGCCTCGGTCATGCTCGGCGGCCAGCAGACAGTCCGGTGGGCGCTGGCAGATGCACCACACGCCTCCGGAGATCGACCCCGCCTGCTGCCCAGGCCAGATGCAGAGATGCCGTATGGAAGCCAGTCGACCCAAAGCTCCTGGGGCTACGGGCAATCCGCGCCTCGGATTGCACTGTCCCTAGGCGCCGATCGGCTTGATGGCGGTCGCTGAGGAATCAGATTCCTCAGAGGGTGGCTGATATGAACCCGCCCCGGGCCCGACTCTCGGCAGCCACTCGAGCCACTTCGGCAGATACCAGTTCCAATCACCGAGAAGCTTCATCGTCGCCGGCAGCAGCACACCGCGAATGACGGTCGCGTCGATTAGCACCGCCACCGCGAGACCGACACCCAGCTCCTTGAAGATGAGCAGGGACAGGGTGGCGAAGATCGCGAACACCGCGATCATCACAACCGCGGCGCTGGTCACGACACCGGCCGTCGTCTTGATCCCGTGGGAGACCGCGTCAACGGTTGGCCTGCCGCGGTCGAAACCCTCGCGGATTCGCGTAAGGATGAACACGTGGTAGTCCATCGAGAGGCCGAACAGCACTACGAACATGAACAGCGGCATCCAGGAAACGATCGAGCCGTTGGACTGAAAGCCCAGCAACGACTCCAGATGGCCCTCTTGGAAGATCCAGACCATCACCCCGTAGGCGGCCCCGACCGAGAGCAGGTTGAGGATGATCGCCGTGACGGGAATCACGAGCGAGCGGAACGTGAACAACAGCAGGAGGAATGCCGCGGAGAGGACAAAGACGAAGACCAGTGGCGCGTGAGACTTCATTGCGTCGTTGAAGTCGGTTGAGCTGGCGGTATAGCCCGTAACGTCGGCCGTGGCGCCCGGGACTCGTCCGATGGTGGCCGGGATCAGTTTGTCGCGTAGCTCCGCGAGGGCCGCAGTCGATTGGGAGTCGGTGCCGTCTCCGGCAACGGGGATGTCGACCGTCTCGACCGTGTGATCGGGGCTCACGCTTGTCGTGATTGGCTCCTTGAAGTACGGGCTGGCGGCCGCCCGACCGCGTAGGTCGTTGATCGCACCAATCATCTCCAGCGACTTCACGTCGTCGGCACGCACCACCACCTCGGCCGGAATTGGCCCGCCGGGGAAGGCCGCCTGGATGCGGTTGTAGGTCTTGATGACCCCGAGGCTCTGCGGCAGCGTCTCGACGCCCGGCGTGGCCGTGTGGAGGCTGAACGCTGGGATCGCCAAGAAGACGAGCAACCCTCCCGCGACCACGACGGAGATGACCGGACGGCGAAGAGCCGGGTTCAGGATTCGCGACCACGCCCCGCTCTCGCCGACGTTCCACCTCCTCCTGGAGAGATACGGGACGCGCCCCTTCTCCACGCGGTCTCCAAGCCAGGCAAGGACGGCGGGAAGCACTGTGAGCGACCCGACCACGGCCACTGCGACGACGAGGATCGTGCCCGTGGCGAACGACTGGAAGGTGGGAGCTCCGGCGAGGTACATGCCCGCCATCGCGATCATCACCGTGAATCCGGAGACCATCACCGCACGACCCGAGGTCGCAGCTGCGGCCGCCAGCGAGGCGCTTTCGCTTCGCCCGGATTCGCGCTCCTCGCGTTCGCGGCGCAGGTAGAACATGGAGTAGTCGACACCGACCGCGAGGCCGATCAGCAGGATCACCTCGTTGATCGACTCGTCCACTCCGCTGATATGGCTGATCACGGCGACCACGCCGATGGTTGCAAGCACCGCCGTGAGACCCAACAGCAAGGGCACGCCGGCAGCCACCAGGGCGCCAAAGGCGACCAAGAGGATCAGAAGCGTGATCGGCAGCGAGGTGATCAGCGCCGTTTTGAAGTCGTCGCTGATCGATGTGCTCACCTGGTTGTCGGAGCTCGCTTGGCCGAACTCTCCGATCGTCAACTGCGGATGGGCAGCCTGCGCGGCGTCGACGACCCTCAGGGTCGTGCCGGCACGTTTCTTGGCCGTGCTCTGGTCGCCTGCGATCTTGAAACGGGTCAGGGCGGAGTGGCCGTCCGCGGAGATCTGCGACCGATTGGCCGGCAGGTAGGGGCTCTCGATCGCATAGACGTAGGGCAGCTGCGACAGACGAAACTGGGCGTCCCCTACCGCAGCACGGAAAGGGAGGCTGTCGGCATTGGCCGTAGCGCTCTGCACCAGCACCATCTCGTCGGCGCTCTTCGGGTATGCCGAGTCGACCGTGAGGTCTGCTCGCCCCGATTCGCCGACCCCGAGGTGGGCGTTGTCGAGCGTCTTCGTCCCGACCGCGCCGCCGACCATGAAGGCGATGATCACGAACGCGAGCCACCCCCAGATCGCGGTCTTGCGATGCTGGGCGCTCCAGCGTCCCATTCGAGCAGCGACAATGAGGCCTTGGCCGGCCCCTGCCGCCTCCTTCGCGGAGGCCTTGGCCCCGGCCGACTCCGGTCCGGATTGGGCGATTCGCTTCATCTACGCCCCTCGGGCTCCGCCAGCGTCCTCACCATGGAAGCGCGGAGGATCCCTGACGTTTGCGGCAGTCTGGCCTGGGATGTCGCGTTACCGGACAAAGCCTAATGACCTCAGGTACTGATGGGCGACCAGGGCCGGGTCCTGCTTGCCGATATCGACGCGGGAATTCAGCTCCTGTATCACTGGCAGCGTCATGTTGCTCTGGACCTTTTCGATCGTCGCGCCGAAATCCGGGCCCGCCCGGTCGGCGACCTTCTTCGCGGCGATGAAGATCACATTGCCGGCGGGGATCAGGCCCTTGTTGTCGTTCAGGATCGTGTACTTGGTCGAGCTCGCGAGTTCGGCGTCGCTCGTGAACAGGATCGAGAGGTCCGCTTCACCCTTGTCGAGCACGGCGTAGCGCTGGTCGATGCCCACTGGCTTGAACTGCTTGAAACTGAGGCCGTAGTTCTTCTCGAGGCCCGCAAGGCAGTCGATCCGCGCGGGGCATTGGGGTGAGCCGGCAAGGACGAGGTTTCGCGACCTGCCGGTCAGATCGGAGATGTCCTTTAGGCCCAGCTTCTCGGCCGTGGCTGTGAGAGTCCCAACGGCGTTCGCGTCCGCGAACGGGGTCGGTGGATAGGCCACGATCCCCTCCCTAGCGAGGTCCGCCTTCGCCTCGTTGTAGGCCTCGGTGGCGCCTGACGGGATCTTGCTCGCGGGGACCTGGAAGAACGAACCGAGAGCGGTGGACGTGTACTCCGGATATCCGCTTATCTGGCCATCGTTGATGGCCTTCAGCGCCACCTTCTCAGGGCCTAGGTTGAGCCGGGTCTTCACTTTGTAGCCGGCGGCCTTCAAGGCTTGGGCGTAGATCTCGCCGAGGATGAACTCTTCGGTGAAGTTCTTGGAACCGACCGTGATCGTCGTCTTCCCGTTCGCCGGGTTCGACTGGATCAGATTGTCTTGGGCCCCGGAAGTCGTCGACGGGCCGCCACCGCCCCCGCAGGCGGCGACGCCGACAGCGAGAGTCACCACTGCGCCCGCTGCGAACCCCACCCGCCCCCAGAGAAACCTAATCCCCGGGCATCCGTTCCGATTTGAACGGTCAGGGAAGGCTGGGCGCGGAAAGCTTTTCTTCAACCAGGCCCTTCTTTCAGCCGGGTGCAGGAGCCCTCAGGGGTCTAGCACCGCAGACCTTCCGGGTCAAGGCGGTCGATTCGCTCGCCCCCGCCGAGCTCTCTGACGAGGCCAGGACCGATGCGCGTTTGTTGGGGGAGTTGCGGCTGACGGGCTTATCTGAGTAATGGCGCCCAGCCGGACGCGGGACTCCCCCCTCCCCCCTGCGTGCCAGCCGGGTTCGCCATTCGACTCCCGCCCTCGCTTCGCCTCGCAGCCCCGAAGCTCGACGACGTGAGTAACGAGGGTGATGGTGAGCATGGGAGATGTAGGCGGGAGGGAGCGGGTGCCCACGGAACGGGCGGAGGTTTGTGCCTGACGCAAAGCAAAGGGAGGGTTGCAAAATGGTTGCAGTCGGCTAGCGGACCAAATCCGCGAAACGTAAGAAAGCCCCCAGTTGCGGGGGCTTTCCAATGGGCCGGGGAGGACTCGAACCTCCGACCGACGGATTATGAGAGCGGCCGGAAGATGTCCAGGGAGCGCGTTCCTGTCTGGGGGGATCGATCTGCATCGATTGTGTCCAGGGAGTTCGCTGGAGTCGGGGACAAAGTTTGGGACAAAGTACTGCCGAGAGCGTCCGCCGGGAATCGCATCATCGGACCATGCCTCGTCTCAGCTCGTTCTACGGAATCGCCGTTTTCATGTACTGGAACGAGGGCGTTCACGCACGTCCTCACTTTCATGCCCGCTACGCCGGCGAGGCCGCGTCCGTCGACTTCAACGGGGACGTCATCGCGGGCTCCTTGCCGGCGCGTGCGCAGCGATTGGTGGCCGAATGGGCTCGCCTGCATCAGGGCGAGCTGGCGGAGAACTGGGAGCGCGCTCGCAATGAAGAGCGCTTGCGCAGCATCGACCCCCTTCCGTAAGATTTCAGCCATGAACGAGCTCCACGACATCAGCGCGGTAGAGGTGATCGGCGAACACCGGCTTCGCCTTAGCTTTGACGATGGGACAGTCGGCGATGTCGATTTCTCGACCCGAACTTGGCGCGGGGTCTTCGAGCCTCTCGCGGATCCATCCACCTTTGCGCAGGTCAAGGTCAACCCTGAATCGGGGACGATCTCCTGGCCCGGAGACTTGGACATGGCCCCGGAGCCCCTTTACGAAGAGGCTCGTCGCCACATCGTCGTGACGCAGTAGCCGTTCGCCTCCGACATCGATAGTGGGCCGGGCAGGACTCGAACCTGCGACCGACGGATTATGAGGCCGAAGGGCACCGGCGACAGGCGGCGACAACGGGCGACAGCTAGGCACTCCTGACCCCTTCCGGCGACCGCTTGGCCTCGGCCTTTGGGGCCAGGTTTGGGGCCACGTCCTCGGCCTCGTCCAGCAGAGCCCCGAGCCGCTTGGCGGCGTCGTGTTTCGGGACGTAGTGGACGTAGCGCATCGTGGTCTGGATGTCGGCGTGACCCATCCATGCCTGCACATCCGAGAGCGGGAACGCCTGCACCGCGATGGTCCCGAAGGAGTGGCGGAGCCCGTGGAACTTGATCGAGCGCAGGCCAGCCCGCCGCAGCGCCCGCTTGTAGGTCCTGACGGTTGCCGAGTGGTCGATGTAGCCCCCGGTCGGACTGACGAACACGAAGTCGTCGTCGCCGATCCACAACTCCCGCTGCCCGAGCCTTGCGAGAGCCTGGGCCACGTCGGCGACCAACGGCACCGAGCGCACCTTGCCCGACTTGGGCGCCTCAATCGCCCCACGGGCCAGCGCCCGGCGGACGTGGATCAGGTCCCGTTGCCAGTCGATGTCCGACCAGCGCAGCGCCGCCAGCTCCCCGAAACGGAGCCCGGTGAAGGCGGCGGTCAGGTACAGCGTCCCGTCCTGCTCGCTCTCGGCGGCTGCTTCGAGCTGGCGAATCTCATCGGGCCGCAGAACATCGAGGTCACCGCTGCGGCGCTCGGGCACCTTCTCGACACCGGCGGCAGGATTGGCCCGCAGGTTCCACACCTTCATCGCCCGTCCGAGAATCCCGTGGATCATCGTCAGCCGCTTGTTGATCGTGCGGGGTGAGAGGCGGCCCTCGGCCACCAGGGCATCGCGGTAACGCTCGATGCTCGCGGGCGGGATCGCCTCCAGCTTTCGGTCGGCCCCAAGATCGTCGATCAGGTTGGCCTCGACCGTCAGCCGGTAGTCCCGCACCGTCGACCGCTTGCGCTTGCGGTCGTGCTCGATCCAGCGCAGCCACTCGCGGCAGGCGTCCTCCCAGGTCGCCCCGGTCGCCTGCTGCTCGACTCGCTGGCCTCGCTCGACTTCGACCATGTACTCGCGCAGCCATCGCTCGGCGGTCGCCTTGGTGAAGTGGCCCGGTGGGCAGGTGCTCCGCTTCGTCCAGGCCGGGCCGATCCGCTTCTTGGTGTCCTTGGTGCCGACCCGGACCCGCGCATACCAGACATCGCCACGGGCGAGCCTGCGCAGGAACACGCTCCCGCTCAGGTAGTTGGTGCTCATCACTTCCCCCATTCGTCAGGGTTGCCTTGCACCACTCGAGGCTACCGGCCCGGCAGCCTTCGAGCAGGGCAGCGAGGTCGTCGTCGGTGAACACGATCTTCTGGGCCGTGAGGCGGCGGTGGGGCCACTTGCCCTCCCGGCACTTGCGCAGCACCGTCTCGCGGCTGACGCCGAGCAGGTCGGCGATTTCCTGGGGCGAGTAGATCGTCGGCATCACGTCGCCCCCCCGGCCGGGAGCGCCCAGAGCAGCTCGGTGCGGTCACTCCGCTCCAGCTTGAGCTGCTCGGCCCAGCGGTCGAGGTCGAGCCGGTCCCGGATCGCCTGCTCCACGATCTTGGCGAGCTGATCGGGCGGTAGGGCCTCCAGTTGGCAGGTGTCGCCCGTCCAGGTCTTCGAGCGCCGGTCGCTTGCCTTGGCCGGGGCCGTGGGCAGCCCGTAAGCGGCCACCTGGGCGGCGCTGAGGGCCACCCGCACGGGCTCGATGGACAAGGTCTGCAAGCGCCTGTCGGCCTCCACGAACGCTGCCGCATCGGCGGCCATCGCCTCGAAGATCGACTCGCCGGAAGGGTCGAAGTCGCCGACGTGGAGCAGGATGGTGGGGACGCTGCGGGCGAGCGCCCGGTCGGCGATCCCCTTCACCGCGGTGAGCGAGACGAAGCCGCCCGCCGAGAACACCGCGACCGAGTAGAGCTCGGCGACGCGGGCGAGCTGCTCCAGCATCCCGGCCGCCTCGCACCACAGCTCGACTCGGACCGGCTGGCCCTCCTGCCGATCCCGGCGGTAGCCGTTGGCCCGCCGCACGGTGTCATCCCAGAAGTCCGCCGGGCTCGGGTAGTAGTCGCGGCGGGCGGTGACTACGCCGTCGTCACGGATCGCCTCGAAGTCGATCAGGCGGGCGCGGCGGGCTCGCCCCAGGTGCTCGCACAGCCGCTTGTAGGCGCGCTGATCCTTCGGGTAGTCGTGGGTGGCGACCAGCCGGTAGAAGATTTGGCGGATGGTCAGCGGCAGGTAGTCCTGGTACTCCGCGAGAACCTGATCGACCCCGTCCAGTAGCTTCCGGGTCTTGGCCTGGGGCTGCCCAATCCGCGTACCCACGCGGGCGCCGGTGAGCGTTTTCACGACCGGTCGGTATTTCGGGACCGCCGCCCCAGCCGAACAGGTCAAACACGTCCTCCAGCGGGAGCCGTGGCAGGTCGGCCGCCTTCATCGCTGCGCCTCCGGGGCGACAGCCGCGAGGTCTACATGGTGGTGATCACGGTCCTGATCACGGTCCTGATCCCCGCCGCCAGCGGGGCCGGATGATTCGCCGGGGTCGTCTGAGGACGAACTGCTGCGGGTGGCGCGGCGGGAGCCAGGGCGCCGGGCATTTGCCCCACTACGCGGAGCATGGCCGGAAGGGCTCCGGGTTAGCCAGTCGGCGCGAGTCTCGGGGCCGTGGCCGGTGTCACGCTCGATCCCCGGCAGGCGGCCCGCCTCCCAGGATCGGTTCAGCCTGCGGGTGGCGCGACTGTTGCAAACGCGGATCGCCCGGCGGGCGCCGGGGGAGCCCTGCCGCTTGGCGCGGACGACCTCGACCCTCGCCAGCTTCGCCTCGTCGCCGTCGCGGCGGTTCAGCTCGCGGAGCGCGGGAACGTCGCCCCTGATCGCGAGGAGGGCTAGCTCATCAACGGAGCGGCGGCGCAACGGTAGTCACCTTCGGGTTGAACATTCATGCGCCTCAAAGGTTTTCGAACGGCCCGGTCGGAACGAGCGACGCCGCCCCGAAGGGCGGCGCCTGCATGAACGCTCTTTCCGGTCGGCAGGTGAAGGCAAGAAGCCGACGCGAAGGGACTAGGGGAACAAAGCTACCTGCCGCTGCGGCCGGAACCCTCGCCAGCCACGGCCCCGGCGAAGGGAAAGACACGCGGCCCCCGATCGGAAGGCCGCAGATCGCCTCTCAGGGCGCCGCCCCCGCAGGACCTAGACCAAGGACGGCCGCACTTTGCAGCTCTCGGGCAAGTAGCTCCTGACCAGGCTGGACGCCTCGGCCGGACTATGGGCCCTGACCCTGACCGCGATCCGCATGCCCTCGACACCGGCGCCGGGGTAGCGGGTTGATATGTGCGGGCCGAGCACCTTGATGTCGGGCGAACGATCCATTTCACGCAGAGCAGGCTCTAGGGCCTTGCCCTCGACTATCAGCTCAAATGTCTCTGCCGCCACCAAATACTCCCTACCAACGAACGCGGGGGGCATCGGAGGGCTTGCGGTCCGCGGGCATTAGAACTCTCAGGGCGCTGCTCCCCGGCGGGGAGGGAAAGATTCGGCCCCGACGCCGAATAGGGACAACGCCGGGGCCGAAATCTGCTCGGGGAGAGGAATCCGCCCCCGAGCTTGTGTCTCCGGGCTATGAACGGCGCGGCCCGACCCGAGCTTGTGGGCCTCGATCAGCTCGATCGCGACGACTTGGCGCCAGCGAGAGGGTTGGTAACGGCGTGGTGAACCTCGCGCAATCCCGCGCTAAGGTCGGAGATGGCGGGAAAAGTCAGGTCCCGGCCGTCATGTCCCGGAGATGGCCGAGCTCGGCGGCCTTCGACCGTCGCTCGCGGAGCGCCAGGAGCTGCTCGAAGTAGGCCAGCGCCAGCCGGTCGCAGGTTTCGGCGACGCCGTAGAGCGGGTTGCTTCGACGCTGCCCGGTGCTGCCCGGGATCAGCGGCTGGCGATCGGCAGCGGCCAGGGCCTTCTTCGCCGCCGTCAAGTTGGCCTCGTAGCGGTCGAGCAGGCCGCGTTCTTCTAGGTCGGGGCGATCGTCGTTGTCAGTCACGAAAAAATCCCTTCAGAGAATCCCGCCGGATTTCGCCATTTCCTCTGGCCGCCGGGCATGGGGTGAGTGGGCGCCGCCCTTTCGTGATCGCGCCGCCCCCCGTCGCAGCGCCTCCGGTGCCCCAGTCTGGAAGGAAACTCGGGCGGGAGGCACTTCCCCCAGGGGTCATAACGGACGAGACTCCCCGTGTCCCGGATCGCGGTCCGGACCGCAAACCTAGCCCGGCTCCTGCGAGCAGGCAAGGACGAAGTTCGGCCAGGGCGGCTCACAGCTACCGCAGCGCCACCAGGATCAGGACGGCGACGGTGACGTAGGCGATCGTCAGCCGATGGCCCCGAGCCCAGCGGACGGCGCGCCTGTATCCGGAATCCCGACGCGCTGCGGAGGCAGGAGCAGCGCGCCGGGGTCCGGTACTGATCGGCGGGAGGCGCCGATGCGGCCATCCCGGCGAAGGGCAACCCCGGGGGCGGACCGGCCGCACGGCTTCGACCTCCCACACGTCTAGCCGATCACGTAGGCGCCCGTTGCCGACCTGATCGAAGCGACACATTCCACTTCGCAGCGCAGGCGGATCAAGTTCCGCTCCATGCCCGAGTAAGGGTCGCTCAAGATCGAGCCAGCGCCGGTCAGCAGGATTCCGAGCCGCAGAGGATCGAGGATCAGGGGCTTGTCAACTGCCTCGCTCTCGACCACGGTCAAGCTCCAAAGCGGGCTCGCTGATCCGGAATCCCGGACGACGAAGACAAAGGCGTCGTCGGCGCCGGTCGTGGAGAGGTCAAGATCGGCGCTGTCATCGGGCGAGACGGCTAACACCGATGGGCTCGAACCGAGAGCCCTGTGGGCCGCGACGCCTCGGCGCACCTGTTCAATCAGGCCGGTTCCCGTCGATCCCGAGGCCGGGGAGCTGGCGGTTATCACGTCCACAACGTGCTGATCAATCTCCAAATCCAGCTTGCGCCTCATCTCCTGTTCGAGGAAGGCCGCCAGCGAACTCTCATTCGCCAGGACGCGCTGAGGGATGCCGCTGGCGGTGATGGCGAACATCCGAGCCACGGGCGTGACCAATGCCACCGATGCGCCGAGGTCAGCTTTCGTCGAAGTCTCATCGACGTCGCGCTCGATGCCGCTGATCGGGTCGCTTGAAAATGTCACCCGGTAGTCGGAGCCGGTGACTTCGCCCGGCGCCGGGAACGACTCCTGCGGCAGCGCCCACGGATACAAGATCGTGCGGCTTGCCGCCCGGTCCAGCGGTGTGCGGACGCTGATCGGGGTCGCGGTGCCCGAGGTCGTGGAGGTCGTGGCGCCCGAGGTTGCGGGAGCCTGGGCCCGCAACAGCGAGCTGCCCGGCAGGTCCACCCGGGTCGTCTCGTTGCCTTGAAGGCCCGCTGCGGCTGTCCGCCAGCCGTTCTCACCGCCGGGGAGCAGTCCACCGCCGGGTCGGCCAGCGGCTTCCAGATCGCCCAGCTCTGTCACCAACGCAGCCAACTCCCGCTCGGTCCGGCTGATGTCTGCGTCGAAATCCCGCACGGCCTGCTCGGCATTTTCGGCGGCGCCAGGGTCAGCGAGGCGGGCCTGGGCAGCGAGCTTGGCGACCTTCGCGGCCCTCGACCGCTCGGCGCGAAGCTGGCGCAGCTTTGCATCCCGTTGAGTTACTTCGTCCTTGAGCAATGTCTACCTCCGAAAATACGTCGGCGCGACTGCTCCAGGGTGGTCCGCGCTACTTGATCGTGTTCCTCCGAGTGTGGCGCCGGTCCCGGCGGCAACGGTCCGGGACTTCGCCCAGGCGTACTACTCCGGGTCGTCGTCCTCCCGCGCCAGCGGGTCCGGCATGGCCTTTGCGAGCACCCTGGTGCCGTCCGGCAGGACCCGGATGCAGCCGATGCTGGCTCCGCTCGTTCCGACGATGTGGAGGTCGTCCTTGGCGCAGGCGATGAAGCAGCCCGGGCCGCCGTCGATCCCGCCGCCATCGACAAGCAGGGCCTCGTGGCCATCGTCGAGCGTGGTCCACTCGATCGAATGCTGATCGAGGTCAAGTTCGGGCAAGCGTTTCTCGACCCTGTCGAGCAACTCCATGCGGTCCTTGTCGCGCTGATTCATCGTCTTGGCGAGCATCCCACTTCGACCGGCGGCAGTCGGGCGCCGGGCGATCAGTTTCTGTACCTGGTCCTCGGCCTCGGCTCGCTCCAGCACATTGAGGTCAAGGGAGTCATAGAGGACGCGGCGCTGGATCGGATTCAGGGTCACCAACTTGTTGAGGTCGAGTGAGTGTTGGTGTTGGGGCATGGTTGAAGTCTGGCCCCTGCTGCCGCCGGAACCGCTGCCCGGTTCGACCCTGGGCTGCCGGTATCGAGGACACGTTGGGGCGCCAGGGCGTACTGCCCCCGGTGAAGGGAGCAGTTACGCCAACGGTGCCGTACAACTGAGGTATCGGGTATGCCGTATGGCGTCGAGCTTCAAGCGCGTCCAGGTCTGTCTTTACCGCGCACGGTGTTGCCACCGATTCGCTCGACCTGCCCTGCCTTGCGGCAAACAGGACGGGGCCAAATAGGAATCTGGAAAGCCCTCCGCTCTCGCTCGCTTTCACGTGCTCGGGATGTAGCCGTCACCGGGGCGGAGGATCGCGGTCGGTCTGGATCGCCGACCGGCGCTGGGAGGCGTTGCCACAACGATTAGTCGATGGCGCCCCCCGTGAGGAAGGACGGCGCGGCCCTGGGGGAAGTTGCAAGGCAACCCGCAGAGGCCGCGCCGCGATGCACCCTAGCTCGCCTTGCGTGGGGCCACGTTTGGGGCCAAGTGGCAAGGCGGCACAAGCGCAAACCGCTCTGGAATCGGATGGGCCGGGCAGGACTCGAACCTGCGACCGACGGATTATGAGTCCGCTGCTCTGACCAGCTGAGCTACCGGCCCGTGGGGGTTGATTATGGCTCTACTGCGGGGATTCGTGCTTCGCCTTCGGACGGCTCGCAGGAGCCGCTGAAGGCTCCGAACCGCTCCCGCTGCCCATTGCTGCCCAATCAAAGGCTTGGCCGCCCCTGATAGACGAATTCTTCGGGGCCTTCGCTGCGGAATGCAACCCAATAAGCCTGGGTCGTCTGGACCGCTTGGCGATCCTTCTCCAGCCTGCACGATCGACGCGTTCACGGAGCTGCCTAGTCGGCCTCGTCGAGAGACGCGGCGGTCACCGGCGGGATGTTCTGGTTCCGGTTCAGGACGTTGTCGGGGTCGTAGCGGGACTTCAGGGCGCGGAGGCGGTCAAACGATTCGGACCCGAATGCACTGCGGACTCGGTCGAGGGGCTCATCGGCCTGCATGTAATTGGCGTAGCCGCCGCTGACCGACCAGGGCTCGATCGCCGCCGCCGTATCGCGGGCCCAGGCGATGTGCTCGTCATCAACGGCGGGGTCGGTCCAGCTCGCCATCACGCTGACGTTGAAGGCTGCGTCGCGGTAACCGACCGCCGCGCTGTCGAGGGCCACCTTCTTGGGCCCGCCGCGAAGTGACTCGATCAGGATTCCGCCGGGGGGCCGATCCAGCGCGGCGATCCGGGCGAGCAGTTCCTCGATCAGCTCGTCCGCCAGCTCGCGGACGAAGTGGCCCTTCCAGTAGTTGCGGTCCACTCCGTAGCCGGGGTCGAAGACGCGCTGCTGATCGAGGAAGGTCTGGGAACGCACGGTGTCGCCGACCAGCCCCGGGGCCGCGCGCAGTGCGCGGAGCTCCTCCGGATCCTCATCCGTGCCCGTGTAGCACGGGGCGATAGCGAGGGCCGGGCTCAGGGAGGCATCGACCGTGAGCTGGGCCTGGCAGCTCAGCTCGTCGCCGGCCCCGGCGTCCACGTCGCGGAACGTCCGGATCGCCTCGCGAACGCCCTCCCCGGCGTAGTCGAAGAGGCCGCCGACGACCCGCTCGACCGGGTGAAGGCGGAACTCGAGCCGCGTCGCGACGCCGAAGTTGCCGCCCCCGCCGCGGAGCCCCCAGAGCAGCTGGGGGTTCTCGTCGTCGCTCACGTGAACCACCTCGCCCCTGGGAGTGACCAGCTCGGCGCCGATCATGTTGTCGCAGGTGAGCCCGTGCTGGGCGGTCAGGTGGCCGATGCCACCGCCGAGCGCGAGGCCAGCGACCCCGGTGGAGCCGACCACGCCGCCTGGCGTTGCGAGGCCGTGCGCCTGCGTCGCCGCGTCGAAGTCGAGCCAGGTGGCGCCGCCTCCCGCGACGGCGACGCGCGCCTCCGGATCGACTTCGACGCTGCGCATCCGGGACAGATCGATCACCAGGCCGTCGTCGACGGTGCAGTGACCGGCCGGGTTATGTCCGCCGCCGCGAACGGCGACTTCCAGGCCCTGGGACCGCGCGAAGGCAAACCCGCTCACGACGTCGTCGGTATCCACACAGCGCGCGATCGCCGCCGGCCGACGGTCGATCAGCAGGTTGAAGCAGAGTCGCGCTCGCTCGTACTCGCGGTCTGACGGGGCTAGCACGTCGCCGGTCAGCGACTTGCGAAGCTGGCTTACCCGTTCGTGCATCAAAGGTGGAGTTTGCATCACAACGGGGAGCTCATTCGGCGAAATCTCCCGCGCCTCCCGCGCGCGATCTCACCCGCGTCGACCGCACCCAGGCCGTGAACGCCTCGATCCCATCCACGACCGCCTCGAAACGGATCGAGTGAAAGACGTCGAACGCGTGCTGCCCCCAGGGCAGCTCCGCATAGACGACTGGATTGGACGAGACGTCGCGGAGCTCCTCGACGAAGCCTCGGGCGATCTCCACGAAGCGCGGCGAGTGGGTATCTCGATCGCCCTGCGCGACGAGGAACGGCGGTGCATCGGTCCGCACACAGGCCCCCGGCGAGGAGTCCTCTCCCTGTCCGTAATAGTTCCCGAAGTAGCCGTAGAGGCAGATGGCGGCAGTCACCGCGGTGTCCGCGCGTTCAAAGCCGGGCTGGAACGCGGGGCCGTTGGGCGTCAGCGCGGCCAAAGCGGCCATCTGACCGCCTGCCGAGCTGCCGGCGACGAAGATCGTGTCAGGGTCGGCGCCGTGCTCGGCGCCGTGCTCGCGCACCCAGGCGATGATCCGTTTTGAGATCGATCAGGTGGTCCGGGAATGTCGCGGCGGGACGCAGCCGGTAGTTGGCGCTGATACACACCCAGCCGTGGCTCGCGAGCCGGTGGATCAGGGGGCGCCCCTCGCGCTCCTTGCGTCCGCCGAAGTAATCGCCGCCGTGCAGGTAGACAAGCGTGGGGACCCCGCGCGGATGCGAGCGGTGGCGGTAGACGTCAAGCAGGTTTCGCCTGCCCGCGTCGCCGTAGCTCAGGTTCGCGACGCGCTCGACGGCGCTGGGGCGCGGAAACCACGGGAACGGCCAGAGAAACGATCCGGGCGAGCGACGGGCGCCGATCCAGGCCGGCGGCGATCTCCGGGTCGATCCCCCTGCGCCAACCAGCGCCCAGGCCCTCGGTCAAGGCCCGGTCGACGGCCGGACGCGCCCGGAGCGCCCGCCGAGCGACGACGACGAGCCCGAGCGCGGTCACGGCGGCCGCTCCGACAACAACCCAAGCGCCCGCCGAATTGACATCGCCCTGGCCGACGGCCAGCACCGTGGCGGCGAGCAGCCACAGGCAGGGAAAGAGAGGCAGCTCGTTGATCAGAAGACCGACGGGAAGCCGATCCTGGCCAGCGGCCTGGGTTGGCGAGGTGGCGCCAGGGCGAGCACGGTGCCAAGCGCAAGGAGCGTCACGGTGATCAGATATCCGATCGGCACGGTTCGCATTTACCCACGAGAGCGATCGCGCGAACCTCGCGGTGCCCCGCGGACCGCGGGCGGGAATCCTGTCCGAACAGCGGAAAGCCCCCATCTCTGGGGGCTGTCCGCCGAGGAGTCCCCCACCCCAGTGCCGCGCAGCGCGCGCGTGGGACTCCTGCTCAGGGAAACGGGGCAGCCGGCCCCCTGCTTGCGCTTGGCGCCGACCTTGCACGATTGTTGGACGAACGTGTGTTCGTCACCCCCTGGACCTCAAACGCTGAACAGCTGCGCGAGAGAGCGGCCGACGTCGGGCGGCTCCTCATTGCCCTCGGCGGCCGCGGCGGCGCCATCGGCCAGCGCCTTGGCGGCGTCGGCTATCTGGTGGGCCCGGCCGGGGCGAAGATCGCTCGCCTTGCTGGCCTCGGCCAGGTCGGACTCCATCAGGCCGGCAAGCTCGGCGAGACGCTGGAGGCCGACGACGGCAGCCGTCCCCTTCAGCGCGTGCGCCTCCTGGCGCAGGGTCTCGAAATCGTCCGTGCCCGTCTCGAGTCCGGCCGAGATCACGTCGCAGCGACGCCGTGCCTCCACGGCGAACGACTGCTTCAGCTCTGCGTCGGAATCCGTCTCGCTCATTTGCCCGCGACCCCCTCCACGGCCTTCTCCAGTTCGTTGACGCCGAATGCGCCTTCTATCACGGTGTGGACGACGCCGTTGCGGTCGATCACGAACAGCCACGGCTCGCCCGGCAGGTTGAAGGCGCGGACCTGGGGTCGAATGCCCTTGCTGGGGTCGTTGTCGTTGTAGATCTCCATGTGTATGAAGTCGACCTTGTCGCCGTATTTCTCCTGCACCTGGGAGGCGACGTCAACCACCGGACCGCAGACCCGGCTCTGGCAGAACTGCGGCGTTGCGAATACGAGGACGATCGGCTTCTTTCCGAGGGCGTCGTAGAAGTCGGTCTGGTTCATGTGCTCGGGCGGGACCCGGGTGGTGATCTTCGAGAGGTCCCCGCCCACCGATTCGGGGGTCGGCGTATGGATGCGCGGCGGCCTCTCCCCCACCCTCGGCACGCCCTTGAACTGGCCGACGATGGCGCTCGGCAGCAGCGTCGCCTTCAACTGGTTGCCGTCCTTGACCATTGCCGCGATCCGCCACTCCCCGTCGCTGGGGAAGTTGACGTGCGTTACGTAGACGGCCGTGGCGGCGTCGGGATCGTTCGTGGTCGTGGCGGCGCGGAAGGCGGGTTGGGTTTCGAGGCTCTCGACCGAAGCCGGAAACGGGCCCTCGGCCGGCTGGGCGAGCGCCTTGGCGACGGCCTTGCTCGAGTTCGATCCCTGCCCCAAGGTCCCACCACCCTCCGACGCAGGAACCTTGGCGAAGTAGAGGGCGACGTCGGCGTCGGGGACCTGGGTGCGATCGCGCTCGAAGACGCCGAACGGGTAGCGGTTCTCACCCTTGTAGAAGACCTCGGAAGCCGGTGAGACCACCAGCTTCGAGGGACCCGACGCAGAGTTCAGCACCTGCCCCAGCGTCTTGCCCGCGGCCTTCGGGAAGTCGCTCGCCGGAGGTGCAGGGCGGCTGGCGGCCGTGGCCGAGGCCGCGTCGGTCGAGCCCGAGCCACCGCAGGCGGTGGCCAGGGCGGCCACCGCAAGCAGGCAGAGCGAAGCGCAGGCGACTCGGAAGAAGCGCACGCGGCCATGTTAGTCAGGCAGGCAGGGCGGTCGCGGCTCGGCGCGACGCCGCGGCCCCTGGGTCGCGCGTACTAGGGTGGCGCGCAGCCGGAGACGAGCGAGAGGAGAAACCTTGGCGGAGCGAGCGGCACTGATCACGGGGGCATCGAGCGGGATCGGCCTGGCGATCGCGCGGGCGCTCGGCGACGAGGGCTACTCGCTGACGGTCGCCGCCCGCCGGCCCGAGAAGCTGGAGCAGGCCGCGGAGGGCCTGCGCGGCGAGGGCTACAAGGTTCTCAGCGTGCCCGCCAACATGACCTCGGAAGAGGAGATCGTCGCGGTCTTCGACCAGCACAAGCAGACCTACGGCCGCCTCGATGCGCTGGTCAACAACGCCGGGGTCGGGATCGGGCAGCCGGTTCACGAGATCGGCGCCAAGCAGCTCGACATGCAGCTCGATGTCAACCTGCGGGCACTGATCATCGGCACCCGGGAGGGGCTGCCGCTACTGCGTGCCGCCGGCGAGGAGCACGGCAAGGCGCTGATCGTCAACACGGCCTCGATCGCCGGCAAGTCGGGCCAGGGATGGCTTTCCGTCTACGCCGCGACCAAGGCCGCCGTGATCAATTTCAGCCAGGGGACTCAGAAGGAGATCGGCGACGCCGGGATCCAGTGCACGGCCCTCGCTCCCGCCTTCGTCGACACGCCGATGACCGAGTTCGTCAAGGACCAGGTGAAGGCCGAGGAGATGATCCAACCCGACGATATCGGTGAGGCGGTCCGCTTCCTGCTGCGCACCTCGCGCAACTGCCTGGTGCCCGAGATCGTCTTCATGCGACCGGGCGACGCCCTCTAGCGGATCTGGGCGAGCTGGCGCTCGGGCGCATCGGAGCCGCCGGGCGAGGCGGCGCGGCGCCTAAGCCTTCGCAGGTCATAGGCCCGGAAGCGGTCGCGGGCCCGGCGCGGCGCGGGAGGCGATCGATCGAGCGCCTGGTCCGCGAGCAGGCTGAGCTCGAGGTAGGAGCGCAGGGCTGCCAGCTCCCGCCGGGTCGCCGGCCGGGAGCGCCTGCCGGCCCCGGTGAACTCGTCCCAGGCGCGGGCGAAGGAGGCGAAGTCGGTGCGGCCGCCGTTGCGGTGGGCGCCCAGCATCGGGCAGACCCCGCCCTCTCGGTCGGTGTAGGCGCCGACGATGATCTGGTCCTGGTCGAGAGCCCGGAGCATTGCCTCGCGGGTGTGGCGGGGAAGGGCCTCGGTGAGGACCCGCAGACGGGCCGAGCGCCGGCGGCGGCTTGCCCTGGCGAACATGGGCGGATGGATAGCGGTTCGCGGAGGCCCAATCACGCGGAGCAGGGTTGGCGAACGGGAACTTTCAGCAGGCGGGTATGAGGCCAGGCGAGCCGCTGCGGCTGCTGGTGGCGGCGTTCGGCGATCCTGGCCACGCCTACCCCGCGATCGGCCTGGGGCGAGCCCTAGCCCGGCGCGGGCACCGTGTGGTGCTCGAGTCGTGGGAGCGGTGGCGCGGAGTCGCCGGTGACGCGGGGCTGGAATTCACTGCGGCAGAGGAGTACCGGATCTTCCCCCCACCCCGGCCCGACTCGCCCGAGGGGGCGGGGGCGGCAGACGCCGCAAGGGCCCTGGCGCCGCTGCTCGAGGAGCTGCGCCCGCAGGTCGTGGTGAGCGACATCCTCACCCTGGCGCCCTCGCTGGCCGCCGAGGTCGCCGGGGTGACGCGGGCGACCCTGATCCCGCACGTCTACCCCGTGCATGAGCCCGGGCTGCCGTTCTTCGCGATCGGCGCGCAGCCGCCGCGTGCCGGGCTGGGCCGTGCGGCATGGACCGCGGCGCTGCCGCTGCTCGAGACCGGGCTGCGGCGCGGTCGCCGGGAGCTGAACCAGCAGCGCGCCGCCCTGGGGCTGCCGCCACAGAAGCGCTTCCACGGCGGGATCAGCGCCGAGCTGGCGATCGTCGCGACCTTCCCCCAGCTCGAGTATCCGCGCGCCTGGTCGCAGGGCGTCGCGGTGAGCGGACCGATCACCTTCGAGCTGCCCTACCCGGAGATCGCCCTGCCTCCCGGCGAGGAGCCGCTGGTGCTGGTAGCGCCGAGCACCTCGCAGGACCCCGAGAACCGGCTCGTGAGGGCTGCGCTGGAGGCCCTTGCCGGCGAGCCGGTGCGGGTCGTGGCGACCGTCAACCGCGAGGCCTCCGGCGAGCCACCGGAGGTGCCGCCGAACGCCGTCCTCGTCGACTGGCTGAGCTACAGCCAGGTGATGCCGAAGACCTCGCTGGTCATCTGCCACGGCGGCCATGGCACCGTGGCCCGGGCCCTCGGCGAGGGCGTTCCGGTGCTCACCTCGCCTGTCGCCGGCGATATGAGCGAGACCGCGGCCCGGATCGCCTGGGCCGGAGTCGGGCTGTCGGTCCCGTGGCGGTTCTGCCGGCCCGGCCCGCTGCGCTGGGCGACCCGCCGCCTCCTCGAGGACCCGCGGTTCAGTATGCGGGCCGAGGCGATCGCCGACTGGGGGCGGCGGCACGACGGAGCGGTGAGGGGGGCGGAGCTGGTAGAAGACCTGGCGCGCCGCTCGGCGGGCTGAGCCTCCCAGATCTCCCTCCCTGGAGCTCCCCCGAGTGGATTCGAACCACTACGAACTGATTAACAGTCAGTCATGCTGCCGTTACATCACGGGGGATCGCGGCCGCTCGCGGCCGGCGACGCATTCTAGATGGGCTCCGGGTGCCCGGCTGGGAGTGTGCGCGTTAGCTCGCCACCTGCTGGACCGCGGCGATCCGCTGGACCAGATCGGCCCGCTCGCGGCTCAGCTCGGCGCGGCGCTCGTAGTCCTCGCCGGCGGCGCTGATCCGGGCCTCGAGGCGACGCTGCTCGAGCTGCAGGTAATTGAGCTCCATCGCCTCGACCGAGGCCGGCTCGGCGCGCGACATGATCACCAGCTCGGTGAGGATGCCGCTCAGCTCGGGGTCATCGTGGGGCAGGTCGGATCCCGGCTCCTCAGGATGCTCACGCAGCCAGTCCCGCGCTCTGGCACCGACCGCCGAGAGGTGCTCGTCACTCAGCTTCGCCAGGTAGGCGGCGCCGTCAGCGGGCATCGCGATGCACATCGCCAGCAGAGCCCGCTCGCGGCGTTCGCGCGGGGTCAGCTCGATCACAGCCGCCGGGCCCGGATCCTGCTCGGGACCCGGCTGCTTCGGCGGGTCCGCCGTCCTCCGCCGGCGGGCGGCGCCGGCGCGACGGAGCACCATCGCCGGCTCGAGCTCTAGTCGCTCCGAGACCCTGCGAACCAGGTCGTCGCGGCTCGCCGACTCGTTCATCTCGCCCAGCACGGGCGCGACCTCCGCGAGCGCCCGGTCGCGCTCCGCGGGCGAGAGGCCGTCGGCTCCCTCGAGCGCCAGCATCACCCTGAACTCGGGCACCTCCACCGCCCCCTCCAGGAGCGCCGTGAAGCGCTCTGCCCCACTCTCCGCCGCGAGCATGTCCGCGGGATCCTCGCCGGGCGGCATGGGCGCTATCCGAAGCCTCATCCGGCGGCCGGCGGCGACCCGCTGGGCCCGCAGCATCGCCTCCTGGCCGGCCGAGTCGGCGTCGAGCGCGAGGATCACCTCCTCGACCATCCCCGAGAGCGCCGCCACCTGCTCTTCGGTGATCGCTGTCCCCATCACGCCGACGGCCTCCTCGATGCCCGCCTGGTGAAGCGCCAGGACGTCGGTGTAGCCCTCGACCACCACCGCCCGCCCGGCCCTGGCGATCGCGCCCTTGGCGCGATCCACCCCGTAGAGGATGCGGCTCTTGCGGAAGAGCTCCGTCTCGGAGGTGTTTATGTACTTGGCACCCTGCTCGGAGCGCATCGCCCTCCCCCCGAACCCCAGAACCCGCCCGCGGCGGTCGCGGATCGGGAACATGATCCGGCTGCGGAAACGGTCGTACTCCCCTCCCCGCCGCCCGCTCTGCACCAGGCCGGCCGCCTTCATCTCGGCGACCGCGAAGCCGGCGCGCTGGCCGCGGCCCAGCACCTGGTCCCAGGCGCTGGGCGCGTAGCCGACCCCGAACGCCCTCAACACCTCCTCGCCCAAACCTCGGCCCGCCAGGTAGGAGCGCGCCTTCGCCGCTTCGCCGGACTCCCAGAGGAAGCTCTCATAGAAGGTGGCGGTCCGGCCCAGCAGCTCCCCGACCCTCTGCCGCCGGCGCCGCCGTTCCTCCTCGCGGGGGTCCTCCTTCTCGCGCTTCAGCTCCACCCCGTAGCGCTCGGCGAGCAGCTCGACCGCCTCGCCGAAGCCGATCCCCTCCTTCTCCTCGACGAACTTGATCACGTCGCCGCCCACCCCGCAGCCGAAGCAGTGGTAGAGCTTCTCGGTCGGCTCAACCGAGAACGACGGGGTGCGCTCCTCGTGGAAGGGGCAGAGGCCGACCATCCGCGAGCCCTGCCGCCGCAGGTCTGTGTGGGCCGAGATCACCTCGACTATGTCGCTGGCCTCCTTGACCCGCTCGAGGCTCTCGGTGCTGATCATCGCCACCGGCTCACCGTAGCGCCCCGCCCGGCATTCGCCGCGCTCAGAATCTCGCTTGTTCCGGGATCGCCAGCTCGGTGAAGCGGGCGATGCAGAAGCGATCGGTCATTCCGGCCAGGTAGTCGGTCACCGCCTGGCAGGGCTCCGCGGCCGGGTCGGCGACCGGCACCTCCCCGGGGTGATCGAGGTAGTGGTCGAAGAGGCCCCGCATCGTCATCTGCACCCGCCCGTGCTCGCGGCGGGCTGCCGGTCCCAGGTAGACCTGGTCGAACATGAACTTGCGGAGGCGGAGCATCGCCCCGCCGAGCTCGGGGCTCTGGAGGATGTCCTCGCCCCCCGCGGAGCGCTCGACGATGTCGGTGACGAGCCGGTCGATCCGCTTCGCCCCGGTCGGCCCGAGCAGCTCAATGTCGTCGCTCGGCAGGTCGGCGTGGCTGAGGATCCCCGCCCGCAGGGCATCGTCGATGTCGTGGTTGATGTAGGCGACCCGGTCGACGATGCGCACGATCCGCCCCTCCAGGGTGGCGGGCTTCCGTGAACCGGTGTGGTTGAGGATGCCGTCGCGGACCGGCTCGGTCAGGTTCAACCCGCGGCCCTCGCGCTCCAGCACTTCGACGACCCGAAGCGAGTGGACGTTGTGCTTGAAGCCGGAATCGCAACGCTCTCGCAGCGCTTTGTCGAGCGCCTCCTCGCCGATGTGGCCGAAGGGGGGGTGCCCGAGGTCGTGGCCGAGGCCGATCGCCTCTGTGAGGTCCTCGTTCAGCCCCAGCGCCCGGGCCACCGTGCGGGCGATCCCCGTGGCCTCGAGGGTGTGGGTGAGCCGGGTCCGGTAATGGTCGCCCTCGGGGGCGACGAAAACCTGCGTCTTGTGCATCAGCCGCCGGAAGGCCTTCGAGTGGACGATCCTGTCGCGATCGCGCTGGAACGGCGTCCGCACCGGGCTGTCGGGCTCGGTCTCCCCGCGCTGCGCCGGGTAGGAGCGGGTCGCGCTCACCGCCATGTGCGCGGACTCCCAGGCGCGGACCCTCTCCTCGAGCGAAGCGGCGGCCGCGGTCTCGCTCACCTAGCCGGCCTCGGCGATCGCCGCCTGCGCGGCCGCGATCCTGGCGATCGGGACCCGGAAGGGGGAGCAGCTGACGTAGTCGATCCCATTCTGATGGAAGAACGCGATGCTCTCCGGGTCTCCCCCGTGCTCGCCGCAGACGCCGCACTTCAGCTCCTGGGCCGTCCGGCGACCACGGCCGACCCCGATTTTGACCAGCTCGCCGACCCCCTCGATGTCGAGCGTCTCGAAGGGGCTGCGGTCGATGATCCGCGTCTCCAGATATGCGGGCATGAAGCTCGCCTCGACGTCGTCGCGTGAGAACCCCAGGGTCGTCTGGGTGAGATCGTTCGTGCCGAAGCTGAAGAACTCGGCATGGGCGGCGATCCGCTCGGCTATCAGGCAGGCCCGTGGCAGCTCGATCATCGTTCCCACCGAGTAGGAGACCTCCACCCCGGTCTCACGCATCGTTTCCTCGGCGACCGCCTTGATCCGGTCCCCGAGAACGTCCAGCTCGGCCTCGTAGGCGATCAGCGGCAGCATGATCTCGAGGATCGGCGGCTCGCCGTCGCGGCCGGACGCCGCGGCAGCTCCGATCACCGCCCGCACCTGCATCTCGTAGACCTCGGGGAAGTTGATCCCCAGGCGGATCCCCCGCATCCCCAGCATCGGGTTGGCCTCCTGGAGGTCCCCGACGATCTCGGCATCGGCGCGGGCCCGCACGAGCCGTGCCTCGTCGCCTGATCGCTCAGCCTCGCGCACCAGATCCTCGAAGTGCTCGAGCTGGAGGAACTCGTGAAGCGGCGGGTCCAGAAGCCTGATCGTCACCGGCAGTCCCCGCATCTCGGCGAGGATCGCCTCGAAGTCGGCCCGCTGCAGCTCGCCGAGCCGGGCAAGGGCGGTCTTGAACGCCTCTTCCGTCGCCCGCAGCTCCGCCGAGCCTTCGCCGGGGTCCTCGCTGGCGTGCAGCCGGGCCCGGCGCTGGCGCTCGGCCGCGATGAACATCCCGCGGACGAGCTCGGCGCGGTCGTCGCCGAAGAACATGTGCTCGGTGCGGCAGAGGCCAATCCCCTCGGCGCCGAACTGGCGCGACTGGGCGGCATCGGAGCGGGTGTCTGCGTTGGCTCGCACCTCGAGGCGGCGCTTCTGATCGGCCCAGCCGAGGACCGTCTCGAACTCCTCGCTGATCTCCGGGTCGATCAGGGGCACGTCATCGAGGGTCACTACTCCGCTCGATCCCTCGATCGCGATCTCGTCCCCCGCTCTCAGCTCGACCTCCCCGACCCGGACAGTTCCCTCCTGCTGATCGATCGCCAGTGCGGATGCCCCGGCGACGCACGGACGGCCCATCCCCCGGGCGACGAGGGCGGCGTGCGAGGCCTTGCCCCCCTCCGCGGTGAGGATCCCCTTTGCCGCGTGGAAGCCGGCGACGTCGTCGGCCTCGGTGAAGGCCCTGACCAGGATCACCTCCTCTTCGGCCTCGGCGCGGCGGATCGCCTCGGTGGCGCTGAGGGCGATCCGCCCCTTGGCGGCCCCGGGAGAGGCTGCGATCCCAACGGTCAGCGGCTCGTAGGAGAACTCGGGGTCGAAAACAGGGTGAAGGAGCGCCTCCAGCGAGCTCGCGTCGATCGTCCGCAGGGCGCCCGAGACATCGAGCAGCCCCTCCTCGACCGCATCATGGGCGAAGCGAACCGCCGCCTGGGCCGGGCGCTTGGCGTTACGGGTCTGCAGCAGGTAGAGCCTGCCCTCCTCGATCGTGAACTCGACGTCCTGCATGTCGCGGTAGTGGCGTTCGAGCAGGCGCAGGATCTCCAGCAGCTGGGCATGCGCCTCGGGCATCCGCTCCCCCAGCGTCGAGAGGTCCTCGGCGGTGCGGATCCCGGCGACCACGTCCTCGCCCTGGGCGTCGAGCAGGAAATCGCCCGAGGGCGCCGGCTCGCCGGTGCGCTCGTCGCGGCTGAAGGCGACTCCCGAGCCGGAAGTGGATCCCTTGTTGCCGAAGACCATCTGCTGCACGTTGACCGCCGTCCCCCAGTCGTCGGGGATGCGGTTGAGGCGCCGGTAGGTGACCGCCCGGTCCCCGTTCCAGGATTCGAAGACGGCGACGATCGCCTGACGCAGCTGCTCGCGGGGCTCCGCGGGGAACTCCTCCCCGGTCACCTCGGAGAAGATCGCCTTGAAGCTCGCGGTCAGCTCGCGGAGGTCCGCGGCGTCGAGACCGGTGTCCTCCTCGACCCCCTTCTCCTCGCGGGCCTGCCGCAGCGCCGACTCGAAGCGCTCCGAGGGGATGCCGTGGACGACGTCTCCGAACATCTGCACGAAGCGGCGGTAGGAATCCCAGGCGAAGCGCGGGTTCGATGTGCGCTCCGCCAACCCCTCGACCGCCTCGTCGCCGAGGCCGAGGTTGAGCACCGTCTCCAGCATCCCCGGCATCGAGTCCCGAGCGCCGGAGCGCACCGAGACGAGCAGGGGGTCGTCGCGCTCCCCGAGACGCTTTCCGCTGTGCTGCTCGAGAGCCGCGAGGGCCTCATCGATCTGCGAGTCGAGCCCGGGGACCTCGCCGTCATCGGACTGCATGTAGGCGACGCAGGCGCCGGTGGTGATCGTGAAACCGGCCGGGATCCGGTCGGGCCCGAGCACCTTTGTCATCTCGGCGATGTTGGCGCCCTTGCCACCGAGCAGCTCGCGCATGTCCCGCGAACCCTCCGAGAACTCATACACGTAGCGGGTCTCGGTCTTTGTCTGCGGCAAGTCGCGACTCTCCTGCCGCGATTCTAAACTCGCGGGCGGGCTCAGGCAGCGGCCCGCAGGCGCACGTGGGCGTGGTGCTCGAGCGTCTCGGTGACCGCCCGCTCCGCCTGGCGCAGGGCGCGCTCGTCCGCCGCCGGCGCCTCGACGAGCGGCTTTCCGAGCGCATCCACCATGAACCGGTGCGCCTCTGGACTGAGGTCGAAGGAGCCCTGCTCGCAGCCGCCGCAGACCACCCCGCCGGCGGCGCCGGAGAACCCGCTCAGGTGCTCGGCCTCCCCGCAACGCGCGCAGGAGGCCAGCTCGGGCGAGAACCCGGCGGTGAGCGCCAGCTTGAGGCGGAAGGCAATCGCCGTCTCGAGCGCGGTCGAGCGGCCGGTGGGACCGTCGAGAAGGGACAGGTACCGGCAGAGGAGGTGGTAGGCGGGAAGGTTGGGATCGGCCGCGTCGAGTAGGCGCAGGACCGCGTCGCACCCCCGGGCGGCTGCGGCGAGGGCCGGGGCGCTGGAGCGCAGGCTCGGGTATCCGTCCACGGTCGCCGCCGAGGTCACGGTCGCCAGGTCGCCACGGCCTTCGTGGAGGACCAGGTCACACCGGAAGAAGGGCTCGAGCCTGCCCCCGAAGCGCGATCGTGGCCTCCTCGCCCCCTTGGCGATCGCCCCGATCCGCCCGCGCTCGGTGGAGTAGAGGTGAAGGATGCGGTCAGCCTCCCCGAAGCGGATGCTGCGAAGGACGATGGCCTCCGTCTTGAGGGTCCCGGGCATGAACTCTTAACCATGACCCCGCCCGCGGACGCCTCCACCGCGGGGTGGGACCTTTGAACCGCCTATATGGCGGCTGAAAGGTCCCAGGTCAGGGGAGGTGTGGCAGGAGTCGCGCTGGTTGAAGCGTGACAGTGCCCAATTGCTCACCGCGGCGCTTCATGCGGAGCGGACCGCGGCGCGGATCGCCTCGGCGGTCACCGCCGCCGCCACGGTTCCGACCGCGAGCGAGGTGAAGCGGTCCTCCTGCGGCTCGCCGGCCGAGAGGCAGAAGACAACGTCGCCGTCGAGGTCGGAGAAGACCGGCTCCACGGCCCGGGCGACGCCGGCGCTGGCCATTCGCGCGACCCGGGTGCAGGCGCCGCCGTCGAGCCCGGCGTCGGTGAGGACGCAGACGAGGGTGGTGTTCCGCTCCTCGATCCGGCTCCAGTCCGGCGGGGCGTTCATCGCCGCGATCTGCTCGGCTGCCCGGACCGCCTCGCCGTCCTCGCCACGGGCCGAGCCGATCGGGGAGCCGTCGTCATCGAGGACGTCTCCGAAGGCGTTGGCGACCGCCAGCGCGGTCACCGTCTCGCCGCGGCCGGTGCTCGCGGCCGAGATCCCGATCCCCGCCGGGCAGGCGTGCTCGCGGCCGAGGATCTTGCCTACCGCCGCCCCCGCGCCGGCGCCGATCCGCCCTTGCTCGGGGTCGGGGGAGGCTGCCTCGCAGGCCGCGCGGCCCTCGAGCGGGGCCGGGGCGGGCAGAGGCGTCGCCCTCGGCTAGGTCGTAGATCACCGCCGCGGGAACGATCGGCACGATCCCCGCGGGGGTCGGGTGCCCACGACCGCGCTCCTCCAGCCATGACATGACGCCGTCGGCGGCGGCCAGCCCGAAGGCGCTTCCGCCGCAGAGCAGAACCGCGCTCGCCTCGTGCGGCCCTGCGCCGGCGCCGATCACGTCGGTCTCCCGGGTCCCGGGCCCGCCGCCGCGGATGTCGACCCCGCAGCGCGAGCCCGCCGGGGGGATGATCACCGTGCACCCCGTCGCCGCCTCGGGATCGCTCCAGTGACCGACCAGAAAGCCCTCCGGCAGCGCCGCCCTCGCCGTCATCGGCTCCTCCTGCGCCGCCGCCTCAGCCGCACCTGGCAGCTGGGGCAGAAGTAAGTCGAGCGTCCGGCGACGACGATCCGCCTCACCGGCTCCCCGCAGGAGACGCACGGCAGCCCCTCGCGGGTGTGGACGAGGAACTCCTCCTGCACCTCTCCGCGCTCGCCGCGGGCGTCGCGGTAGTCGTCGATCGAAGCGCCGCCGCCGGCGATCCCCGCCTCCAGCGTCTCGACGATCGCCTCGTGCAACGCCTCGTGATGCTCGTGGCGCATCGAGCCCGCCGGAGACAGCGGATGAAGGCGAGCCCGGAAGAGCGCCTCATCGGCGTAGATGTTGCCGACGCCGGCGAGCGTCGACTGGTTCAGCAGGAACGATTTGAGCGGCGCCGAGCGCCCCGCCGCCGCCGCGGCGAGCGCTGCGGGCGTGAACTCGGCTGAGAGCGGCTCGACGCCCAGCCTGCCAGTGAACCGCTCCTCGAGCGCCTCGGCGCCGAGCAGGAAGCCCTCGCCGAAGCGACGGGCATCCGTGAACCAGAGCTGGCGGCCGTCGTCGAGCCGGAAGCGGGCGCGCAGGTGGCGCTCCTCCTCCGTGGGACGGTAGAGGCGGTGATCTCCCGGGCGGCGCTCATCGGGGCCGCCGACCAGCAGCAGGTTGCCGGTCATCCGCAGGTGCATGACCAGCGTCTCGTCGCGGTCGAGGCGCATCAGCAGGTACTTGCCCCGCCGGTCAAGCGCCTCGATCGGCCGCCCCCGCACGGCGGCCTCGAGGCTGGCCGGCGGGATCGGGCGCGACCAGCGCTCGTCGAGCACCTCGAGCGCCTCGATCCGCCGCCCAACCAGCTCGGGTTCGAGTTGGCGGCGGATCGTCTCGACTTCGGGCAGCTCGGGCACGGTTCGAGGTTATCCGCAGCCGAACGCAGCCATTTCTGGTGAATCTATTGCGGCGGCTTCGCCGCCTGACACGCCTGTGCCGGCGCTAACACCGCGCCGGCCTTGCAGACTGTTGCGGCGGCTTCGCCGCCTGACACGCCTGTGCCGGCGCTAACACCGCGCCGGCTGGAGAACTAGGGGCGGGCTCAGCGGGCGACAGCGCGCGGGTGCGCCTGGAAGTAGACCTCCTTCAGCTGGTCGCCGGAGAGGTGCGTGTACATCTGCGTGGTGGCGATGTCGGCGTGGCCGAGCATCTCCTGCACGGCGCGCAGGTCGCAGCCGCCGGCGAGCAGATGGGTCGCGAAGCTGTGGCGCAGCGTGTGCGGGCTCATCTTCCCCCCCAACCCGGCGTCGCGGGCGTGTCGCTGGACGATCTTGTAGAGGCCTTGGCGGGTCAGCGGGCCGCCGCGGAAGTTGACGAAGAGCTTCCGCTCGGCGCGCTCGCCGACCAGCTTCGGGCGGCCGCCGCGCAGATATGCGCTGACCGCGGCGATCGCCTGGCGGCCCAGCGGCACAAGGCGCTCCTTCGAGCCCTTGCCGCGGGCCCTCAGGAACCCCTGCCGCAGGTCGACGTCGGCGAGCTCGAGCCCGATCGTCTCCGAGGCGCGCAGCCCGCACGCGTACATCACCTCCAGCATCGCCCGGTCGCGCAGCGTCGTCGGCTCGTCGCCACGCGGGGATGCGAGGAGCTTCTGCACCTCGGAGTAGTTGAGGACTTGAGGGAGCTTCTTCGACCGCCGCGGCGCGCTCAGCGCCGCGGTCGGGTCGTCGGCGATCAGCTCCTCGCGGCGCAAGTGCTTGTAGAAGGAGCGAAGGCAGGCGGCCTTGCGGTGAATGGTCGAGGCCGAGCAGGGCGGGCGGCCGTTGCCAGTCGCGAGCTCGGCGAGGAAGTCGGAGATGTCGGACGGGCGCACCCCGAGCGCGTCGGTGTGGCGGCGGGAGAGGAACTCGCCGAACTGCAGGAGGTCGGTGCGGTACGCGTTCAGCGTGTTCCGCGAGAGGCCCCGCTCGAGCTCGAGGTAGGAGAGGAAGTCGAGAACCATCCCCTCGTAGCGGGCGCTGAGCTGCGGCGCGGGCGGGCCGGTTGTCTGGCGAATCGCGACTGCCATGGGCGATCTTTCTGGCCGTCCACTGCCCATCCCTTGCGGCGCAAGGCGCCGCCCGGCGGTGATCAGGACCGCAGGCGGGCGCGGAAGAGGAGCAGGCCGACCAGCGAGGTCGCATCCGCGCAGGCCTCGATCACCGCGTCGATCTCGGCGATCGGATGGCTGACGATCTCGATCCGCTCCCCCTCGGTCGGTTCGGCGCCGACCAGCTCGAGCTCGGTCGCCTCGAACACGTGGACCTCCTCGCTGGTGAACCCCGGGCTCGTGTAGATCCGCTTCAGCTCGTCCCATCGGCCTGCCCGCATCCCGACCTCCTCGCGCAGCTCGCGGCGGGCGCACTCGAGCGGGGACTCCCCCTCCGCGTCGAGCTTTCCCGCGGGCAGCTCGAGCAGGTCCCCTTCGCCGACCGACTCGCGCGGCTGGCGGACCATGAAGATCCGCTCCGAATCGTGAGGCAGGATGGCGACCGCCCCGGGGTGGCGGGCGAACTCCCGGTCGTGCTCGGATCCGTCCTCGTAGCGAACCCGCTCGCGCACGACATCGAAGAAGCCGCCCTCGAACAGCGTCTCGGATCGGAGCCGCTCGTAGCTCATCGCAGCGCCGCCACCACCTCCGCCAGCCCGCGGCCCGATGCCAGTGCGGCGGCGAAGAACACCCGGTCATCCTCGATCCCCCGCCCCATCGTCCGGGTCGGCAGTCCACTCGAGGCATAGCCATCGACGTCCGCACCCCGCGCGCGGACCCGGTGGCGCTCGCCGGCCAGCTCTCTCAACTCCGTCTCTTCCGGCTCGGCCCCCTCGGGCACCGGGATCTCGACCCCGCCGAGAAGCAGGCCGAGCACGGTGGCCGTGTGGTGGCTGACGCCGCGGTGGCGCGGTCGCGGGTCGGCCTCTGAGAGGCGCGGGGAGAGCAGCGTCGGAAGCCCCAGGGCGAGCGCCGCATGGGCGTTGTCGAGGGCCTCCATACCGCCGTGTCCGTAGTGGGTGGCGGAGCCGATGATCCCCGGTCCCGGCCCGGCGATCACGGCCTGCCAGCCGAGGCGGTTGACGGCCGCGTCGAGCGCGCCCGCGACGCTCAGCGCCTCGAGCTCTCCTCCGTAGGCGGGTGCAGCGGTGATGTGACCGCAGAGAATCCCCAGACCGCGCAGCTGGGCGACGTCGCGGGAGATCCTCCCGGGGAGCGCTCCCCCGGCCGTCTGCACGTAACCGACCCGCAGCCCCGCGGCGACTCGCCCGGCCGCCCACGCTGACGGCGCCAGCTGGCCGTGCAGGGGGATCACCAGCACCGGAGCGCTCGCGCCGTGACCGGAGGCGACCTCCTCCTCGCTGCGCTCGACCGGTTCCACCGGGTGCTGGATCGAGGTGTAGTTGAGCTTGATCACGTCCGGTCCACCGGCGCCGCCTCCCTCCAGCCCCCGGGAGAGGTTGGCGTGGACGATGTCGATCCCACCCGAGCCCAAACCCAGGTCGAGTGCCTCGACGTTGACGATCACCTCGTCGCCCTCGCGCACCTCTCCCACCAACCCGAGATCCGCCCAGGCAGGCCGCCGCTCGCCTCCGACCTCCACCGCCAGCGGCTCCTCCTCGACGACTATCCCGCGACGCAGCTTCAACACGTCCGCCACGCCCTCAACGCGCCGCCTCCTCGACGATCGCCTCGCACACCTCCAGCATCGCATCGAGGCTGGCGGCGGCAACGCTCTCCCGGCTGGTGTGGTTCGCCTCGGTGCCGTTGGCGAGCAGCACACAGTCGAGGCCCGCCGCGATCAACGCGTTGGCGTCGCTGCCACCGCCGCTGGAGATCCTCTCCGGCTCCCGCCCGGAGCGGCGCAGCCCGGCCTCGGCCACGGCCAGCGGCCGGCGAGGACGGCGCGAGCCGATAGCCGCGAAACAGCTCGGAGATCCCCAGGTCGAGATCGCAGCCGTGCTCGCTCGCCGCCCAGGCGCAGGCCTCGGACATCCGCCCGGCCACCTCGGCGGCGCGTCCAGGATCGATGCTGCGAGCCTCGCCCTCGATCCGGCAGGCGCCGGGGACGACGTTGGCCGAGGTGCCTCCGGCGATCACCCCGACATTCGCCGTCGTCTCCGGGTCGAGCCGGCCCAGCTCCATCGCGGCGATCGCAGCCGCGGCCGCGGCGATCGCGCTGTGCCCGTCCTCCGGCCTGATCCCCGCGTGGGCCTCGGTCCCCGTGAACTCGGCGTCGAGTCGCTGGTAGCTGGGCGATGCCGAGATCACCTCGCCGATCGGGCTGGCGTGGTCGATGACGAATCCAAGCTGCGAGCGCAGCGCCGATGCGTCGAAGGCCTTGGCGCCTCGAAGCGCCACCTCCTCGGCGACGGTGAGCAGGAGCTCGACCCCGACCTCCGGGGGATCGCTCGCGTGAGCGGCCGCCAGCTCCAGCAGCACCGCGACCGCGGCCTTGTTGTCGGCGCCGAGGATCGTCTCGCCGGCGCTGCGGTAGACGCCCTCGGAGAGGTCCACCTCGACCCGGCCTTCGTGGGGAACGGTGTCGAGGTGGGCGGCGAACATGATCCATGCATCCGATCGCCCGGGGAGCCGGGCCAGGAGGTTGCCCGCCCCGGCGCCGGTCTCCTCCGCAGAGCCGTCCTCGCTCACCTCGAATCCCAGCCCGCGCAGCTCGGTGGTGACGGCGTCGGCAATCTCGCGCTCCTCCCCACTCGGGCTGCGGATCTCGCAGAGGCGGACGAAGCGTTGGTGCAGGCGCTCTCGGTTGCTCAAGGCGGGAAGGCTAGGCGCTGCTCAGCCCCAGGTTCCTGAAGGCCTCGTCGGGGTCGAAGAAGACCTCGTAGCGGAGGAGGCGGTCATCGCGGAAGGTAAACACCCAGGCCAGGGGCTGGTCGATCTCGATCCGGCTCTCGCGTCCCCGGGCCCGGATCTCGCCCAGCGCCAGGATCACCCCGTCGTCGAGGATCCTCCACTCGTCGGCGTGCAACTGCCATCGCTCGAACTGCTCGTCGATGTCGGCGATCCACTGGCGGAAGCCCTCATGGCCCCGGTACGGTGCGCCCCGGGTCGAGGCGAGAGGAGTGTGCAGCTCGACCTCCGGGTCGATCCTCTCGAACTCGATCTCCCGCTCCCCGGCGTTCCAGCGCTCGAAGGCCTCGGCGACGTACTCCAGATTGGCTTCGGCGGCCGTCCGGCTCACTCCCCCAAGCCTAGGGCGTGGGGTCAGGATTGCCGCGACTCGGCCCGCTCGGGCTCGACCAGCTCGAGCGCCTCGCCGTCGGCCGGGCGCTCTCCGGCATGACTCGCGGCGGCGCCGACGAACTCGCGGAACAGCGGCTCCGGCCGGTTCGGCCGGGAGTTGAACTCGGGGTGGAATTGGGAGGCGACGAAGAAGGGGTGATCGGGGAGCTCGATCACCTCGACCAGGCGCTCGTCGGGCGAGGTGCCGCTGCAGACCAGCCCCTCGTCCTCGAGCCTCGCCCGGTGGACGTTGTTGACCTCGTAGCGGTGGCGGTGGCGCTTGTAGATCACCGACTCGCCGAAGATCTCGCGCGCCCGGGTGCCGTCGTGGAGCTTCACCGGGTCGGCGCCGAGACGCATCGTCCCGCCCATGTCGGAGACCTCCTTCTGCTCGGGCAGGAGGTCGACCACGGCGAACGGCGTCTCGGGGTCGAACTCGGCCGAGTTGGCGCCGCTCATCCCGGCCACGTCGCGGGCGAACTCGATCACGGCGATCTGCATCCCGAGGCAGATCCCCAGATACGGGATCGAGCGCTCGCGGGCGATCTTCGCCGCCGCCACCTTGCCTTCGATGCCACGCTCGCCGAAACCGCCCGGGATCAGGATGCCATCGGCGTCGGCGAGCCGCTCGGGATCGAAGTCCTCGGAGTCGACCAGCTTGACCTCGACCCCCACCCCGTGGTGGAAGCCGCCGTGCGAGAGCGCCTCGATCACCGACTTGTAGGCGTCGGCGAGCTGCACGTACTTGCCGACCAGGGCGATCTTGACCTTCCCCTCGGCCGCGTCGGCGCGGCGCACCATCGCCTCCCATTCCGCGAGGTCGGGGGGCGGTGCGTCCATTCCGAAGTGGTCGAGGACGAGGTCGTCCACCCCCTCTGCGCGGTAGACCAGCGGGACCTTGTAGATGTTGTCGACGTCGCGAGCGGAGATCACCCCGTCCTCGGGCAGGCTGGCGAAGAGGGCGATCTTGCGGCGGATCTCGCGATCGAGGCCACCCTCGGAGCGACAGACGAGGGCGTGCGGCTGGATCCCGATTCGGCGCAGCTCGTTGACCGAGTGCTGGGTCGGCTTGGTCTTCAGCTCGCCGGCATGACCGATGTAGGGGACGAGGGTCAGGTGGACGAACATGCAGCGCTTCGGGCCGATATCGGTGTACAGCTGGCGGATCGACTCGAGGAAGGGCAGCGACTCGATGTCGCCGACCGTCCCGCCGATCTCGGTGATCACGAAGTCGACCGCCTGCGACTCGGCGACGATCAGGATCCGGTTTTTGATCTCGTCGGTGATGTGGGGGATGACCTGCACCGTCGCGCCGAGATAGTCCCCGCGGCGCTCGCGCTTGATCACCGAGTTGTAGACCGCTCCCGCGGTGACGTTGGAGGCCCGCGAGGTGTTCTCGTCGGTGAAGCGCTCGTAGTGGCCGAGGTCGAGGTCGGTCTCCGCCCCGTCCTCGGTGACGAACACCTCGCCGTGCTGGAAGGGGCTCATCGTCCCGGGGTCGACGTTGATGTAGGGATCGAACTTCTGCAGCTGGACCCTGAAGCCTCGCGAGACGAGCAGGCGCCCGATCGAGGCCGAGGCGATCCCCTTGCCGAGCGCCGACACCACCCCGCCGGTTACGAAGATGAAACGGGTGTCTCCCTGTAGCGGTCGGCTCATCTGGCTCTCCCGAGCGAGTCTAGTAATCGCAGCGGAGGAATCGAGGAGATCGCCGCGGAGATCGAGCGAAACTCCCCATAGACCGTCAACAGCGCGATCAGGACCAGCGCGATCAGCCGTCCGGAATCATCGAGCGTCGTCAGCAGCCAGACTCCGGCGACCGCCCCGACCAGGTTGGAGCCGGTATCTCCGAGCATCGCCCGCTCGGTCAGGGTGAAAGCGGCGCCGACCAGGATCGGCCCGGCGAAGATGCCGAGCAGCTCGATCGGCTCGATCGTCCAGGCGCCGATGCAGAGACCCGCTCCGATCAGCACCAGCGCCTTCTCCGCCCTTCCCGGGCGCAGATCGAGCAGGTTGAACAGGTTGGTTGCGAGGATCAGCAGGGCGACGTCGGCGAGGTAGGAGAGCGACTGGCGGCCGGTGCCGCTGACCACGTAGGCGGCCAGGGCGAGGGCGCCGATCGCCTTGATCGCGCCGGTCGAGAGGCGGCCCGAGCGCAGCGCCTCGCCGTGGCCGCGCCAGCCGCGCGGGGAGCCGTCAGAACCGGCCCGGCCCAGCGCGTCGTCGAGGAAGCCGAGGAAGGCGACCCCGATCACGTAGGTGATCCAGCGTCTCAGGCCAGGGTCGAGGAGGTTGAGGTCGGCGCGGTCGTCGAGGAAGGCGAGCGGCGCCAGCGCGACGAGGGCGGAGGTCGCGATCACCGCCCCGAGCGGAAAGGCGGTGGCCCTGCCGCGGTAATTGTCCCGGGACAGGCCCGCGTCGAGCAGTCCCCGGACCCCGGCCGGGACGATCAGCAGACCGACCGCGAGGGCGACCGGGAAGCCGATCCAGGTCACTTGCCCGGACCGGCGCTGGACCGGGCGCCGCCGGCTCCCTGCTTGCCCCCACCCCCGCCCTGCGGGCTGGGTGGCGGCGTGGTCACCGCCGGGCCCGGGGCCAGAAGGTCGGGCAGGAGGCGGTCGGCGCTTCCCTTGATGCCGAAGTTGCCCTCCGCGCCGAGCAGGGCGAAGACGGTGGCGACCTTCCCCGCCGCGAGGTCGATGTCGTCGACGGTCGAGAGGTGGTGCTGGTCGAACAGCGAGATCGAGGAGGGGTCGGCGTCGCTCGCCTCGACCCCGACAGCGTTGACCGCGGTGCCGCTCAACCCGTCGAGGATGCCGTTCTCGATTCTCGAGGTGTTCTCTGCATCGTTGTTGTTGAGGTTCTGCGGCGAGTCGCGGACGACGACGAGGCCGTCGAGGTTGCCGAAGCGGCCACTCACCCTGGAGAACATCTTGCTGCCGACCTTCTCCAGGAGATTGCCGCCGATCACCAGCTGGCGGCCGAATCCGGTCCCAAGGGCCTGCACCGTGTCGGGATTCGAGGAGACGTCGGCGAAGCGGGTTCCCGAGAGGTCGCCGGCGAGAGCGTCGACGTCCGGCGGCTCGCGGATCACCCCGACCGCCACCAGGCTCGCCCCGGTCGGCTCCAGCGCCGCCTCGATGTCATTGGAGAGGCTGCCGGGGAGGCCGCCGAGCCCGAGGATCCCCACCCTGCGGCCCGCGAGCTTGTCGCTGACCAGAACCGGGTAGATCCGGTCGCCGAACTCGTTGGCGCGGCCGAGCTCGCCGGCCAGCTCATCCGCCCTGCCGCGCGCGTCGGTGAGGTCGGCGGTGATGCTCTTCTCGAGGTTCTTGCGGGTGTTGGAGACGACGTCGCCGCCGAACTCAGCGCCGATCAGGATTCCGATCGCGAGCGCCAGGAATACGGCCGCCAGAGAGGCGGCGTGATAGCGAGCCGAGTAACCGATGGCGGGAGGCTAGAGCCTGAACAGGAATGACTTGCGGCGGCTTCGCCGCCTTACATGCCTCTGCCTGCGCTAACACCGCGCCGGCTTTTACAGACTCAGCCAGATCTTGATCTTCAGCCAGGTCAGCCGGACGAGATCGTCGAGCACCGGCGAGGTGACGATCACGATCACCAGCAGCGCGGCGAAGGCGACCATGAACAGCGCCACCCATCCGAGCTCCAGGCCCGGGTTGTAGAGGCGGCTGACTCCTTTCGCGTCGACCAGGTTCTCGCCGATCCGCAGGCGAGTGAGGAAGGTCGATGACATCCCCCCGCGGTCCTTGTCGAGGAACTCGATCAGGTTGAAGTGAGCCCCGACGCTGACGATTAGCGACGCGCCCTTCTCGGAGGCCAGCAGCATCGCCACGTCCTGGCTGGTGCCGGGCGCGGGAACCGTGAGATGCTCGAGCCCGAGCCGTTGAAGCCGCTCGCAGCCGGGCGCCGTACCGTCGGGATAGGCGTGGACGATCAGCTCGGCCCCGCAGCGAAGCGCCGCGTCGCTGGCCGAGTCCATGTCGCCCAGGATCACGTCCGGGGTCATTCCGGCCTCGAGCAGGGCGTCAGCGCCACCGTCGACGCCGACCAGCAGAGGCTTGACGTCCCGGATGTAGGCGCGCAGCGCCTGCAGGTCCCGGCGATGACGGTGGCCGCGGACGACGATCAGGACGTGACGATCCCGGAAGCTCGTCTTGGTCGCGGGGAAGTCGATCCCCCCCATCAGCAGGTCGCCCTCGTCGCGCACCCGGGAGACCGTGTTCTCGGCGAACTCCGCGAGCGCGGCGTCGATCTCCTGGCGCTGTTGCTCGAGCTGCTCGGCGAGCTGCGCGGCCTCGAGCACCCTGCCGGTGAGGATCTCCTCGCCGCCGCTGCGGATCGTCCCGCCGTCGATGGTCAGCGGGTCGCCGTCCTTGAGCATCTCGAAAAGGCGCGAGCGAGGCGCGTCGACGACCGTGATGCCCGCTTCGGTGAGCAGCAGCGGACCCGGGTTCGGGTAGCGGCCGTTGGAGGAGTCGGATGTGTTGATCACGGCCCGCACGCCGGTCGCGATCAGCTCCTCCGCCGCGATCCGATCGACGTTGGTGTGGTCGATCACCGCGATGTCGGCCGGACCCAAGCGCTTCACCAGGTTCTTGGTCTTGCGCCCCAGCCGCGCCGTCCCGTGGATCGCCGTCCCATTCGCGGCGCCGTTGCGACGCGACCCGAGGCCCCTGAAGCGGCGGCGGCTTGCCGTTGGCACGGCTTGAGGTTAGGCGAACCCGGGTCGGATCGCCAGCGGCCGGAGCGGGCTCACGCCGCCGCCAGCATCTCGCGGGCGTGACGGCTGGCGGCATCGTCGACGCCGTCGCCCCCGCCCAGCATGCGGGCGATCTCGGCGACCAGGTCATCGCCCTCGACGCCCTCCACGCTCGCCCTCGTCTGCTCTGCGGTGATCTGCTTGCTGACGCGGAAATGCCGCGCCGCCAGCGAGGCGACCTGCGGCAGGTGGGTGATGCAGACGACCTGGCGCCGCTCCGCGAGGGCCCGCAGCCGCTCGCCGACCACCCCTGCCGTCTTGCCGCCGATCCCGGCGTCGATCTCGTCGAAGACCAGAGTCTCCGCACCCCCCGCTGCACCCAGCCCGCTCAGCGCCAGCATCACCCGCGAGAGCTCCCCGCCGGAGGCGGCATCCCGCAGCGGTGCGGGACCGATGCCCGGGTTGGTGGAAACGCGCAGCTCGACCGCCTCGGACCCGGCGGGCCCGTAGCCCTCGGGGTGCGCTTCGAGGACCGCTTCGAGGCTCGCCCCCGGCATCGCCAGCCGCTCGAGCTCGCCCGCCACCCGCGACTCCAGCGCCCGCGCCGCCTTCGACCGCCCGCGGGTCAGCTCCCGGGCCGCCGCCGCTCGCCGCTCCTCGGCGGCGGCCAGCTCCCGCTCGAGCTCGGCCGTCCGCTCCTCGGCGCCACCGAGCCGCTCGATCTCCTCACGGCAGCGCTCGGCGTGCTCGAGGACCGAGGCGATGCTGCCGCCGTGCTTTCGCTCGAGTCGATCGAGCATTCCGAGGTGCTCCTCGACCGCGGCGAGGCGTCCGGGGTCGGACTCGATTCGATCAAGGTATGAGCGCAGCTCGCTCCCAAGGTCTCCAAGCTCGACCGCGAGCGACTCGATCCGCCGTGAGTGCCGGTCGAGCTCCGCATCGACCCCGGCGACGGGTTGGGTCGCGCCCTGCGCAGCGGCCAGCAGGCCGACCGCCCCCTCGTCCTGCTCGTCTCCGGCGAGCGCCGCCGCGGCGCTCGCCGCGGCGAGCCGCAGCCCCTCGGCGTGGCGCAGCCGCTCAAGCTCCGCCGAGAGCGATTCCTGCTCGGCGGCGTCCGGGGCCGCCGACTCGATCTCGGATAACTCGAAGCGCAGCAGGTCGAGGTCGCGCTCGCGCGCTCCGTCGCGTTCGCGCAGCTCGGCCAGCTCCGCCGCGAGCAGAGAGCATTCGCGGTGCTCGGAGCGGTAGGCGCGGCGGCGCTCGAGGTGCTCGGGACCCGCAAAGCCGTCGAGGATCTCGAGCTGGGCCGCGGAGATCGTCAGCTTGCGATGCTCATGCTGGCCGAAGAAGGCGAGCAGGCTGCTGCCGAGCAGCCGCAGGTCCGCAGCCGAGGCCGAGCGCCCGCCGACGAAGGCGCTCGTCCTCCCGGAGGCCGAGACCCTTCGCCCCAGGACGATCTCCTCGGCGCCCGCCGGGAGGCGCTCGGCGAGCTCCTCAAGCTCCGGCTCGCCGAGCAGCTCACGCGGGAGCTCGAACGAGCCCTCGACCCAGGCCTCCTCGGCGCCCGGCCGGACGATATTCGCCTTCGGCTTGCCGCCCATCATCAGATCGAGGGCATGCGCGAGGACGGTCTTCCCGGCACCGGTCTCGCCGGTGATCGCGTTCAGACCCGCGGCGAAGCGGAGCTCGGCGCGCTCGATCAGCAGAAGGTTCTCGATTCGAAGCTCGAGCAGCATCCTTCCCTGTCTAGCAGCGGGCGCGGACCGACAGCGCGCCCAGCGCTCAGGCGCGAACCGGGTCGGCGACCGGCTCCGCGGGCTCCGGCTCGCCCGCCTTCTGCTCCTGCGGGACGAAGTCGGCGGCTCGGGTCAGGGCAAAGCCGGCCGCGGCGCCGGTGAAGGAGATCACGGCGCCGATCAGCAGGATCTCGTTGAACCCGCTGGTGAAGGCGATCGTCGAGGCATTGACGACGCTGCTCCGTGCCCCCGGGGGCACGACCGCAGCAGCTGCCTGGGAGCCGCCCGAGGCGACGACCTCGCTGAGCCCCTTCGGCGCATGCGGCAACACTTCGGACAGCCGGCTGTCCACCCTCGACTGGAAGACGGCGCCGAGCCCGGCGACGCCGGTCGCGATTCCGACCTGGCGGAACGTCGTGTTGATCCCGGAGCCCATACCCGACTTTGCCACGGGCACGACTGCGATCGCGGTCGAACCTATCCCGGGGTTGGCAATCCCGATCCCGATCCCGGCGACGATCAGGCCCGCGAGCAGCTCCGTCCAGCCGGAGCCCGGTCCGACGCCGCGCATCAACAGCAGGCCGACGCCGACCGTGGCCAGGCCGCTACCCAGGATCACCCGGGCGGGGACCCGCTCTCCCAGGCGGGCGGCGATCGGCGCCACCACGAAGGAGATCACGCTGAGCGGCAGGAAGCGCAGCCCCGCCTGGAGCGGCTGGTAGGCGAGCACCCCCTGGAGGTAGATCGTCAGGTAGAGGAAGAGCGCGAACATCCCCCCCGAGAGGCAGAAGGCGACCGCCGAGACCCCGTTGAAGGCGGGCTTTCGGAACAGGGTGAGGTCGAGCATCGGGTGGGCGCTGCGATGCTCGATCGCCACGAACACGCAGAGCAGCACCGCTGCCCCGGCCAGGCAGCCGACGATCAGCGGGCTGCCCCAGCCCTCGGGGTTGCCGCGGATAAGACCGAAGATCAGCAGGAAGAGCGAGGCCGAGAAGGTCAGCAGTCCCGGGAGGTCGACCGGCTGGGGGTCCTGGCCGGCGACGTTGGCCAGGCGGCGCTCTACGAGGGCGATCGCGACGATTCCGATCGGGATGTTTACGAAGAAGATCCACTGCCAGCCGAGGTGCTCGGTGATCAGTCCTCCGACCAGCGGCCCGATCGCGACGGCACCGCCGATCGTTGCCCCCCAGACCCCGAACGCGGTCGCCCGGTCCGAGCCGTGGAACTCCTGCCCGATCAGCGCCAGCGAGGTCGCGAACATCGCCGCCCCGCCGATTCCCTGGAGGCCGCGAGCCAGGTTCAGCAGGGTCGGGTCTCCGGCGATCCCGCAGAGAAAGGAGGCGAGCGTGAAGAGGCCGAATCCGAGCGAGAAGACGCGCCGCCGGCCGAGGCGGTCGCCGAGCGATCCGGCCGTCAGCAGGAAGGCCGCCAGGGTCAGCGAGTAGGCATCGACGACCCATTGCAGGCTGGAGAGGCTCGCGTTCAGGTCGCGCTGGATGTCCGGCAGGGCGACGTTGACGACCGTGATGTCGAGCAGCAGCATGAACGTCGCGATCGAGATCAGCAGCAGGGTCCACCACTTGCGTTCCATCACAACCCTTCCTGCCCGCCCATGCCGCCGACAAACTTAAGCATCAGACCGCCAGATGCCCGAACTTCTCGCGGATCCGGTGATAGAAGCTCGAGCCTGGGATCTGCGCCAGCCTCGCGGCGCCGTCGCTGAAGCGCACCTCGGTCTCGGCTCCGGGGGTGAGCTCGGCGACCGGCTCGCCGTCGACGGCGATGTCGACCGGATCGCGACCCGTCCTGTTGCCGACCCGCAGGACGTCGGAGGGGGCGACGACGAGCGCCCTCGCCGTCAGCGTGTGCGGCGATATGTAGCTGACCACATAGCCCTCCACTCCCCAGGCAAGGATCGGGCCGCTGTTGGCGAGGTTGTAGCCGGTCGACCCGGCGGGCGTCGCGGCGACCAGCCCGTCGCAGCGGACGTTGCCGACCTCCTCGCCGGCGATCGCATAGCTGAGCTCGGCGAGCTGCGAATGGGGGCGGCGGCTGAAGGTGACGTCGTTGAGCGCGGTGGCGCCACCCGGGGCGTCCACCTCGAGCCCGGGCAGCTCGATCGCCTCGAAGGAGCCCGAGAACGCCTGCTCGAGCCCTTGCTCGATCTGGTCGCGCTCGACCGCGGCGAGGAAACCGACAGTGCCGAAGTTGACGCCGAAGACAGGCACGCCGCTGCGCGCGTAATGGCGAAGGCCCCAGAGGATCGTGCCGTCGCCCCCGAGGACCAGGCAGAGGTCGGGGCGCTCGGGCAGCTCGGCGGCCACCGCTATTCCCTCCGCCGCCGCGCCGTGCTTCTCGGCTTCCTCCTCTGTGCCGATCAGCTCGACGCCGGCCTCCCGGGCGGCGCCGACCGCCACCGTCACCGCCGCCGAGGTGAGCGGTGGGTGCGAGTGGGTGACCAGCGCGACCCTTCGCGGGGGGCCGGCGCTTCCCGGGCCCGCGGCGCTCACGGCTCGACCTCTGACAGGGCGGACTCGAGATCGGCGACCGGGGGCAGCGAGCGCCCGCACCAGACGAAGGTCTCGAGATTGCCCTTTGGCCCCGGCAGGCGGGAGGCGGCGAGCCCGCCGACCCGCAGGCCGAGCCCGTCGATGAAGCTGCAGACGTCGCGAATCGCGTCGCGGCGGTCGGCGGCGCTTCGCACCACGCCCCCGCGACCGACCCGCTCGCGACCCAGCTCGAACTGCGGCTTGACCATCGCCAGGATCTCGCCGCCCGGCGCCAGGCAGGCGTCGACCGCCGGCAGCACCTTGGTCAACGAGATGAAGGAGACGTCGATCACGGCGAGGCCCGGAGCGAAGGGCAGATCGGCCGGGCCCAGCCGGCGGGCGTTGCGGCGCTCGATCACGGTCACGCGCGGGTTCCGGCGCAGCCCGAGCTCGAGCTGGCCATGGGCGACGTCGAGCGAGATCACCTTCTCGGCGCCGCGCTGCAGGAGGCAATCCGTGAAGCCCCCGGTCGAGGCGCCGACGTCGAGACACTCGCGGCCTGTGACCTCGATTCCCAGAGCGTCTAGCGCGTTGGCAAGCTTCACTCCGCCGCGGGATACGAATCGGGGGCGCTCGGCGACGACCAGCTCGGCGTCTGGCCCGACGAGCTCGCTCGGCTTCAGCGCCACCGGCCCGTCCACGCCGATTCGCACCTCCCCTGCTCGCACCGCTCCCGCAGCGGCGCTCCGCGACGGGAACAGCCCGCGCTCGGCCAGGGCGGTGTCGATTCTCAGCTTCTTCACCGGGGGAACCGTAACGCCACCGACAATCGCCCCCGGGACATTCGCCCGCTGCAAGAGGTCCGGGATCTGTGACCGCGCTCACACACCAATCGCACATACGTTCGTATTCTCGGTATCAGTCATGAGCACCAGACCCATCCACATCCCGGTCACAGCGCACACGGTGATCGAACTGATCGCCGCCCCTGTGCTGATGGTCGCGCCCTTCGCGCTCGGCTTCGGCCTGCTGAGCGGCGCGGTCACGTTGATCTTGGGGATGCTGATGATGACCCTGGCCATCTCGGCCGCGAGCGAGAAGCGGACGATCCCGCTGAGCGCCCACGTCGGCTTCGACTACGCGATCGCCACGCTGACGATCCTCACCGGCTTCGCCGTCGGGATCCTCACCGGTGAAGCGATCGCAACAGCTTTTCTGGTCGGGTTCGGCGCCGCCCATATGGCTCTGACCGCCTTGACGCGGTTCAGCGCCCGCGGCGCATGAGAAGGACCCACCTACCTCCCACAGATCCACATATATAGAGATGAAATATCTCTCCTCCCTGTAGCACCCAGTGACGCCCCGCCTCGGCGGGGCGTCACTTTTCCCGAGGCAGGACTCGGACGTTTTTCGGTATTGCCAACAGGAGGCTGGTCGGCCACCTTCCAACGATGCAGCACGGCGCAGGGAACCGCGTCCGGCGCGCTCTGGCGAGGGTCGGCTGCGTGACATTGTTTGGGGTCGCCCTTCTGGGCGCGCTGCCGGCGACCAGCTCCGCCGGGAGGGCGCAGCCGCCGGTGGTCCTCGGCAAATGGGAAGCGCCGGGCTTCGGCGTGATCGACGTGAGGAGCGTCGGCTCCTACTTCAGGGGCACGATCGTCAGCTCCGACCCGGACAGCATCTGTATCCTGCCGCCCGGCCGCGAGGTTTGGAGGATGCTGAACAACCCGATCACGGGGCCCCCCAACGTCTGGAGATACGACGGCTCGTTGTACTGGTCATACATCGACCCGTGCCGGCCCGCGGGATTCGGCGCGGCAAGGTGGACCTTCGCGAACCCGCCCGACAGCGGCCAGTACTGCTCCACTCCCCCAAACGGCGGCGCCCAGTCGTGCGACCAGTTCACACGGGTCGGATCGGGTCCCAAACCTCTATCCCCCTACTCGATCTCGCCGCAGTCCGTCGCGTGCATGAGCAACCTCGACTACATCAGCGACTACGGCAACCTCTGCAACCAGCTCTACTTCACGCCGCGTCCGGGGCAGCTCAGAACCGAGATCATTCTCTGTACCGAGTTCACGACCGGATTCTCGTGGGTCTACGGCAGGCTTCCAGTCTGTCCGGACACGGTTGGGCAGACCGGCTTGGAGGCTCGCAGGAACGGCGATTTCAGGAAGCCGCGCAAAAAAGTGAAGGTCCTCAAGGTCGCCAGCAAATCGATGAAGTTCTCGAAGCCCGGCTACAAGGGCTTCGATTTGAAACCGACCAAGAGAGCCCGCAGGATTCTGCGGAAGTCGGCCAAGCACCACAAGAAGCTGCCTCTGACGGTGGTCTCCACCTTCAAGACCTCCTCCGGGAAGACGATCACACGCCGCAAGCACTTCGCGATCAAGCCCTGAGCGCGCAGGCTGCGCTCGATCTTTAAGGCTCTGGCGCGCCGCCCGTCGATCCCGGATACTGGGAGACGATGTCGAGGGAGAAAGTCGAGTCGCGGGAGAGGGTGGAAGTTGTCAAGTCGTTCTTCGAACGCTTTGACCCCTGGGACCTCGAGCCGGCGTTCGAGCTGCTCGACGCCGAGATCGAATGGCACACCGCGCCCACCAGTCTCAGCGCGGGCAAGACGCTCCACGGCAAGGACGCTCTGCGCCGTCACTGGCAGGAACTTCTCAGCACCGAGTCGGACACCGAGAAGGGCAGCGTCACCGTGGAGCGGATCAGCGACCTCGGCGATGAGATCCTCGTCCTGGAGCGGGAGGTGATCATCGGACGCTCGAGCGGCGCCCGGACCGAGGCGCGGACCGGCGGGATCTACTCCGTTGCGGATGGGCGGATCATCCGCGTCCGGGGTTTCATGAGCCACGAGGAGGCCCTGGAGGCCGCCGGTCTGGCGGAGTAGGCGGCAGCGGCGAATTTCGCCCATCGTCGCGGCCGGATCTGGGATACTCGGCCGGCGATGCCCCGCTATCACCTGAAGATCAAGGGAAGGGATCTGCGCGGGGTGAGGAAAGAGGTGCCGATCGCCGTCAGTGGGCGCAAGAAGTCCGAGGCCACGGTTGAGCTGCGGGCGAAGAGCGGCAAGGCGGCGAAGGACCTGGTCAAGGCCCGCCTCCCCGCCGGCAGCGACGTGGAGGTCGGCGACCCCGTGAAGGTCGAGGACTAGGGAAAGGAATCGACCGGCGGGCGGGCGCTCAGCCGAGCGCCGGCTGCCGTGAGCGCAGCTCGGCGAGGACCCGCTCGGCGACGGCTTCGCCGGTCAACCCGACCTCCTCGCGCAGCAGGGCGGGCTTGCCGTGGGTGACGTAGCGGTCGGGAAGGCCGATCCGCGCCACCCTTGCCCGCGAGCCCGGGGCGCCAATGGCGTCTTCGAGCTGCTCGAGCACGGCGGAGCCGAAACCGCCAGGCAGCACGTTCTCCTCGACCGTCACCAGCAGCTCGTGCTCTCGGGCGAGCCGGTGGACCAGCTCGGTGTCGAGCGGCTTGGCGAAGCGGGCGTCGGCCACGGTGACCGCGAGGTCCGCTTCGCCGAGGATCCGGGCGGCCTCCAGAGCCACCTGGACCCCGTAGCCATAGCCGAGAAGGGCGACGCGCTCACCCTCGGTCAGCAGCTCGCCGGTGCCGATCGGCAGCGCCTCGCCCTGGTCCGGGAGCGCGGCGCCCTCGGCGGCTCCGCGCGGATAGCGGAGCGCCGCCGGCCCCGGATGGGCGATCGCCGTCCTCAGCATGTGGACGAGCATCGCCTCGTCCCGCGGAGCCATCAGCACGACGTTGGGGATAGGCCGGAAGTAGGAAACGTCGAAAGCGCCGTGGTGGGTCGGGCCGTCGTCGCCGACCAGCCCGGCACGGTCCATCGCGAAGGTGACGTCGAGGCTCTGCAGGGCGACGTCGTGGATGATCTGGTCATATGCGCGCTGCAAGAAGGTCGAGTAGATCGCGCAGACCGGCTTGGCGCCCTGCAGCGCCAGCCCCGCGGCCAGCAGCACCGCGTTCTGCTCCGCGATCCCGACGTCGTAGTACTGCTCGGGGACCTCGTCGGCGAGCTTCTGCAGGCCGGTCCCCCCCGCCATCGCCGCCGTTATCCCGATCACCTTCGGATCGCGCTTGGCCTCGGACACGATCGCCTCGGCGAAGACCTGCGTGTATTGCGGCGGGGCGCTGGGCGGCGCCGGCTTCTCGAGCCTCTCCGGCGCGATCGACTCCGGCGAATCTGACTCCTTCACGGCGACCGTCTTCGGGCTCGGTGCGGGAGCGCCATCGACGATGCTCTTCGGCTTCGCCGCGTGCCATTTCTCCATACCCTCCAGACCGCCCTCCTCCGCGGCAGCGAAGCCCTTCCCCTTGACCGTCTGGATGTGGACGACCACCGGGCGGTCGGCCTCGAACGCCTCGCGCAGCGCCTCCCGCAGGTCGGCGACGTCGTGTCCGTCGATCACCCCGACGTAGGCGAGGTCGAGCTCCTCGAACAGCAGCCCCGGGGCCCAGTAGGCCTTGATCGCCGACTTGATCTCCGGGCCGAGCCGCTCGATCCTCTTGCCGAGGCCCAGGGGAAGCTTGGTCAGCCGGTCCTCGACTCCCTCGCGGGCGTGGTAGAGGCGGGGGTTGAGCCTCACCCGGTTGAAGTAGCGCGAGAGGGCGCCGACGTTCGGCGAGATCGACATCCCGTTGTCGTTGAGGACGATCACGATCGGGGTCTGCAGGCCGCCGGCGGCGTGCAGCGCCTCGTAGGCGACCCCCCCGGTCATGGCGCCGTCGCCGATCACCGCGACGACCTTGCCGTCTTCGCCGATCCCCTTGCGCATCGCCTCCTTGAGGCCGACCGCATAGCCGATCGAGGTCGAGGCGTGGCCGGCGCCCATGATGTCGTGCTCGGACTCGTAGATCGAGCAGAACGGCGCCAGCCCCTCGTACTGGCGGATCGTCGAGAGCCGGTCGCGACGGCCGGTGAGGATCTTGTGCGGGTAGGCCTGGTGGCCGACGTCCCAGAGGATCTTGTCGCGGGGAGAGTCGAGCATGCTGTGCAGCGCTACGGAGAGCTCGCAGGTGCCGAGGTTGGCGCCGAAGTGCCCGCCGATCTCGCCGATCGTGTCGATGATGTAGGTCCGCATCTCCTGCGCGACCTGCTGTAGCTGCGCGTCGTCGAGCCCGTGCAGATCATCGGGAGAGTCGATCCGCGGCAGGAACTCGCCTGCGGCTCGCTGCCGCGGCTGGCCGTTTGCCTTCTCTTCGCTCATTCGTGCCTCGTGAAAATGTAGTCGGCGATACGCCTCAGGTCCTCGGTCTCTCCGTTGGCCTCGGCGAGCGCCTCGCGGGCCGCGGTGTGCGATTCGGCGGCCAGCTCGCGGGCGCGCTCGAGGCCGTAGAGACTGACGTAGGTGAGCTTCCCGTGCTTCTCATCGCTGCCGTGGGGCTTTCCCAGCTCTTCCTCGCTTCCCGTCACGTCGAGGATGTCGTCGACTATCTGGAAGAGCACACCGACCTCGTCGGCGAAGCGCCGGTATGGGATTGTCTCACGTTCGGGGATTCCCTCCATCACCAGTACGACGCCGACGCTGGCGGCGATCAGCCTTCCCGTCTTCAGCACGTGAAGCGCACGCAGCTCCTCCGGCTGGAGCTCGTCCTGGGTGACGTCGACGTACTGGCCGCCGACCATCCCGTCGATCCCGGTCGCCGCGGAGAGCTCTCGCAGCGCCGCAAGGACCCGCTCCGGCTCGCCCGGCTGCGCGCAAAAGAGACGGATCGCCTCGGCGAACAGCCCGTCGCCCGAGAGGATCGCGATGTCCTCGCCGAACTTGACGTGGGCCGTGGGGCGACCGCGACGCAGCTCATCGTCGTCCATCGCCGGGAGGTCGTCATGGATCAGTGAGTAGGTGTGGATCAGCTCGACCGCGCAGGCCGCCGGCAGGTAGCGCTCCGGGTCGGCCCCGAGCGCCCGGGCGCTCGCCAGGGCCAGCACCGGGCGGATCCGCTTGCCACCGGCGAGCAGCGAGTAGCGCATCGCCTGCTCGAGGCCCGCGGTCGAGTCATGGGAGGAGAAGCTGAGCTCGGCGAGCCGTGAGTCAACCAGCTCGCGCAGGTCATCGGGATAACTCACCCAGCGTCGGCCCCGCGCATCAGCCGGTTCGTCTCCTCGACGGCCTCGGAGGCGAGCTCGGCAGCCTCGCGGCTGAGCTCGGCGGCACGCTGGTCGTCGGCCCCCTCCTCCCCTAGCGCCTCCCTTATCTGCTCGAGCCGGGAGGCGATCTCCCGCAGGCGGTCGGTCTCAGCCACCTTCGACCGCCCCGTCGCGCTCGCCGGCGACGCTGCCGGCAGCGTCCTGCGTCGCCCTGACCGCGGCGCCGAGGACGCCGTTGACGAAGGCGGGGGCATCGGCGCCGCAGTAGCGCTTCGCCAGCTCGATCGCCTCGTCGATCGCAACCTCGGTGGGGACGTCGTCGCGCTGACCGATCTCATACAGCGCCACCCGCATGATGTTGCGCTCCAGCGGCGCGATCCGCCCCAGATCCCAGCCGCGGGCATGGCCGGCGATCTCAGCGTCGAGCCGGTCACGCTCGGCCTCGACACCCTCGGCCAGCTCGCGGGTGAACGGCCGAGCCGTGCCGATCAGCTCGGCGATCGGACGCCCGGTGACGTCCCGTTGGTAGCAGGCGAAGACCGCGTCGCGGCGCTGGTCTGAGCGGCGCATGAGCGGAAGATTACGCGCGCGAGACGTACTCGCCGCTGCGGGTGTCGACCCGAACGCTCTCGCCCTCTTCAATGAACAGCGGAACCTGGACGACGACGCCCGACTCCAGGGTCGCAGGCTTGGTGCCGCCGCCCGACGCCGTGTCACCCTTGACTCCCGGCTCGGTCGTGGACACCATCATGTCGACGGCGCTCGCCACCTGCACGTCGCTGGGCCGCTCATCGACGAAGAGGACATCGACCTCGTCGTTGGGGAGGACCCAGCGCATCGCCTCGGCGGCGAGATCGCGGGGGATCTCGATCTGCTCGTAGTCGCGGCTGTCCATGAACACCGCCGCCTCACCCGAGTCGTAGAGGTATTGCATCTTGCGCGACTCGGTCCGCACCGGCCGGAACTTCTCGCCGGCCCGAAACGTCTTGTCGATCACCGAGCCGTCGGCGATCCTGCGCAGCTTGGTGCGCACAAATGCCCCTCCCTTGCCGGGCTTGACGTGCTGGAACTCGAGGATCCGGTAGATCGTCCCCTCGATCTCGACGTGACTGCCGTTCTTGAACTGGTTGGTGGAGATCACGGCGGCGAAGGGTAGCGGCGGGACGTGCCGCCACGAGCGGGACGGCGATGGTGGGCCGGGCAGACCCCCCGGCCCACCATCCGGCGCCTACCTCAGTGCCCGTTGCTGGTCACCTGGAAGCAGGCAACGTCGTACTGCGCTACGGCGTGGGGGTTGCCGTTTGCCGCCGAGGGCGTCCCGGGGCTGCCGGCGTAATGGGCCTCCGCGTTCGCGAACCCGCCCGTCCCGAACCCCGCGGGTTGGCTGGTCGCTCCCGCAGAGCCGCATTCGGCACCAGGCTGGCCGGTGCCGCTGGGGTTGCGAGCCGCGCTTGCCCCGGACGCACCAAGACCGGCAATGGCGACGGCGACGATCGCCGCGACAGTCAATCTGCGCATCAGACCTCGCTTTCTGGGCCGCCTCTGCGACCCAATCGAACTTGCGCCGGCCTCGATGGCACTGCGGCACGGCCGCACGCCAACGGCCGACATTGGGAGGCTTACGGATCACCCCGCCGGTCGGTTCAGCGCTTAGGGGAATCTTTAGTCGTTGAGGAAGAGGGTGACGCGCTTGGTCACAATCCTCGCCGCCCCGTAGTCGGGGACGAACCTGATCTGCGCCTTGACCTTGACCTGCCCTTTCCTCCTCAGGGCGCGAAGGGCATTGCCCCTGGCATGCAGCGGTAGGGTGACCAATCCGCTACCTGTCGCCCGGCGCCTCCCTGCCCTCAGTCCCTTACCGCTGAGGAAGAGACGGCCGGCAGCCTTCACCTTGACCGTGAGCGAGCCGGTCCCTTTGTGGCGGTTCAGTTTCAGCCTCCCGAAGGTGACCTTGTTGGAAGGGCTTGCGCGGATGAACCAGATCGGGCTCGAGTAGTCCTCGATCCGGTTGGCCGTCGAATCCTCGCGGACGATCTCGAGCGAGTAGCGACCGCTGGCGCTCGCCTCAAAGGTGTGCCTGAAGTCGTCGCCGACGACCGCCACGCTGGCGACCTCGCTTCCGTCACGCAGGAGCTTCATCAAGTAGGACCCGGGGCGAGCGGCGCCCGGGCCCCCGCCGGTGACCCGGGCCTTGAAGCTCGCGACCGGCCCGCGCAGAGAGTCGCCGAAGATCGCATCGCGGGCTCCGGGGGAGCTCCCGGTCATCCAGATCGCGGGGCCGTCACTCCCGTAGAGCCTCACATAGGTGTGGTCGGCTTTGACTCCGGCGACGATCGCCGCCCGCGAGAGCTCGGTCGCGCGGACGACGGTCGCCGCCCGGCCGATCGGGCTGCCGAGGATCCCGTCGGCCGTGCCTCCCTGGTGGGAGTCGCTGGAGCCGACCGCGGCTACGTGCCTGCCGCTGGCCAACAGGTTCTCGTAGAAGGCGATCGCCGGCGCCGTGAATGGGTTGACCGGCGGGTTGGGAGTGCCGGTGTTGAGGTCCGCCGGGCCGTTCTGGATCTCGACCGCGTCCACCTTCGAGTAGTCGGTCTCGGCGTCGCTCCAGTCCCAGGGGCAGCCCCGGCAGACCGAGCCGCCGGGAACCGTTGGGTGGTTGATCTGGGTCCAGCCACCCGCCGCCTGGATCGGGCCGAACTGGCTCGCGGGGAACACCGGGTCCTGGGTCTTGGTCAGCGATGAGTCGGAGTCGTCGAATAGGTAGACCGTTCCCCCTCGAAAGTCGGCGAAATCGGTCGAGCCCTGGTTGTTGTAGTGGCCCTTGTAGGTCGTGACCTCGGTCCCGGGGATGATCAGCTTGCCCGGGTAGTCGGGCTGGTGGCGGCCGATCTCCCCGTTGTGGGCGACGTTGTTGTTGTGGTCGACCAGGGTCATGAAGTCGAGCCCCGCCCCGCCCTGGCTGATCGGCGCAAATCCGTAATCGAAGGTCTGCTTCATGGTCGCGTTGCCCGGCTCTTCCTCGCCGTGGGCGTGAAGGTCCCCGACGTACCAGCCCGGCTGATCCGAGGCCGGCGTCGGGTCGTAGGGGACCGGGGCGTAGGGGTGGTTCGACCAGGAGGCATCGGAGCTCGTCTCGACGCGAACCCGCCAGGCGATGCCGTCGGGATCGCCTGGCGGGGGAGCTATCGCCGCCAGACCCAGCTCGACCGCCCACCTCCCGGCCGGGATCGGCCCCGGCTCGTAGGCGCGCGTCGTGTAGCCCGAGACGTACGCCTTCTTGTCCGCCAGGTAGGTGCTGTCCGGCGAGAACCCGTTCTCGGAGATCGCCAGGTCCTTGACGGCGCTGCCGCTCCAGCCACGCCGCTCGTTGGTGCCCCACACGGTGTCGCCGGATTTCAGCGGCTCATAGACGCCCATGTCGAGGGTGTTGTTCGACCCTCCGCCCGCGGGCGGGTTGTCGTAGCAGTAGCGGACCCGGATCGCGGTGGTGCCGTCGAAGGCACGTCGAATGGGATCTGGACGAAACTCCCCTGCAAGCGCGGAATCGAAACTGCCGCTGAACTCCTTCGCGAGCTCGAGAATGTCGGGTCGGCCGAGCCCGGGATCGAGCAGTCTGCGGATGCCCCCGCCGGGGCGCCGAACAGCACCATCCCGATCAGCGCCGACCCTGCAACGCCTTTCACCACCCTGCGCACCCAGCCAAGGTACCCGTTCCGGGCGCGCCGTGCTGACATACTGCCCGACCGTGAGCGAGACCCCTTCCCTGCTCGACGCCCTGCTCCGCGCACCAGGGCCCTCCGGATACGAGGGCCCGGCGGCGGCCGTATGGAGGGAGGCGGCCTCCTTCGCGGAGCTGAGCACGGACGGGATCGGCTCCTCGATCGCCCGGATCGGCGACGAGGGCGCCGAGCCGCTGCTGGCTGTCGTCGGTCACATCGACGAGATCGGGCTGGTGGTCACCCACATCGACGACAAGGGGTTCGCATACTTCGCCCCGATCGGCGGCTGGGATCCGCAGATCCTTGTCGGGCAGCGGGTCAGGGTCGAGGGGCGCGGGGGCCCCGTGAACGGTGTGGTCGGGCGCAAGCCGATCCACCTGCTGAAGGAGGAGCAGCGCAAGAAGGTTGTCGAGCTGCGCGAGCTGCACATCGACATCGGCGCCGAGGACGGCGACGCCGCCGCGGAGCTGATCGGGGTCGGCGACCCGGTGGTGGTCGACTCGGACCCGGTGCGGGTCGCGGGAAGCCGGCTCGTCTCACGCTCGATGGACAACCGGATCGGCGCCTACGTGGCGCTGGAGGCGCTACGCCGCTGCCAGGACCGATCTTCTCTGAACGGCTCCTTCGCGGCGGTCGCAGCGGTCCAGGAGGAGATCGGCCTGTTCGGCGCCCGCACGGCAGCATTCACGCTGCGGCCGGACGTCGCCGTCGCCGTCGACGTCACCCACGCCACCGATGCCCCCGGCATCGACGAGAAGGAGACCGGCCGGCACCCGCTCGGCTCCGGCCCGGTGATCGGGCGCGGCGCCACCCTCTCCCCGAAGGTCTTCGAGCTGCTGGTCGCCGCCGCCGAGCAGGCTGGGATCGAGCACACGGTCGAGGCCAGCGGCCGTGGCACCCACACCGACGCCGACGCGATCCAGATCTCCCGCACCGGGATACCCACCGGACTGGTGTCGATCCCCCTGCGCTACATGCACTCCCCGGTCGAGCTGGTGGACCTCGATGACGTCGACGCGGCGGTCGAGCTGATCGCGGCTTTCGCCGCCGGCCTCGCGGCCGACGTCGACCTGAGCCGCTAGCGCCGCTCAATCGACTACCTGCAGCTCCTTGGGGAGGCCCGTGAGGATCCGGCACCCGTCGGCCGTGACCGTCACCAGGTCCTCGATCCGCACCCCGAGCTCGCCCGGCAGGTAGACGCCCGGCTCGATAGTCACCACCTCCCCCGCCCCGATCACGTCGTCGGAGCGGGTCGAGAGGCGCGGCGCCTCGTGGACCTCCATCCCGACTCCGTGCCCGAGGCCGTGGCCGAATCGCTCGCCGTGCCCGGCGGCGTCGATGATCTCGCGGGCGACCGCGTCGACCGCCCGTCCCTCCACCCCGGCCTCGACCGCATCGAGCGCCGCCTGCTGGGCCGATAGCACCAGCTCGTACACCTCCCCGGCCGCGCCGCCGATCTCCCCGGTTGCGAAGGTGCGGGTGCAATCCGAGCAGTAGCCGTCGAGCTCGGCGCCCATGTCGAAGACGACCAGCTCTCCGGCGCCGATCTCGCGCACCCCGGGCTCGGCGTGCGGCAGGGCGCCGTTGGGCCCGGCGGCGACGATCGGTGGGAAGGAGGGCTCAGCGCCGAGCTCGCGCATTCGGGCGACCGCGGCGGCGGCGATGTCGGCCTCGGTGCGTCCCCGCAGGCCCCGCTCGGTCGCGAAGAGGTAGACCTCGTCCGCCAGGCGGGCGGCGGCGGCGATCGCCTCCAGCTCGGCGTCGTCCTTCACACGCCGCAACCGCTCGACCGCGCCGCCGCTCGGGACGAGATTCGCGCCCTCGGGCAGCTCCTCCTCGAGCCGGCGCAGGGCGCGCACCGTCAGGTGGTCGTCCTCGAACCCCGTGCTCCCCGCCAGCCGCTCGGCGATTCCCGCGTACCAGTCGCCGCCGATCGTCACGATCTCCCAGCCGTCCACCTCGTCCGCCGCGCGCTCGGTGTAGCGGAAGTCGGTGAGGAAGGTCCTCTCCCCCTCCCCGCAGAGACAGGCTCCGTTGGTGCCCCCGAAGCCGGTCAGGTAGCGGACGTTGACCAGGTCGGTGACCAGCAGGCGGTCGACCTCGCGCTCGGCGACAAGCTCTGCCAGGCGGTCCCCGCGCCTCCCGGGTCCGGCGCTGCTCATCGGGCTGCGACGCCGAGCTCGGCGGCAAGCAGGTCGAGCGCCTCGCTGTATCCGTCAAGGCCCTTGCCCGAGACCTTGGCCAGCACCAGACCGTCGAAGACCGATACCCGGCGCCAATCCTCACGCGACTCGACATCGGAGATGTGGACCTCGACCGCCGGCAGCCGGGTCAGCTCGAGGGCGTCGGCTATCGCTCTGCTGTAGTGGGTCCAGGCGCCGGCGTTGACGATCGCCCCGTCGGCCATCTCCGGCAGCCGGTGCAGGTGCTCGATGAAATCGCCCTCGGCGTTGGTCTGAAAGCAGCGCGCGTTCAGCCCGCGCTGATCCGCCCAGCCCCGGATCCGGCGCTCGAGCTCGTTCAGCGAGTGACCGCCGTAGAGCTGCGGATCGCGCCGCTCTAGGACGTCGAAGTTGGGTCCGTGCAGGACCTCGATCCGGTTGTGGGCGGTCTTCATCCGTGCAGCTCCGCGAGGGCCGCCTCGACCTTATCCGGCTGCAGCACCTGGCCGGTTCGTGGCCGCCCCGGCTCTTCGAGGAGGACGAAGGGGACCCCGGCGGAGACCCGCTTCTTGTCGCGCTCGATCGCCTCGCTCACCTCGGCAAGCCCGACGCTGCGGTCGAGCTCGGTGGGCAGGTCGTGCCGCTCCAGCCAGGCGGCCGTCTCACGGCGCAGCTCCTCCGCCCCCGACAGCCGCAGGGTCGCGAGCAGGCCGAGCCCGATCGCCTCGCCGTGGCGGTAACGCCGGTAGCCGCTGGCGGCCTCGATCGCGTGGCCGACGGTGTGACCGAGGTTGAGCACCTGGCGCACTCCGGCGTCGCGCTCGTCGGCCGCCACCACCTCGCACTTGTAGCGGGCGCAGGCGAAGGCGACCCAGGACTGGGCGCCGAGCTCCCCCGCCGGGATCGACCGCACTCCCTCCCACATCTCGCCGCCGGCGAGCAGAGCCGTCTTCAGCACCTCGACGAACCCGGCCGTTAGCTCGGCCTGCGGCAGGGTGCGCAGGGTCTCCCAGTCAGCGATCACCGCGGCGGGCTGGTGATAAGCGCCGACGTAGTTCTTCGCCTTGGGAAGATCGACCCCGGTCTTCCCGCCGTAGGCGGAGTCCGCCTGGGCGACGACCGTGGTCGGGACCTGGACCACGGGGACCCCGCGCTGGTAGGTGTGGGCGCAGAACCCGCCGAGATCGCCGATCACCCCGCCGCCGAGCGCGACCAGGTGATCGGAGCGGGTCATCCCGGCCTCGCTCAGCTGCTCGAGAACCTGCTCGGCCACCGACAGCGTCTTCGCCCCCTCGCCGGGCTCGACCTCGATCCGCGCCGCCGTCGGCTCGATCCGCTCGGCGTAGAGGCGGGCGACCTCGCGGTCGCTGAGGCAGAAGCGGCGCCCCTCCTGCGGCCACCAATCTCCCCCGAGCAGCCCCTCGCCGACGAATGCCGGGTACTCGCCGGAGGCGCTCGCGGCCCAGAGCAGCTTGGTTCCCTGCGGCAGGTCCTCCAGCGCCCGAATCGCCGGCATCGCCCGCTCTACCGCCCCCGGCGGCGCAGGCATCAGGACCGCATCGGCGAGCGCCTCGTAGATCGGCTCGCGCACCCGGATCAACCCGGCGACGTCCTCGGCCGATCGCGCCAGGGGCCTCGCCGTCCCCTCGATCCGCCTCCAGGCGTCGCCGGCGCCCACCTGAAGCCAGACGACCAGGTGGCGCCCCAGCGCTTCGCGGACCCGCGGCGAGAGGACGCTGCCGCCGCCGAGGGCGATCGCCCCGCCGCTCGCCGTCTCAAGGAAGCTGCCGACGACCTCGCCCTCACGGGCGCGGAAGGCCTCCTCGCCGTCGGAGGCGAAGGCTTCGAATATCTCCTTCCCGAGGTCGGCCTCCATCAGGTCGTCGACCTCGGTGGTCTCCAGCCCGGCTCGGCGCGCGGCGGCGAGCGCGGTCGACTTCCCCGCCCCCATGAAGCCGATAAAGACGATCGCCGGCTCAGCCACGCCAGTCGATGCGCCTCTTGTATGCCTCGATCGCGGCCAGCGCGTCGTCGATGTGATCGCCGCCGAATTTCTCCCGGTAGGAGCGCGCCAGGACCAGGCAGACCATCGCCTCGGCGACGACGGCCGCTGCGGGGACCACGGTCGAATCGGTGCGCTCGCGCAGCGCCTCGGCCGGCTCCTTGGTCTCGGTATCGACCGAGCGAAGCGGCTTGGTCAGGGTGGATATCGGCTTGACCGCGGCCCGCACCTTGAGCGGCTGGCCATTGGTCATTCCCCCCTCGAGGCCGCCGGCGTGGTTGGTCTCCCGGAAGTAGCCCCGCTCAGCGCTGTGAAAGATCTCGTCGTGGGCCTCCGACCCGGGCCTGCCCGCGACGTCCCAGGCTTCGCCGATTGCGACCCCCTTGACCGACTGGATCGAGCCGAGCGCCCCGGCCAAGCGGCCGTCGAGGCGCTCCTCCCAGGAGACGTGCGAGCCGAGCCCGGGGACCAGCCCGAAGGCGCGCACCTCGAAGCTTCCACCGAGGCTCTCGTTGGCCTTGCGGAGCCGGTCTATCTCCTCGACCATCGCGGCGCTCGCCTCGGGGTCGAGGCAACGCACCGGGTCCTCGTCGACGCGATCGAAATCGGACGGCTCGAGGTCGTCACGGTCCGCAGCGGAGACCGACCCGACCTGGACGACGTGGCTGTGGACCGAGACGCCCATCGCCTCCAGCAGCCCGCGGGCCAGCGAGCCGGCGGCAACGCGGGCGGCCGTCTCGCGGGCGCTGGCGCGCTCGAGCACGTTGCGACCGTCGCGGAAGCCGTACTTCTGCATCCCGACCAGATCGGCGTGGCCGGGGCGTGGCAGGTGCACCTCCTCGACCTCCGCGTCGACCGGCCACGGGTTCATCCGCTCCTCCCAGTTTGCGTAGTCGCGGTTGGCGACCAGCACCGCGATCGGGCTGCCGAGGGTGCGACCGTGGCGGACCCCGGAGCGGATCTCGACCGAGTCGGCCTCGATCTTCATCCTGCCGCCGCGACCGTGGCCGAGCTGGCGGCGGGCCATGTCGCGGTCGAGCGCCTCGCGGTCGAGCGTCAGGCCGGAGGGCATGCCCTCGACGATCGCCACGAGCCCGGGCCCGTGCGACTCCCCCGCGGTTGTGAAGCGGAATCCCATCGCGGGTCTAGGCTATCGGCGAAGGCCGTGACCTCCGTACCCCGCGCTTGACCGACTGATGGCAGCACGACGCTTGATCGTGGTGATGCTGGTCCTGCTGGGGATCTCGACGATCGTCGCGGCCCTGCTGCCGGCGCCGGAGCGCTCCGGGAGCGGAGCGGGGCCGGCGAAAGGCCCCGGCCGCCCTGCGAAGCCGAAGCCGCCGGCGGGAGGGGGAGCAACCGAGCCGGCCGGGCTGGTCAGCGCCCGGATCGGGGTCTCACGCGGCGCCCCGGAGGTTGTGCGGGTGAAAACCGGCCAGCGCCTCGTGCTGCTCGTCGGCGGGCCGGTGGGCGACGACATCTCGATTCCCGCGTTCGGGCTGACCGAGACGATGACGCCGACCGCCCCAGCCCGCTTCGACCTGATCGTCGACCGGGCGGGACGCTTCGCGGTCCGCGCCTTTACCGCCGATCGCGTCGTCGGGAGGATCGTCTCGAAGGGCTAGGCGGGCCGGCTCAGCCGCGGTGGGCAGCCTCCCGCATCAGCTCCAGGTCCGGCTCGAGCCCGGTCCAGATCTCCAGCGAAGCGGCTCCCTGGCGGACCAGCACCTCGATCCCGTCGACCGCCTCCGCACCTGCGGCGGCCGCGGCATCGAGCAGCGGCCCGCGCCCGTCGCCGTAGACCAGGTCGACCACCGTCTGGCCGGGGTGGAAGGCCTCGGCGTCCAGCGGCAGCTCGGCGAAAGGGTCTTCGCCACGGAGGCCGGCCGCGGTCGAGTTTACGATCAGCTCGTAGGCCTCGGCCTCCGGGGTGAGAGCCGGGCTTCCTCCGAGCTCCTCGCAAAGCCGCCGCGCCCGCGACCCGGTCCGGTTCCAGACCTCGACCTCGGCGCCCTCCCCGACCAGCGCCCAGACTGCGGCCCGCGCCGCGCCCCCGGCCCCGAGGACGAGCGCCCGAGCCCCGGCGGCAGGGACCGGCAGGGCGGCGATCAGCCCCGGTGCGTCGGTGTTCTCCGCGGTGATCGCGCCGGCCTCGAAGCTGAGCGTGTTGGCGGCGCCGATCTCCCGGGCGACCCGCGAGGAGCCGTCGGCGAGCTCGAGGGCGGCCGCCTTGTGGGGGACGGTGACGTTGGCGCCGACGAATCCCTCGCCGGGCATCGCCCGCACCCGTGACTCGAACTCCGCGGGAGCGAGGTCGATCGCCTCGTAGGTCCAGCTCTCGCCCAGGCCGAGGGCTGCGAGAGCGGCGTTGTGCATCGCCGGCGAGCGCGAGTGGGCCACCGGGTGCCCGAGCACGGCGAGCCGCCGCCGTCCGGCGTAGCCGGCCTCGCTCATCCGCAGTTGGTCGGCGAGTTTCCGCCCGCCGCCGCCCTCGCCTTGTTGTAAGCAGCGACGTCCTTCTGGAACTGCGAGTTCGTGGAGGAGAAGCTGAGCCGGTTGCAGCTGCCGGGCTTGGTCACGTAGTAGAGGTAGTCCGCCCTGGAGGGATTCGCCGCGGCCCTGATCGCCGCCATGCCCGGGTTGCCGATCGGCCCCGGGGGCAGCCCTCTGTTGATGCGGGTGTTGTACGGCGAGCCGGTGGCCAGCTCGGATTCGGTCAGGGGCTGGTCGTAGTTGCCGACCGCGAAGCGGACGGTTGCGTCGATGCCCAGGGCGATGCCGTCGTGGAGTCGGTTGTAGACGACGGCCGCGATGTCGCGGAAGTCGCGCGGCGTCCCCTCGTCCTCGATCATCGAGGCGATGATCAGGACGTCGTAGACGGTCAGGTTCTTCTTCTTCGCATAGCTCATGTCCACCCCCCTGATCCTCTGCCCAAAGGTGTCGAGCTGGCGCTGGACGAGATCCTCGACGCTCGGATCCTTGGGCATCTCGTAGGTGGCCGGGAAGAGGAAGCCCTCGAGGTTCCGTGCGCGGCCCTGCGCTCCGTAGTCATCCGGGTTGAAGCCCTTCGCCGAGACGGTGCTCCTGATGTAGCTCCCGCTGAGGCCGTCCTGGCGTGCGATCGCAGCTATCTGGGGCCGGCTGAGACCCTCCGGAACGGTGACGTTGACGGTCTGCTTGACCGGCGGCTGGGAGAGCTCGTCGATCGCCGCTGAGTAGCTCATGTCCTTGCGCATCAGGTGCCGCCCCGGATAGAGCTCCGAGCGCTTGCCGGCAAGGGTGACTCTGACCTGGAAGAGGGTCGAGTTGGAGATCGCGCCGCGGTCGGCGAGCAGGTCGCCGATCTCCCCCACGCTGGAGCCCTTCGGCACGCGGACTACGAACGGGCGGCCGGAGCCGTCGCCGTGGAAGGGCTGGAACAGCGCCCAGGCGAAAGCGCCCAGCACCAGGATGACGACGCCGAGCGCGGCGAGGCCGAGTCGTCGAGGCAGCCGGCGGGGACCCCGTGGCCGGGTGGAGGCCTGCTCCTCGCCGGAGCCGTCGGGGCCCCAGAAGCGCTCCTCGGGCGGCAGCGGGTCGCCCGCGAGCACCGACCCCGCATCCACCTCCTCCTCGGGCCGCGGCACGGTCTCGGAGGCGCTTCGCGCCGCAGGCGCGGACGCCGCGGCCGGCTCCGGCTCGGGCTCCGGCGCGGGCGCGGACGCGGGCTCGGACTCGGGTGCGGGCTCCGGCTCGGGTGCGGGCTCGGGCTCGGGCTCCGGCGCGGGAGGCTCCGGCGCGGGAGGTTGCGGCGCCGGCGGTTCTGGCTCCGGGTCGGGCGCCGCCTCCGAGCGGCGAGAGCGGCGCTTTTCATCGCGCTCGCGGCGGCGCTTGGCGCGCTCGACCGCCGCCGGGTCGTCGGGGTCGACGAAGGGGTCGTCCTCGAGCCAGTCCTCAGGCGTCATCGTCACCCGCTCCCCGCTTCTGCCCGCGCGCGGCCAGGTAGGCCTCGAGCAGGTGAGCCGCCGCCAGCGAGTCCTCTGCCGCGCCCGCCCCGGCTCGCCGGCTGGCCTGGGCCATCCGGGTGGTGAGTCGCTCGTCGTAGACCTCAACCGGAACGTCCAGTGCCGCCTCCAGCTGCTCGCAGAAGGCCCGGGTCGCCTCGGCCTGGGCTCCCTCGGTCCCGTCCATGTTCAGGGGCAGGCCGACGACTACGCGCTCGGCTTCCAGCTCCCCTGCCATGCGGGCGACCTCGCGCGCGTCGGCCGGCTCGATCACCGCCACCGGCCGAGCCAGGGTGCCGCTGGGATCGCTCACCGCGCAGCCGATGCGAGCCGTCCCGTAGTCAAGCGCCAGCACCCGCATCCGCTCACCCGAGCCCCCGCTCGACCGCGCCTCGCGCCGCCGCGATCGCCTCGGCGAGCTTTTCCGCGTGGCGCCCCCCGGCCTGGGCCATGTCGTCGCGGCCGCCCCCTCCCCCGCCGACCACCGCCGCCGCCTCGCGGATGACGGTCCCGGCGGAGAGGCCGCGCTCGACCGCGCCGCTCGAGAACAGCGCCACCAGCGCCACCTTGCCATCGCCGGCGCCGCCGAGGACGACGGCGGAGCCCTCGAGCGAGGACTGCACCCGGTTGGCGAGCTCGAGCAGCTGCTTCTGGTCGGCGAACCCGGTCTCCGCGGCGACCACGCTGATCCCGGCGACGTCGGACGCCTCCTCGAGCAGCCTCTTCGCTTCTTCGCCGAGCCCCCGGGCCAGGGCGTCGCCGGCCTTCTGACCCGCTTCCTTGACCTGATCGGCCGCGCGGCGGGCGCCCGCCAGCGGGTCCTGCGGCGTTCCCAGCAGCTCACCGGCCTCGCTCAGCTCGTCGTCGCGCCTGCGGAACCAGTCGATCGCCGCCGGGCCGGTGAGCGCCTCGATTCGGCGCACGTTGGCGGCGCTCGAGCCCTCGGTGACGATCTTGAAGATCCCGACCTCGGCGGTGTTGGAAACGTGGGTTCCCCCACAGAGCTCGCGGGAGACCTCGTCGACCTCGACCACCCGCACCCAATCGCCGTACTTCTCGCCGAACAGCGCCATCGCGCCGAGGCGCTCCGCCTCGGCGCGGTCCATGTTCAGCCAGCGCACCGGCCGGCTCGCCTTGATCCAGCCGTTGACACGGTCCTCGACCGCCCGCAGCTCGTCGGGGGCGAGGGCGTGACCGTGGGTGAAGTCAAACCGCAGCTTGTCCGGCCGCACCGCGGAGCCCGCCTGGCGCACGTGGGTCCCGAGCCGCTCCCGCAGCGCCGCGTGCAGCAGATGGGTGGCGGTGTGGTTCCGCATCGTCGCGTGCCGCGTCTCCCTGTCGACCTCGGCCTCGACGCGAATGCCTGGCTCCAGTCCTGCCAGCAACCCGTCCGCCCCCGGACGGGAAGCGGAGGAGGCGGACGGCATTAATTCCAGCGCCTGGTCGTCGCCGACGCGGTAGACATCGAGAATCCGCGCCTCACCACCGTCCCAGCTGACGGTTCCCGAGTCGGCGACCTGGCCTCCTCCCTCGGCGTAGAAGGGGCTCTCCTCGAGCTTCGCCAGCACCCGCTCCCCATCCGGGGCGAGCGCCGCGACGCCGGTGCTTGCCCGCAGCGCCTCATAGCCGACGAACCGGGTTGGTGGCGACCCGGAGACGAAGCCGATCACGCTGCCGTGGTGATCCTCGGAGCCGTGCGCCGTGGCGGCGCCGCCCCGGGCGCGCTGGCGCTGCTCGTCCATCAGCTCCTCGAAGCCCTGGTCGTCGACCGAGAGACCCTGTTCGGCGAGCAGCTCCTTGGTCAGGTCATACGGGAAGCCGTAGGTGTCATGGAGCTTGAAGGCATCGGCGGCGTCGATCCATGAGGTCTCCTTCTCCCGCGCCTCGGCGATCAGCCGTTCGAGCAGCTCGGTGCCGCGCTCCAGCGTGCGCCCGAAGCTCTCCTCCTCGTCGGCGACCCAGCGGGCGATCGACTCGCGCTCGGCGACGACCTCCGGATAGGTGTCGCCGATGATCTCGATCGTCCGCTCGGTGAAGCGGGCGAGCCAGGGCGCGTCCAGACCCATGGTCCGCCCCTGCTGGATCGCCCGCCGCATGATCCGGCGAAGGATGTAGCCGCGATCCTCGTTTGAGGGGACGACTCCGTCGGCAATCAGGAACGCGGTGCCGCGGGAGTGATCCGCGACGATTCGCATCGCCCGCGTCGACGCCGCATCCTCGCCGTAGGTGCGACCCGAGAGCTCCTCGCCGAGGTCGATCAGCGGCCGCAGCAGGTCCGTCTCGAACACCGAGGGGACGTCCTGGAGGATCGCCGCCATCCGCTCCAGCCCCATCCCGGTGTCGATGTTGCGCATCGGCAGCGGGCTGAGGGTGCCGTCGTCTGAGAGGTCATAACCCATGAATACGTGGTTCCAGAATTCGAGGAAGCGGTCGGTGTCGTCCCCGGGCCTCTCGCCGGGCCTTCCGAACTCCTCGCCGCGGTCGTAGTAGAGCTCCGAGCAGGGGCCGCAGGGGCCGGTGGGCCCGCCCTGCCAGAAGTTCTCGGACCGCGGCAGCGGGACGATTCTCTCCTCGGGCAGGCCGATCTCCTTCCAGATCTCCACCGCCTCGGTGTCGAGCCCGAGCCCGAGCTCCTCGTCGCCGCCGAACACGGTCACCCAGATCTGGGCGGGGTCGAAGCCGAAGCCCTCGATCGAGAGCTCCCAGCCCATCTCGATCGACTCCTGCTTGTAGTAGTCGCCGAAGCTCCAGTTGCCGAGCATCTCGAAGAAGGTGAGGTGGCGAGCGGTGTTCCCGACCTCCGCGATGTCGGTGGTGCGGAAGCACTTCTGGACGTCGGTGACCCGCGGCGCGGGGGGATTCTCGAGCCCGAGGAAGCTGGGCTTGAAAGGCTGCATGCCGGCGGTGGTCAGCAGGACCGAGGGATCGTGCGCGGCCGGGACCAGGGAGGCCGAGGGCACGCGCAGATGGTCGCGCCGCTCGAAGAAGGAGAGGTATGTCTCGCGGATGTCCGTCGCTCGCATCGGAGGGAGAGCCTAAGGCTAGAAAGCGCGGGCGGGCGCCGGGCCGCTAGGCGGCTATCGTCGCGTGACCGACGATCGCCTCACCCCGAAGCAGGACCGCGGTCTGCCCGGGTGCCGGACCGGAGAAGGGCTCAGACAGGCTGAGGCTGATCTGGCTGTGGCGCCCGGCCCGGGCGACGCCGTCAACCCTCGCCCCGACGGTGTCCGTGTGGTAGCGGAGCTTGACACCGTCGACGCAGGCTCCGTCGCGGTGAAGAGTGACGTCGCGAAGGCCAACCCGACTGCGCGCCAGCTCCCCGCCGGTGCCGACCGTGACCGTGTTGGTGGCCGCGTCTGTCTCGAGGACGTAGAGGGGCTGGTCGGAGGGCACCCCGATGCCCCGTCGCTGGCCGACTGTGAAGTGGTGATGGCCGCGGTGGAGCCCGACTCGCCTACCGGCCCGATCGAGCAGGTCGCCCTCGCGATCGCCGAGACCGCCGTGCCGGCGAAGGAAGGCCCGCTTGCCCTGTCCGGCTAGAAAGCAGAGGTCCTGGCTCTCTGCCTTGCGGGCGACCGGAAGGCCGTGGCGCTCCGCGATCGCCCGGACCTCAGCCTTCGGTCGCTCGGCGAGCGGGAAGCGGAGCCGGGATAGCAGCGCCGGCGGCAGGGCGGCGAGCATGTAGCTCTGATCCTTGGCGGAGTCCGCGGCGGGGGCGAGGAGCGGCCCCTTGGGATCGGGGACGGTGCGCGCGTAGTGACCGGTGACGAGTCCGCTCGCACCGATCCGCTCGGCGAGCGCCAGCATCGCCGCGATCCTCACCTCGCCGTTGCAGAGAATGCAGGGATTGGGGGTCTCGCCGGCGGCATGTCCGGCGAGAAACCGATCGACGACGCGCCGTCGGAAGACATCCTCGATGTCGAGCGTCAGATGAGGCAGCCCGAGTGAGTGAGTGAGCGCGCGGGCTCCGAGGACCGCCTCGGGTGAGCAGCAGGCCTTCTCACCGTCGGTCTCCGGGTCGGCCCAGAGTTTCACCGTCACCGCGACAACATCCGCCCCGCGCTCGCGCTCGAGCAAGGCAGCCACAGCGCTGTCGACGCCGCCGGAGACCGCGACCAGGACGCGGTGCGAATCGGGTTCGGCGAGTCGCGCCGACGAGCCGGCGGCCGCGGAGAGGGCGCGGTGGAGCGCGTCGGCGGCGAGCCACGACGCGTGCCGCTTGCCTGCGCTGAGCCCGCCGAGGGCGGCGTCGACGTCCTCGGGCCGGATCGCAGCCGCCTCGAGCGCTCCTGCGCCCTCGGCCAGCTCGGCCGCGGCGTTGGTCGCGGCCCGGGTGGCGCCGCAGCCCTCGGTGTCGAGGCTGATCGAGGCGACACGCCCGGCCTCGATCGCCAGCGAGATCCGCACCAGGTCGCCGCACGGGGCTCCGCCCGCGGCCCCGGTGAAGGAGCCCGGAGCCGGTGGCCCGAGCCGCGAGGTCTCGGCGAGCTGCGTCTCGAATGCTTCGTTCACGAAAAGAGGCTCCAGCCCGCCGTTACCACCCCTGGCTTTGATCCCTTCTGAGAAGGTGGGTGCCTACTCCCGACCCCACGGGACCGGGAGACAGCGGCCCCCAAGCCGTTTGTGTTGGGTCAAACGGTGGGATGGCTGGCGCACGGGCTCGAGCCACCGGGAACGGTAGCAGCGGCGCGCCCACCTCACTCAATGTTCGAGAGCAGCATCTCGGCCTCGCTCCAGCTCTCCGCGGGGACCCGCAGGGCGATGTCGCCATGCCCGAAGCGGTCAGGCTCCCAGTCGGCCGTCAGCGCCGCCTCGATTCCCGCTTCGACCAGCGCCTGGTGCCAGGCGCGCGCCGTGCTGACGTCGCCGAAGTCGCGGACGACGTCCCACTCGTCGAAGCGCGGATCGCCGATGTGGACGGGGGTCTGACCCGGACCGGGAGCGCGATTGCGAAGTCGCTCGCGGATCCACTCGAATGGGCTCCTGGGCTCGGCGCTCACCGGCTCAACCGGGGGTGGCGGTCCGCGCCTGGAGGCCGAGGTCCCGCAGCTGACGGCCGTCCACCGGAGCGGGAGCGCCGGTGAGCGGATCGCCGCCGGAGGCGGTCTTGGGGAAGGCGATCACGTCGCGGATCGAGTCGGCCCCGTGCAGGAGCGCAACCCAGCGGTCGAGCCCGTAGGCGATCCCGCCATGCGGCGGGGCGCCGTAGCGGAGCGCCTCGAGCAGGAAGCCGAAGCGCTGCTCCGCCTCCTCCCTGCCTATCCCGAGGACCTCGAAAGCCGCCCGCTGCACCTCGGAGTCGCTGATCCGGATCGAGCCGCCGCCGAGCTCGACGCCGTTCCAGACGACGTCGTAGGCGAGCGCCCGGGCGGCTCCGGGGTCGGCGGGATCGATTCCGGTCTCGGGAGAGGTGAACGGATGGTGGAGCGCCTCCCAGCGGTCCTCGTCGGGATCATGCTCGAACAGCGGCCAGTCGACGATCCAACTGAGCTCGTTGGACCCGTCGTCGATCAAGCCCCAGCGCCTCCCCAATCGCTGGCGCAGCCCGCCGAGGATCGCGGCCACCCGGTCGGAGCGGTCGGCGGCGACCAGCATCAGGTCTCCCTCGGCGGCGTCGAGGCGCTCGTTGAGGCCGGAGAGCTCCTCGGCCGAGAGGAACTTGGCGATCGGTGCGCGCCATCCCTCGCCCTCGCGGAAGGCCCAGACCAGCCCCTTGGCGCCGAGCTCCTTCGCCTCCTCGATCAGGCCGTCGAGCTCCGCCCGCGAGAGCTCGCGCGGTCCCGCGTTGAGCCCGCGGACGGCCCCGCCGGAGTCGATCACCGAACCGAAGGCCTTGAACTCCGTCCCGGCGAGGATGTCCGTGAGGTCGGTGATCTCGAGCCCGAAGCGCGTGTCGGGCCGGTCGGTTCCGAAGCGGGCGATCGCCTCGTCGTAGGGGATCCGGGGGAAGGGTGGCGAGACCTCAACACCCATCTCCCCGAGGACGTGGGCGATCAGGCGCTCGTTCAGGTCGATCACGTCCTCGATCCCGACAAATGACATTTCGAGATCCAATTGGGTGAAGTCCGGCTGGCGGTCGGCGCGCAGGTCCTCGTCGCGAAAGCAGCGGGCGATCTGGAAGTAGCGCTCGAACCCGGCGACCATCAGCAGCTGCTTGAACAGCTGCGGCGACTGCGGCAGGGCGTAGAAGGAGCCCTGCTGGAGGCGGCTCGGGACGAGGAAGTCACGCGCCCCTTCGGGGGTCGAGCGGGTCAGCACCGGGGTCTCGATCTCGTAGAACCCCTCGCCGCCCAGGAAGCTCCTCATCGAGGTGGTGACCCGGTGGCGCAGCGCCAGCGCCCGCTGCATCGGCTCGCGGCGCAGGTCGAGGTAGCGGTGACGCAGGCGGGCGTCCTCGCCGACCTCCCCCGAGAAGCCCTCGATCTCGAACGGTGGCGTCTCGGAGTCGGCGAGCACCTCGGCCTCGGCGACGAGGATCTCGACCTCGCCGGTGGGGAGATCACGGTTCACCGTCTCCTCCGACCTCCGCACCACCTCGCCTGAGGCGGTGAGAACGTCCTCGGCCCTCAGGCCGTGGGCCATCTCGTGCGCGTCGCCGGCGGCGTCCGGGTTGAACACGAGCTGGACGATCCCGGTCCGGTCGCGCAGGTCGATGAAGATCAGCCCGCCGTGGTCGCGGCGGCGGTGGACCCAGCCGGCGACCCGCGCCTCCGAGCCGACCCGCTCCGGCAGGACCTGGCCGCACCAGGCGTCGCGGTAGGAGTTCGGGCGAAGCGCCGGGAAGGTCCCGCTCACGAGCGCTCCCTCCTTGTCTCTTCGATTCGCTGGGTCACATCGGCCGGGTCGATTGCCTGCTGCTCCCCGCTCTGCATGTCGCGGATCTGGGCCGAGCCGTCATCCTCGAGGAAGACGGTCACTCTGGCGCCGACCCGGTCGGCCTGCTTCAGCTGCCCCTTCAGCCCGCGGGCGCCGAGGTCGAGCTCGGCCGAGAGCCCGGCGTTTCGCAGCTCCGCGACCAGGGCCAGAGCCCGGGGTCGCTGCTCGTCGGCGGTGGCGGCGACGAAGGCGTCGCGCGGTTCGGCCGGGACCTCGCCCTCGCTACCCATCGCCAGGAGGATCCGCTCGATTCCGGCCGCCCATCCGGCGGCAGGGGTCTGCGGCCCGCCGAGCTCCTCGATCAGGCGGTCGTAGCGACCGCCGCCCCCGAGTTGCGACTGGGCGCCGAGGTGCTCGCTGTCGAACTCGAACACGGTCCGGGTGTAGTAGTCGAGGCCGCGGACCAGGGTGTCGTCGATCTCGTAGGCGACGCCTTGCGCGTCGAGCAGGCCCCGGACCGCGTCGAAGTGATCGGCGTCGGCGCCCTCGAGGCGCTCCAGCAACCGTGGAGCGCCGGCGATCACCTCGCGGGTCCCCTCGTCCTTCGAGTCGAAGGCGCGCATCGGGTTGGCGGAGATCCGACGGCGCACGTCTTCCGCCAGCCGCGACTCGTTGGCGCGCAGATAGGCGACCAGCTCCTCGCGGTAGGCGGCGCGCGATTCGGGCGAGCCGAGGCTGGAGAGCCGCAGGGTCACCCCGGGGACGGCGAGCTCCCTGATGATCTCGTCGAAGAGCATGATCACCTCGGCGTCCACCAGCGGCTCGTCGGAGCCGATCGCCTCGGCGCCGAACTGATGGAACTGGCGGTAGCGGCCCGCCTGGGGCGCTTCGTAACGGAAGAACGGACCCTGATAGAAGAGCTTCACCGGCTGCGCCAGCTTGTGCATCCCGTGCTCTACGTAGGCCCGGCAGACCGGCGCGGTGCCTTCGGGCCGGAGGCTGATACTGCGCCCGCCGCGGTCTTCGAAGCTGAACATCTCCTTCTCGACCACGTCGGTCGCCTCTCCGACTCCGCGCTCGAACAGCTCGGTTTCCTCGAAGATAGGCGTCTCGATCCGCCCGTACCCGGCTCGCTCGAAGACGCCGCGCACGACCCGCTCGAGCCTGTAGCGGGCGCGCGCGTCGGCGGGCAGCACGTCGAACGTCCCCCGGGGTGCCTGGGCGCCTGCGCTCATCGGCTGCAGCCGGCGTCGTTCAGCGGGTCAGCTCTGTCAGGAACGGGTTCGAGGCCCGCTCGGCCCCGATCGACGTGATCCCCATGTGACCCGGGTAGACGGTCGTCTCGGGAGGGTGCGACTCGACCAGGCCCTGGATCGATCGCAGCAGCGTCTCCCAGTCGCCCCCCGGAAGGTCCGTGCGCCCCACCGAGCCCTGGAAGAGGACGTCGCCGGAGAAGATCGCATCCTCTCCGCGCACCGAGTAGGTGACGTGGCCCGGGCTGTGTCCGGGAGTGAAGATCACGTCGATCTCGAACCCGGCCAGATCGAGCTTCTCTCCGCCGGAGACGGTCTCATCGGCGTCGTAGCTCTCGAACGGGCCGAAGCCCGGCCAGGGGACGAAGGCCATGATGTCGGCCAGCAGGGGGATTTCGAGCTCGGGGCAGTAGACGGGTGCGCCCGTCGCCGCCGCGACCGGGGCGACCGCTCCGATGTGGTCGAAATGGCAGTGGGTGAGGAGAATCGCCTCGACCGTCAGGCCCAGCTCGTTGACCGGGGCGAGGATCCGCTCGGCCTCGTCGCCGGGGTCGACGATCAGGGCCCGGTCGGAGCCCTCGCGCCGGAAGACGAAGCAGTTCTCCGCGACCTGGCCGACCGTGAACATCCGGACGTCCACTCAGCCCCCTCCCTCGCGCATCTTGGCGCGCTCCCGGCGGCGCCACATCATCTGGTCGATGAAATAGCCGGCCGGGATGTAGAAGGCGAGCATGAAGATCCCCAGGGCGACCGCCTCGCCGGCCGGCCGCTTGAAGGCAAACAGCAGGAGGACGAAGAACACGGCGGCCGCGATCACCCCCCGCACCGTCGCCGAGCGCCAGCTCGGTGGGCGGTCGAGCCGGCTTGCTCCCCCACCGCTGCTGCGCTTCGACCTGGCGCGGGCCCGGGCCTCCTCACGGGTGCGCGGCCGCGCCTTGCGGCGGTTGCCCGCGTCGATTCGCCCACCCTGGGTCCCGCGGTGCTTGCGGCGGCGCTTCTTCCGGGTCTGGGCCATGCGGGGAATCTAGCTACTCCGCGGTCACCGGGAGGTGGGCAGCAACCGCTCGATCACCCGCCGATCCGGCTCGAAGCCGCGGATCGGCACCTCCTCGGGATAGCCGATCAGGGCGGCCTCGGGAATCAGGCCGACCAGCTCGGCCTCGAGCGGCTTGGCGCCCGTGCTCGAGGCCAGCTCCCCGATCCGCTCGATCACGGCGCCGAGCGGCACCGCGATCGGGTCGTGGACATTGGTCGAGACCTGCGGTCGCCCGTCCGAGAGGAGGAGTCCGATCGCGCGGACCCCGGGAAGCCCGCCCCCCGACTCGCGGAGCGCGGCGGCGATCTCCCGGGCGACGTCCTCGCCCCCGCCGTCGAGGATCACGTTGAACGCGGCGAGCGGCGGGCGGACGGTGACGAGCGTCGCCCCGGCGCTCGGATGTGCCCTCGCCGGGCCCCAGTCGGGTGCGATCTCACCCCGCTCCATCCGCCGCCGGAGCTCTTCGAACCCACCTTTGCGGAAGAAGGCGCGCTCGGCCCGCTCCGGGCCGCTGGCCAGCGATCCGTAGGCAAAGACGGGGATGCCGAGCTCGGCGATCGCCTCGGCCGTCAAGACAGCCTCGGCGGCGGCGGCCTCCCGGTCGGTGGGGTCGAGCCAGATGACGGGGCAGACGTCGAGGGCTCCGATGCAGGGGTGAAGGCCCTCGTGGCGGGAGATGTCGATCAGCTCCAGGGCGGCCTGGGCGCCGGAGAGCAGGGCACTTCGGAGGCGCCCCGGGCGGGCGGCGATGGTGAAGACCGAGCGGTTGTGATCGGCATCCGTGTGGCGGTCCAGCAGCGTGGCCGGCGCGCTGAACGCCGCCTCCAGAGTGCTGATCCGGTCGGCGTCGCGGCCCTCGGAGACATTGGGAACGGCGAGCAGCTCCAACTACACCAGGAGCTCCCCGCCTCGTACCAGCGGCTCGCCGTCGATGCTGACGTCCGGGTCGAGGACCACGCAGTCGAGGTGGACAGGCACCTGCACGGTGCCCCCGATCCCAGCCGACGCTCCGAAGGCGACATGGGCGGTTCCGAGGATCTTCTCGTCCTCGAGGATCTCCCCGGTGAGGATCGCCTTCTCGTTGGTGCCGATGCCGAGCTCGGCGACGTTGGTGCCGTCCGGGCCGTGGTCTCTGAGCAGCTCCAGCAGCCGCGCACCCGCTACGCCGCTCGCCTCTCGCAGGTGGCCCTCCCCCACGCTCAGCCTCACCGGCTCCGAGAGCCTTCCGACTCCGGCGATCGAGCCGGCGATGACCAGGGTCCCCTCGCCGGTGCCCTCCACCGGCGCGATGAATCCCTCCCCGCAGGGCAGGTTGCCGAAATCGCCGGGGCTGGTCAGCTCACCCGCGTCGGGGATCGCGGCGCGCCCCTCGATCCCGAGCCGCAGGTCACTGCCCAGAGGGCAGGTGATCCGCACCTCCGAGCCGGCGTCGAGAACCGCGGCCACCGCGGCGCCGCGGCGGCGAAGGGTCTCGATGTCGGCGCTCATTACTCGCGCCAGCATCTCCTCGGTGACCCCGGGAAGGGTGGCGATCCGGGCTCCGGCCTCGCATGCCGCCCTGCGCGCCGCCGTGTGGGAGAGCGACTGCACGGTCGGCGCCAGGACGACGTCGGCCGAGGCCATCGCGGCTGCAAGCATCTGCGGAGGCTCCGCGGCATGAGAGGCCCGCTCGGCCATCACCGCCAGGACCGCCTCCCCTCCGGCCTCCGCCGCGGCGTCACGCAGCGCGACGCCGATCCGCTCGGTGGCCTGGTTGCAGATCACCAGCACCTCCTCGCCGGCCCTCACCCCGAGGCACTCGCCCACGACGGTTCGCGCCGATTGCTCCAGCTGCTCGCTCACGC
>CAVRGL010000005.1:0-348934 GCA_963720735.1 uncultured Actinomycetes bacterium
CAGGCGAGGACGAAGTAGTCGCGGTGGACAGCCTCCTCGGCGGCGTGCGGGATCAGCTCCCGCACCTCCGGGCTCTTCATGCCCTTGATCCGCTCGACCTCGTCCGAGGAGTAGTTGGCGATCCCCTTGCCGATCAGCTCCGCGCCGGAGGTCACCTCGACCGCGTCGCCGGCACCGAAGCTCCCCTCGACGCCGACGATCCCGACCGGCAGCAGGCTGGAGCCGCCCTCGCGCAGCATCCGGGCCGCCCCCTCGTCGACCGCAATCCGCCCGTGCGCAGGCTTCGCGTGCTTGAGCCAGAGCTTGAAGCTCGAGCCCCGTCCCCCGCGGGCCGCGAATGCGGTGCCGACCGCCTCCCCCGCGGCCGCCTCCCGCAGCGTCCCCCGCACCGTCCCGTTGCAGATCACCGCCCCGATCCCGGCTTCCGCGGCCATCACGGCCGCCGCCACCTTGCTGCGCATTCCTCCCGAGCCGAAGGCCGAGGTGCGGTCCCCGATCTCCAGACCCTCGAGCTGCTCGGGGCGGCTCACCTCGCGTATCAGCTCGGCGCCCGGCTCGATCCGCGGGTCGGCGCTGTGCAGGCCGTCCATATCGGTGAGCAGGACGAGCAGCCGGGCGTCGAGGAGGATCGCCACCTGCGCGGCGAGGAAGTCGTTGTCGCCGAAGGTGATCTCGTCGGTCGCCGTGGTGTCGTTCTCGTTGACCACCGGCACCACCCCCCATTCGATCAGCCGACGCAGCGTCTGGCGGGCGTTGAGGTAGTTGGTTCGGGCGGCGATGTCGGAGGCGGTCAGCAACACCTGGGCGGCGTGGACCCCGTGGGCGTCGAGTCGCGACTCATAGGCACGGAAGAGATCGCCCTGGCCGATCGCCGAGGCCGCCTGGAGCTCGTCCATCGCGGCCGGGCGCGAGGAGAGGCGCATCAGCCGGATCCCCCGGGCGATTGCGCCGGAAGTGACCATCACCACCCGCTCGCCGTCGGCCTCCAGCGTCGAGACCTGCTCGCAGACGCTGTCGAGGACGTCGGCGCGCAGCTCGCCGTCGTCGGCGGCGACGATCGATGAGCCGAGCTTGACGACCAGGGCCATGGCCGCCCAGTCTAGGAAGCGATGGCCCGCCGAGCGGGACGCGGCTCGCAGGCGCGGGAAACCTATTGTGCGCGGCGGCTTCGCCGCCTGTCCCCTAAACCCTCAGCCCGGGTGCAGCTCGAACTCGTGCTTGCCGATACGGACCTCGTCGCCCGGCTCGAAGCCGGCCGAGCGCAGCGCCGCGACCACCCCGATCTCGGTCAGGCGCTGCTCCAGATAGGAGAGCGCCTCCTCGTTGCCGAGGTCGTGGCGCTCGACCAGCAGCTCCACGCCCCGGCCGGTGACGCGGAAGGCGCCTTCGCCCTCGGCGACGACGTCGTAGCCGCCCTCCCCGGCGGGCCGGTAGACGCGATGCTCGGCCTCGAAGCCCCCGGCGGGGCTCCGCCGGCGTCGAGGGCGGCTCCTCGGGCATCGAGGCGACGATCCGCCGGCTCAGCTGCTGGAGGCCCTCCCCGGTTGCCGAGGAAACGGGCAGCACCGCGATCGCCCGCTCGCCGAGCCGCTTGCGCCACTGCGCCGCGACCCGCTCCGCCTCCTCGGCACCGACGAGGTCGGACTTGGAGAGGACGACGATCTCGGGCACCCGATCGAGCCCGGCGCCGTAGGAGGCGAGCTCCCCGCGCACGGTCTCGTAGGCCGCGGCGGGGTCGCCCTCGCCGGGGGCGATGTCGACCAGGTGGACGAGGACCGCGCAGCGCTCGACGTGGGCGAGGAACTCGTGGCCCAGCCCGGCGCCGGCGGCGGCGCCCTCGATCAGCCCCGGGATGTCGGCGATCACCGCCTGGCGCTCGTCGGTCTCGATCGTCCCCAGGACCGGCTCCACCGTCGTGAACGGGTAGTCGGCGATCTTCGGCGCGGCCCGGGTGAGGCGCGAGATCAGCGACGACTTGCCGGCGTTGGGGAGGCCGATCAGCCCCGCGTCGGCGAGCAACCGCAGGCGCAGCTCGATCCAGCCGGACTCGCCCTCCCCCCCGCGCTCGGCGAAGCGAGGCGCCTGGCGGGTCGAGGTCGCGAAGCGCTTGTTGCCGTGCCCGCCGCGTCCACCGTGGGCGACGATCGCCCGCTGGCCGGGTTCGGTCAGCTCGATCGCGGCCCCGTCGAGCGCGACGACCGAGGTCCCGGGCGCCACCGGGACCACCCGATCCTCTCCCCGTGCGCCCTGCCGGTTGGAACCCTCGCCATGGCGCCCCCTACCAGCCCGGAAGTGCTTGCCGCCACTCAGTGCAGCCAGGTCGCGCCGGGAGGTGTCGCAGGCGAGCACGACGCTGCCCCCGTGCCCGCCGTCGCCGCCGTCGGGCCCGCCCTTCGGCACGTGGGCCTCGCGGCGAAACGAAACGCATCCGTTACCCCCACGCCCACCTTCGACGTAGATCTTCGCTCTGTCGTGGAGCATCGAGGGAGGGTGCCACAAGCTCCGACACCCGCGGTCCGGGCCACGGCGGGGTGGGCAGCGGAGACCCGCCGGCCCCTTGTCCTCGGAGCCCTAGTCCTCGGCGAGAACGCTGATCGTGCGGCCGCGCCGGGCCGGCTTGAAATCGACCACGCCGGCGCGGGTGGCGAAGATCGTGTGGTCGCGGCCGAGGCCGGTGCCCTCGCCGGGCCAGAAGCGGGTGCCGCGCTGGCGGACGATGATCTCGCCGCCGTTGACGCGCTGGCCGGCGAAGATCTTCACGCCGAGCATCTTCGGGTTGGAGTCGCGGCCGTTGCGGCTGGAGCCGAGTCCCTTCTTATGAGCCATCGCCGTCCTCCTTCTTCGGGGCCGGCTTGCGTGCCGCCGGCTTCTTCGCGGCGGGCTTCTTCGCGGCGGGCTTCGCCTTGGCCGCCGGCTTCTTCGGGCGGCGGGCTTCTTCGGGGCGGCCTTGCGCGCCGCCGGCTTCTTCGCCGGCGCCTTCGTCTCCGCCTCGGCCTTCACCTCGGCGCCGGAGGCCTCGGGCTTCGCCTCGGTCTTCTTCGCGGCGGGCTTACGGGTCAGCATCTTCACCTCTGTGACCTCGAGGCGGGTCAGCTCCGAGCGGTGGCCGCCGCGTCGCCGGTAGCCCTTCTTGGCCTTGTACTTGAAGACCTTGATCTTCGGGCCGCGCAGGTGCTCGGCGACAGTCGCCTCCACCTTCACCTTCTCGAGGCCCGAGCTGTCGGCGACGACCTCCTTGTCACGGAACATCACCGGGCGCAGGGTGACCTTGGCGCCCTCGTCCTCGGGCAGCCGATCGACGAGCAGGGCGGTGCCCTTCTCGACCTTGTACTGCTTGCCTCCGCTTTCGATCACTGCGTACATGCTTCGCCGGCTGCTGGTCCTCAGTCGTCCGATTTCGCGGCGCGCGAACGGCCGCGACCACCTCGGCGGCCGCGGCGGCGCCTGCCAGAGCCGGGTGATTCTAGCTGCTCGGAGCCGTTCGGACCCGGGCCGGAGGAGCCGCCGCCGTTGCTCGACTCGACCCCCGGCAGCGAGGCCACGGCGGCCGCCCGCTCGACCCGCTCGATCCGCACCAGCTTGCGCTCGCCGACGAACGGAGCGCCGCCGCTGACGCTGACGATGTAGGAGTCGACCCGGGCGACGGCGTCGTCGGCGTTGTACATGTGAGGCTCCTCGATGCTGACCAGGACCTCCTCGCCGACCTTGAACGGCAGCGCCCGCTCCTCGATCTTCTCGCGGCTGCCCGACTCGATCAGCTCGAAGGTATCGATCGGCAGCGCCTCGCCGCCCTCGAAGTGGAACTGCTTGCCGGTCTCCTCCTCGAACTCGGCAAGGCCGCTCTCGGGATCGATCAGCTCCGCCGCGACCTTCGGCTGCACCCGGATCAGGAAGGCCTCCGGCTCCGGGTTCTCGGCGACGATGTCGTGCAGCTTGCGCAGGCCCTCGAGCGCCACGGTCTCGGCCGAGAGCACGACGCCCTCGCCCTCGCAGGTCGGGCAGCGGACCGTGAGGATCTCGCGGACTCCGTCGGTGACGTTCTGGCGGGTCATCTCGACCAGTCCCAGGGGCGAGACCTCGACCACGTAGCTCTTCGACTTGTCGGCGTCGAGCGCCTTGCGCAGCACCTGCAGGACCTTGTCCCGGTTGCGTGCGCGGGCCATGTCGATGAAGTCGATGACGATGATCCCGCCGATGTCGCGCAGCCTCAGCTGGCGCACCACCTCCTCGGCGGCCTCGGTGTTGACCTTGGTGATCGTCTCCTCGAGCCCGCCCTTGCCGCGGCCGGTGAAGCTGCCGCTGTTGACGTCGATCACGGTCAGCGCCTCGGCGTAGTCGATCACCAGGTAGCCGCCGGAGGGCAGATCGATCCGCCGGCTCAGGGTCGAGTTGATCTCCTCCTCGATCCCGTAGCGCTCGAACAGCGGTTTGGGGTCCTCGTAGAGCTCGACGCCCGAGACCAGCTCCGGCGCGGTGCGCTGGAAGAAGCTGGTCACCCGGTCGCGCTGCTTCGGAGAGTCGATGATCGCCTTCTCGAAGTCGCTGAGGAAGACGTCGCGCAGGACCCGGACCGAGAGATCGGCCTCCTGGAAGACCAGGGCCGGCGCCTTCACCTCCTCGATGCGGCGCTCGAGCACCTCGTTGAGCTTGTGCAGGTAGCCGATCTCGCGCACGAAGTCGGCCTTCTTGGCGCCGTGGGCAGCGGTGCGGACGATCAGCCCGCCCGGGCCCTTGTAGGTGCGGTCGACCATCTTGCGGAGCCGGTCGCGCTCCTTGTCCCCGAGCCGGCGGCTGACGCCGACGCCGCTGCCCTGTGGCGCGTAGACCAGGTAGCGCCCGGCGATCGAGACGTTCATCGTCAGCCGCGCCCCCTTGGTCTTCAGCGGGTCCTTGACCACCTGGACGACGATCTCCTGCCCGGGCTTGATCAGCTCGTCGATCCGCCGGCCCTTGCCGCGGCCGCGGCGCGGGGCCTGCTCGCCCCCCGGAAGGAGGATCTCGTCGACGTGGAGGAAGCCGTTTCGCTCCAGCCCGATGTCGACGAACGCCGCCTCCATGCCGGGAAGGACGTTGTCGACCTTGCCCTTGTAGATGTTTCCTACGATCGAGCGGCGGCCGCGGCGCTCGATGTAGAGCTCCGCCACCTCCCGCTTCGATCCCTGCTTCTTGGCTTCGAGCACGGCCACGCGGGTCTCGCCGCGGTCCGCGGAAACCAGGATTGTCTTCTTCATTTACCTCAGCTCAGTTGATGGGTCAGTACGCCCACCGGCTCTTCTGGCTGAGTCGCGCTTGCATGTGGATGCTCTGCAGGATGCCCACCGCCAAAAAGGTGGCGATGACCGACGAGCCTCCGTAGCTCATCAGCGGCAATGGGATGCCGGTGATGGGCATGATTCCGAGGCTCATCCCGACATTGACGAAAACCTGGAACATCAGCATGGCGGCGAGGCCGCCTGCGACCAGGGTTCCGTACAAGTTCTTTGAGAGCGTCACGATCCGCAGCGCCCGCCAGACGAGCAGGGCGTAGAGGGACAGGACGAACGCGGCCCCCATGAACCCGTAGCGCTCGCCGATCACCGCGAAGATGAAGTCGGTATGGCGCTCGGGCACGAAGTCGAGCCGGGTCTGGGTGGCCTTGTCGCCACGGCCGGTCTTCTGACCGGAGCCGATAGCGATCTTGGCCTGATTCTGTTGGTATCCGGCGTCGCTTGGGTCCGCGCTGGGATGCAGAAAAGATGTAAGCCTTTCCTCCTGGTAGCCCTTCAGCACGGGTGTGCCGATCATCGGGGCGACCACGAGTACGACAGTGACGATAGCGATGAAGCCGGCGCCGATGGCCGCGAAGTGCGTCCAGCGGATCCCCCCGAAGTACATCACCGCCAGCGTGATCACCCCGTAGACGAGCGAGGTGCCGAGGTCCGGCTGCAGGAAAACGAGGGCCGCCGGGGCGAGCCCGAGGAACAGATATCGGGCCGTGCGCTGCACCTCGGAGCCCCTCCTGGCGCCGTCGATCACGAACCCGGCCAGGGCCAGCGCCAGCAGCACCTTGCCCAGCTCGGAGGGCTGGAAGCTGAAGAAGGGAAGGTCGAAGGAGCGCCGCGAGCCGCGCGCCGCGAAGCCGAAGACGAAGATCATCGAGACGCTGACGCAGAGGAAGGTGTAGATGCCGACCCGCAGCTCGCGGAAGCGCGAGTAGTCGATCCGGGCGAGCAGCGCCATCCCGAGGATGCCGAGGCCGGCGTAGATCGCCTGGCGCTCGACGTAGTAGTAGCGGTCGCCGGGAACGTCGCCCAGGGTCGCCTGGTAGAGGGTGAAGACGCTGAACCCGACCAGGGCGACGGCGGCCACCGCCATCAACCCGTCGAGATAGGGCAGGCCGAGGCGCTCGGCGATGCTGGGCCGGGTGGTGAACGGCTCCGGGCGGGAGCGGGCTGCACGGGTCGCGTACATCAGCCCGGGCTTCCCCCGTTTGGCCCGGCGGACCCGGTGGAGTGCTTGCCGTAGTAGGCGGAGAGGATCTGCAGCGCGGCCGGCGCGGCCGAGTCCGCCCCGAAGCCGCCCCGCTCGATCGTCACCGCGGTGACGATCTTCGGGTTCGGGTAGGGCGAGAGGACGATGTACCAGGACTGGTCGGGGTTCGGAGGCCGCTGGGCGGTGCCGGTCTTGCCGGCGACCGGAATCGGGAAGCCGCCGAAGACGCCATAGGAGGTGCCTCCCGGAGCCTGGGCGGCTTCGTGCAACCCCTCGAGGATCACCGAGCGGTACTCGGGCTTGACGTTGACGTGGCGCCGCGGCCCCGGGTCGATCTCCTGCACGACGCGGCCCGCCGGGTCGTCGACCTCCATGCCGACGTGGGGCGTGACCACGGTGCCGCCGTTGGCGACCGTCGCGTAGGCGATCGCCATCTGCAGCGGATTGGTCTGCAGGTCGGTCTGCCCGGTGGCGAGCTGGATGTTGTCCCCGGCCGACCAGGGCCGGTCGGTCAGACCCTTCCTGTAGAGGCGGTTGCGCCACTGCTGGGTCGGCAGCAGCCCGACCGCCTGCTCGGGGAGGTCGAGCCCGGTGGCACGGCCGATACCGAGCATGTGCGCCCACCTCTGCAGGGCACCGGTGTCCCACATCTTCAGCCCGAGCGTGTAGAAGAAGACGTCGGAGGAGACCTGCAGCGCCGGGACCAGGGTGAGAGCGCCGTATGCGGCGCCGCCGGCGTTCTGGAAGGACTCGCCCCCGACGGTCAGCGTGCCGCCGTCATAGATCGTCGTCGAGGGGGTGATGACGCCGCTGTTCAGCGCCGCCATCGAGGTGATCAGCTTGAAGGTCGAACCGGTCGGGTAGAGCCCCTGGGAGGCGCGGTCGGTGAGTGGGGCGGAGACCGGGTCGCGGAACAGGGTGTTGACCTGGCTCTGGGTCATCGGGTGGGTGAACACGGTCGGGTCGAAGGTCGGGTAGGAGCCCATCCCGAGGATCTGGCCGTTGTGGACGTTCATCGTCACGAATCCCCCCGGCAGGCCCCGGGCGGCCAGCGCCGCCTCCCCTGCGGCCTGCACGGTGGGGTCGATCGTCAGCTTCAGGTTGTCGCCGGGCTGCGGCGGCGTGTTGCTGATCTGCCCGCCGGGCGTCGGGACCCCGAGCGAGTCGACCTGGTTCTTGATCAGCCCCGGTAAGCCGCGCAGGAAGCGGTCATAGGAGTACTCCACCCCGCCCTTGCCGATCACGTCGCCGGGCTTCAGGCCGCGGTAGCGGGGCTCCTTCAGCTCCTTCGAGTCGATCTCGCCGACGCTGCCGACCAGATGGGCGGCAAGCGTCCCCTTCGGGTAGCGGCGGATGTAGACCGAGGCGATCTCGACCCCGGGGAACTGGGTGCGGTTCTCCTGCAGGTAGTAGACGAGGGTGTGGCCAACGTCCTGACGCAGGGTGACGGGGGCGGTGCCGGAGACCTTGATCCCCTCGCGCAGCGTCTTTCGGACCTTGCGCAGCGAGCTGTGGGTGAGCTGGCCGAGGCGGGCCAGCTCGCGGCGGCGCTCCGCCGGGTCGGTGGGGAGCTTCTGCGGGTTCACCTGCAGGGCCAGCGAGGTCCGGTTCTCGACCAGCACCCCGCCGGACCGATCGACGATCTCACCGCGCGGCGCCGGGACGCGGACCTCCCGGGTGCGGTTGTTGTTCGCCTCGGCCAGGTACTTGTCGCCGGAGAGGACCTGGAGGAACCAGAGGCGGAAGAAGATCACCGCGAAGAGCACGAGCCCGACCGCGCCCATGACCGCGACCCGCAGGGCAAGGCCCGTGTTGAGCTGTGGCCGGCGTTCGTCGGAGCGGATGTACATCGCGCCCTACGCTCCCATCACCGTCGGACCGGGCGTGCGCCTGCGCACGGCCCGCTCGGTGATCAGCGCCGGCCGCAGCACGCGGCGGATCCCCAGGAAGATCGGCCAGCCGAGGAAGAAGGCGAAGATGCTCTTCACGAGCACGTCGCGGATCACCAGCGGGCTCAGCGGGGCATCGACGCCGAGCAGCAGCTGCACGGCCCCGAAACCGAGCTCGGCGACCAGCGTCAGACCCATGCAGAGCAGCGGCGGGGTCAGCGAGCTGGTGATGTCGAAGCGCTCCCGGTAGAGCCCCGCGAGGTAGCCGACCGAGAGCAGCACCAGCGAGGTCGCCCCGAGCGGGGCGACCAGCAGGCAGTCGATCAGCAACCCCACCGAGAACCCGCTGACGGCTCCGGTCATGCTCCCCCCGAGCAGCCCGAGCGATACGACCAGCGCCGGGAGGATGTCGGGGTTGACGTGCAGCAGCTCCACCTGGGAGAAGAAGGAGAGCTGCAGGAGGACCCCGGCGAAGACGATCAGCACCAGGCGAACCAGGATCTTCGGGGTGACGATCATCAGCGGTTGCCCCCGATCAGGACCTGGAGCAGATCGAGCTCCCGCATGTCGGCGAACGGCCGCATGTGGACCGTCTGGCTCGCCTCCTGCTCGGCGATCGAGGCCTCGGTGATGCGCCCGATCGGGATGTTGGGCGGGTAGCGAGATGAGAGGCCCTCTCCGCGCCAGCCCGCGGTGACCACGGTCTGACCCTTGCCGACCCGCTTCGAGGAGTCGAGGAAATCGATCGAGAGGTCCTCGGGATTGCCGACCTCCGGCCGGATCACGCCCTCCACGCCGCTCGGGACGATCTTCCCCGTGACCGCGCTCGAGGGGTCGGTGATCAGCCTCACCTGGGCGGTCGAGGAGGTCGCCGAGGCGACCGATCCGACCAGGCCGTCCCCGTTGATCACCGGGTCGTCCGTGCGGACCCCGTCCCCGGTGCCGACGTCGACCGTGACGCTCGAGTACCAGATGGTCGGCGAGCGGGCGATCACCCGACCGGTGACGGTGTGGTATCCGGAGGGGATGTCGGCCTTCAGCCCGACCAGCTTGCGCAGTTGCGCGTTCTCCTGGAGCGCCGCCTCGCTGGACGCCGCCTGCCGGCGAAGCTGCTGGACCTCGCTGCGCAGGCGGTCGTTTTCGCCGCGGGCGTCAAAGGTGTCATCGACCCAGTTGACCAGGTCCCGGGCAGGCTTCAGGGCCCGGTCGGCCACGTCCTGAAGCGGCCCGAACACGGTGCTCACGCCGCGCTGGAAGCCACCCGAGGTCTGAGCGTAGGTGACGGTCAGCAGCACGAAGGAGCTGATGACCAACAGCGCCAGGACCGCCCTACGGCGGCGAACTTGCTTTCGGTACACGGTTACGACCTAAATTGGAGGCTCGGGTTGAAGGCGGGCTAAGCAAAGTGCCTTGGACCCGAATTCTTGCTCGCGCGGTGGATCGTTTCGAACTCCTCGAGGGAGATCCCCGATCCGACCGCAACGCACGTCAACGGTGACTCTGCCAGCTGGCAGGGCATCTCGCACTCGTCTCGCAGCCGCTGCTCCAGCCCTTGCAGCAGCGCCCCGCCGCCGGCCAGGGTGATCCCCCTGTCCATGATGTCCCCGGCGAGCTCCGGAGGGGTGCGGTCGAGGGTGTCCTTGACCGCGGCGACGATCTGCCCCACCGGCTCGTCGAGGGCCTCGCGTATCTCCTCCGAGGTCAGGGTGATCGTCTTCGGCAGGCCGGAGACCAGGTCGCGGCCGCGGATCTCCGCCCGCACCTCCTCCGCCAGGGGCGAGGCCGATCCCGCCTCGAGCTTGACCTCCTCCGCTGTCTGGGTGCCGATCATCAGCTTGTAGGTGTGCTTGCAGTGGTTGATGATCGCCTCATCGAGCTCGTCGCCGCCGATTCGGATCGACTGGGAGACGACGATCCCGCCCAGCGAGATCACCGCCACCTCGCTCGTCCCGCCGCCGATGTCGACGACCATCGAGCCGGTCGGCTCTCCGACCGGAAGGCCGGCGCCGATCGCCGCGGCCATCGGCTCCTCGATCAAATATGCGTTGCGGGCTCCGGCCGAGAGGCAGGCCTCCTCTACCGCCCGCTTCTCAACCCCGGTGACGCCGGAGGGAACGCAGATGACCACCCGCGGGTGGGCGAATCGGTTCTGGTGGACCTTGTTGATGAAGTGGCGCAGCATCTGCTCGGTGACCTCGAAGTCGGCGATCACCCCGTCCTTGAGCGGCCGGATCGCGGTGATGTTCCCCGGCGTGCGACCGAGCATCCGCTTCGCCTCGACCCCCACCGCGTGCACCTGCCCACTGCGCGAATCGATCGCCACCACCGAGGGCTCGGAGAGGACGATGCCGCGACCGCGGACGTAGACGAGCGTGTTGGCGGTGCCGAGATCGACCGCCATGTCGCGGCCGCCGAGTCCTGTCAGGTAACTGAGTACGCCCATGGTCGGGTTGGGTCCACTGCGATAGGTGAGGTCCCTGCTCTCTGCTCGGACGGGGGGCCGCCGACGGATCGCCGGGTGTCGCGGGTATCGGGTGAAGCGCGGCTCAGTCTAGCGAACAGTCTGCAATGCCCAATTTGCGGTTTTCCAGGTGGCGATCGGCACTAGGGCAAGAGCTCTGGCGCCAGCTCCAGGAGCAGGCCGACGGGCAGGCCGATCACGTTTGAGATGTCGCCCTCGACCGTGGCGACGAGGGTCGAGCCTAGCCCCTGGATCGCGTAACCCCCTGCCCGCTCCCGCCATTCGCCGGAGCGCAGGTAGCGGCCCACATCCTCTGTGGAGAGCCGCTGAAAGCGGACCCGGGAGGAGCAGGAGCCGCTGCGCACCTCCCCCTCCCCCGGTCCGACCAGGGCCAGGCCGCTCAGCACCTCGTGCTCTCGGCCGGAGAGCAGGCCGAGGAACTCCCGCGCCTCAGCCTCGTCTCGGGGCTTTCCCAGCGCCCGCCTCTCCATGACCACGTCGGTATCGCAGCCGACCACGAGCCTGCCGGCCTCGGCGACGGCCCGGGCCTTCGCCAGCGCATTTGCAGGGATCTGCACGGTCGGATCTCCCCCGTTCAGCTCCTCGAGATCGGCCGGAGCCACCTCGAACTCGATTCCCAGCCGCGCCAGGATCTCCCGCCGCTGGGGAGAACGGGACGCCAGGACGACTTTCATCGCCTAGGTCAGTTCCGGGAACCAGATCGAGATCTCGCGCTCAGCGGACTCATCAGAGTCGGACCCGTGGACCATGTTGAAGGTCACCTCCAGCGCGAGATCTCCGCGGATCGAGCCGGGCGCAGCCTCGAGCGGGTTGGTCGCGCCGATCAGCTGGCGCGCCGCGCTCACCGCCTCGGTCCCTTCGAGCACGGCCGCGACCAGCGGGCCACCGGTGATGAACGAGACCAGCTCGCCGAAGAAGGGCTTCTCGGCGTGCTCGGCGTAGTGCTCGTTGGCGATCGACTCGTCCGCCGTGACCATCTTCATCGCCGTGATCCGCAGCCCCTTGCGCTCGAACCGCGCCAGGATTTCCCCGGTCAGGGCCCGCCCGAATGCGTCGGGCTTGACGAGGACGAGGGTCCGGGACATCAGGAGTTTCGCTCGCCCGACTTGCGAGAGGCTCCGCTCTGCGACTTCGAGCGCCGTGAGGGCGGCCGCGGCTCACTCGCCTTGGCGGGCTTCGGCGCGGAGTCGGCGCCGTCATCCGGCGGGCGTGACGCCTGCTTCTTGCGGCGGGCACGCTGCTCGGTCTGCGGCTCGGAGCGGGCGTCGGCCTTAGCGGCCGGCTCCTGACGCCGTGGCTGCTGCTGGGGGGCTTGCTTCTTCTGCTCGGCGCCGCGCTGCTGGCGGGCGCGGCCGGGGAGCGCCGACTCGCAGTAGGGACAGAGCGCCCAGCGCGGGTCGACCGGCTTGCCACAGGTCGGGCAGGGATCCTTGAGGCGGCGCTGGCAATGCGGGCAGCGCAGGAAGTTCTTCTCGATCGGGTACTCGCAGTTGGGGCAGGAGAGCTCCGCGAGCTGGCGCACCCGCAGCGCCGAAGCCTTCATCTCCAGCTCACGCTCGCGTGAGTCCTCGATGAACTCCGGTGGCCGCACGATCACGTAGACGATCGTGCCGATGTAAGGGAACAGGGAGGCCGCGGTCGCGCAGGCGACCAGCACCGGGTCCGAGATCCGCCTGCGTGCGTCGAGGAAGGTGTAGACGATCAGCGCCAGCCAGACGACCACCAGCATCAGCACGAAGAGGCTCACCGCGAGGTTGAGCCCGTTGTTGGTGATCCCGAATATGGCGGCTGGCATGGGGAAGCCCGCGTACGCGGGACGGGGCAGTCTACTTCGTCGCGTCGGCAGAACTGGGCCGCACGTCCTCGGCTCCCGCGGAATAACTGCGCGGCCTCCTCTGCTCCAGCCCGATCGCGCCCACCATCACCGGAAGCCTCGCGATCGGGCTTCCGCGTCCGGGGGCCGCTTGCTCGCAGGCAAGCCTCATCCTGGCGCAAACCGCCGCACGCCCGGACGCGGGAGCGAGGCCCGACAGCATCATTTGACTCTGAGTGTCGGGCCTCGCGGGAGCGGAGGACGGCGGCGCAGTGGTTCCTAGAGGAAGAGCCTGCCGAACAGGTAGCCGATACCGAAGAAGACGAGGATGACGATCGCGACCACCGCTGCGACCAGCCCCATCATCGAGAGCAGCTCGGAGCGGGCCTCGCGATCCATCGGCGAATCGTCGCACAGGGCCGGGCCCGGCGCTCAGGCGGCGTTGACGTAGGCCGCATAGGCGGCGAGGCAGGAGGCCAGCCCGAGCACACCGGGACCATGTCCCTGCCCAGCGGCCTGGTCTTCTCGTGCACCATCACCGCGGTCAGCGCTCCCATCCAGACGAGGCTGGCCACCCCGACCGAGAACATCACCAGCATCAGCGCCCAGCAGCAGCCGACGCAGAAGGCCCCATGGCGGGCGCCGAGCCGGAAGCCGCCGCCCGCCCCTCGCCGGTAGTAGCGGGTCAGGAACTGGGCGGGGTGGCGGCAGCTCCGCAGGCAGGCGTCCTTGAGCGGCGTCAACTGGAAGGCGCCGGCAAGCGCCAGCACCGCCGGGCCGATGTAGCCCTGGTTGGCCTGCAGCCAGGGACTCGAGTCGACCGCTGCGTGGACCCCGGCGTCGAAGAGGAAGGCACCGGCGCCGAAGCCGCTCCAGACAGCCGCATAACCGCCGATCAGGCTCGCCAGGGCGACGCCCGGCTGTCGCTGCCCGGCCGAGGCGCCGGCGAACAGCCTGATCAGAGGCAGGCTCGAGGGCAGCATCATCGCCGCGATCATCGCCTGCCAGGCGACCAGGAAGAGCAGCAGCCCGAGCGGCACCCCGGGGCCGCCCTCGATCAGCGCGTCGTGGTGAAGGCGCCCGGCGGAGCCGGAGGCCTCGGCGGCGATCGCCAGCGCCCAGGCGGCGGCGATCGCCGGCGGCAGCCCGGCCGGGCGCCGCAGGGACGCCCAGCGCTCGGCTGCGTGCACGCGGCTCATCGCACCTAGCCCGCGTGGGTCTTGTGCCAGTCGGCCTGGATCGCGTTACGGCCCTCGAACGACCACTGCATCCCGTGCTGGGGCAGGTCGACGCGGAAGTGGTCCGCCACCGCGACGTAGGCGGGCGATCCCGGGACGGTCGAGAAGACCGAGTCGCGCAGGGTGGTCTTCGAGCCGTCGGGACCGGTGTAGGGGCGCATCTCCGAGGAGACCGCCTCGCCGATCTTCAGCGTTCCGGTGCCGGACCGTGTCTCGTGGACGATCGGGGCCCGCTCGACCGCGATCACCTCGCCGACCAGTCCGGCGAGATCCGCGAGGGGACCGCCGAGCTCGCCGCCGAAGGCGGCCTTGATCGCCCCCAGCTGCTCGTCACTGGCGCGCTCGTCGATCAGCATCACGATCGGCCAGCTACCCGGCGTCAGCACGTTGCCGGGGATCAGGCAGACGTTGACCACCGCAAGGCCGCTGACGTCGACCCCGGCGATCGTTCCGCTGTCGAAGCGGTAGGCGTTGATCGACTCGCAGGTGCCGTGATCGGGGTCCTCACCGATCCAGCAGGGGCAGAGCACCCCGCACGAGCATGCCTCGAGCAGCGTCCCCTCGAGCTCGTAGCCGGTGCCGTTGGTGGGTTGGCATCCTCAACTCCCCTCCTTGGCTCGTCAGAGCATCTCCGCCAGCCGGGCCGCCGCCCGGCGTGCGCCGTCGGTCTCAACATCGCGATAGCTGACCTCCCGGCCGATCTCGTCGGCGATCGCGGCGGCGATCTCCCCCGGCCCGGTGTCGTCGAAGTCCATGCACCGCCCGGCCTCGTAGCGCTCGAGCCGGTGGCGCACGTGGAAGTTCTGCTCGAAGTGGTGGCGCAGCGGGAAGTAGAGGAAGGGCCGCTTGTTGGCGGTCAGCTCCATCGCCGTGGTCAGGCCCCCCTGGACGATCGCCAGATCACAGGCCGCCAGGTGCCGGTAGAGATTGTGGACGTAGGGGCAGACCTCGAGGCCGTCGGCGACCCGCAGGGAGCGGGGGTCGATCCGCGGCCCGGCGACGACGATCATCCGCAGGTCCGGCACCTCGCGCTTCGCCTCCGGGTAGGCCTCGAGCACCCGCCTCAGCAGGTGCTCTCCCACCCCCGAGCCGCCCACGGTGACGATGCAGACCTGCTGACCGGGCTTGTACCCGAGCTCGGCGCGCAGGCGCTCGCGGTCGCCGAACTCGGCCGGATCGAACCCCTGCACGTAGCCGGCGAAATCGAAGTGTCGCTCGGTCCAGTCGCGGATCATCGGCAGGTCGGGGCCGAGCCGCTCGGCGACGATGTCGTCGGGGTTGCCAACGAACAGCGCCCGATCGCGGACCTCAGGGTGAGCGGCGATGTGATCGACCATCTCGGCGTTGTAGTCGGCGGTCAGGTGAGCCTCTTGCGGGCCGCCGTCCCGCATCGGCAGCCAGCCGACGAAATCGGTCAGCCAGGCGTAGTTGGCGCGCTTCTCCCCTGGGTTCTCGTGCAGGTAGTAGTCGAGCTCCCAGGCTTCGTCGCCGATCCAGAGGTCGTAGCGGTCCTCGCGCACGACGTCGTGGAAGACCATGAAGTTGGCGATCAGGATCTCGTCCATCCGCCTCCACGCCCCGAAGCAGTGAAGGTCGTGTTCGGCCGACTCGGACTCGATGTGATTCGACTCGCTGGCCAGGTGCTCGCTGGCCGGGTGAATCGTCTCCCCCTCCCGCTCCAGCACCCGGGTCACGGGGTCCTGGGCCAGCCAGTCGATTTCCAGCCCGGGCACCAGGGCGCGCAGCTCCCTGGCGATCGCGACATCGCGCTGGGCATGGCCAAGCCCGATCGGGGAGGAAATGTAGAGGGCCCTGGGGCGACCGCCGGAGCGATGCGTGGTCGGGTCCCGGCGCGTGCCGGCGCCCACCCGGCCCGGGGATCGTGGCCGGCCTTCGCCGAGGACGCCCTCTGCGAACTGCCGCAGCGCCACGTTCACCGGCACCGGCTTGCGCGCGTGCGGGACGTGCCCGGCGTCCGGGAGCTCGAGGAACTCTCCGCCGGTGGCCCGGGCCAGGGCGCGGCCGTTGGCGACGTGGGTGATGCGGTCGTGCTTGCCGTGGATGACCAGGACCGGGCAGCGGGCCCGGCGGGCAAGCTCGAGCTGGCTGCGGCGGTCGCTGGGGGCCGCCCTCTCCGCGGTCGCCGAGAGGATCAGCGCCTCGGGCCCGATTTCCTCCGCCCAGCCGATCATGTCCTCGAACTCCTTGGTCGAGTGGGCCTCGGGCAGGCAACGTCCCACGAACCACTCGATGAAGTCGCGGTATTCGTGACGCATGTGGTGCGCGTTGAACTTGAGCCAGGAGCGGGCCACGATCGGCTTCCTCGACTCGGCCAGCGCGACAACGCGCGGGTGGGTCATCAGCCGCCAGCGGAGGCCGTGCAGGGGGCTGACCGGAAACCAGGGCCCGATGAAGACCGCTCCGGCAACCCGCTCGGGGTGCTCGGCGCAGAGGAGCAAACCGCGTTGCGCCCCCCTCGAGTTGCCGACGATCACGGCCCGATCGGTCGAGGTCGCCTCCATCACCTCAATCGCGTCGGCGGCGAACTCCCGCTCGGCGTAGCCCTCGCGCGTCGCGGGACGGTCGCTGCGCCCGTTGCCCCGGCCGTCGAAGGTGACGACCCGGAAGTGGCGGCTCAGGTAGTGGATCTGCGCCTTCCACTGACGCGAGTGGACCAGTGACCACGTGGGCAGCAGGAAAACGGTCTCCTCCGCCTCCCCATAGGCCTCCCAGAAGAGGCGCGTGCCATCGCGCTCGACGAAGCCCTGCTCGGTCGGGTAGGCGGCCCGGGTCTGCTCGCCGCCTCTCACGAGCTCCCCGTCCCGTTCTTCGCGCCCTCCAGCGAGGCCAGCCAGTGGTCGATCCACTCCAACAGCTCGCGGTGGCCGGTTCTGATGCCGAGCAACGCCTCGCTCTGCATCCCGAGGTTGAATGTGACGACGAGCGAGACCACCGCCTCGGTCGGCCAATCGAGCCCGTACTCCTCGCGCAGTGCCCGGCCGAAGGCGTCCGTCAGCAGCTCGCGCCATTCGGCCTCGACACGGGTCAGGCGGTCACGGAGCTCGGGCCGGTTCCAGGCCAACGACTGAAGCTCGAACCAGATCTTCGGATAGCCGGACTCGATGTCGCGGTCGAGGAAGCCCATCGCGGCGCGCCATTTCTCGATGAAGGGCACCTCCGCCCCGTACATCTCCCGCTGCCGTGCGGTGAGCCGCTCGGTGAAGCGCTCCAGGACCTGGAGCAGCAGCTCCTCCATGGAGCCGAAGTAGTAGTGGACGAGCCCGTGGTTGAGGCCCGCCTCGGCGGCGATGCTGCGGGTGGTCGTGCCGGCCGCCCCGACCCGGACCAGGAGACGCTCGGCGGCGTCCATCAGCGCCGTGACGTTCTGCTCGCGGGTGCTCGATCCTTCCTTTGCCCGGCTCCGGGCCATCTCTTCCCCCTCGTCCAACTGGGTTAGTCGAGTGACTAAGACAGTAGACTAACTCGGCGTTCGGCGGATGTCAAGCCCCAGTTCGTCTGCGAGCAGGCTGCGGGCGGTGGCCAGGAGATAGTGCGAGCCGGCGACGAGCAGGAGGCCGTCGCGGCGGATCGCCTCCGCCCTGGCGGCATGAAGCGCCGCGACGGGGTCCGACTCGGCAACCGACTCGAGCCCAGCGCGCTCGGAGATCGCCGCCAGCTCCGCCGCCGGCCACGGCCTCGAGCCCGGCCTTCCGGAGGCCCGGAGCTGCTCCCGGTCGAGCTCGGTGCAGAAGACCCGGTCGATGGCCCCGGCCAGCTCCCCCATCATCCCGCCGGCGTCCTTGTCGGCGAGGATCGCCATGCAGGCGACGACGGAGCGCCCGCCGCCGATCGTCCCCAGCGCGTCGGCGAGGGCCGCAGCGCCGTCAGGGTTGTGGGCGGCGTCGATCAGGGTCGGAGGTTCGGCGGCGATCTGCTCCAGCCGGCCGGGGATGACGACGCTCGCGCCCACCTCGCGCACCAGCTCGGGATTGAGCCTGCCGCCGAGATAGGCGCCGGCGGCGGCCGAGGCGATCGAGAAGTTGCGCCGCTGGAAGGAGCCCGCCGCGCGGACCGGGATCCCGACGCCGGGGTCCTCCGGTGCGCGGACCAGCTTCGCGCCCCGCTCCGCCGCGGTCCGCTCCGCCAGGGCCGAGACCTCCTCGCTGAGGCGGCCGACCACCAGGACCGACTGGTCGCGCAGCACCGCCAGCTTTTCGGCTGCGATCTCGACCTCGGTGTCGCCCAGCCACTCGGTGTGGTCGAGGCCCACGGAGGTCAGCACCGTGACCCGAGAGGGGATCACGTTGGTGGCGTCGAGGCGTCCCCCGAGCCCGGCCTCGATCACCGCGGCGTCGACCCGGGCCGCCGCCAGTGCGACGAATGCGGCAGCTGTCGCGACCTCGAACTGGGTCACCACCTCCCCCTCGGGTAGCGAGCGGTTGACCACCTCGGCGGCCTCGGCCGTACGAGAGACGGATGCGCTGAACGCGTCGGGGGCGATCTCTTCGCCGTGGATGCGGACGCGCTCCGCCCAGCGCGAGAAGTGGGGCGAGATGCAGGCGCCGGCGCTGACCCCGTGGGCCTCGAGCAGGGCGGCGGTCATCTGAACGACCGAGGACTTGCCGTTCGTGCCGACGACATGCACCGTGGCGAAACGGTGCTGGGGCATCCCGAGCACGGTCGTCAGCCGGTGCATCCTCTCCAGGCCGAGCTTCCAGCCGATCGGTTGGAGGGAGCCGAGGTAGGCCTCGGGGTCGAAGCCGCCGGCTCTGTCCCGCTCCTCTATCCCCCCAGCTCCTCCAGCTCGGCCCGGTAGCGCTCCAGCTTTGCCCGCTCCTCCCCGACGACCTCCGGCGGGGCCTTGTCGACGAATCCCGGGTTGCCGAGCTTGCCCTCGGCCCGGCCCACCTCGGAGCGAAGCTCCTCACGCCGGGCCTCGATCCGGACCGTAACCGCCTCCGCGTCGAGCTCGTCCGAGGCGAGCACCTCGACCGGTCCCACGGTCGCCACCGCCTCGCCATCTCCCTCACCGAACTCGAAGCGCGAGAGGCGGCCGACGAACTCGGCCGGCGTCTCACCATCGATGCTCGCTGCCAGCATCGCGGCCGCGGGGACCCCGGCCAGGTCGCGCCAGGCCCGCAGCCGCCGGGTCAGCAGGATGCCCTTCTCGGCCTCGGCCTCGGCATCGGGATCGATCATGGACTCCTCAGGGACCGGGAAGCGATGAACGGCGAGATGGCCCTCCTTGGAGGGGTGATAGCTCCAGATCTCCTCGGTGACGAAGGGCATGATCGGGTGTAGCAGCGCCAGGATCCGCTCGATGGCCCGAAGCAGGATCGCCGAGACCTCGGGCTCGCCGTCATAGAGGCGGGGCTTGACCATCTCCAGGTACCAGTCGCAGAACTCCGCCCAGAAGAACGAGTAGGCCTCGAGCACCGCGTGGGCGAAGTCGAAGGCCTCGAGCTTCGCCGTGACCGAGGCGATCGTCCGCTCCAGCCGGGAAATGATCCAGCGATCTTCCACCGCCAGCGCCATCCCGCCCTCAACCGCGGCAGGGCCTCGGCCCTGCCGCGCATATGTTGCCGCCTGGTCCTGCTCCACATGGAGCAGGACGAGGCGGCTCGCGTTCCACAGCTTGTTGGTGAGGTCGCGGCCCTGCTCGACCTTGGCGTCGGAGTAGCGGACGTCCTGGGTCGAGGACATCGCCAGCAGGCCGAAGCGCAAGGCGTCAGCCCCGTGCACGTCGATCTCCTCCAGCGGGTCGATCCCGGTGCCGAGGCTCTTCGACATCCGCCGGCCGTCGCGCGCCTGGATCACCGAGTGCACGTAGACGTCGTCGAACGGAATGTCGCCTGCAAACTCGATCCCCGTCATGATCATCCGCGCCACCCAGAGGAAGAGGATCTCGCGGGCCGTGGTAAGCAGGTCGGTCGGGTAGAAGGCACGGAGCTCCGGCGTGTCCTCGGGCCAGCCCAGCGTGGCGAAGGGCCAGATCGCCGAGCTGAACCAGGTGTCGAGGACGTCGGGGTCCCGCCGCAGCTCGGAACCGCCGCACCCCGGACAGGACTCCGGCTCGACCTCGGCGACAATCGTCTCGCCGCAGGCGTCGCAGTACCAGACGGGAATGCGGTGCCCCCACCAGAGCTGGCGCGAGATGCACCAGGGCCGGATCTTTCCCATCCAATCGAGGTAGACCCGCTTCCACTGCGAGGGGGTGATCCGCACCTGGTCGCGCTCGACGACCTCGATCGCCGGCCTCGCCAGCTCGTCCATGCGGCAGAACCACTGCAGCGAGATCAGCGGCTCGATCCTCTCCCCCGAACGGTGCGAGAAGGGGACGGAGTGGGTGTAGGGCTCCTCGCCGTGCAGCACGCCCTGCTCGCGCAGCGCGCTGACCACGGCCTCCTGGGCCTCCGCCGCGCTCATCCCCTCGAACCTCTCTCCCGCCTCGGCGGTCATCCGCCCGTCCTCGCCGATCACGCCGATCTCCTCGAGCCCGTGCGCGCGCCCGATCTCGAAGTCGTTGGGATCGTGTCCCGGGGTGATCTTCAGCGCCCCGGTGCCGAACTCGGGATCGACGTGCTCGTCGGCGATGATCGGAAGGCGGCGGCCGACCAGCGGCAGCACGCAGTGCCCGCCGACCAGGTCGCGGTAGCGATCGTCGCCGGGGTGGACGGCCACGGCGGTGTCGGCCAGCATCGTCTCGGGGCGCACCGTCGCCACGGTCAGAACCCGCTCGGTGCCCTCGACCGGGTAGTCGATCGAGAACAGCGTGTCGGTCACCTCGCGGTTCTCGACCTCGAGGTCGGAGATCGCCGATCGCGAGCCGGGATCCCAATTGACCAGGTAGTGGTCGCGATAGATGTAGCCCTTCTCATAGAGCGAGACGAAGACCCGGTGGACCGCGGTCACGTAGCCCTCGTCCAGGGTGAAGCGCTCGCGCTCGTAGTCGCAGGAGGCGCCCAGCCTCTTGTACTGCTCGAGGATCGTCGATCCATAGCGCTCCTTCCATTCCCAGATCCGCTCGAGGAACGCCTCCCGACCGATCTCGTGGCGATCGGTTCCCTCGGCCCGCAGCTCCTTCTCGACCACCGCCTGGGTTGCGATCCCGGCGTGATCGGTGCCGAGGATCCAAAGCGTGTTGCGCCCGCGCATCCGCTGCATCCGCACCAGGGCGTCCTGCATCGAGCCGTTCAGAGCATGGCCCATGTGCAGCGCCCCCGTGACGTTCGGTGGCGGGATGGCGACCGAGTAGTTCTCCGCCGGCGAGCCCTCGGCGGGAGGATGGAAGTAGCCGCCGCTCTCCCATTCCGCGAAGATCCGCCGCTCGACCTCCGAGGGGTCGTAGCGCGTCGTCTTCTCCAGTCTGCGGCGGCGGTCGTCAGGCACGGAGCGCGAGTTTAGTTTTACGATCGTCGGCGATGGGTGGAGCGGTCGAAGGGAACGGGAGCGGGGACGAGCGGATCGCGCGGGAACTGGCGATCGCGATCGCCGAGCAGCGCCTCAACCTCTACTTCCAGCCGATCGTCTCCCTCCAGGATCGCTCGGCGACGATGCTCGAGGCGCTGCCGCGCTGGCCGCACCCCGAGCTGGGCATCCTCGCGCCCGGGGATTTCATCGGGGTCGCGGAGGAGAGCGACCTGCTTGGCGAGCTCGAGCGCTGGGCGATCGGAGCCGCCTTCGAGCAGCTCGCCACCTGGCGCAGCGGCGTCGCCTCGGAGCTGACGATCTCGCTCAACCTCTCCGAGGAGCACGTCTATGAAACCAATCTGGCAGAGGCGGTGCGGGCCTCCGCGGCGGACAGCGGCGCCTCGGCCCACAGGATCGGCTTCGAGATCACCGAGCGGGCGCTGGTGGACGCCGGCGGGCGAAGCCTAAGCAAGCTGCGCGACCTCTCCGACCTCGGTGTCTCGCTGACGATCGACGATTGCAGCGGCAATGACTCCGCGGAGCTGGTCCGGGAGCTGCCGACCACGGCGCTGAAGATCAGCAGGTGGGTGGTCGAGGGCATCCCGGACGACGAGAAGCGGGTCGACCTCGCCTCGGCGACGATCGGGCTCGGCCGCGAGCTGGGCCTGGCGACAATCGCCAGCGGGGTCGAGTCACCCGGGCAGCTGGCCAGCCTTCGCGACCTCGGCTGCCGCTACGCGCAGGGCTTCCTGCTCTCGGTCCCGATGCCGGCCGAGGTGCTCGAGGACCGGATGGTCGGCCGCTAGGGCCTCGCCCCTAGGCGGATTCCTCGGTCAGCTCGTCTCCCGGCCCGATCTCCTCGGGCGCCGCTTCGGTCACCAGGGTCGGCCGGCGAGAGCTCTCGATCGTCTCCCGGGTGACCACGCACTTGGTCACGTCGCGCCTCGATGGCAGCTCGAACTGCACGTCCTGGAGCGTCTGCTCGAGGATCGAGCGCAGACCGCGAGCGCCGGTCTCGCGCTCCAAGGCCTTGTCGGCGATCGCCGACAGCGAATCCTCGGCGAAGACCAGCTCGATGTCGTCGAACTCGAAGAAGCGCTGGAACTGCCGCGTCAGGGCATTTCGGGGCTCGGTCAGGATCGTGATCAGGTCGTCCCGGCTCAGCTGGTGGATCGCCGCGACGACCGGCAGCCTGCCGATGAACTCGGGGATCAGCCCGTACTCGATCAGGTCCTCGGGGAGGCAATGCTCGAACCATTCCCCCGTGTCGCGGTGCTGGCGGGACTGGATCGCAGCCCCGAAGCCGATCCCGTGGTCGCCCATCCGCCGCTCGATCACCTTGTCGAGCTCGGCGAAGGACCCCCCGCAGACGAACAGGATGTTGGTGGTGTCGATCGTCAGGAACTCCTGATGGGGGTGCTTTCGTCCCCCCTGCGGCGGCACGGACGCAGTGGTGCCCTCGAGGATCTTCAGCAGCGCCTGCTGCACGCCCTCCCCAGAGACATCGCGGGTGATCGAGGGGTTGTCCGCCTTGCGGGCGATCTTGTCGATCTCGTCGATGTAGATGATCCCGGTCTCGGCGCGCTTCACATCGAAGTCGGCCGCCTGGATCAGCTTCAGGAGAATGTTCTCGACGTCCTCGCCGACGTAGCCGGCCTCCGTGAGGGCGGTCGCGTCGGCGATCGCGAAGGGGACGTTGAGGATCCGCGCCAGGGTCTGCGCCAGCAGCGTCTTGCCGCATCCGGTTGGCCCGAGCAGGAGGATGTTGGACTTCTCGAGCTCGATCTCGGCGTCCTCGGCCTGACCCATCTGGACGCGCTTGTAGTGGTTGTAGACGGCGACCGCGAGGGCGCGCTTGGCGTGCTCCTGGCCGACCACGTACTCCTCGAGCACCTCGTGGATCTCACGTGGCTTGGGCAGGTTCTCGAGCTCGAAGGTCTGCGGGGCGGTCAGCTCCTCGTCGATGATCTCGTTGCAGAGGTCGATGCACTCGTCGCAGATGTAGACACCCGGGCCTGCGATCAGCTTCTTGACCTGGCGCTGGGACTTCCCGCAGAAGCTGCAGAGGAGTTGCTCGTTGGAATCTGTCGGGCGTGCCAGGGGTCTCCCCTCCTAAGTGCTGTGGTGATCGGCTCGCCGGCGCTTCAAGCTTAGAGACAGCCCCACGCCGGCCCTGTGGCCTCGCAGTTACGCCGCCCGCCGCCGCGACCCTGCCGCCGGGCGCAAACTTTCCGCCGCCGTGAGCGGGTCGCCGGCTCCCTCATGGGCAGGGCGGGAACGGGTTCGGGTGGTTGCCGGAGCCGCAGTTGCCGCTCCCCTCGTCGAAGAAGTTGCCGCCCGGGTTACCGCTCGCCGTGTTGTCGAAGAAGTGGTTGTCGTCGGAGTTCGAGTCGATGTGCACGCCGTACTGGCCGTTGTCCTTGGTCGTGTTCCCGGAGAAGAGGACGCCGTCGGAGTTGCGGACGAATATCCCGCTGGGCGTGCCCTCGCCGTCGATCAGGTTGCCGTGCGCATCGTTGTCCTTGACGCGAATGTCGCCCCCGGCGGAGTCCTCGATGATGATCCCCCGGTTGCTGCCGGAGGCCTGGTTGCGGTTGACCCGCAGGACGCCATCACCGGTGGTGGTGATCCCGCCGATGTAGATCACCGAGTCGCTGAACCCGCTGCCGCGGCTGTCGACCACGTCGATCTTCCTACTGCCGAAGACATTGATCCCGTACTCGGCGTCGCATGTGTCGTGAACCACCAAATCGACCGCCCGACCGCTGGGAACGCCGCTGAAGTCAACCTCGGAGGGGAACGAGCCGTGGCCCTCGTCGGCGCCGGTCACCGAGAGATGGCGCAGGACCACTCCACCGTTGCGGATCGCGAGCGCGGCGCGCGCCCCGCACCCCGCGTCGATCAGCGGGCGCTGCTCCCCCTTCGCTCCCACCAGCCTGATGCTCTTGGTGATCGCGAAGCTTCCCCGGTAGTGGCCGCTGTGAACGACCAGCGTGTCACCGTCACGCGCTGCCGCCAGCTTCGCCTTCAACTGGCCGGGGTGAACCTGGATCACTCTGCCGCCCCCGGCCGAGACGCCCGGAGCAGCGATCAAGGCGGCGGCTGCCGTCGCTGCGGCAAGAAGGGCAATGAGCTTCTCCCTGGCACCCATCCCCGACAGGGTAATACCGTTCTCGCCGATGGCGGACGAATTTCGGGTCGAACCGATCACCGCGGAGCAATACGAGACGCTGCTGCCGATGATCGAGGCCTACCAGCGCTTCTACGAGGTCTCCGGGATTGACGCTGCCCGCAATCAGGCCTTCTTCCGGCGCTTCGTCGCGCCCAGCGAGGACGGCCTGCTGCTCGGGGCCTGGGACGGGGATCAGCTGATCGGCTACGCCTGCCTCTACTGGTTCTTCAGCTCGACCCAGGCGGCCGAGACGGTGCTGATGAACGACCTCTTCGTCGATCCCTCGAGGCGGGGCGGAGGCGTCGGCCGCGCCCTGATCGAGGCAAGCCTCGCGGTCGCGCGGGAGCGCGGCGCCCGCCACCTGGAGTGGAACACTGCGCCGGACAACCACACCGCCCAGCGGCTGTACGACTCGACCGGGGCGGAGCGATCGACCTGGGTCAACTACGAGCTCGGCGGCTGATCGGCGGCCCCGGTCAGGCGAGGACGCGGGTCAGGAAGGAGACCTCCTGCCCCACGGCCCAATCGAAGTCGGGGCCGCGGTAGATGTCGAAGTGGCGGCCGTCGAAGCTGAGCAGCTCTCCCCCCGGAGCGGACTCGGCGGCCTTGCGAGCCGGGGCCGGCGGCGTGATCGTGTCGCGCTCGCCGACGATCACCAGTATCGGGCACCGCACCCGCGCGGCCTGGCGGCCGGGGCTGTAGCTACCGAAGCGCAGCAGGATCCGGGCGGGGGTCGAGTTGTCGGACTCGAACCCCTCGGGATACATCCCGGGGTAGGCGGTGGCGGCGTCGTCGGAGGTCATCGCGGCGAGGGTCGCGGGAGGGCCGACGATCGGCATCCGGTGCACGCGCCCAAAGAGGGAGCCGATCCCGTCACGGAGGCCCGCGAGGGTCATCCGGGCGAGCCGCACCAGACCCGCCTCTCTCAGGGTGGCCGGCCCGCAGGTGTGCGGAACCTGGGAGACCACCGCGGCGATCGGTCCATCGTTGGCCCCGACCCAGATCACGTGCCCGCCGCTGAGCGAGGATCCCCAGACGGCGATCCTGTCCTGATCGACTCCCTCGAGACCCCGCGCGAAGGCGAGCGCCGCCAGCCAGTCCTCGTGCTGGCGGTCGATGTCGATCAGCTGGCGTGGCGCCCCGGTCGACTCTCCGAAGTGCCGGTAATCGAAGACCACGGCGGCGATCCCGGCGGCCGCGAAGCGCTCGGCGAAGGCGTCCAGCCGCGCCTCCTTGCGAGCGCCGAAACCGTGCGCCATGACCACGCACGGGACCGGCCCGGCCGCCTCCACCGGGTAGAGCCAGCCGCAACAGCGGCCGTCCCCGGACTCGAAGGCGATGTCCTCGCGCCGGGCCACCGGCGGCAGTCAATCAGCTGAACCGATCCCAGCGCCGCAGCGAGGGCTCCGGGTCGACCGGCACCCCGTGGACGTGGATCTCGAAGTGCAGATGGCAGCCGACCGTGATCGCGTTGCCGGTCTCCCCAACCGCCCCGATCCGCTGCCCGGTGCGCACCCGCGCGCCGCGATGAAGCGGCGAGGGACGGGGCATGTGCGCGTAGAAGTAGCTGCGGTGCTCTCCGCGGCCGTGGATCAGCACGTAGTTGCCGTAGAGCACCGGGTCGTAACCGCGCCGCAGCACCCGGCCGCCACGCGCGGCGTCGAGCCGCGTCCCGCAGGCGGCGACGACGTCGAAGCCCTCATGGGTGCGGCCGCCGGAGCGCGGCGCACCAAAGCGCCCGATCGGCCCGCGCACCCCGTGCGGCCCGCGCACCGGGAAGACGTGACCGTGGAACTCAAAGCCGCCGGCGCGCTTCAGATTGTGCCCCCGGCGCCCGACCAGGACCAGGTAGCGACCGTCGGGCGCCTCCGCCCCGCTCGCCGTCCTCCCTGCCCAGAGCAGGAGGTGGCGCCCCGGCTCCGCGCCGCGCAGGACGAACCGCCGCACCACCCGCCGGTCGCGTCGCTCGACGACCCGCACCTCCGCGTCGACCGGGCGAGCGGCGCTGAAGGAGAAGCGAATCCGCACCGGCTCCCCGGCGAAGTAAGCATGATGAGGCCGGGCTGAGCCCGCGACTAGCCGGAAATGAGGAGCCAGCGGATCAGCGGCACCCCCTGGAGCAAGGAAGAGCCACCCGAAGCAGCATCCCGCCACCACGCCCAAGACGATGCGGGCCCGGAGCAGTGGCGATATCACGAGAACTTCATCCCGGCGGGGCCAAGGCGATGCGGACGCGGAGCCGGGGGCTCGTCCATCATTTGTTCCTCGAGCCCCCGGCGGAGCAGAGCAATCGCCGCAGTTGTTCAGTGGTGCTCGATCACGCGGTCGACGAGGTTGTACTCCTTCGCCTCCTCCGCGCTCATGAAGTAGTCGCGCTCGGTGTCCTTGGCGACCTTGTCCAGTGGCTGTTTGGTGTGCTTGGCGAGGATCTCGTCGAGGCGGCGGCGGACGTCGATGATCTCCTTGGCGTGGATCTCGATGTCGGTCGCCTGGCCCTGGAAGCTGGATGAGACCTGGTGGATGAGGATCTTCGAGTTGGGGAGCGACATCCGCTTGCCGTCGGCACCTCCGGCAAGCAGCAGCGCGCCCATGCTCATCGCGATCCCGACGCAGATCGTCTGCACGTCGGGCTTGATGAACTGGATCGTGTCGTAGATCGCCAGCCCGGCATAGACAGATCCGCCGGGGGAGTTGACGTAGAGGCTGATGTCCTTGTCGGGGTCCTCCGACTCGAGGTGGAGGAGCTGGGCGACGATCAGGTTGGCGATGTCCTCGGTCACCGGCGTGCCGAGGAAGACGATCCGCTCGTTGAGAAGTCGCGAGTAGATGTCGAAGGCCCGCTCGCCGCGGGAGGTCTGCTCGACGACCATTGGGACCAGGGGACTCATCGGTGGGCGAGTGTATAGAAGGCCGACGGCGGCCCCCGCGGCCATTAGACTCGCCTCGTGCCCGAAGTCACGACCGCCCATGCGACCTGCCCCCTTTGCGAGGCGACATGCGGGCTGGAGCTGAAGCTCTCGGGCGAGCAGGTGACCTCGGTCCGCGGCGATGCCGCCGACGTCTTCAGCCACGGTTTCATCTGCCCCAAGGGGGCCAGCGTCGCAGCGCTCGAGTCCGACCCCGACCGCCTCCGCACCCCCATGGTCAAGCGCAACGGCCGCTTCGAGGAGGCGAGCTGGGACGAGGCGTTCGCCGAGATCGACCGCCGCCTGCCGCCGATCCTCGAGCAGCACGGCCGCGACTCGATCGGCGTCTACGTCGGCAACCCCGCCGCCCACAACATGGCCGCGCTGCTCTACGGGCGGGTCCTGTTCAAGGCGCTCGGGACCCGCAACATCTTCACCGCGACCACGGTCGACCAGATGCCGAAGCAGGTCTCCTGCGCCCACATGTTCGGTGGCGCGCTCAGCGTCCCGGTGCCCGACCTCGATCGCACCGAGCACCTGCTGATCCTCGGCGCCAACCCGCTCGCCTCCAACGGCAGCCTGATGACCGCCCCCGACGTGCGCGGCCGCCTGCGGCGGATCCGCGAGCGCGGTGGCAGGGTCGTCGTCATCGACCCCCGTCGCACTCGCACCGCCGAGGAGGCCGACGAGCACCACTTCATCCGGCCGGGCACCGACGCGCTGCTGCTGGCGGCGATCGCCAACCTGCTGTTCGCCGAGGACCGGGTCGAGGTCGGGAGGCTCGCCGAGCACCTCAACGGGCTCGACCTGGTGCGGGCCGCGGTGAAGCCGTTCACTCCAGAGGCGGCGGCCGGCCCGACCGGCATCCCGGCCGGCGAGATCGCCCGCATCGCCCACGAGCTGGCGGCGGCGGACCGCGCTGCCGTCTACGGGCGGATCGGCACCTGCACCCAGGAGTTCGGCACGCTCGCCAGCTGGCTGGTCGACGTCCTCAACGTGCTCACCGGCAACCTCGACCGGGAGGGCGGGGCGATGTTCACCGAGGCCGCCGCCGGGCAGAGCAACTCCTCGGGCCGGCCCGGGAGCGGTCGCGGCTTCCTGCCCGGCCGCTGGCAGAGCCGGGTCCGAGGCCTGCCGGAGGCGTTCGGCGAGCTCCCCGTCGCCTGCCTGGCGGAGGAGATCGACACCCCGGGCGAGGGCCAGATCAGGGCGATGCTGACGATGGCCGGCAACCCGGCGCTCTCGACCCCGGACTCGGGGCGGCTCGGGCGGGCGCTGGACTCGCTCGAGCTGATGGTCTGCCTCGACGTCTACGTCAACGAGACCACCCGCCACGCCGACGTCATCCTCCCCGGCCCCTCCCCGCTTCGGCGCTCCCACTACGACATCGCCCTCTACCAGCTGGCGGTGCGAAACGTCGCCAACTACTCGCCGGCGGTCCTGCCGCCCGACCCGGCGCTGCCGGACGAATGGCGCAACATCCTGCGCCTCACCGGGATCGTCACCGGCCAGGGCCCGGCGGCGGATGTCGACGCGATCGACGACTTCGTCGCGGCCGAGGCGGTGAAGCGAGAGGTTGGGATGCCCGGATCGCGGCTCGCCGGCCGCGACCCCGCCAAGCTGCTCGAGGTGCTCCGGCCCCGAACCGGCCCCGAGCGCCTGCTCGACCTGCTGGTCCGGGCCGGACCCTACGGCGACCGCTTCGGAGAGGACCCCGTCGGGCTGACCCTGGCCCGGCTGGAGGAGACCCCGCACGGGGTCGATCTCGGCCCGCTCCGGCCTCGCCTCCCGGGCTCGCTCCGCACCGCCAGCGGCAGGATCGAGCTGGCCCCGGAGCCGATCATCGCCGACCTGCCGCGACTCGAGAAGGCGCTGGGGCGCCGCGCGAACGGCGGCATGGTCCTGGTCGGGAGGCGCAACCTCCGCTCGAACAACTCCTGGATGCACAACGTGCCCCGACTGGTCAGCGGCCCCCCGCAGTGCACCGCGCAGGTCAACCCCGACGACGCGGAGCGCCTTGGGCTTGCCGACGGCGAGCCGGCCACGGTCAGCTCCGAGGCGGGGTCGATCGAGGTCCCGGTCGAGGTCACCGACGCGGTGATGCCGGGGGTCGTCAGCATCCCCCACGGCTGGGGCCACGACGGCGAGGGGGTCGAGCTCTCGGTCGCCCGCGAGCACGCCGGATCGAACAGCAATGTCCTCGCCCGCTCCGACCTGATCGACCCCCTCTCGGGCAACGCCGTGCTGAACGGGATCCCGGTCGAGGTATCGGCGGTCGTGCCGGCGGAGGATCGCCTCGGCGAAGCCTCCGCCGTCTGAGCGAGCTACTGCGCTAGCCGTCTCCCGGGGTCCACAGCGAACCCGCCTCCTGGTGCTCGTCATCGGGGGTCCACAGCCGCTCGCGCGCCTCGGCCTGCGCCAGGGGGATCGGCTCGGCCGACTCGACGATCACCTCGATCGCCTTGCGGGTGCGGAGATCCTGGCTGACAAGCGAGTCCCGGCCCTCCCGCCGGAGGCGCTCGAGCAGCTTTTCGGGGGTGGTGCGCTCATGCTCGGCGGTGTGCTCGAGGGCTTCCACCATCTCCTCGTCGGAGACCTCGATCGCCTCCGCTTCCGCGACCGCCGCCAGCACCGCCTCACGGCGCAGGTCACGCTCGACGTCGGGCTTTGACTCCTCGATTAGCTGCTCGCGGCTGCGGCCCTGCATCTGCAGGTAGGTGTTCGGATCGATGCCACGGCCGGCGAGCTGGCGCTCGACTCCCTGCCAGCGCTCCTCGGCCCGGGCCTCGACGATCTCCTCGGGGATCTCGACGCTGGCGGCATCGGCGGCCGCGTCGATCGCCGCCATCCGGAAGTCCTGCTCGATCCGCTCCTCGGCGGCTTCCGAGAGCTTCTCGACGATGTCCGCGCGCAGCTCGGCGAGCGTGTCGAACTCGGAGGCCTCGGAGGCGAAGTCGTCGTCGAGATCGGGCAGGATCTTTTCCCGGACCTCCTTGACCGTGACCGCAAAGCTCGCGTCCCGGCCGGCGAGCTGCTCGGCCCGGTAGTCGTCGGGAAAGCTCACCTCGACCTGATGCTCGCTCCCGGGCTCGGCGCCGGCAAGTTGCTCCTCGAACCCCTCGATGAACTGCCCCCGCCCCAGCTCGAGAAGCTGGTCGTGGCCCTCTCCGCCCTCGAACAGCTCGCCGTCCACCGTGCCCGCGAAGTCGATCAGCAGCACATCGCCCTCGGCCGCGGCCCGCTCGACCGGCTCCAGCCGCGCCATGCCCTCCCGGATCCGCTCCAGCTCGCGATCGACTATGTCGTCGGGAACCCCGGGGTCGGCCCGGCCCACCTCGAGGCCCTTGTAGCTGCCGAGCTTCGCTTGTGGGCGCACCCGTACCTCGAACTTGAAGCCGAGCGGCTGCCCCTCCTCATCGGGGGCCGAGGTGATCTCGATCTCCGGGTCGCCGACCGTGCTGACGCCGGAGTCGAGCACCGCTTGCTCGTACCACTCCGGAAGCGCGTCGCGCAGCGCCTGCTCGAAGACCGGGCCGAAGCCGAGCTGCTGGAGCACCAGACGCGGTGGCACCTTGCCCTTGCGAAACCCGGGTAACCGCATCTCCCGGCCGAGGGCGCGAGCGGCCCGTTGCACGCGCCTGTCGACGTCGGCGGCGGGCACCTCGGCCTCGACCCGCGCACGTGAGTCCTCCAGCTCGGAGACGGTCGTCTGCATCGGCGGCTGAATCTAGAGCAATCGCCGACTGTCTAGCCTCGCCCCGCACTCCCCCGCAGGAGCAGCGCCCCGAGGTCGATCAGGAAGGCGACCACCCGCCCCGGCGGGCCGGTCACCAGCCAGGCCCGTGGATCAGCCCGCCTCCGCCTCATGCTCCCCCCCGCCGGCGGCCAGCCGCTTCTCCAACAGCTCTCCGTGACCTGCTGCGACCGCCCGGCCCGCCCGCCGTTCCTCCAGCGGGTAGCCGCGGTCGACGGCGAGGTCGAGCAGGCGCTGCTTCTCGGTCCCCTCGCGAGCGGCTTCGAGGAAGGTCCAGGCGAGGACGCCGAGCAAGAGGAAGGTCCCCTCGACCATCATGATCATGCCGGCGGTGCTCTGGTCGGCGATCGCCGAGACCCCCCAGTGGCGCTCGCCGGGAGCGTAGATTGGGTAGAGCACCGTCCCCGACCACATCAGCACGTTGCCGAGGATGGCGCCGGTGAAGCGGACCGCGATCACGTAGCCGACCTTCCAGCCGGCCCCGAACCAGTCAGGCTTCGGCAGCGGCCCGAACACGGGCATCCACATCAGGCAGCCGAAGAAGAGGAAGCAGGTGTGCTCGAGCGCGTGCACCGGAGCGGCCCCGTAGGCGTCCTGGTAGATCGCCGGCATATGCCAGAAGAAGAGGTTGAGCGCCCACAGCGGCAGCGCCACGGCCGGGTGGGCGAGAACCCTGAGACGGTCGAAGAAGCGGATCGCCAGGATCGGCTGAAGCAGCGGGCCGGTGAGCCCCAGGACAAGCAGCAGGGTGGCGATGTCGCCGATCAGCAGGTGCTCGCACATGTGAGCGAGGACGAGCTCGTCGGCGATGTCGCCGATCGGCGAGAACAGGGCAACGCCGATCACCAGCAGCCCCGAGGCGAAGCAGACCTGGCGCCAGACCGGCACCGCCCTGCCCTTCCCCGCCAGGGTGAGCGCCCGCTTCGCGTAGAGCGCGGCCGCGACCGTGATCGGGACCAGCTCGAGGGGCGCGAAGACACCGCTTACATGGGCGAGCGGCAGGCTCACGGTTTTCAGCGTAGCGGCGTCGGGGTAGGGCGATGGTAGTTTCTGCCGACACCGAGCAAAGGAGCTTCAGTGAGCCAAACGACTGCCGGCGAGGGCATCCTCGCCGACGAGAATCAGGAGAAGCGAGAGCAGATCATCGAGATGCTCTCCAAGGCCTACTGGATGGAGATCGAGACCGTGATGAGCTACATCGCCAACTCGGTCAACCCCGACGGGGTGCGAGCCCAGGAGATCATCGAGTCGCTGAAGGCGGACATCACCGAGGAGCTCGGCCACGCACAGCAGTACGCCGACCGGATCAAGGAGCTCTACGGCGTCGTCCCCGGATCGATGCAGTTCGCAGCTGAGCAGGACTTCCTGCAGCCGCCCGAGCATCAGACCGACATCGTCCACGTGATCAAGGGCGTGATCGCCGCCGAGTCCGGGGCGATCGAGTGGTACACGCGGATCGTCGCGGAGACCGATCAGGTCGATCCGGTCACCCAGGACATGGTGATCGCGATCCTCCATGACGAGCAGGGCCACAAGCGCCTGTTCGAGGGCTTCCTGCGCGAGTACGAAGCCGAGGGGCTCGCGTAGGGCCGCGCGGCCGGCGCTGATGGGGGGCGAGAACAGCGGCGGCTTTCCCGGCATCGGCGGCTACGGGTTCCTCTCCGACTGCCACACCAGCGCCCTGGTCTCCTACGACGGCTCGGTCGAGTGGCTCTGCCTGCCCTGCTTCGACTCGCCCAGCGTCTTCGCGGCGCTGCTCGACCGCGGCGCCGGGCATTTCAGGATCTGGCCCAAGGGAGTGGTCGTCCCGATCGGCCGCCGCTACGAGCCGGGGACGCTGATAACCGAGACGACCTGGGTGACGGACACGGGCTGGGTGCTGCTGATCGACTCGCTCTCGATCGGCGAGTGGGCGCCCGAGGGTGGCGACAGCGGCCGCCCGCAGACCGGGCACGAGTCGGACTGCTCGCTGCTGCGGGTCGCGCGCTGCATCGACGGCGAGGTCGACCTGCAGCTCGAGTGCCTTCCCCGCTTCAACTACGGCGCCGTGGCTCCCACCTGGAGCGGGGGCGACCTCGGGATCGCGATCGCCGAAGGGGACGGCGTGCAGCTCACCGTCAACACCGACTTCGAGCTGAGTGTCTCCGGCGAGGCGGCCCACGGCGCCATCCACCTGCGCGAGGACGAGTCGGCGTTCTGCGCGATCGACTGGAACCCGGAGCTGGGCGGGCCGCGGAGTGCCCCCGAGGCGCTCGAGCGGCTCGAGTCGACCCGGGAGTTCTGGCGCGAATGGCTGCGCCACGGAAATTTCCCCGACCACCCCTGGCGCATACACCTGCAACGCTCGGCGCTGGTCCTGAAGGGCCTCACACACGCCCCGACCGGAGCGATCGTCGCGGCCGCGACCACCTCGCTGCCCGAGACGCCCGGCGGCGAGCGCAACTGGGACTACCGCTACTCCTGGATCCGCGACTCGACCTTCTCGCTGTGGGCGATGCACACCCTCGGTTTCGACCAGGAGGCCCGCGACTTCATGGCGTTCCTCGTCCGCATCCTGACCAAGGAGCCGGGCCTGCAGATCATGTACGGGGTGGACGGGCGCAAGGACCTGACCGAGAGCATCCTCGACCACCTCTCCGGCTATGCGGGCTCCCGCCCGGTGCGGATCGGCAACGGCGCCTACTCGCAGCGCCAGAACGACGTCTGGGGCGCGATCATGGACTCCGTCTACCTCCACGCCAAGGCGATCCGGAACTTCCCTGAGCGTCACTGGGAGCTCCTGGTGCGAACTGTCGAGTCCGCAATCGAGGCCTGGCCGGAGCCCGACCAGGGAATATGGGAGGCGCGGGGGGAGCCGAAGCACTATGTCTCCTCGAAGCTGATGATCTGGGTCGCGGTCGACCGCGGGCGCCGGTTGGCGACGGATCGGGGCGAGTCCGAGCTGGCCGAGCGATGGGCGGGAATCGCCGATCAGATCAAGGATGAGATCCTCGAGCGCGGGGTCAGGGAAAACGTCTTTCGCCAGCACTACGAGACCGACGCCCTGGACGCCTCCACCCTGCTGATCCCACTGCTCCGCTTCCTGCCGCCCGACGACGAGCGGATCAAGGCGACCGTCCTGGCGATCGAGCGCGATCTAACCGCGCACGGGTTGGTGCTGCGCTACCTGACCGAGGAGACCGACGATGGGCTTCACGGCGTGGAGGGCTCCTTCCTTATCTGCTCCTTCTGGCTGGTCTCGGCGCTCTCGGAGATCGGCGAGTCGACTCGGGCCCGGCTGCTGTGCGAGCGCCTCCTGGAGGCGGCCGGCTGGCTCGATCTCTACGCCGAAGAGCTCGACCCAGTCTCCGGCCGGCACCTGGGCAACTTCCCGCAGGCCTTCACCCACCTGGCGCTGATCAACGCCGTGTCCCACGTGATCGCCGACGAAAAACGTGAGGGCGGGCCGGGCCAGATGACCGCAGTGTTCACCGAGATGGGCGGAGTGCGCGAGGACGCCTGACCTGCTCTGCCGGCGCTAACACCTAGGGCTGGTAGGTGCCGAAGCTCCAGAGGTTGCCCTCAGGGTCGCGGACCGAGAAGTCGCGCGAGCCGTAGTCCTGGTCGCGTGAGGCCCCGGACCACCTCGGCGCCCGCTCCGGTGGCCCGCTGGAACAGGGCGTCCGGCTCCTCGGTGACCAGGTACATCCATCCCTGGCCCTCGTGAGAGCCGAAGTCGTCCTCCTTGGCCGAGCCCATCATCACCAGGCAGCCGCGATAGGCCAGCTCGGCGTGGACGACGAGGCCACCGTCCGTATGGACCTCGTGCTGCTCGAAGCCGAAGGCCTGCTCCAGCCAATCGATCGCCGCCCGGGCGTCGCGATAGCGCAACGACGGGAAGATCGTCTGGGTCATCCGTCCTCCTCCGCTCGGTTCGCTGGTTCAATCCCCCGATGCCAAAGCTTGCCAGCCGGGCCGGGCTCGCCGCCGCCACCCTGGCGCTCGCGGCCGGGATCGGGCCGGACGCCCTCGCCGGCCAGGGGGCCGCAGGGGCTAGCTCCCTCGGCCCCTACCCCCCGCTCGGCGGCTGCCCGGTCTTCCCCGCCCCGCCAGGATCGCTGTCCCCGCGGTCCCGCTCGCTTCCCGACCAGCGTGCCTGGAACCAGGACATCTCCAGGGCCCCGGTCGCCCGCCGCTCGGGCGCGATCATCGCCTTCATCGACGCCCACGGCGGGGACCACCTGCATCCGGACTTCGGCTCGCCGCGCGCCTATGGCATGCCCTACACGGTGGTCGGACGCCGCCAGCACCGGCTCCCGGTCCACTACACCGCCTACGGGAGTGAGAGCGACCGGGGCCCCTTCCCGATCCCCAGGTGGGCGCCGATCGAGGGCGGGCGCCACAGCGACGACGACCGCCACCTGCTGGTCGTCGACCGCTCCCGCTGCCGGCTGTACGAGCTCTACCGGGCCTTCTTCGTGCGCCTGGGGCGAGATCACTGGAACGCCGCCTCCGGAGTCGAGTGGAACCTGCGCTCGCGGGCCCTGCGAAGAGACGGTGACACCTCTGCCGACGCCGCGGGGCTGCCGATCTTCCCGGGGCTGATCCGCTACGACGAGGCCCGCCGGGGCCGCATCCGCCATGCGATCCGGATCACCTTCGACGTCACCCGCGACGCCTGGATCCATCCCGCCTCGCACTGCGCCGGCGACTCCTCCAGCCGCAACGCCCCGCCGATGGGGCTGCGCCTGCGACTGCGCCGAGGCTACGGTCTCGGCCACTTCAGCGGCCCGGCCAAGGCGATCGCCCGGGCGCTCAAGCATTACGGGGCGATCGTCGCCGACAACGGTCAGAACTGGTTCTTCGGCGGCACCAGCGACCGCCGCTGGAATGACCAGAACCTCGACCAGCTGAAGCGGATCCCCGGCAGTGCCTTCGAGGTGGTCCGGAGCGCCGCGAAGACGCACCGCTGCTGAGCTAGCGGTTCTCGGGCACGAACTTGCTGGCGAGGAAGATCGCCCCCTGCGGATCCTCGATCACCGTCATTCGCACCCAGGGACCGTCAAACGGTTCGGCGATCACCTTGCCGCCGAGCTCGCCGGCCTTCGCCGCCGTCGCGTCGGCGTCGTCGGTCGCGAAGGTGACGCTCCAGTGGGGTGGCGTGTCGGGCTCCTCGGCGGGGATCGGGTTGATGCTCGCGACCACGTCCTCGAATCCCTCCGGGCCGCCCACCTCGGCGATCATCTTGCGAAGGCCGGGATTGTCTCTCTCGAGGTAGTCCCCATACCCCGGCAGCGTCCACATCTCGGCCCCGCCCGGGAGGGCGAGCGTCGTCCAGCCGAAGATCGAGCCATAGAACTCCTCGGCGGCTGCGGCGTCGCGGGTCGCGAGGCCGTTGAAGTTGACGGAACCGTGCTCGTTGACGATCTGCGCACCTTTCGTCTCCTTCGCCTGCCAGGCGCAGAAGACCGCTCCCTCGGGATCGGAGCAGACCGCCATCCGGCCGGCCTCCATGACGTCGAACGGCTCCATCACGACGCTTCCCCCCGCGTCGCCGACCTTCGCGGCCGTCTCGTCGGCGCTCTCGACCCAGACGTAGGTGTTCCACATCGCCATCGGCGGCGCGGCCTCGGGGATCGACCCGACCGCCGCCACGTCGCGGCCGCGCAGCCGAGCGATGAAGTACTTGCCCTCCGAGCCCGGCGGCATCACGTCCTCGAACTGCCAGCCGAAGAGGCCGCTGTAGAAGTCGACCGCCGCCTCGGGGTCCGGCTGGCTGGTGTCGGCCCAGCAGGGAACTCCCGGGATGTAGCCGTCTCGCTCGGGCATCACTTCTCCTTCCACGTGCACTCGGGTGTCGGCCCCACGATACGGGTAGCGAGAATCTCGCTCGTTGCCGCTTCGCGCCAGCTCTACTTGATCCGCGGAGCGGCGAAGTTCAGCACCCCGGTGTCCCCGGCGCAGCCGCCCGTGCCTTTCAGACGCAAGGTTCCGACGACCCGGGAGTTGTGGTGCTTGAAGTGCCCGTGGATCGTCACCGTCAGATTGGGCGTGGGCGGCCAGTTCGGATTGCCCGCCCGGCCGGGGTGGCCGCTTCCCTGGAACCGGTGCCGCTTGTTGACCACCATCGCCTTGAAGAAGATGTTGCTGCCGTTGCAGGGAGTGCCGGTCGGCACGTTGTGGAACTCGAACTCGGTGACCTTGCGGGGGGTCCCGTGCCGGAACTTCACCGTGATCTCGACCCCGTCGTTGTTGACCTGAGGCGTGAACTTGCCCGAATAGAACCCCGCGGCGGCCAAGCCGGGCACGGCCAGGGCCAAGCCGGCAACCACCACAAACACCCACCTCTTCATTTCTGGCTCATACCTCCTCGGCCGCCGAATCGGGATCAGAACGCGGCGGGCGCCCTGTCTGTCAGGGCCAATCATCTCACCTGGAGCTTCCAAAGGTCAATCCCGGGCCCAACCCGCCCGCACGGCCATCAGCGGCCCCCGGTCGAGGGGTCCCGAAAAAGTCTGATCGCGGGGTGTGAACTCGGTCCGGACGGGTAGCGGCGGAACATCCGTCCAGCGCCCGGCCAGGTCATTAGTCGAGATCTCAACTTGAAGCTCAAGCAACGGACACGCAGCGATCCAGCCTCCCGGGGCCGCCGCCCGCTCGCCCTGATCGTCCTCCTCACCGCTCTCTGGACCCTGCTCTCTGCGATCGAGCTTGTCCCCGGCGCCGCGGCCTCCGGGCTCGACCTCGGCGGTGCCGCCTCGACCGCGACCTCGGCCGTCTCCAACGTCGCCTCGACCGCGACCAGCGCCGTCCCGGCCGCCCCTACCCCCGCTCCCGCTCCGAGCCCCCCGCAGGCGCCCGCCCCGGCCCCCACCCGTTCGCCGGCCCCGACCTCGCCGCCCGCTTCCCCGACCCCGCCGGTCTCGACTCCGGCGCCGGTGGCAGCCGCGACCAAGGCCGTCGCTCCGGTCGTCCACTCTGTCGCTCAGGTTCAGAGTGAGGCCTCGGGCCCGGAGCCGCCGGCCTCGACGCCCGCCCCCTCGAACCCGGCGCCCGAGCCGAAGTTGCCGGCCGCCGTCGGCGACGTAACCTCCGCAGCCGCCGGGACGATCAACTCGGTCGGCTCCGATCTGACATCGGCCACCGGCGGGGGAGCTGGGCTCCCGGAGCTGCCGGCCGTGGGTTCGCTTCCTAACGTCGACGAGGCAACCAATCTCGTCGGCTCGGTCGTCCCGACCGTCGGCTCTGTCGTCGCGCCGGTGGCCTCGACCCTCCCGGCCATAAGCGGCCTCACCGAAACGGCCCTGGCGGTTCCCGGGAGCCTCCTCAAGACGCTGCCACCGGTCGCCGCGACCCTCCCCACCATCCTGGATCCCGTCGTCAAGAGCGTGGATCCGGTCATCGGCAGCATCGTGCCGCAGGCGCTCGCGCCGATCAGATCGGCGCTCCCGGCGCTCTCTGGCCTCGGCAAGCTCGTACCGCCACTGGCAGCAGTGACGGCCCCGATCACCCGGGTTCCCGGCGTTCACCTCCCGACCCCGACGACCAATTCGCCGGGCCCGCCGCCGCCCGGCGGAGGCATCCCCGGCGGAGGCGGCTCCGGAACCGCTCCGGCCCCGACGACGCCGCTGAGCCCGCGCTACGACGTCTGGCTTCAGGCAAACCCGGGTGGCGGGCAAAGCTCGGATCTCCCCGGATTCGGGCGCGGAGGGCTCGGCCACCCCGCGGGGCTCCTCGTCACCTCGTCGAACCCCCTCGGTGCGGCCGGAACGAATCTGCCGGCAACACAGCTCTCACCACCGATCGAGCCCGGTAACGGCCCCCAGAACTCGCCCTCTGCCCCGCTGCCGACCCCTCCGGGCACCAGCTCCTCGGGGGGTGGCATCGGCGGCTCCTTCTTCATCCCTCTCGCCGCGCTGATGGCTCTGGTGGCGCTGTCAGCGCCGGCGACCAAGCGCAGGCTCCGGGAGGCGGCGGCGTTGCCGGCCCCGACTCCGTTCGTCTGCGCGCTCGAGCGCCCTGGTTAGCGCCTGGGGATCTCCCCCAGAAACCAGGGCTTTGCCGGGAGCCCTAGTCCCCCGGCAGAAATCACATCGAGCAAAGGACGATGATGAAACGCATAGCGGCTGTTCTCGCAGCCAGCGCCGCCATGGCAGTTGCGGCGGCCCCAGCAGGGGCCTCCACACCGCCGCTGCCGGTGGTGGGGCAAGTACAGAGCAATGTCTCCTCGATCGCCCAGGGTTCGCCCGAGGCCACCGGCGGTAACGCCGCCGCTACCGGGGGATCAGGAGGCAACGCCAGCACCGGAAACACCCAGATCGCCAACGGCAACTCGGTCGCGATCTCGGTCGCAGGTGACGGCACCAGCGCCACGGGTGGCAACACCTCGGCGTCCAGCGGCAACGCGACCGGCGGCAACGGCGGCAACGCCAGCGCCACCGGCGGCGACGCCAGCTCGTCGAACAACTCGGCGGTCCACCAGACCAACGAGTCGACGGGCAGCAGCAACGGGTCCGGCTACGGGCCCAAGCCCTCCCATCCGAGTGGCTCGAGCTCGCAGAGCAACGAGTCCTCGGTGAGCCAGGGCTCACCCGAGGCCAACGGCGGCAACGCCCAGGCCACGGGCGGTAACGGCGGCAACGCCGATACCGGCAACACCCAGTTCGGGAACGGCAACGCGATTGCCGTCTCCCTGCCTGGGCACCAGCAGCCGAAGGGCGGTCCGCCGCCGTGCGGTTGCGACTATGGCAAGGGTCCCGGCTACGGCCAGTTCCCGGGCCATGACAGCGGTGTCAGCGCCACGGGTGGCAACACCTCGGCGTCCAGCGGCAACGCGACCGGCGGCAACGGCGGCAACGCCAGCGCCACCGGCGGCGACGCCGACGCGTCGAACAACTCGCTGGTCGGCCAGACCAACGGGCTCGAGGGCACCCACGGTGGGCCGCCTCCCCCTCCGCCTGTGAGGGGCGAGTGGCCTCCGAAGGGTGATTGGCACCCGCAGTTCCCGCCGAAGGACGACTCGAGCTCGGATCAGAGCAACAAGTCGACCGTCGAGCAGGGCTCACCCGAGGCCAACGGCGGCAACGCCCAGGCCACGGGCGGTAACGGCGGCAACGCCGATACCGGCAACACCCAGTTCGGGAACGGCAACGCGATTGCCGTCTCCCTTCCTGGGCATCCGCAGCCGATGGGCGGCCCTCCGCCCAAGGGTGGACGGCCGTCGACCGGCGGCCCCCCGCCCTGCGGTTGCGAGCATGGCAAGGGCCCTGGCTACGGCAAGGGTCCCGAGCATGGCAAGGGACCGTGCACTGGCAAGGGTCCCGACCATGGCAAGGGTCCCGGCTACGGCCAGTTCCCGGGCCATGACAGCGGTGTCAGCGCCACGGGTGGCAACACCTCGGCGTCCAGCGGCAACGCGACCGGCGGCAACGGCGGCAACGCCAGCGCCTACGGTGGCGACGCCAGCTCGTCGAACAACTCGGCGGTCCACCAGACCAACGAGTCGACGGGCAGCAGCAACGGGTCCGGCTACGGGCCCAAGCCCTCCCATCCGAGTGGCTCGAGCTCGCAGAGCAACGAGTCCTCGGTGAGCCAGGGCTCACCCGAGGCCAACGGCGGCAACGCCCAGGCCACGGGCGGTAACGGCGGCAACGCCGATACCGGCAACACCCAGATCCTCAACGGCAACTCGCTTGCCGTGTCGATCCTGGGTCACGGCGCAAACGCCACGGGTGGCAACACCTCGGCGTCCAGCGGCAACGCAACCGGCGGCAACGGCGGCAACGCCAGCGCCACCGGCGGCGACGCCGACGCGTCGAACAACGCGAAGGTGATCCAGTCCAACCTGCTGGGCGGATTGCTCTCGTAGATAGCTAGGGAGGGGCTTCGGCCCCCCCAAGGGCCAAGTGGATCCCGCCGGGCTTCGGCCCGGCGGGATCCATGCCGCTCATAATGGAGAGCCCAAAGGAGGAGGCGGGCCAGGACCTGCTTCGCCGCAACCCGGACAGGAGGCGATCAGATGGCCGACGGAAGCTCCCCCTCGACCCAGGATCGCGAACCCATCCGCTTCCTGGTCTTCTCGGCATCCCTGCGGGCGGAATCGCTCAACACAAGGCTGGCTGGGCTCGCGTCTCGCATCATCGAGTCAAACGGCGGCTCGGTGGAGCGGCGGCCGATGTCCGACTTCGACTGCCCCTCCTATAACCAGGACGTCCAGCAAGGCGATGGCTTCCCGGCCGGCGCCGAGCGACTCCGCGACTGCATCAGCACCAACGACGCCTTCGTCATCAGTTCCCCCGAATACAACGCCTCGATGCCCGGAGTCATCAAGAACGCAGTCGACTGGGTTTCCCGCTTCACGCCGCAGCCCTTCAACGAGAAGCACGGTCTGCTCCTGTCCGCCTCGCCCTCGATGGCGGGCGGCAACCGATCCCTCTGGGCTCTCAGGGTCCCCTTCGAGCATCTGGGCGCGCGGATTTATCCTGACATGTTCTCCCTGGCACAGGGACACCGGGCCTTCGATGAGCGGGACCGGATCGCCAACGCGGAGCTGCAGGAACGCTTCGAGCACAACGTCGCCGGCTTCATGGACCTGGTTGAGGCGGCAAAGCACTACCCGTGCGTCAAGACCCGCTGGGTCGAGTACCTGGGTCAGCAACCCGACCCCGCCATCGATCGGGTCGAATGAAGGTCGGGGTCGGGGAACCAGGGGCGGTTAGCCACGTCGCGGGCCGCGAGTACGCGACCCGCGAAGAAGCACTCGCCGCGGCTTAGCGATTGATGCGCCCGTATAGCCGGTCCAATGTGGCCCGGCGTGCGGCGGGCTCCTACTCGGCGGCGGCTATCGCGTCACAAAGACTCGAAAGGGCGTCCTGGGCCTGCTTCGATGGGAGCTGCCCGACGGCGCTGCGGCAGGAGCTCGCTGCCTGAGAGAGCCCCTGCTTCAGGTTCGCCCCTCCCTGCTTCAACGCCTGCTTGGCCGAGGTGCCGACCAGCTTGCAAGCGCCCTGCAGCGTCGTTGCGGCCGTGCCGCCGAGCTGGCTGGCCTGCTGGTTGCACGACTGCACTGCCGAATCGATTCGCTGCTGGGCGTTTGCCCCCGGCGATGTCGTCGCAGCTGTGGTGTCGCTTCCCCCACCGCCGCACCCGACGACGATCAAGGCGCCGGTGCAGAGCGCGATCAGCCCCGCGGCCGAGTACCAACGATTTCCTCTCATGCCCAAGATCCTCTCAGATCGCCCCCGCCGGTGCGGGCCCAAAAGGTTCCCCTGACCGTCAGTGGGGACGCGGGGGTTGAAGTCCGTGCGAACATATGTTCGTGACCTCCGAGGGCTCGCCCACCGCCCGCTTTCAACGCGCCCTGGCTACCGGCAACCCGAACATCGCTCTGGCGGCGGCAGCCGAGCTGCGGACGGTGACGCTGTCCGACGCGCTCGCGCTGTGTCGCCTGCTGGCCGAGTCGAGCGATACTCGCTACCCGCGGGCGGCGGCACGCTGGCTCGAGCGGCTGGCGATGGAGACGGGCGCCGGTCTGGGTGAGCTTCAGCTCGCGGCCGGCGCGCTGGCCCGCCTCTCGGAGAGCCCCGGCGATGGGCTGGCGATCGACACGCTGGAGGCGCTGGCCACCGGTTCCGGGCATTGACGACCGAAACGAGCGGGCAGGGTCAGCGCCGGGATCGAGAAACCGACTCCATCAAGGTGATCAACGGGATGCGAACCAGTCCCCCCAACCGCGGCGCGAGATACTTCAGGTGATGTCGGAGGAGAACGTCGAGAGCGTGCGGCGGATCTACAAAGCCTTCCAGAGCGAGGACTGGGGCAGCGCGATGCGGTTCGTCAGCCCAGAGATCGAGTTCCATGGCACCAGCGGCGGTCTTTCGGAGGGCAACGTCGCACGTGGCATCCCCGCGATCAGGGAGATGTTCGAGGTGTGGGACGAGGAGGCCTGGGAGGAATCTCGGCTGAATCCCCAGGAGTTCGTCGACGCCGGCGACCGGGTCGTCGTCCTCCAGCACGAGCTCCGGCGGGGCCGCGGTAGCGGCGTGGAGGTCGAGTCCGAAACCGCAGTCCTCTTCGAATTTCGCGACGGACGCGTGATCCGCATCCAGGGTTTCATGGATCGGGAAGAGGCCCTCAAAGCCGTTCGGCAGCTTTGAGGGCCTCCCCGGGGCTCGAGTAGAAGCGGGCGAAGGTGATCTTGCCTCCCCGAGCGCTTCCGACCAGAGCAAGGGGTACGTCAAGGTCAACACCGCTGACGCGCCCTCTCGCCCTGACCCGGCCGGTTGCGACCAGAAGTTCACCGGCGTCGCGGATCTCCTCGACCTCGAAGCGAAACCCTTCCCACTCCTCGCTCATCTCCGCTACGAAACGGCGGAGCCCCGCGTGGCCGCGATAAGCGTCCCCTTCGAGCAGCGCCCGCATCGCCCGGAACTCGGCTTGCTCGTCCCAGGCCTCGATCCAAGCCTCTGTGTCACCGCGATTCCAGGCGTCGAAGGCCCGGCGAGCGATCTCCACGTTCTCCTGCGACATCGCCTACTTCGAAACCCGGCGGCTTCGGGCCTAGCGAGGCTACTTTGGCTAGCGCCTGATGGTGTTGTGGATCTCGAAGACCTCCGGCTCGCCTGGCTCTATCCCGACATCGGACAGTATTGGCATCAGACGGTCGCCAAAAGCCTCCCACTCTCCCCGCGAGTCCCAGATCTCGCTAACGCGAACACCGCCGTCCACCAAGAAGGCGATGTGATACTCAAGCCCCTTGGGGGGAAAGTCACCGCCATCGCCCTCCAAGCGGCGGATGGTTTCGTCGTATTGCTCGGTCGTCACCGGAGACGTCGGGGCGAAGCGGACAACGATGCTCATCTGTCACTCCTTATTTGGGGTCAAGCCGACCCTATCCGACTCACGTTTCGGCCCCTAAAGACCCGGCGACGTTCTCCTGCGACATCGGCTACTCCTCATGCCCGGCGGCGTCGAGGGCCGCCTTGCGAGATTCGTACTGGCGGTAGCGAACCACCTTCGAGTCGCTTAGGTCATAGACGCCAAAGAAGTCGCGCTCAGTTCTAACTCCGCTGCCCCGTCCTATGCCGCGCTGGCGAAACACGAGCACCACCGAATCGCCGGCATCGATGTACTCGAGAGTCTCAATCCCGTAGTCGCTCCAAGCCCCGAGCCACTCGCGGAAGAACTGCTCGACACCCTCATGGCCCTGGTAGATGCCCGCCGCGGGCATCGTGCTCGTGGACGTGTCCCAGACCACATCCGGATCGAAGTGCTTGCGCCACTCGTTGCGATCGCCTGCCTCGTACAGACTCATGAACGCTTTCACGACCTCCACGTTCTCCTGCGACATCGCCTACTCCTTAAGCCCGGCGGCTTGGAGGGCAGATTGCTGGTCGGGAAAGTTTCGCCACCGAACAACCTTGCCGCCACGAACCGTGAACACCATCCCGTACGGCGCGAACTCCGTCTCGAGGCCGCTGTGCCGTCCCCATTGCCGCTGGTTGCAGATCAGCAGCACCACCTCGTCGCCGGCCGCCACCACGTCCTGGATCTCGAACTGGAGATCGCTCCACGCCGAGAGCCAGTTTCGCCAGTAGCTTCTGACGCCCTCGTGGCCGTGGTAGACGCCGGCGATCTCCGGGTAGACGTCCGCGATCGCCGACGCGTCCCATTCGATCTCCGGGTCGTAGAACTCGAACGCCCGCTCGTGCTGCCGGCGCTGGAACCCCTCCGCCAGCGTCCGCACGATCTCCACGTTCTCCTGCGACATCGCCTGCGCAGTATCTCGCAGCGACACGGGACCTCGGAATCATCAGCCGATCGAACCGCCGCTCACCGGAACCCACCTGACTGGGCGAATTCCCGGAGATCTTGAACGGCGTCGGTCCCGCAGAAAGCGCCGGAAGCTGAAGGGACGGAGCGAGCACGCTTCCAAGGGCCTGCAAGGCCGATCCGGGGCCCCAGCTCTCCTGAAGTAGCGGTAATCGGCCAGGCCGCCACGACGGATTCGACAACCAGATCAGAACCCCGGCGGGGGAGTTGGGGGAGTAACCGCATGAGGTCCTTAGGGGCCGTTTAAGAGCGGCAGTTCCAATCCGCCCATGATCGTCATCGGGGTGCTGATCCTCGTGATTGCCGTGGCCCTCGTGGGGGCAGTGGCGTCGGATCTCGACCAGGACTCGGCTGGTGACGCTTTCCTCGTGATTGTCCTGGGGGTTGTCTTCCTCGGTGCGGCAATGCTTGCGATCTCCCGGCTGTCCCTCTGAAGCCAGGCGATTCGGACCGGCTCTTACTGACCTTGCCCCCACAGGGGTGCGCTACTCCGACAGCCCGGCGGCTTCGAGGGCCTGCTCGCGGGACTTGAACAAACGGAAGCGGACGACCTTCGAATCTTGCAGCTCAAAGACGCCGAAGAAGTCGCGCTCGATCCTGACACCGCTGCCCCGGCCCGTTCCAGCTTGGCGGAAGACAAGCACGACCGCATCGCCCCCATCGATGCAGTCGCTGGTCTCGATCTCGTAGTCGTCCCAAGGGGCAAGCCAGTCACGGAAGAACCGTCGCACTCCCTGGTGACCGTGGTAGATGCCCGCCGAGGGCATCCCGCTCGCCGATGTGTCCCAGACAATCTCCGGATCGAAGTACTCGCGCGTAACGTGGTCTCCTGCCGCAAAGCGCCGGGTGAGCTCCTTGACGATCTCCACGCTCTCCTGCGACACCGCCTACTCCGACAGCCCGGCGGCTTCGAGGGCTTCGGATCGGTCGAAGTACTCCTCGGCCCGGAGAACCCTGCCGCCTCGAAGTTCGCGGACGATGGCCAGCCACCATTCGGAGTCGATGCCGCTACCACGCCCCCGGCCGACCCACTTGCCCCACGTGAAGACGCGATTGTCGGCCATGTCGATGACTTCCGCGGGATCGGCGTGCAGTTCCTCGAAACTCTCGATCCACTGCTCGGCGTAACGCCTGACGGCGTCAGGGCCTCGGTGCGTGGCGGCGTCGGGGTCCTCCCGCGATGTTTGCCACTCGATCTGCGGATCGTAGATCTCGGAGACGAGCATGTGGAAGTCGCGTCGGTTGAACGCGTCATATGTCCGGCGCGCAATCTCCACGTTCTCCCGCGACATCGCCTATTCGCCCCACCCCTCGAATGCGATGGTGTGCCCTTCCTCGTCGAACCAGTATTCGCGAAAGCTGCCACATCGCCCGTCCGAGGCAAGTCGAGCTATGAGGCACCCGGTGATCGTCGCGGTCTCGCCCTGGCTCGTCGCCGTAACCCAGAACTCGGCGGCGACACGATCACCCTCGACCACCGGCTCGCCCATGCGCACGCTCACCTCGCCTTGCTCGACAGCCTCCTTGCGCAGGTAGCGTCTCAGCGCCTCCTTTCCTACGACCGTTTCCTGCGTCGGATGGGCGACGTAGACGATCTCGTCGCTGAACAGATCGACGAACCCCGAGACATCCCAACTCTCCCAACAGCGTCCATAACCTTCGACGAACGCCGCCGCTTTCTCCCGACCAATAGTCATCACTCCTCCGTTCAGGACACGGTGCGCCTTGAGGCTCAACGTTCCTCCTGGACCGCGTCCTCCAATTATCGCTCCGATTAGGCCCGGCGACCAGGGCGAACGCCCAGCCGGATTGCCCATGTGCCGCGAGAACCCGCGATCAGCTGGGCCCCGGTGTGACCCAGCCGATCGGCCGACATTCAGCTGCCAGGGTGGTTGCCGCTCACCCGGTAGCACACTCCTGCGGATCGATGACCCCGAGACTCTTGACGATCTTGAACTCGCCGTCGTTTGCCTGGGCGATGTACATGTTCATACGAAGGTGATGCTGACCCGGCACCATCTCGGCGGGACCTCCCGGCCCCTCGGCGATCTTGGCGTGGTCAAGTGCCTTGATCACATCCTCCTGATCGATCGAGCCTGCCTCGTTCACGGCGGCCTCCCAGAGCTTCAGACCTCGGTACATGCCGGAGCACGCACTGCCAGCGGTGAACATGGCACTGCCCGGAAAGAGCTCGTTGTACCGACTGAGTAGCTCCTCGCTGAATGGATCGCTTACGCCCTGGTAATAGTCGAGGCAGCTGTACAGACCCTCCACCTGTTCGGCGGGCACCAGGTTGAGGAAGTTCTCGTCGAAGTAGGTGCAGATGATCTGGCCACCGCGCTTGGTGAAGCCGGAGTCATGAAGCAGCTCGAGGAATGGCGTCAGCCCCGGAGGAACGATCGTGTTGAATACGACATCTGCACCGCTGGATGCGATCTTCTCAACGGTCTCGCCGTAGTCCATGTGATCGAGGGGAAAGTACTCCTCTCCGACTATCTCACCACCGTTGGCCGTGACCACTTCAGTGAGCTTCTTATTCAGCACGTGCGGCCAGATGTAGTCAGCCGACGGCAAGTAGAACTTCGTCGCCCCCGTTTCTTGCATGAGCCAGGGAATGAGAGGATCGACCTGCTGCGCCGGCACCGGGCCGGTACAGAAGATGAGCGGGTCGCATTCCTGTCCCTCGTATTGCTCTGGGTAGATGTAGAGCTTCTTGCCCTTGACGACGGCAGGACCCTTGATGGCCTGCCTCGTGGAGCTATAGATGCCACCGAAGATCACATCGACCTGATCTTGCTGGATGAGCTTGGTGGCCCCTGCCTCCGCTGCATCATCTGTGGTTTCGCTGTCCTCGACGTACAGATCTATCTGCCGCCCAAGCAGGCCACCCTTCTCATTGATGTCATCAACCACCATTTTCGCCACGTTTGCATTGGCGACACCCATGAACGAGAGTGCACCCGTCTGGTCCGTGATCACTCCCACCTTGATGGATTGGCCATCCGAGGCTGCTGATCCTTCCATGGCATTCGCTCCTCTCGAATCTGGTTACTGGTGAAATGCGCGCTTGCTTGTGAAGGGCACGAAGTTTCGCAGGCCGCGGCTGGCGAGCCTCGTCGCCGTCGCCCCGTTACGACCTTGACGATCTCCACGTTCTCCTGCGACATCGCCTACTCCTGAAGCCCGGCGGCCTGGAGGGCCCGACGGCGATCGAGGTAGAAGGTGACGGCCAAGACGACTCCCGTCCTTGTCAGTCCAGGCCGTCGCCGGAGTTTCCTCGAGACTGACCGGACCCGGCGTCTAGGCGCCCGGGAAGACCACCGGGGCGGCGCCCAGTTCGACCAGGACCGATTGAAGGGTCCGTCGCCCGCGGTGATGGAGGCCGTGGACCGAGCTCTCGGTCTTGCCCAGGGTGTCGGCGATCTCGATCGGTGAGAGGCCGACTATGTGACGCAGGACCAAGACCTCGCGCTGCCCGTCGGGCAGCTTGTCGAGAGCCTGGTTTAGATCGTTGACCCGCTCGGAGCTGATCTGCCCATTGCCGGAGTCGCGCACCCGCACCTCCTCGGTGGGGATCGCGTGCCGAGCCCGCATCCTGTCGAGCGCCGCGTTTCGCGATACGCGCAGGATCCAAGCGGAAAAAGGCACGTCCCCGCGCGGCTCGTACTTCTTGATCACGGTCATCAGCTTGATGAACACGTCCTGGGTGATGTCCTCGGCCTCGTGATGGTCCTTGACGATGCTCATCACGTACCCAAGTACGTCCCTGGCATAGCGAACGTAGAGGAAGTGGAGCGCCTCCATGTCGCCCTCTCTGGCCCGAGACAACGCTTCTGAGACAAGTCGGTTGTCTCCGGGCCCTCTGGCATCGGAGACTCCACTGCCTTCCCCATTCCGCGAGCCCCGCTCAAACGGCCGGCTGGCAATACCTGATTTTTTCATTCGGCATCCCCCCTTGCTCTGTCTTGCAACCAGCCCAGCGGCGCCGCTGCCATCTTGTTCATCTTGTGAGATCTTCTCCGTTCACTTTCTTGGTAATTCAAGCCTGCCCGCACGTCGCCGTTCCCCGCCCTACCCGGTCTGAGATTCGAGCACGAACATCTCCACCGCGAAGTCGGGATCCTGGCGGTTGGCGCTCATGAAAGCCGCCACCTTGCGCCCGGTCAGCTCCTCGATTGAGGTGACGAAGCGCTCCTGCATGCTGTCCTGCCAGATCTGGCGGGTGTTGCGGACCGCGTACCACTTGCCAGCCTCGAGCATCGTCTGCTCGCCCGCCGTATAACCCCCGCCCAAGATCACGACGACCAGGTCGGGCTCCAGGTAGGTGCGACAGCGGACCGGCCCCTTGCCAAGGTGCTCTTTGTAGTGGCCGACAATCGCGTTCGAAATATCCTGGCGCAGCATGCCGCCACCGTCGTGATGGGGTTCACGCATGTCGGCGGCGTCATCGGGGTGAAGGTCGTGTCCTTCCGTGGCGCTCCTCACGGTTAGAGAGTCCCTTCCATTGCCTGGGGTGACGATCCCTGCAGAAGGGGAACCGGGAGGTGGAAGTGCTCCTCCCAGCGGCGATCGATTCCGTCCATGATTGCCGCCACTCGCAGCGTCGGGGGTCCCGGTGCTCCGGGGTCGACTGAGATCTCGACTGAGGAACCTCGGGGCGTGAGGTCGAAGTAGGTGCAGAGATCCCTGACGATCGCGTCACCAATCTCACCATTTCGCTTACGCCGTAGCACTACCATCCGCGGCGCCGAGCCATCTCCTGGCGTATACCCGCACGAGGGGCAACAGAGAAGATCCACCATGGCCACCTTCCTGGGCCCTATCGGGCCCTGAGTCCGGAGCGCAGCCGATCAGACTGCGGTCGTCCTATTCAGGAGGGGCTGGGGGTGTCTGGGAGGGAACCGGCGGACCCGAAACTCGCGAATGCGGAGGCGTCCAAGCAGGTGGGCCCTCAGACCACTCTTGATGGATGCTACACGGCCAAGGCTGATGAAGCTTTCGAGGCCGCGGTCCCCGTCCATGGCCGACGCCCCCCCCAGCCTGAGCAGAGGACCAAGGCTGACGAGTCAGGCGAGAGGCCCGCTCCGACACGGCGAAGCTTCTTCGGCGCACTGAAGAAGGCGGCGCAAGACGCAGTCGTCAAGCGCACCAGTACCAGGAAGTAATCCGCCCTAGGAGGTGAATTCGCCGCGGGGAGACGCCCCGCAGACTGGCGACGGTAATGTGCGCTGCGTGGATGAGGGCCTTCCGATCGCCTACGAGGTGCTGGACCAAGATGTTCCTGTCTACGCCTCGGGTGGCGAGCAGGTGGGAACGGTCGACCACGTCATCTCCGCTTCCTCGTTAGACATCTTCCACGGAATCGTGATGCGGGCCGAGGGAGTCCAGCTCTTCGTGGCCGCCGAACAGGTCGCCTCGCTGCATGAGCATGGGGTGGACCTGCGTATCGATGCCGCGGCCGCTGCGGAACTGCCCGAGCCGCACGGTCAGGCCCAGGCTTTGCGCTTCCGCGACCCCGGCGCCAAACCGAGCCGCTGGACCCACCTCATGGACCTGGTGTCCGGCAAGGATTCGCGCCAGCAGGACTGGACGGAGAAGGACTAGAACAACCGCGCCTGCGCCACTGCCGGTCTTGAGCCTTGTTCCCGGCCCAAGTCCAGCTGGGTATCCACACCGGCTTCCTTTCGTTCCAGCCCATCAGGGCATCGTTCGACGCATTGTGGAGCGAGCGCACCTCCCCGCCCTATCGCAGCGCAGAGTCAATCCAGCGGCCCCGCTATTTCGTGCTGGTCCTGTACAAAGTGTTGGTGCCGCACTTGGAGGGCTCCTCCGGCCTCGGGCTGGACTTGATTACGCCCTTCTCCTTGCCGCCCTTTAGGAACCTGCCCGTAACCGTCGCCCTCCAGACGCCCTTGGGGATCTGCGCCTTGACCGTTGCCGTGAACCTCCCCGCCTTGATCTTCGCGGGCTTCGAGGTCTGGGGCGGGGTCCAGGCCAGCCCTGCCCGCATCTGTTCGGAATGAATGGCCTCACCCTCATGCCGATTACCTTCTTCCCGGACGCGGAGACCTTGAAGGTGACCGTCCCCGACGGTATGTGGCCTGAGTACTTGGCACCCTTGACGGGATTGGCCGCGAAGGCGATGGCGGCGACGGCCCCAACCGCGAGAACCGCGAGACCGACAACCCCGCGGTCCGGAATCTTCCTGTGGTTGCTGTCATCCGACACTCCTTCTGGGTACGGGGGCTGAGGGGTTCTGCTTGTTCCCGACATTAGAGGTGCAAGTAGGGGAGCCCTCATCGGGGATCGGCCGCATTCGTGGTGTGGGGTCGCCGGGCCGGATGCCGCTGACGGGCGAGCCCCTTGTGCCCCCTCTCCTTGGTTGCAACTCGAGTGGCCGAGATTGAGAGAGCAAAGCCTGCCCTCTCCGAGCCGGAGCCGCCACCCTCCCTCCCGGCAGAGCTAGCGAAGCTCGCGGTCCTGGCGCTGCTCCTATTTGCCATTGTCGGGGCTGCGGTCGAGATCATTGAATACCTCCGGCCCATCCCTGTCGTCGTGATGTAGTTCCTCGCCTTGCGGACACTCCCGCACCATTGGTGAGACAGCAGCAGCAACGAAGCCGGAAGGATGCTGCTGCTGCAGCAGCAGCAGCAGCAGCAGAAGTGGACGCCCTCCAAGATCGTCTGGCTGGTGATCTTCGCGGTGCTGGCGCTGATCGCCCTGGCGGTGCTCCTGACGTCGGTCACTTCGGACTCAGTTAGCGCCGGTCAGATCACCGGCCAGCTGCTGTCGCCGCCGGCGGCGAAGTAGGCCCATCTCGGGCCCACGGCCGAGAACGGTGGACTGACCCCACAGCACCAGACCCGGTTGTAGTGGGGCTTCCTCGAAGGTGAGCGACGGGACTCGAACCCGCGACCGCCTGGACCACAACCTCAAGTCTCCCGAAACGAAGAATCTCGGCGCTCCGACCCCAGCGGTCAGTCGTAGTGCCGTAGTGAGCTCCAGAGCGCCGACCACGGTCGGCGCTCGCTGCTGCAGATCCAGACCGATCTTCCCTGCTCGTCATTGTTCAGGCCAAGACCGTTGTCGATTCGCGCCCGTACGCCACAGCCGCGGAAGTAGCGTCGCGTTTCGAATGGGTCCAAACCGACCACAACCGCTGTCGTGTCCGCATCGGGAGGTGGTCCCCAGAGCGCCCAGCCGTTATGACCGCTATACGGTGCGGGCAGGCCGCGTGCCGGTCCGAACTTGGCGATCGCGCCCGCCTCGCCATAGTTCTGGGTGAAGATCGCAGCCTTCTGCCGCTGAGTGGATGGAAGTGAATGGTAGGCAGCTGCGACGGAGTCCACGAAGCGCGGCCAGCCGACCATCTCTCCGGCATCCGGATTGACTGCCATGACCACGCTCCCCTGAAGCTGGTTGGCAGGCAGCAGTGACAGACCAATGACGGCACTAATGGCGGCCGTCAAGACGACAGCCGCCCCCACGGATGCGACTCGCAGAGGCCGCTGAAGCGTCCAGCGCTCCACTCGAACCGCACCTGCTGCCAGGAGCACTGGGTAAAGACCGGCCACGTAGTAAGCCTTGCCGCCAACGACGATGAACAGTGGGATCAAACCGAGGTAGGCGACGGCGAAGCAGCGCAGTGAGCGCATATGCCGATCGCGCAGCAGGGCCACCAAGCCCCAAATCCAGATTGGCGCGAGCAGGGGGCCGATCAGGAGGAGCTGAAATGGAATAAATCCGGCCCGTCCCCCTTGGTCACCGCTGCTCGCGATCGAATCGGCCAATTGCTGTTGGGGCAGGCCATGGGCAATCTGCCAAAGGCCGTAGGGCAAGGCACCCAGGATGCCGAGCGCGAGGCCGGCGGCGAACCACCTCGAGCGGAGGACATCGCGCGGACCCAGGAGCACGAGCGCGAGAACCACGGCTCCGATGACCACCGCTATCAGGGACTTGTTCAGAAGAGCGACGCCCAGGACCGCGCCGGCTGGCAGCCACAGACGTGTGTCGCGGCCACGCAGGATGCGGACGATCAGCAGCGAGACGATCGCCGTAGCACATACGTCATAGGTCGTCGTGGTGAGGAAGTGGCCTGTTACCAGGCACACCGCGCCAGCCGCCCAGCTCGCCGCAGCAATCAGCTGTGCTCGGTGTCCACCGCCAAGCTCGCGGGCGAGCAGACCCGCGGCTACCGTCGTCAGACCCGAGGCCAGGATGGCCGGAGCCCGCAGCACTAGCAAGGAGCCTGGCGAGAGGGCGTCCATTGCATGGGCCACCAAAGGGGTCAGCAGGGGCTGGTCTGGATAGCCCCAGGCCGGGTGGCCGCCGGCGGCGATGAAATAGAGCTCATCTCGGTGATAGCCATAGCGCCCAGCCGTGAGGGCCAGGGCGAGCATGGCGATCGCCGCTACGAAGAGAAGTACCGGCAGGGCGACTGGCTTCACGGTGAGCATTGCCCGACCGTAGTCGCCAGTCGTGAGTCTCGGATTCGGCCGCTTCAACTCAATGGATTTCGTCGTCTCGGAGCCGGGCCTGTCGAGGATGTCTCACACTAGCGCCCTACTCTCGGCGCCCTACTCGGATGCCAACGCTCCTCCCTCGCGCGAATAGCCCGCTCACTCCATCCACCATTACCACGAGGAGGAGCGAGCTATGGAGTCAGCGCCAAGGCCTCGAACCAGCTAGCGAAGTGCCGCGTAAGCGCGTCGGTCCCGCGATGGATGACGGAATCGGGGTCCTCGCGGGCGGCGTGGTATGCGCCATCAGGTTGCCACCACGAGGCCACCACGCTCATTCTCAACCAGCGGCCCCATCCCCCATATAGAGACTGGCGACCGGCACAAACACAAGGCAGTCGCAGAACGTGTACTGGAAGTCAGCGCCGAGTGACGTCCTCGCAATTTTTCGCCACCTTCGACCTGCGGCTCGTGATCACGATGTCGTCTCCCGGACCGCAGTCGACCCTGTGCTCGCCCTTTGTGTCGATGATCTTGTCGTTGGCGTCCCCGCCGTAGATCAGGTCGTTGCCGCGTCTGCCCTTGATCACGTCGCCCCCGCCCAGCCCGGCGATCACGTCCGGGAACCTCGAGCCTCCTCTATGAAGAAGGGCCAGCTGTCAAGTAATGGTCGGGGTCAGGGTCCTCGCGGTGTTCTTGGGTGAGGAGCAGTGCTCATCTCTCTATGGCCTCCTCGGCGGGAGGACCAGGCGACATTGGATGTTCGCTCCCGGGCGCAAGTCCAAAAGGGCGGTCTATGCCGCCAGACGAAGAGCGGCGCCTTTGGGTGCGAATGACTCGTTGCGGGAAAGCATGTGCCAGATCGCCACGGTCAGCTTGCGCGCGATGTCGACCTGGGCGACCTTGGCGCCGCGCTGTTTGCCCAGCCGGCGCTTGTTGCGCTGGTAGCGCTCTGCGTAGGCGGGGTGGCGAAGCGCGTGCATGGTCGCCTCAAGCATCGCCCAGCGCAGATAGCGCGGGCCCTGCTTTGTGAGCGGGCCGCGGCGGTCCTTCTCTCCCGACTGGACCACCCGCGGGCAAAGCCCGGTGTAGCCGGTCAGCTTCTTGGGGCTCGGGAACCTCGCGATGTCGCCGATCTCGGCGGCGATCGTGAAGGCCAGCACCCAGCCGATTCCCGGCACCGTGAGCAGCTGGGGCACGTAGGGATGATCGGCGCCCTCGGCTCGCAGCTGGCGGTTGATCTGCTCTGTCTGGCGCTCGAGCTGATCGATCAACACAAGCTCGCATCGATATTGCCGCGCCAGGGCTCCGGGACCTCCAGGCCATCGAGCAACTTGCGCCCCTCGACCCCGAACAGGTCGGTGACCGAACAAGGCTTGCCAAAGCTCATCAGGCTGGCGTGGATGCGGTGCTTTAGCTGGGTGCGGTGCTTGACCAGGTGCAGGCGAAAGCGAGCCAGCTCGCGCTCGCGGCGGACCCTCGGATCCGGCAGCCAGATCGCCGGGACCAGGTCGCGATGGGAGAGCACCGCCAGAACGCGCGCGCCGATGCGGTCGGTCTTGCAGGCAAGCGGCGCCAGGCCCTTGACCTTCTGGGCGTCGGCGATCTCAACCTCCCAGCCGTGTTGCTCGAGCGTGTCGTGGACGAAGCGGGCGCCGGTCATCGACTCGATCACCGCGCAGACGGGCTCGGAGTATTGGTCGACGCGGCGCGCGAGTGCTCTCAGCCCGCCGCCGTCAGGCGGCGCGGGAAACTCGTCGAGAAGCTCTCCCTGGTCGGAGAGCAGGCAGACATCGAGCTTGCGGCGGGACAGATCCAATCCGGCGTGCAACATTGGTGCGGGCCTCCTTTGGGAACTCGCTTTCGGTGGACACCAAAAGCGTGCCACCGGGGAGGCCCTTCTTCATGGCAGTCCAAAGCGGTACTCGCGCGCAACTCAACGGTGTCAACCACCCGGGGTAGCGGCTCGATCCATACCTGGTGTTCGGATGGACGCGTTGCTCAGGTGAGCAACTCGATCACGCCACGGACGATCAGCAGCAGGCCCAGTCCAGCCGCGACGTAGATCCCTGCCTTGAGGCCGTTCCTGCTGAGCCACGCCCGGAAGTCCTGCACCGCCACCACGGTCCGCTCCGGGGCGAACACGTAGCCGATCAACGGGATCTCGAGCAGGATCAGGAGCATGGCGTTGAAGCCGAGGATGACCAGAATCGTCGGAACGGTGCCGTAGTTGAGGTCGTCGAGCTCGTGCAGCGCAGCCAGGTAGGAGACGCCTGGGAGAGTGAGGACCATGCCGACCAGAAAGGTGATCCGGGCGGAGCCCCTGCCGAGGACCCGCTCGACTCTGGACGGGCCCTTCTCAACCCCTTCCTTCTCCTTCTTCTTCCGCTCCCGCCTCCGCTCAGCGCGCTCGCTCCTGAGCACGTAGGCGGCCACCAACAGGATCAGCCCGAGCGCGATGTCCATCGCTGGGCTGATGCTGTTCTGGGTGGTGCTGGTCGCGCCCGACTGATGCACCGCGAAGACGATCACGAAGCCGATCGTGAGGCTGACGAGCAGGCCTCCCAGGAGGTAGCCGATGAGCAGGCGCTTCGGGCTCGGCAGGAAGAGCATCACCGTGACGGCGGCGAGCAGGGTTGCGTTCGCTGCGGCGATCAGCGAGTACAGGAAGATGTTGCCCATCGGGTTGCGCTTCCCCTAGCTCGCCCGCTGGGGTTTAGGGGCGGGAGACTAGCTGCGTCGGCAAGGCTCGGAACGGTTTTGTCGGCGGATCCGGCGACCGCCAGAAAGGCAAGCGTCTCACTCCGGGAGGTTCGCGTCAACCCCGTGGACTCGTGGTCGCTGCGACATCGCCTACTCCAGCAGTCGTCGGCTGAATAGATTCCTATCTGCATGTCCCGCGTAGTTGCGATCGCGGCCCACAACATCCCGGAGCGGCCACCGTTGTCGCTGGCCGCTGGAGACGTCGTGGCGGTTGGCCGTCGCGACGACGACTGGCCCGCCTTCGTCTTTGTCACCACGGCGCACGGTTCAGGCTGGGTGCCCTCGCGCCACCTCTTGGTCGAAACCGGGCAAGCCGTCATGGTCACGGCCTACGACACGACCGAGCTGCCGACGAGGGTCGGCGAGACGCTCGACGTCGTTGCGCGCGACGACGAGTCAGGCTGGCTCTGGTGTCGCTCCGCCGATAGCCGCGAAGGCTGGGTTCCCAGCCGGACGCTCCAATCCACAGACGACCGCGAAACAGAAGACCGAGACACTCGCGACGACGTGGTCTGAACTCGGGCCGAGCCGGACAAGGGACGACGAACAGTCGCTAGACGGCAAACGTCCCACCTCCGCTTCGCGCGAGGAGCGGGAGGCACTTTTCTTCGCTGGCGGTCAGCTGAGCGAGCGCGGCGCCGGCACGTCGAGCTGCCGGGGATGGTGGTTCTTGGGGCTGTGAGCGGCGCTGTGTGCGGTTACGACCGCATTGAGCCTCTCCGTCAGCCCATCCAAAGGGACCGCTGCCTCGGCGTGCCTACTTCCAGGACTGGATTCGACATGTTCGACGAGTTCTGGTTTGAGGCGGTCGAACTGATCGACGCCGGTGGGGACACGGTGGTCGCGGTTGAGCGGTACGGCGGACGCGCCAAGCTCAGCGGCGTCGAAACGGACCAGACCGAAGGGGAGGTGTTCACGATTCGCGGGGGAAAGATTGCGCGGTGCCGCGAGTACGGGACGCGCGCCGAAGCTCTCGAAGCCGCCGGGCTGTCGGAGTAGCGCGGCGCAGCCCTTGAGTTAGTCGGGCGATGTTGTCGAGCGAAGAAGTGCGCGATAGGCTTGCGGCAATGCCTCGATATCACGTGATCATCAAAAAGACCAGTCTGGTCGCGGTCGAAGAGGAAATGCGCATCACCGTGATGACGAGACCGGACGGCGACATCCTCGTTGACCTTCGCGCAGCAAACCCCCAGGCTGCGGAAGACGCCGTTAAGGCTCGTTTGCCCAAGGGGAACACCTTCACGGTTAAGTCCACCCAGCAGGTTCCAACTTAGGTTCGTTCCAGAGGGACCCTCGAAGCCGCCGGGCTGTCGGAGTAGGCGATGTCGAAGGAGAACGTGGAGTCGGTGCAGCGCATGACCGACTACTTCAACGAGAACGCTGTCCCGGGTCCGATTGAGTTGTTCGATCCCGAGTTCACCTTCACGAGCCGCGGTGATGTCGGCAGCCCACAGACGTTTGTGGGACACCAAGGACTCCTCGACGCGCTTGCCAGCTTCAGTGAGGTATGGGATCGGATCGATTCACACCTCATCGAGTCGATCGCTCGCGACGATGTCGTCGTCGCGGTGTTCCGCTTTGAGGTTCATAGCCATGGGGGCGTTGACCTCCGGATCGAGGAGGGATGGGCCTACTGGTTTCGCGAGGGCAAGGTCGTTCGGGTCGAGCAGCACGGCAGCAAGGAAAAGGCCCTCGAAGCCGCCGGGCTTTCGGAGTAGCGACCCAATCACCGCCGTCAAGCCGGGTCGCTCAATCCCCGTAAAGATCACGGCAAGATCTCGCGGCGGTCCTGAAACACGCGCCGCAGGAAGTTGATCCCCACCCCCAGCGCGAGATACTGCGCAGGCGATGTCGCACGATGACATCGAGGTTGTTCGCCGCTTGTTCATTGCCTGGAGCGATTGGAAGGCATCCGCCGCTTCTTCGCCGATATCGGCGACACCAGCCGATGGTTCCATCTCAGCATCGACGGTCTGGACCGGGTCGTCGGCGGAACTCAGCGCGTCTCAGGCGCGGCCTGGCGCTGTCCTCACTCCCCGGAAGTCGGCGGAGGCTATGCCGCCCGTGGCCATATCAGTGGCTACCGATTCTTGTCCGGGTCGCTACTCCGACAGCCCGGCGGCTTCGAGGGCTGCCTCCCGCGTTCCCTCGAGGTATACGCCGATTACTTCGTTCTCTCGGAACTTCCAGGCGACGAAGATCGGGTAGTCCGCCTCAGCGCCGTTGAGCTTGCCCTTACCGCGCTGATGACCCACGACGAGGACGCTGTCTCCGCCGAGGTCCTCCAGTTCCTCTGCCTCGATCCGATAGTCGCTCCAATGGTCGAGGACCTCGACCACCGCTCGAGCGGTCTCCTCCAGTCCCTGGGCAACGAAGTTGGCTGGCGGTGCAGCCCGGAACGTGATGTCCGGTGCCATGAGCTCAGCCCCTGCCCAGAGGTTCCCCTTGGCCCACTCGGCTAGGACCGGCCGCAACAACTCGATCTGCTCCTGCGACATCGCCTACTCCGACCATGAAACTACGGCCGGTGCCCCAGCCGGGCGTCCGGCGACGTAACTAGCGTCGGGCGCACCGGAACAAGGGGCACTCGGGAGAACGCAGACGGGCAGGCCGCGCATTATCGGATGGGCCGCGAGCCCGACCTACTCACTGGCCGCCCCTGCGACTTGTCCGGTTGTGCTGCGAGCACGAATCCGTCGGTGTCGTTCGCCCGCTGCGTCTCCTCCACAACATTCAAGAGGAGGCTATATGCGATCGATCGCCCTGGACATCCACCGCGACTTCTGCGAGGTGGCGATCAAAGACGGCGCTGAGGTGCGCTCGGCCGGGCGGATCAAGACCAGCCCCGAGGAGCTCGAGCTGTTCGCCCAAAGTCTGGCGCCCGACGATCAGGTTGCGCTCGAGGCGACCGGACCGGCGCTTCGGATCAAGCGCCTGCTCGAGCCTCACGTCGGCCGGGTGGTGATCGCCAACACGCGCAAAGCCGGCCGCGAGCAGCTCGCAGAGCGTTCGGGCGTCGCGGACGGCGGTCAGGCTCTGCGGCGAGCAAGCGCGAGCAGCGCCACGAGCGCGAGCTCTCCGAGCAGTTCGAAGCGGCCTACCGCCGGCTCGTCGAGGACTGGCAGCCGAAGAGAAGCGGTGCGGGTGCGACACGGGGGCGCGCATCTTGAAGGCATCTCGAAAGAGCCAAGCAGCGCGGCAGGGATCAGCCCCGGAACCTGCGCTTTAGCTCGTCGTCACCCGCACCGAGCGTGACCTTGCCAGAAAGGAGATCAGAGGTCCAGGGGACTTGACTTTCATCCGTCCGAGAGCCCGGCGGCTTCGAGGGCTTCGGCGCGGGTCGCGAACCAGGCCACGCCATCGACCTTGCCCCCGATAATCGTCCATACCGCCGCCATGCCCGTTACGACCTCTATCCCGCTTGTTCGCCCTGTCCCTCGCACGGTCGAAACCGAGATCACCCGTTCGCCCGCGTCGATCAGCTCTTCGTTGTCGTCTCTGATGTCCGTCAGCGCGTCGCTGCGCTCGCGGAAGAAGGCGAGCAGACCCTCGTGGCCACGATAGACATGCCTTCCGCCGATGAGGCTTGGCAACGGAGAACGAGAGGTGTCGAACTCCACGTCTGAGCCATAGAGGTCGAAGATGGCCTCGGCATCGTGCTGCGCGGCGGCCTCGAACACACGTTGGACGATCTCCACGTTCTTCTGCGACATCGCCTACTCCCGCAGGCCGGCAGCTTCGAGGGCCTCTTCTCTCGAACTGTAGCCACTCCGGTATTCGGTGATCCGGCCCTCCCGTAGGCGGAAGAAGTCCACTTGGGTGGCCGTCACCCTCGCTCCGCTTGCCCTGCCGAGGCCGTGAAACCGAACCTCCGCGAGGACCAGCTCACCGAGGTCGACGAGGTCCACGATCTCCTCTCGCCACTCGTCATAGGCCTCCTGCCACTTTTCGGCCGCCCTCCGAAGCTCATCGACCCCCTGAGTCTCGGATGGCATCCCCGCCACGATGTTCGCGTCACTGCCCCGCACTTCGGGGTCGAAGAAGGTCATCCACTCGTCAAGGTCTCGGCTCCGGGCCTCGATCGCCTTGCGCACTACCTCCACGTTCTGCTGCGACATCGCCTAATCCTGAAGCCCGGCGGCTTCGAGGGCGTGCCCGCGATCAAGAAATGCATCGCTTCGAGTGGCGCGGCCGTCCTCGAATCTCCAAACGTGAAACAGCGGGACCCGAGCACTTGCTCCGCTGCCGGCGCCTGTCCCGAGCCACTCCGTCGAGGCGAGAACCCGGTCGCCATTGTCGATGAACTCAGCCGCCGCGAATTGCATGTCTGGAAAAACGTCCTGCAACTTCTCGAACACGGCGCGAATGCCGTCATGGCCGTAAAAGGTCGAGGAGTCGGGAATCTCTGGTGGTTCGGTGATCTCAACGCTGGGATCGCACACCTCGAGAAGCGCTGAGAGGTCCCCGGTGGCCAAAGCGAGGTACACCGCCCGGAGCCCTTCGACGTTCTCCTGCGACATCGCCTATTCCGACAGCCCGGTGGCTGTCTTCTAGGAGCCGTAGCTGACGAAAGCGATGCACCGCCCCAGATTCGGGAAGCCGAACTGCTTCCAGCCGTCGTTGCGGCACTGGTCCTTGCTCGACGGCAGAGGTGGCGCGTCCGTCACGGTGATGTCGCCGCTGATCACAGGCCGGTAGAAAGTCTGCTCTGGGGGCACCGGCGAGCAATCAGTCGCCGCTCGCCCGAGCGGACGAGTCCCCGCGAGGAGGGCGTCGGGACTGTCGTCGACCACCTCGACGGTCACGATCTGGCCGGAAAAGACCTGCCCACCACTTTCGTAGTTGATGACCGCACTATTCCCACTGACGGCGAGACAGGTGACTTGGCCACCTTCTCTCACTTCGAACGACCCCACCGCTTGCGCGAACCCCACCTGTCCGGTCGGATTCTCGCCGCTTGGGCCGCTCGTCGCGTTGAGCTGGATGAGAGAGAACCCGTTAGGGAAGTTAGCTGGCAGCCCATCCGTCAGCTGAACCGAATCCTGCTGAGTCGCCGGCGGTGGCGCTGGCGCGGCGCTCGAGACGCTGGGCGAGGCCAACGCGGTCCCCACGATCGCCATGGTGAGAACCAGCTTTAGCTTCATGATGGCTCCTCTCGACCCAGATCCCTGGTGATGCATGGTCTACCACTGCGGACGCGGGCGCACAAGAGAGAGACGTCTCCTCCGACATTTGCTGCGCAGTATCTCGCCTGTGCCGGAGCACGGGTTTGGCGGGCGCATTGGCGCAGTGACCGGGAGGGCCGCGCTAGAACTTGCGACCCCAGCCTGACGGCACAACCCATTGACGCTGGCCCCCGCAGGGCCGGGGGCCAGCGTCAACGACTAGAGGTGATGCGCCTCCGGGGCAGTCAGCCGGCGCGGGTCGGGTTGCACCCGATGCCAGGTGGCGGCCCCTCCTGCCCGGCGATCCCGAGGCGGACGTCCTGCCCCCAGTTCTGGGTGATGGTGTCCGTTTGGCCCTGGTTGAAGTCGTTCAGACCAGAGAATGCGCAGAGCGAATGTGCGTGGTCGCGGATCGCGGTGGGCTTCCCACCGCCGCCCGGAGGACCTGTTATTTCCCCAGCGAGCGCAGAGCTTGCACTCAGAGCCGAGATGGCAGTTACACAGACGGCAACAGCGAGCTTTTTCCGCATGCCGCACCTCCCGCTTGTGGTGGCCTTTGGTACGGGCGAAGCCTATCGCCCCGAGCGAGGTAGCGGCTGCCGTCCGGCCGATCACGACGCAGCCGATCCCGTCGACGATCGGCCAGCATCCTGACCGAGGAGCGCCTGGTGGCCGTCGGGCAGCAATCGCGGCGCCGTCAGGCGGGTGACCTAGCTCTCCCGACAAGCGAGGACCGAGGCGCGTTTGTTGGGGGATTGCCGCTGACGGGCTTATCTAAGAAATCGCTCCCAGGCAGGCGTGGGGCTCCCCTCCCCCTGAGGGCGCTCCTCAGTGCCTGACTCGCCGTCCCTATTCGCCGGTGCCGCGGCGCCACAGGGTCCCATCCTTACCGCCCGAGGGGACTGCCAAGGGGGTCTGAGACAGCTACCGAAGCGGCCTAGCCATGCTGTCGCGTTGGCCCGCCGCGTTGTGGTTGGGGACGTGATGGGCGTATCGCATTCGTCCTACCCGCGCAGGATGATCCTTCGGTCGGCGTGATCGGCGATGCAGCCGACGGAAAGGCAGACGACGGCGTCCGCCGACACGTCAGCGGGACCACCGTTGAACTTGCCGTCAAGCGGCTTGAATGTGACCGACCATTGCTGGGCAGCACCGTTGCAGGGGACGTTGGCGAGCAGGCCTGTGCGAGCGGTCGTCGTCCGGTCGCCCCTCGGCTGGGACAGGGTCCCGGAAACTTGGCCCAAGGACCCATCCGGGCAGGTGAGCGTGCCGGTAACGGTTGCGACCCCCGTCTTGGGGTCGAACTGGCCGAAGCGATCGACGCTGAGTTCGAATGCCAGCGCCTCGACGGAAAGGTTCAGCGTGCCGCCGTTGCCACCGCCGATGTCGGCCACCACGATGTGGTAGGTCTGGCTCGCTTTCGCCGAGAAGGTCCCAACGCCGGCGAAGCAGGTGACCGCCGACAGGCTGCCAGGTGACCCTGTCAGCACAGCCACACCCGTGGTGTAGTTGGTGGATCCGGACGTCGAGATGACGAGGCTCTGATCGGCGGAGGGCGTGTACTCGTACCAGACCGTGGCGGCGCCGGAAACCGGAATCCCACAGGCCGCCAAAGCTTCGGCGTCGGTTGCGTCGGTTGTCGCCTCGCTCGTATCGAGCGTCTGCGAGAACGGTACCGAGGGGATCTGGGTGGCCTGCTCGAAGGTGTCGTTGGGCGGCGCCTGCGCCCAGGCCGGACCGCTCGCCACCCCCAACCCGATTACCGCCGACGTGAAAGCTAATAGGAAATAGGTTCGCACCTTCATCGAGAGCCTCCTGTTGTGATCGGCGCCAGGTGGCGCTCAGTTCGGGCGGAACGGATTGGGCGGCGTCGGCGGGCAGAACTTCAGATGGATGCCGTGGCGCTCGAGCGCATCGCAGATTCTCGTCAAGACGACGAAGGCCACGCAGCGCCCCTGGCTTTGGAAGCCGAACTGCTTCCAGCCACCGTTCATGCACTGGGCCGTCGTGGTTGGCAGGCGCGGCAGCGGCGTGATCGCGATCGCGTACGGGCTGGTGCCCGCCGCCACTGCGGCCGGTGACTTTGGGCTCAGGGCTCCGCCGGCGCCTACCGAGTACTGCGAGACGGTATTGGAGAGCTGCGATATGGCGTCACCCTCATTGACGGCGTAGACGTTCTTGCCGTTACCGCTGATCGCAATCCCCGCTGGGAAGGGTCCTGCGGCTACCGAGGCCGGCGACTTCGGACTAAGTGTCCCGTTGGTTCCCACCGTGTACTGCAGCACCGTGCCGATGGACACGCCAGTGGTCTCGGAGAACTGAGAGTGGGTTACGTAAACGCTCCGACCGTCGGGGCTCACCACCAGTCTGAACGGGTCTGTCCCCGCCGGCACGGTGGGAGGCGACTTCGGGCTCAGGGTTCCGTCCGCCGCCACGGTGTACTGAAGTACCGCGCCCGGGAGCCCTGATCCGGCATCGGCGTCGACGACATAGACGTTCTGGCCGTCAGGGCTGACCGCCACGCTGCTCAGCTCGATGTATGGGTCCCCGTCCACCGCCACGGTGGGAGGCGACTTCGGGCTCAGGGTTCCATCCGCGCCCACTGTGTACTGAGACACCGCGCTTCCGCCCATGACGTAGAGGTTTCGACCGTCTGGGCTGATCGCCAGGTCTCCAGCCGCGGGCGCAGTGGCCACCGTGGGCGGAGACTTGAGCGTGAGGTCCCCATCCGTCTCCACCGTGTATTGGATCACCGAGCTGCCTCCGATATTGATGGCGTAGAGACTTCGCCCGTCAGGGCTGAGAACCAGGGCGCCCGGAATGGTTGGCCGCGGGAATGCGCCGGACGATCCGAAGAGGGTGAGCGTCCCGGTGGCGCCGATCTTGTAGTGCAAGATCGCTGAATCGCTCACCGTCGCCGCTTCCATGCCCACGTAGGCGTCCCTCCCTTCAGGGCTCACCGCCACATCCCAAGGGACCAGCCCGGCGCTCACGGTGGCTGGCGAAAGCGGAGCGAGTGTCCCCCCCGCCGCGTCGTACTGGGACAGGTTTCCCGAGTCGACATTCGTCACATAGACGAACGGCGCGGCCTGGGCCAGCGTCGCGGTCCATGCGAAGGCCACCGCCAACGTCAGCGCCGCGACTGCCTTACGCAGGAAGCTTTTCTTCAACAGGCCCTTCTTTCAGCCGGGTGCAGGGCCCCTCAAGGGGTTTAGCACCGCCAACATCTCGGGTCAAGGCGGTCGAGTCCGTCGTTTGTGCCCCTCCCGCGGAGCGCTCCTCTGACAAGGCACAGACCCCAGGCGCGTTTGTTGGGGGGATTGCCCCTGACGGGCTTATCTAGGTAATGGCTCCCAGCCAGGCGTGGGGCTCCCCCCTCCCCCTAGGCGTGCCGGCCTGCTCCGCACGTCTTTCTTCCGCTTCCGCCCTCGCCGTCGCCTCGGACCCTCGAGCTCGACGATGATTGCTAGCGAGTGGGTGATGGCGGCATGGAGTCGTTGAGTAGCGGATGAGGACTAGCGGGCCGCGGCTGGAATGACGGAAGATGATCGAGGGGCGAACGACATGACGAGCGCGAGGCTTTGGTCCTGATGTCCGGTTGACCAACGCCGACGGGACGGGCCAGACGCGGCTGACGAACATTCCCGGCGTCCGAGCTCCTTCCGGCCTTCTCGCCGGATTCGAGCAAGATCGCCTTCGACTCGAACCGCAACGGCAACGACAAGAACTACTCGATGAGCGCAGACGGCTCAGGCCAGACGCGGCTGACCAACGCCCCCGGCGTGGACAGCTATCCGGATTGGGGGGAGGTTCCCGCGCCCTAGCCGTCTCCGCCGGCGCTCGCAGGGACCGCGAGGCGCCAGAGAGTTGCCGTCCGGCTGCCCGGCATCCGAACGCGCCGCAGCGGGCGGAAGCCGAACGCCTTCGCCACCGCACCAGGTGCGGGGCGCACCGCCAGCGAGGGGTCGGGCGGGTCAGCGGTGAGGAGGATCGGGACATATCCCCGCGGCAGATTGCCGATCAGCTCCTTCAACTGCTGCCAGTAATAAAGCGCTACCTCGGGGCCGTTGGGCACCACGGGTCGGGGGATCGCGGCTGCCGATATCAGGCGTCGATCCTCGGCCACCGAGGCGAGCACGACTCGGGTATCGCTGACGAAGCCCTCCTCGGAGGCGACGATCACATAAGGCTGCTCGCGCCTGGCGTCGGCATATCCGGTCGCTCTCCGAGCGACTCGCTGGTAGAAAGGCCCCCACTGCCGCTGCTCGGCGGGAAGCTGCGCGGGGGGCGGCTCGACCGGATAGCCGATCTCCTGGGCCTCCTTGTAGAGGATGTCCCTTCCGTCGAGAACGGTGACGTCTCCGATCACGGGGACGCTGGTGACGACCGGCTCCGAGAGCGACTGGCTGACGCCGTTCTTGACCAGAAGGTTGAACGCGCAAACGGTGATCAGGAGCGCTGCGAGTCCTGCCCTGACCGCCGAGACCCTGACTGAAGCCGCAGCTGCGACGGCGAGGACGAGCAGCGCCGGAATCCACGGCAGCGGGAAGGCTGTTCCCTGGTTCGTCGTCGAGGTGAGGGCGAGGTATCCGAACACCACCACCATCGCGGGCAGCAGCGCTTCGCTCGAGAGCCATCGCCGAATTTGCTGCTGACGATTCCGGGGCCCGAGATCGCCGATCGCCGAGACACCCCCAGCGATCAGGCTGAGCAGGGCTGCGCCTGCGAGCGGTAGGTAAAGGTAGTTGGAGACGATGCCCAGCTCCTTCGTCCAGTACCCGGCTGAAAGCAAGCCGTGCTTGGTGCCGAAGCGTCCAGCCTCGTCTCCATACCCGGCGCCGAACAGATAGCCGGTCACCGTTCCCCAGTTGGGAAGCCACCAGATCGCCGCCGTAGCCGCTGTCACCAGCCATAGCAGCGCGAAGTTCCGGGATCGGAGGCCGCGATCGTCACCGACCACAAGGAGGGGTATGCCGATTCCCAGCGCCACTCCCGGTAGGTAGGCGACCGTCATCGTCCGCGAGAGGGCCATCAGACCGAGCAGGAAGCCGGCCACCAACACCCACCGGGTTCGGCGCAGCGAGTCGGTCCGCAGGAGGGCCCAAAGTGCGCTCGTCAGCAGTGCCGCGGCCGGAAGCGCGAAATGAAAGATGCGGGAATAGTCGGTGACGACCGGGGCGGTCCCGACGCACAGCGCCGCCACCACGGCCCAGCGCGGCGGCGCAAGGCGGCGTGCGAGACCGTAACTGGCGTATAGGAGGACCACGAAGTACGGCACCGCCACAAGCTGTGCCACGTCCACGCTGCGGCCGAAGATCCTCAGCAGCGGCATCGCGGACAAGGGCACCAGGGGAGGCTGGCTTCCGAAGGCGTGGATGACCGTCCATCTGAAATACCCGAGACCGCCATAGAAGGCGTCGAAGTCGTGAAGCCCTATCGCGGTGTAGCCGGCCTCGTCCCACTCCAATACGTATCCCCAGCGGAAGCGAGCCATCCAGATCACGTGCAAGGCGGTGAGGCCGATAGCGGCTGCGGTCACCGCCAGCAAGGCCCCGTTAGGGCTCCGGAGCTGCGCCCGGGCCCTAGCGAACCAACCCCGGACGCGATCAGCCGTCATCGGGCCGCAGAGATCGAGGTCGATGCTCCGCCCTCCTCCACGTCACCACCGGCTCGTAACCGATCGCCACGCACTCCCGGAGCCTATGCGGCCTGAGGAGCGCCGTTTGCCCACCACCACCAGCACGTTCAGGAACCCTGCATACCGACCACTTCAGTCACCTCAGCCTTGCAGCCATGCAACAGCGCGTTCCGGAGAGAACTTGCCGTGACTCAGGGCGACGCGGTTGGTGCTTGGCCGGACGTCACGACTAGCGAACGGGGGTCTGACAGCTCGCCAAAGGGTGACCCCGACGATCAGCGGGACGGCTGCGGCGAGCACCCAACAAGCGGCCGGAACCTGCGGCCTTTGTGGGCGCCTGCCATCAGAAGGCGACCTTCCCCGGCATCTGAGGGGATGCGCCGGAATATCCCCTACCGACATGAAACTACGGCCGGTGCCAGCCGGGCGTCGGCGACGTAACTAGCGTCGGGCGCACGGAACAAGGGGCACTCGGGAGAACGCAGACGGGCAGGCGCGCATTATCGGATGGGGCGAGCGACTACTCACTGGGCCTGCGACTTGTCGGTTGTGCTGCGAGCACGAATCCGTGGTGTGTTGCCGCTGGTCTCTCCACAACATTCAAGAGGAGGCTATATGCGATCGATCGCCTGGACATCACCGCGACTTCTGCGAGGTGGCGATCAAGACGGCGCTGAGGTGCGCTCGGCCGGGCGGATCAAGACCAGCCGAGGAGCTCGAGCTGTTGCAAGTCTGGCGCGACGATAGGTTGCGCTCGAGGCGACGGACGGCGCTTGGATCAGCGCTGCTGAGCTACGTGGCGGGTGGTGATCGCCAACACGCGCAAGCTGCGGGCGATCGCCGAGGCAAGGTAAGACCGACAAGGTCGACGCCGAGCTCTGCGAGCTGCTCGCGGCGGCTTTGTGCGAGGTCTTGGCGATGAAGAGACGCGGGCGCTGCGGCGCCGGCTCGCTCGCGCGCGCGCTGTTGCAGCGCACGGGCGAAGAACGAGCTCACGCGGTGCTTGTCCGCACCTAAAGGCAAGCCGCCGATGAGCGACGTCTTCGGGGTGCGAGGGCGCGCCTGGCTGGAGGCGCTGGCGCTGCCGCCGACGAGCGCGAGACCTCGCCGGCTGCCTGCGCCAGGTCGACTTCCTCGATCGGGAGGTCTCAGCCTCAGAGCGGGTGCTGGCGCGATCCGCACTTCGATCCGAGGAGATCCGCCGCCTGATGAGCGTGCCGGGGGTGAACCTGGTCTCGGCGGCGACCTTCGTCGCGACGGTCGGTGACGTGCGGCGTTTTGAGACGCCATGCAAGCTCGTCTCCTACGTCGGGCTCGATCCGCGGGTTCGCCAGTCGGGCGAGTCGCCGGCGCGTCACGGCCACATCTCCAAGCAGGGCTCACCGGCCGCGCGCCACATGCTCTGCGAGGCGGCCTGGATCGTCGTCCGCACGCCGGGTCCCCTGCGCGCCTTCTACCAGCGAGTGCGGGCCCGGCGCGGGGCGCAGATCGCGCTCGTGGCCACCGCGCGCAAGCTCTGCGTGCTGTTCTGGCACCTGCTCACCGATGAGCAGGACTACGCCTTCGGGCGGCCATCGCTCACCCGCCAAAAGCTGCGCCGCCTCGAGCTGATCGCTGGCGAGCCGCCGCGTCGCGGACGGCGGTCAGGCTCTGCGGCGAGCAAGCGCGAGCAGCGCCACGAGCGCGAGCCTCCGAGCAGTTCGAAGCGGCCTACCGCCGGCTCGTCGAGGACTGCAGCCGAAGAGAAGCGGTGCGGGTGCGACACGGGGGCGCGCATCTTGAAGGCATCTCGAAAGAGCCAAGCAGCGCGGCAGGGATCAGCCCCGGAACCTGCGCTTTAGCCGTCGCCACCCGCACCGAGCGTGACTTGCCAGAAAGGAGATCAGAGGAGGGGAGAATCCGAGAGCCCGGCGGCTTCGAGGGCCTGCTCTTGGCCGGGAAAAGACTTGAAGTGGATGACTTTGCCGTTTCGGAATGTCCAGAGATAGGCCAGGGGGGGAACCCCTCCGTCACGCGTGTTGAACTCGATGCCGGTGTGCCGCGCCTTCTGCCGTATGTGGTGGACGGAGATGATTTGGTCGCCCACCTCGATGATCTGCTCCAACTCGATCAACATCCACTCTTGAGGATCGATCCAGCGTTTCGTCGCCCGCTCGACGCCCTCATGGCCCCGATACCGCTCGCCAATGTGATCCGGCAGGATTGTGTCCTCGTAGACGACCTCGGGATCGAGGAGGGACATGTCGATGATCTCTCCTCGCTCCCATGCTTCGGGCGTCCACTCGGCCCGGCTCCAGCTCTTCAGGAAGGCTCGGAGGTTCTCCAGGTTCTCCTGCGACATCGCCCTGCGCAGTATCTCGCTCTGGCCGACGAGCCGCGACCGTCGCGACGTTGGGAGCCGTGCTGCTACGGGTTGCGTTAGCGCAGTAAGCGCCGCCGAGCCTAGAGCCGACCAGCGCCGCGACCTACTCCGACCCGGAGGCTTGGAGCTGGCTACCCCGCCGACTCTGTCTCGGGCGGATCTTCCTTGTGGTGCCTGGCGTGTCTGGTGGCGTGACGCTCCTCGCGGTCTTTCACGTACCCGACGCCGATCTCACGCGCCAACTCGACCAGGATCCCAATGCCGGTCAGCACGTAGAGGGCGGTGAAGATCTTCAACGTGTCATGCGTAAGCGTGAGGTTCGGATCGGCGATGCTCGATGTGGTCAGCGTGCAGACGGCGAAGTAGAACCCGTCGACCACGTTCCAGCCTTCGCCGAGCGAATAGGTGACCGTCCCCACCAATATGAGGGTGAGCGCGGCTCCCAGGACGGCGACGAAGTTCTCTTCTTTGGCGGGGTACTTCATCGCCCGGAGCATGCGCGGGAGAATGGACGGGCCGGACACCGCCACCAGGCCGGGCAGCCTGACGAGCATGCGCCGGAACTTGTGCGGGGCCTTCTCCTGCGACATCGCTTGCGCAGTATCTCTCAGGCTGACGGACGGTCGGGCGTTTTGTTCGCCGGACGCCACTGACGGGCTTATCTAAGTAATGGCTCCCAGCCGGGCGTGGGGGCTCCCCCCTCCCCCTCGTTTCCCTTGATCCGCCCACCAAATGGGCACGCGCTCATGCCGCGCCTCGCCTCCCGACCCTCGAACTCGACGTGAGGAACGAGTGGTGCGGGAGCGCCGCTTCCCATGGATCGGTCGACGTCTAGGCTTGGTAGTCCATGGACCTCGGACTGACCGGCAAGCGTGCCCTCGTGACCGGTGCGAGCAAGGGCATCGGTCTGGCCATCACAACTGCCCTGGTCGCCGAGGGTGCACGCGTCGTAGCCGGTTCACGCAGCGCCAGCGACGAGCTGCGCCATCTGGTCGACGGAGGCCTGGTCCGACAGGTGAGCGTCGATCTATCGACCACCGATGGTCCGGCCAAACTTGTTGCGGCCGCGCTTGAGGACGGTCCGCTCGACGTGCTCGTCAACAATGTCGGTGCCGTGACGCCACGACTCGATGGGTTCCTGTCGGTCACCGATGATCAGTGGTTTGACTCGCTCACGCTGGAGTTCATGGCCGCCGTTCGCACGACCCGCGCAGTCTTGCCGCAGATGCTCGAGGCGGGCCAAGGAGCGATCGTCAACACCTGCTCGGTCAACGCATTTCTGCCGGACCCGACCGTTATCGACTACAGCGCCGCAAAAGCCGCCCTGGCCAACTTCTCCAAGTCGCTATCGAAGGAAGTGGGTCCGCGCGGAATCCGCGTCAACACGGTGAGCCCCGGTCCAGTCTCGACTGGGCTCTGGCTAGGCGACCACGGCGTCGCTGCCACCGTCGCCCAGGCGCAAGGCGGAGAGCCTGGAGCTGTGGCCGATCAGCAGGCCGAGCGGGCCGCGACCGGTCGCTTCACCGAACCTCAAGAGGTTGCCGATCTCGTGGTGCTGCTTGCTGGTGACCGCGCCGCCAACGTGACCGGGTCCGACTTCGTGATTGACGGCGGTCTCGTCCAGACGCTTTAACCGAAGTGCTCTCGCGTGGTGGCTGTCGCTTCCGCAATCACGCGAGGAAGCCTCGGCTCCGCGGAGGCTCCCGGCTGACTGCAGCGCCTCGAGGCCCCACGGCCAGCTTGCCGTCTGCGCTTGAAGAGTTCGCGTCGCAAGAGAGCTGAGGCCGCAAGGGCCTGGTCCGTGTATCGTGCACTTAGCGTAGGCGATAGGTGTACGCTGTACGCATAAGCCAGCCGCGTCAGGAGAAGCCACGATGATCCCCCTACCCACCACCGATCCCCGCCGTGTCGTTGCCTACCGCCGGGTGTCCAGCGTCGAGCAGGGCAAGGCCTTCGGGCCGGCGGCGCAGGAGCGGGCGATACGGGAGTTCGCCAGGCGCGAGGGCCTCGAGATCGTCTCCGACGTCTTCGAGGACCGCAGCGGCACGCTGCCGCTCGAGGAGAGACCCGGACTCCAGGACGCTCTGGCCAAGGTCTATGAGTACGGAGCAGGCGGGCTCCTGGTGGCTCGCCGCGATCGTCTCGCCCGCGATGAGTACGCGGCCCACGATGCGATCCGCAACTTCGCAGCCGCTGGAGCGCGGGTGCTCTACGCGGACGGCTCCAACGGCGAGGGGGACGGTGCCCTACTCGCTGACTCGATCATGCACGCCGTCGCCGCAGATGACCGCAGGCGGATCGTGGCGCGGCTCAAGGCAGGACGCGACGCCAAAGCGCGGGAGCATCCCGAGAGCCGGCCGCAGGGAGGGAAGCTGCCCTACGGCTACCGCCGGGTGAGGGGCAACGTCGAGGTTGACCCCGAAGAGGCGGAGGACGTGCGGAGGATCTTCGACCTCATCCGGGGAGGGAAATCGATCCGAGCCGCCGCTCAGGTCCTGAGCGATGAGAGCGGCCGAACCTGGCATCCAAACGCCGTGGCGCGGATCGTCAAGCGCCCGATCTATAAGGCCGCGGAGCCCGGACGGATCATCGACCCGCGGATCTTCAATCAGGCCCAACGCGCTCTTCAGGAACGCCGGAGGGGCTAGCGAGCGGCACAGAAGGGTCCGGAGTCCGCTAGGCAGGCATCGAGCTGACCGCGGGCGTAGCGAGCGGCATTGGTGCTGTACCCGGTAACCGTGGCGGGCGTGACATGCTCAACGCACCCTTCGAGCTGCGCCTTCGACACCGCCCCATACGCGCAGTAGTCGCCTACGAGGTTGCCGCCGTCCGTGCCAGCCCCTGTCTCGTTCGAACCCCCGCATCCTCCGATTAGGAAGATGACCAGCGGAAGGGCGAGGCTGCGGCGCGTCAACACGCGGCCAGCCTACGCCTGGCTAGCCCCTTCAGAGGGTTCTCCGACCTCCTCGACCTCCTCCGCGAACCCGTCGATGATCTCGACGCCATGAGCCCTCAAGTCGCGCTCGACCTCCTCGATCGATCGGTGATGTACCACGGTCGTTGGCTGATCCCGTAGGAGCTGGGCCTTGTCGAGGTGCACCGCGCCGGAGACGGCGAGGTTGCGGCTGGCACCTGGGAGGTCTCTGGCCGGGATCTCCTCGAGGGAGTCCTCGATCCGATCCGCCACACGCTGCTCGAGGCGGAGATAGCGCTCTGCCGCGGCGGTGTGCTTCTCGGCTAGGAACTCGCGCAGGCGGGGAAGCTCCCTTGCCCTGACCTCCTCGTAGCGCTGGGGGTGGATCCTGTTAACCCAGCTCTGCAGGGTCGAGCGCGGGATCGGGAGTCCCTCGCCGGCGAGGATCTGGGCGGCCAGGCGGGTGTTGCCGCTGGCGAGCGCTGTGGCCACAAGGCCGCGCTCGATCTCCTCTTCGGTGTAGCTGGTGCGCGTGCGTTTCTGTGGATGAGACTGGGCGATGGGCGCCAACATTCGTTCTTCCATGGTCTAAGGATGATCCGAGCCTCGGATGAAGCTAACCCGGGATTAGGGGAACCCAGCACAGCCACCCGAGAGGCGGACATAGAGCCCAATCCACGCCGAACCTGGGCCAATCGGGGACTCTCAGGCACGGTGATTCCGTCACTCGTGCCTTCCTGCATCAGAAGATCAGCGCGAGTGAGATGAGCCCAACGACATCCGCGGCATAGTGGGTTGCCCAGGTCACGGCGAGATTGCGGGTTCTCGCCCAGATGATCCCGAACACGATGAAGTCGAGCGCGACTCCTGCGGAGTCCGTGAAAACGACATCGAAGCTGCCCGACGAACCGGCGGCGTGCGCACATGCGGCGATGACCGAAGCCAGGAGGATCGCTAGGGGCGTTCCGATGAACCAACTGAGCCGCTCCTGGAGGAAGACCTGATAGACGATCGTCTCGAACAGCGTGAGGATCAGCGCTGCGCCAGCGAGAACGGGAATCTTCGAGGTCCGCTGGCTGATTTGGTGCAGTAGCTGGTGGTAGAAACCAAACAGGTGGGCAACGCCGAACTCCGGCGGTAGGAGCTGCAACAGCAGCACCACGATCGCGACCAGGCACCACACCTTCTTGAGGTCGCTGAAGAACGCCGCGCGGGGCTTGATTCCGATCTCTGACCAGGCTCGACTCAAGCGCCGCGGCCCGGGCATCACGTACACGATCGCGACGATGTATCCCACGATGAATGTGTTGCTGTTGGCGACCAGCGAAACGATGATCGTGAGAACAAGGACCGCCGTGACCATCAACACTCCGCGCGGCTCGTCGCCGTCGTGCGGAAGCTCCACCAGATCGGGGCCAGCGGACTCCTCGGACATTCCTCCGCGGAGTTTCCCGCATCGGCTACGCCGCGAGCGATACGGCTGGCCCTCTGGCGGGCACAGGAGACGGCGTCGAGAGCGGCCCTCCGATGTCGTCGTTGAGCAGATGGACGTAGGTGCTGAGCGTGAACGCCGGAGAGTGATGCCGAGCCACCGCTGCACCTGAACGGCGTTGCGCCCGGGCGCGAACAGTCGCGTTGCGCAGGAGCGGCGGGAGGTATGAAATCCGCCCACGGCACGCCGGCCTCCTGAGACCTTCGCCTCCTGTGCGTCTGGGGCTTAGCCAACGGCGGCCGCTCCATAACGCTTCCACGACCACCAGCGCTGGCCTTCCGGTCACGCCGGGAGCTCCCGCAATCCCGCCTACAGAGCGAGGCCCCTATCGGCGGCTCCCAGGCACGGAAATCGGCCCAAACAAATGACGCTGGGCCACCACCTAGCGATCTAGCGACCAACCGCCAACCGGGAGGTCAGAACCGTATGCCTCACTGGCGCCCCAGATAGTCCGATTCGAGCACCAGGTCTTTGAGCAGCGACTGGTACTCGACGTGGGTTTCATGCTCGCTGGTCCGCCAAACGCGGCCTTCCTCACTCTGCATGAACTCGCGGTAGTCGGGCACTCCAGGCTGCCTGATGTTGTCGGCGACGACCACGGAGCCGGCATGCAGCCAGCCCTGGTCCAGGATCCGACCAAGGTCGGTCAGATAGGCGGACTTGTCGTGGTCGATGAAAACAAAGTCCAGCGATTCGCCGGTGAAGCCGTGCTCAGACTCGAGCCTTGCAATCGTCTCACCCCCATCGCCGAGCGTCCCAACGAGCACCGTCAACTCCTCACCGATACCGGCGTGATCCCAGATGCGGCGTGCGATCGCCGCGTTCTCGGCGTTGAACTCGATCGACACGAGCCGCGCCCCTTCCGGCATCACCCGCGCGGTCCGCAGCCCGCTGTAGCCACAGTAGGTACCCAGCTCGAGCAATTGGCGCGGCACAGTCCGGCGGATCGCCGCGTCGAGGATCCCGCCCTTCTCGTCGCCGACATTGATCAGGAAGCTGCGGTGGTAGGCGAAGTCATCGACGATGCGAATCACATCGTCGAGGTCGCCCTGACGAGCCTCGGCTTCGACGTAGCGAGCAAGCGCCAGCTCCCGGCCGTCGCCAACCTGCCACTCGGTCGTCAGGCGACGCATGCCCAACAGCATGCGCACCATCGACCAGCGCAGGAACGGAAACCGCTTCCCGCCAAGCTCCGGTAGCGGCGACATCGCTACCAGCCTGACAGACGATGCACGCCGGTTTGCCTAAGCGATCGCCGCACAAGCGGTGGCGACCGTCTGGTTATGCACGCTGGCCGCCTCCGGGGCTAGGAATACGAGGCGCTGCTCGCCTTCGAGCCAGTCCACCGCGGCCCGATCTGGACCGGCCTTCATCAGCCAACATCAATAAGGAACTGGGATCGGCCCAAACAAATGACGGTAGGCCGGCCACCGCTTGTTGTTTGATTGCCTCTCGGGTAGCGCGGTCGGTCGCCAGGCGTGCCCCTAGGCTCATCTCTCCCCCGGTTGGGTGCTAGGAGACAGCTTCACCCGCAACCTGGCTGGTGATCATCGTCGTCGCTATTCCCCGCCAAACCGCGAATCGTCTTACTCCGTCCTATCGTCAGCAACCCTTCATCCTGCGTTGCTTCTGGCGGTAGATCCGCATCGAGCTGTGTCTCATATCGCCGTGTGTCTGATTCCGGAGGCTCCGCACCAGTTCATGGTGATAGGGAGACCGGAGACTCTCGCTATGGCCGATCACGTTTTTGACCTTGATGTGGAATCTGCAGCGCAGGTAGCGCGTCAGATGCAGGGAGGCCCGCAGCTCGCGCCGATTTCCTAGAAGATCCGCGTCCCGGTAACCAGCGTGTTCGACGCCGATCGCGGTCCAGTTGAGACCGACCGTATGGCGACAGCGGATCGTCAGGTGGACGAGCTGGTAAATGCGACCGGAAGGCGACACCACGAAATGGGCGCAGACATTCGGGAGCTCATGGAGCTCGGGATCGGGATGGTCGGGCGCGAAGGTGTTGTAGACCGCAGCGGCACTGATGGCGCCTGCGATGTGTTCGACAATGACGTGCGGATTACGCAGCCTCCAGGTGTGGTCACCGTAATGGCGCTTCGAGTAGGCGGCCATCTCGTGTTTGCGTTTGGCGGAGAATGGGATGAACCAATGTTGAATTGGAGGTTTGGTGAGGCGTTGGCGCTTCGACGCTCTCGGGTTGGGAAAGGGTCTAGTCCCCGGCGGGAGTGTGGCACGGTGACCCCCTCCCTGGGGCGGTGGCTGAGCAGACCCCGTCAGTGCCCAAGACATCGTCGCGATGACCGCGAGGGCGAGCACCGCCATCCAGATCTGCCTCATCGGTCTCAATCTGCGGCTGGTCCCGGGGTGTCGAGCTTGATCCGCCTTTGCCCCAATCTCTCGTCGACGTCTGCCCATCGTGGTGCGCCTTCTTACGGCCTCTACCCCTTGCGTGGGCCTTCAGCGCCTCACCTAACCAAGGTCTCGCGCCTTCCGCGTCCTCCCTGGTCCGCTGCCGGCCACGCGTCCGACACCGGTGCTTCTTGACCACCTTGGACAAAACGCTCCGGGCAACAGAGTTTCCGAGCGCGTCCACACTCGACCGAGAAGGTGTGGCGGCCGGGCCTAACCCGGAAGCCACGCGGAGAGGCGCAGGCCGAGTAGGGCGCCGAGTAAAGAGTGGGGCTAAGCCACGCAGAACAAGGGCTTTCGTGCGTGCAGTTGGACATACCGACCGCAGAGCTTCTCCCTCTGCACTCCGTGAACCACGTCCATGACCCACTCATAGAACTGGCCTGTAGCGCAGTCGATGCCGAACTTTCCCGAAGCGGAGCGACTTCCGAGGCCGAGCACGAACTGAACCCCCGCGGTCGCATTCTCGCCAGTTGCCCGCCGGTGTTCCGGCGCAAAGGGTCCGGGGCTGCCGGCCATCCCCGCCAGTAGCATCAGATGCCCGTCGCCTTCGACAAGCCGCGCAAAGCCCGCGTAGGCACGGTGTGGCGTGCGAGCCGTAAATCGGCCGGCTTGCGCCCCCCGGCCGTAATAGATGGTGACGCCCTCGAGTTGGCTCGGCGGGGCGATGTATCCGGCGGCCTTTGCAGTATTGCCGCTATTGACGGCCCCAAGGAAGCCGTTCAACCGGGCCTGCACCTGCCCCGCCGCGCATCCCCCCAGCATTTGCACTCCTCCGGCGGTGCTGGCAACCGTCCGCTCGGTCGAGCGGGTATTGCTGGTTCGCCCACCACTATCAGAACAGCCAGGGACCACAAGCGCGGCTGCCACGAGCATGATCAGCCCTGCCCGCTCGGATCTCGTTATGGATCGCCTCATTGATCTTCATACGTCTCCGGACCTCTCAGCGGTCCCAGCTACCGATTCAGCGACGCGCAGCACCAACCCTGAACTCGGGGGAAGGCCCCGCCATTGCGTTCGGCCCCGGGCGCGAACTGGCTCGAAATATTCGAGACGGCGACGATCCGCTTCGGCTGCTTTGGACTAAGGAAGAGCCACTGGTCCGCGCTTTGCCAACCGAGAAGCAACCAACGACCGTTGGGCGACCAGGCGAGGTCGCTGAAGCGGCCAGGTCCAGCGAAGAGACTCCGAGTGCCGGTGGTTCCCGAGAGAAGAAGCTGGCTGCGTTCTGTAGGAGGGTTGGCCCGGGTGAGGAGCGCGACCGAATGCCCATCGGGCGAAAGCCGGGCATCGGTGATCACTGCATGGGAGGGGACCGAACGTCGCCATAGCAGGCGCCCCTTGGGGTTGTAGTTCTCCACAGCGCTCGATCGCACGACCAAGAGCCTCTTGCCATCTGTCGACCACTGAAGGCCGATCGGAGCGGAACCCCGCCGGGTCGTGAACACCCTTCGACCGCTGTCCGCGGCGACCGCCGTGACCCCGCCGCCTTTCCTGGCGAAGACGAGAACGTAGGCGGGTCCAGGCATCCAAGCGGGGGCGACCTTGGCAACGCTCTTCGCAAGCAGATGATCGCCGCTGCCATCTCCATTCACTACCCGTAGCGAGCCGCCGCTCAGGTAGGCGATCCGGAAGCCGTCGGGGCTGTTCCAGCTCGGCAGGCTCACGGGCCCGGATCGGGCGAGCGTCCATCTCACTCCACCGTCGGAGTCGAGTGCGAGCAGCTGGTGCTTCGTGGTCGCGGCAACGAAGAGGCCGCGGGGAGACCAGGTGGCATTACGGAATTCGCCGAGCAGTCGCTTTGACCCGTCGCGATGGACGACCCACGCACCTTCTCTTGATTCGACCAGCACCCTTCCGGGAGCAGGCAGGGAGGTGAGCGCAGGGCTGGCGTTCTCGCGTCCCGGGTTGACGGCGTCTTTGACCCAGTGGCGCACCGTCGCACCGGCGGGGCTGACGAGGATGCCGATCAGCCCGACCGCAATCGCTACCCGCACAGCCTGTCGGCGCCATGGCTTCCGCGGACGCTCGTGATCGGTCTCGGCGTAGGCGGCCTGGATCACCCTCCATGCTCTCTCCTCAGCCTCGGCAGCATCGGGAGGGCTTTGATCCCGAAGCGCCCGGCGAACTCTGCCCTCGGTCTCTCTCATCGCTCTTGCCGATCGATCCGCTCGCCCAGGCGATCTAGTGCCCGCCTGAGCCTGGAGTTGACGGTGCCCCGAGGGAGTCCGAGCATCTTCGCGATCTCACCTGGCGTGTAGTCCAGGAGGAACCGCAGGACGATTACCCCCCGGTGCTCAGCCGAGAGCCCGGCCAAGAGATCTTCGAACCCGGCAACCGAACTGCGCTCTCCTGAGTCCCTACCCAACGTACCGGCGGGCAATGTCTCGATACTTACCTCGGCCCTCAGCTTTCGGGTGCGACTCCAGTCGATCGCCCGGTTTACGACGATGCGGTGAAGCCACGGCCTAAAGCGCCGACTGCGATCGAAGCGCCCCAAAGCCCTGATCGCGGAGAGGAAAGCCTCCTGGGCGATGTCTTCCGCAGCTTGGGTGTCGCGCACGATCAGAAAGGCGGCGCGGTGAACGTCTCGCCAGTGACGGCGAAAGAGAATCTCCAGGGCCTCCTCCGAGCCACCTTGGGCGGCTCGGAGCAACGCGCCCTCGCTTTGGTGCTCCCGAGGATCTGAGATCAGCTGGCGTGCTCTTGCTGCCTGCTCCGGCTTCGGGGAAGTTCCCTCAGAAGAGGCGAGCCCCCAGCCAAGGAGTCCTTGCCTCAGATCCCCTTCGGCGGCCATAGACCCAGCCTCCAGGCAAATGTGGCCACGGTCAACCCAGCGCATGAACTCCCATACGCCCAACGAAGGACCAGAGGTCCCCAAATGTCCGGATATTTGTTTCGGGACCTCTCAGGGAGTCAGAGCCGTAGTGGAGAGAAATGACCCGAATACGACTGCTCACGATCGTCGGCTTGAGTCTCGTGGCTGGAACCCTGGCGCTGATCTGGGGATCCACTGCTCCGGCATCCCGACCGCAGTGGCGGACCTTCTCGGTTGCTGATCAGGGCATTAGCGGCAGGATCCCGCCGGGATGGCATTTGGCCAAGAAGACTCTCGTCCCGAGATTGATCGATCCCCACGAGGTCCTCTCACTCGGAACAGGACCCCTGCCGGTCGGCGGCGGAGGTAACTGCGGTGCCTATCCCATCAAGGCAATTGAGGCCATGGGCCCACTCGACGCGGTCATCTCGATCCAAGAGCGAAATGTTCCCAGCCACCCCAATACGAGTTCGTTGCGGGGATTTCCGGCTCGACCGGCCCACTTCAATCTTCGGGCTCTCCGCCCTGCCCCAAGCACCAATCGCATCACCAGGGCGATGGGCTACGTGACCACAAACATCTTCTTCCGAGACCACGGACGGACCTTCACGGCAATGGTCGCTACAACACAGCCTGCCTCAATGGCTCTTCGGAAGCGACTGGAGCGAATCCTTAATGGCTTGCGCTTTCCGTCAACGATGAGGCCGAAGCGCGGACGGGTTCAGCAGTCATTCGTCAATCATTGGGCCTTTGGACGCCCATGAATGAGACGGTCGCTCAAGAACTGGCGCAAGTGGGTTCGCGCGGGAACCTGCGGGCTGCATGTGTAATGGTGATGGCAGTCTCTTGGCTGGCGCTGACCGCCCAGCCCGCAACGGGGGACATCGCCGTGGTTGGGGTGAGTCCTCGGCATGCCAATCCGGGAGAGAAGGTCAACGTCTCCATTGCCTCGGGCATCTCAATCAGCTCCCCCAGAGGAGACGGACCGTTTCCTATTTCGCTCGTTCCTCTCGCCGACACGCCGAAACCTCATCGGTGCTACTCAAACGCCGAGGCCACCTGCCTTCCGGCGGTCCTTGGCCCGCCCAGGAAGGCGCCATTCGTATATTTAGGGCGGGCGACCCGCGTAAGGAACCAGGGCAAGCGATACTTGCAGGAGTACCGCCTTCACTTCCAGGCCCCGGCAGTGACGCCCGGCCGCTACAGCTTCGTGATCTACAGTCCCGGCTCCTACCCAGGGCCCAGGGCCGGGCTCATGGTCGACTACGGCAAGGACAGTTCCAAGCTGCTTCGAGTCGGTCGAGGCAGCGTTGGTGGTGATGACGTGGACGGTCTGGGACCCCTGGGGTTCGCTGTTGCGGCAGCGATCATGGGTGTCACGCTAGCTGGGGTGGTTCTTCGCCGACGGAGATCGGCCAGGGGTTGAAGCGATGGAGCCTTGTTTGTAGAGCAGCTCGCTCAATTAGCCGACGCGCTGGCGCCCGTGTCTCCGGAGCTGGCGTTGGTCAGGCTGACGGCCGCGAAGACCGCCGTTACGACGAGCGCCACGAGGTCTAGCCGACCGGGATCGGTCCGAACAAATGACGCTGGGGCACACCCCAGCAGTTGACGATGAAACGCCCCTGCTCGGGGTCGAGCTTTCGCCGCAGGCGGCTGGCGTGCGGTGGTCGGCGGGCGGAAATAGGCCCATATTGGGCCCACGGGTTCGTGCGATGGATCGCCCCTACAGCACGAAACCCCGTGACAGCGGGGTTTTCGTGAAGGTGAGCGACGGGACTCGAACCCGCGACCGCCTGGACCACAATGCTGAGGTTCCCGTTGATCAAGGGTGATCCGTGCCTGCCGTAGTGGCTGTACAAGGCCCGAGTTGGCCTGAGTCGTTGGCAGATTGGAACCAGATTGGAATCAGTATCGGGCTGAACTCCGGTCTCGATGTGCCGAGCCATGAGGTCCCAGGATGCAATCTTGCGGCGAAGGGCCGTCAACTCGGTAGCTCTGAGCCGCCCGGCAGAGGCAATGCTGAGGGGTTGGGGCGTTCAAGGTCGGCAACAAGTGCGACTCAGCCGAATCAGGGGGCTGAGAAGGCACGCTCAACCAGGTCGGCTACCTGCGTACCGGGCTGGTAGTCAGCGTAGATCAAGGTCGTGGCGAAATCTCTGTGGCCCATGAACTCCTGAAGAGTGCGCATCGCCGTCCCTGCCGCAGCCATTCGAGTACCGAATGTGTGCCTCAGGCTCATGAACGGAACCTCCGGCAACCCCGCTTGATCCCGTGCCTTCTTGAAGCGCTTGAGTAGCTTAGACCGGTCATAGGGCTTGCCAGTATGGGGGTGGGAGAAGACCAAGTCATCGTCACCTTGCCAAGCAGACCGCTCGAAGTGGCGCTGCAATTCGACCGCGAGGTCGTGCGCCATTGGGACTGAGGCAATTGTGAGACGCGTCTTGATCGCAGTGGCGCTAAGCATCGCCCTGATCCGCTCCCTGTCCGCCGTCCCAGGAGCCTCAGCCCGAGCCAAAGCGATCGACAGCTACTGCTCGCCCACCGGTGACTACTGCACGATCGTCACTCGCCAGAACGGTCGCATCAAGCTGATCATTCGCCAAGCGGAGGAGTCCCTCCCAACCGCGCGCGAGTGGCTAGCGAGCGTAAGAGCGAACGTCCGGCTCCTGACTCGTCTTCGGCTCGTATGCGATAGCTCGGCTGAGCGCGACGGAGCGCCTCGTCTCTGCGAACTCGTCCGCCGCCGCGCTACCGATTCCGGGGGCGAAGCGATGGGCGCAGACGTTGCTCGGAAGCCTGGACGCCGCGGGCGCGCGGCGGTGGCGTAAGGCATCGAGGAGCAGCGCGTACGACACGGAGTCGTACTGGCTGGCGTTGTGGGCGACCTCGCGACCTGGGCAGACGTCTTGAATCGCTACGTTCGTCGCCCCTCGGAGTGAGGAGGTCGGCGCCGGTCCGTTCTGCGGTTGGACGAATTCGTCGGTCAGCGTTCTGATCGCTGTCCACTGGGATTTCCCCGGCGTCTCGTTGCGCCTCGCATTGAGCGCACCGAGCAGGTTCGAGCCGGTTCTCTGTTGCAGGAACGCGGGTGCGCAACCGACCGCGCAGACGCCGTCGACCAGGGCCTTGTCGTCCCCGTAGTCCGTGCCGTGATGGGTGGCAGCGACCGTGACTACGTCGGCCACCCTCTTGCGCAGTGAGGGCCAGTAGCTCAGCGCCCAACGTGAAAGAAGCCCCCCTTGGCTGTGGCCGTAGATCCCGATATCGCGACCCGCCCGCTTGCGGATCGCCCTGATCGCGGAGACGACGTACTCGGCGCTCACCTGAAGGTCCCCGAGCGCATAGTCGGGGAGGGTGACGTAGCAGCTTGGAAAGCCCGCCTTCTTCAGGACGCGCCGGAAGTTCACCGTGTCGGCCCAGGTCTCGCGTCCAGCGGCGCCAGTGCCATGGATGAGCAGAACCGGCTCGCGCTTGGCGTTGCGAATGCCTGCCGAGCAAGTGAGCGCCCCCTTGAGATCGGCGGCCGGGGTCGTTAGGGGCGGCTCGGCTAATGCGGGCGCGGCGGTGAAGACGAGAATGCACGTCGCGAGCGCGCATCCGCGTCGCGCAGAACGAACGATGCTCGCCCGGCTGCTCTCTGAAATCGAAAGGAAGAGGCTGACGCGGAACAGACTCCAATTCTAGTGGTGCCAGAAAGGGGGGTCAGTTTCGGCGCGCGCCGGTCGTTGGCACAGTGACCTGGCGAGCACCTCTAAGAAACCGAGTCTCCTTACTTGATCGCGTCCAGGTAGGGCCGCAGGTGCAGCTTGCGGATCACCTTGGCGCGGCTGAGCTTCGCCTTGGCGGCGATCGTCTTCACCGAGACCATCTGGAGCAAGACCTCGATCTGGACCCTGCCGACGTCGGAGAGCCACTTGTCGTTGAGGTGGGCGAAGGTCTTGGCGGTGGCGAGGCTGAAGTTGGTCGCGGCCGGAAGGCCGAGGTTCCTCGTGATCTGGCCGAGGGGCGGCGGGGCGGGGGAAGTGGTCCCGTTGTCACCCATGAAGCTCCAGAAGTCGGCCGGATGCCACCGCAGGTACCAATCCATGTCCCAGGGTGATTCCGCCGTATCCTTCAACCAAGAGAGGGAACGGATGACGAACAGGCCACGACGACGGAACAGCTGGATGAAGAGCCAATCGGACAGCTTCGACCCGATCAAACAGGTTGGCGTGGGCGTTGCGATTGGATTTCCACTCCTAGTCATCGGCGTGCTGTTCTTAGCCATCCTGACCGTATCCGTGGTCGGAGCGACGACCGCGTTATGGCTGCTCGCCATCGCTTTGGTGTTTGGCGGCCTCGCGGCTGCCCTCTCGGGCCGAATCCTCTGAAGTCGCGGGCGGCATGGCCAATCGGTCCGTGGCAGCGGCAGCGGCACACGAGTGGCGGCGGTCATAGAAGCGAAGCGGCGAAGGGGTTCCTCCCCCGACCCCCCGGCGCGGGATACTGCGCAGGCGATGTCGCAGGAGAACGTCGAGATCGTGCGGGCGGCCCTGACCGCGTTGAACCGGGGGGATTTGCAGGCGGCTTTCAAAGACGCGGCCCGGGAAGCCGAAGTTGACCTTTCGCGAGCAGTCGGTCTGGACCGCGGCGTGTATCGCCTCGACCAGTTTCGACGCCTCACCGAGGAGTTCGCCAAGAGCTGGGAGTCCGTTCGGTACGAGGCCGATGAGTTCATTGAGGCCGGGGAGCACGTGGTGACGCCCTTCACAAACCGTCTCCTGGGCCGCGATGGGGTCGAGGTGCAAGCTCGCGGCACCTGGCTTTGGACGATCCGTGACGGAGTCATCACGCGGCTTTGCCTCTATCAAGAGCTGCAAGACGCCCTCGAAGCCGCGGGGCTTCAGGAGTAGGCGATGTCGGAGGCGGACGTGGAGACAGCGCGTCGGGTGTTTGACAACTTCAACCGGCGTGACAAGGCGGCGTGGCTGGCCGACACTGACCCGGAGACCGAGGTGATTCCGCCGAAGGAGTGGCCCGAGAACGCGCCGATCCGTGGAGCCGAAGCCTGTTGGGACTTCTACGTTGAGAACACCAAGGCGTTCGAAGAGGGCTACTTCGAGCTGCCCGAACTGATCGACGCCGGGGACGACAAGGTCGTGGCGAACCATCGACGAGAGATGCGGGGCAAGGCAAGTGGCGCGAGCATCATCTACGACTTTTGGATCGTGATCACGTTCCGAGATGGGAAAGGGGTGCGTGCTGACTGGTTCTCCACCCGAGCGGAAGCCCTCGAAGCCGCCGGGCTTCAGGAGTAGCGCCCTCAGCCGCCACACCTTGCCTGGACCTTCCTCCCTCCTCGATCAGCGGCCCTGACCGCTCACTGCTACCGATTCGCTCCAGCTACGGCAACCGCCTAGGCGTATTGCAGGTGCCTGCCGACCGGGATTTTTGGGACGAATTGGAACTAGATTGGAACCAAGGTTTCGGCGCACCGGGCTCGGCTCCCCTATGAAATCGGCTCCGCGGAGCCAGTTTCGATGAAGGTGAGCGACGGGACTCGAACCCGCGACCGCCTGGACCACAACCAGGAGCTCTACCAGCTGAGCTACGCCCACCGCGCCGGTCAAATGTAGCGGTCGTTGCCACCGCCGGCCCGGGCTGGTCAGGACGCCGCACTACCGGCTGGTGCGGCCCAGCGCAAGCATCCGGCCACTCGAGGAATCGAGAACGGCCGAGTGGGAGGATCCCGGCGGGATTGCTGCGAAGATGGCCAACTAGAGAAGAGCGGCAGCGGGGCCGCGCCGAGGGGGCGCGCCTTGCCCGACTAGGGGACGCTAACGACGTATCGTCAAGATGACAGCCTGTTAATAGGTGTTGGCTGATGGCCTCCCGGGAGAAGACGGCGGCGCCGCCCAAAAGGCTCCCCCGCGCAGAGCGGCGTGAGCAGCTGACCAACGTCGCCCTCGAGATCGCCGCCGAACGTGGCTACCAGGGACTCGAGCTCGAGGAGGTCGCCGAGCGCGCCGGGGTGGCGCGAAGCCTGCTCTACCGCTACTTCCCCGAAGGCAGGCAGGATCTCTATCTGGCCGCCGCCGATCAGGCCGGGCGCATCCTGGCCAGCGACTGGGTCACCGACGATTCGATCCCGCTCGGCGAGCGCCTCGCCCGCAACTTCGGCCGGATCATCGATCACGCCGCCGAGCCATCCGACGCCTGGCGCCTCTATCGCCAGGCCCGCGCGTCGGCGGACCCGGAGCTGGTCGCGATCGGAAGGCGCTACCACGGGGTCGTCCTCGAGAGCATCTCCCGGAACCATCTCGGCACCGACCGGCCCCCGGAGCTGGTCCTCCTGGCCCTTCACGGCTACCTCGCCTATGCCGAGACGATCCTCGACGCCTGGCGGGATTCGGACGTTCCGCGCGAGACGATCACCGAGCTGCTCTCACGATCCCTGGTGGCGACGATCGAAGCCGCCGTGGCGCTTTCGGACTGAGCCGCCCGGCCGCTGCGGCGCTCGCCGCCGGCCGCTCATTGCTCGATCGGCGGCGGCCCGGTGCCGGTGCGCAGCGCCCCGGCGCTGGCGGCGACCACCAGGCCGATCGCGACGATCTCACGCGGCGCCAGGTCCTGGCCGAGCGCGACCAATCCGATCAGCGCCGCGACCGCCGGCTCGAGACTCATCAGCACCCCGAAGACCCCGGCCGGGAGGTGGCGCAGCGCCTCGAACTCGAACGAGTAGGGAACCACCGAGCTGAGGATCGCGACCGCCACCCCGAGGGCGAGCAGGCGAGGGTCGAGCAGGTCTCCCCCGCCCCCGGCGATCCCGATCGGGGCGACGAGCGCCGCGGAGACGGCCATCCCCAGCGCGAGGCCGGTGCCGCCCTCGAAGATCCTTCCCATCGCCGCGGCGATCAGGATGTAGGCGCCCCAGAAGAGCCCCGCGACGAGAGCCAGGGCGGTCCCGGTGCCGTCGATCCCCGGGCCCCCGAGCCCACCCGAGAGAAGGACGATTCCGGCCGCCGCCAGCAGCGCCCAGAGCAGGTCGATCGGCCTGCGGGTGCTGAGCACGGCGACCCCGAGCGGGCCGACGAACTCGAGGGTGACGGTGATCCCGAGCGGCAGGCGGTCCAGGGCCTCGTAGAAGCAGAGGTTCATCCCGGCCAGGCAGATCCCGAACAGCAGGGTCGCGCGCAGCGCCGGCCGCGAGTGCCCCCGCAGCGACGGCCGCCAGATCGCCATCAGGATCACCGCGGCGAACAGCGTCCGCAGCAGCACCGCACCCTGCGGCCCGAGCCGGTCGAACAGGGTCGTCGCCAGGGCGGCACCCGTCTGCACGGTGACGATCCCGCCGAGCACCAGCGCGACTGGGAAGACTGCACCTCTTTGCCGGCCGTCCTTCATCGCCCGCCGAATCTAGACTCGCCGCCATGCCGAAGGAGTTCAGCCACCGGATGCGGGTCCGATTCTCCGACTGCGACCCGCAGAACGTCCTCTTCTACGCCAACCATCTCGAGTACTTCGACGTCGCGATCACCGAGCTATGGCGCGAGGCGACCGAGTCCTATGACGCGATGACCGAGGGCGGGGTTGACATCGTCGTCGCCGAGGCGAGCATCCGGTACCTCTCTCCGGTCCGCTTCGACTCCGAGGTCGACGTCGCGGTCGCGCTTACCAGGCTCGGCAACACGGCGATGTCATCGCACCTGACGATCAGCGAGGACGGCGAACTGCGCAGTGAGGGCGACCTCCGCCACGTGTTCATCGCTGCCGACTCGGGCGAGAAGGTGCCGATGCCCGAGGCGATCCGTGCCGGGCTCGAGCCCTACCTGGTCGAGGTGGTCGAGGAGGCGGCGGGCGCCTAGCTCAGGCGGCCGCCGCCGCCACCGGCTCGGGCTCGAGCGCAAGGTCGAGCACCTCGTCGATCGTCATCACCGGGTGGAAGCGCATCTGCTCGCGCACCTCCGCGGGGACGTCGTCGAGGTCGCCGCGGTTTCGCTCCGGGAGGATCACGTCGGTGAGCCCGGCGGCATGGGCGGCGAGAACCTTCTGCTTCAGACCGCCGATCGGCAGCACCCTGCCCTGCAGGGTCAGCTCCCCGGTCATCCCGACGCTGTGCTTGACCGGGCGGTCGCTGATCAGCGAGGCGAGCGCCGTGGTCATCGTGATCCCGGCGCTCGGGCCGTCCTTGGGGATCGCGCCCGCGGGGACATGGAGGTGGAACTCGCGATCGGTGAAGGCGTGCTCGTCGATTCCCAGGTCCTCGGCGTGGCCGCGGACGTAGGAGAGCGCGATTCGCGCCGACTCCTTCATCACGTCACCGAGCTGGCCGGTGAGCACGAACCCCTCCTTGCCGGGCATCGAGGTCGCCTCGACGAAGAGCACGTCACCGCCTGCCCCGGTGACCGAGAGACCGGTCGATACGCCGGGGACCGCGGTCCGCTCGACCGACTCCTGGAAGAAGCGCTGGCGGCCGAGGTCGGAGCGGAGCGCGTCGAGGTCGACCGCGAGAGGCGCCTGCGCCTCGCCCGAGGCGATCCGGGTGGCGCTCTTGCGAAGCAGCTTGCCGAGCTCGCGCTCCAGGTTCCGCACCCCTGCCTCACGCGTGTACTCGGTGACGATCGTCCTCAGCACCTCGTCGGGGACCTCGACCTCCTCGTCGCGCAGCCCGTTTCGCTCCAGCTGGCGGGGCAGCAGGTAGCCGCGCGCGATCGCGACCTTCTCCTCGGTCGTGTAGCCGTCGAAGTCGACCACCTCCATCCGGTCGAGCAGCGGCCCGGGGATGGTCTCGGCGACGTTCGCCGTGGCGATGAAAAGGACCCCCGAGAGGTCGAGGTCGACGTCGAGGTAGTGATCGCGGAAGCTGTGGTTCTGAGCGGGGTCGAGCACCTCGAGCAGTGCCGCGCTGGGGTCGCCGCGCCAGTCGGCGCCGACCTTGTCGACCTCGTCGAGGAGGATCACCGGGTTCATCGTCCCGGCGTCGCGCAGGGCGCGGACCAGCCGACCCGGCAGGGCGCCGATGTAGGTCCGGCGGTGGCCGCGGATCTCGGCCTCGTCGCGGACTCCGCCGAGCGACATGCGGACGAACTCGCGCCCGGTGGCGCGGGCGATCGACTCGCCGATCGAGGTCTTCCCGGTGCCCGGCGGGCCGATCAGGGTGAGGATCGCGCCGGCGCCCTTGGCGTCTTCGGCGGCGCCCCGCTCCTGCCTTAGCTTTCGCACCGCGATGTACTCGGTGATCCGGTCCTTGACGTCCTCGAGGCCGGCATGGTCGGCGTCCAGCACCTCCCGGGCCCCGGCGGGGTCGAGGCGCTCCTCGGAGCGCTCGGACCAGGGGACCGCAATCAGCCAGTCGAGGTAGGTGCGGATCATCGAGGACTCGCCGGTCGCGTCGCCCATCCGCTCCAGGCGGGAGACCTCCTTCTCGGCCTGCTCGCGGACGGCCTCGGGCATGCCGGCCTCCTCGATCTTGGCCCGGTACTCGTCGGCGACCGAGGCGTCGTCCTCGCCGAGCTCCTTGCGGATCGACTCCATCTGCTTTCGCAGGAAGTACTCGCGCTGCTGCTTCTCCGCGCCGGACTGGACGTCGTCGCGGATCCGGGCGCGGACCTGAAGCTCGGCGAGCCGCTCGCGCTGCAGCTTCAGCGCCAGCTCGAGCCGCTCGCCGACGTCGAGCGTCTCGCAGCAGCTCGATCTTCTCGGCCTGGCCGAGGTCGGGCGAGTAGGCCGAGGTGTCGGCGAGCTCGCCGGGCTCGGAGATCGAGCGGAGGAAGGCGCGGATGCGGTCATCGGCCCCGCGCAGGTCGAGGATCTCCTCGACCACGGCGCGATACTCGCGCTGGAGCTCTTGGATCCGCTCTCCGGCCGGGACCGGGTCGGGATGCGCGGTCACCTCGACCCGCAGGTCGCCGCTGCCGTCGGTGCGGGCGTTCTCGGGCGTGCCGCGATGGAGGCCCTGCACGGTGACCGCCTGCCCCCCGCCGGGGACCCGCATCCGCTCGAGCACCTCGGCCACGACCCCGACCGAGGCGAACTCGCCGTCGCTGCGCGGCACCAGGAGAACACGCTCCTCCTCGCCGATTTCGAGAGCGAGGGTCGCGGTCATGCCCGGGAAGATCAGGGCGTCGTCGAGGGGGACGAGTAGCAGGGTTTCCATCTCGATCTCTTTCATCGCCTTCAAGGTTCTGGGATAACTATAGCGAACAATGATGGTAGATACCAATTGTTGGTGCCACCCACTAGATCGGCTAAGCTTCGCTCTCGTGAGGGGAGCCACCACCCCCAAGACGATCAGCGATAAGCCCGAATCCGGGGCCGACGTTGCGGCCGGAGGATGCGCCCTGACGATCATTCGCCTGGCGCGGATGACCGGCTACCGGATCGGGCGCGCCCTGGCGGAGCTGAAGATGCGGACCCACGAGTTCGGCGTCCTCGACCATCTCGATCGGGCCGGTCCGATCTCCCAGCAGGAGCTGGGAGCGGCGCTGCGGATCGACCCGAGCAACCTGGTCGGGCTCCTCGACGCACTCCAGCGCGACGGCTTCGTCGTGCGGGCGCGCGACGCGGCGGACCGGCGCCGCCACCTGGTCGGGCTAACCGATGCCGGGCACCGGCGGCTGGAGAGCGCCAAGCGAGCGACGGCCGAGGCCGAGGCCGACCTTCTCGCCCCGCTCGACCCGGGGGAGCGCGGAGAGTTCCTGGCGAAGCTCGAGCGCCTCACCAATCACGCCTGCTCCGGCCGCGCCGGCTCGGAGCGCAGCTGCTGAGCCGGTCTAGAGCTGGAGTGAGGCCGAGCGCTGTTCGCCCTCAAGGGCCCGTCGTAAACCGCCAGCTGGTCGGATTGGCGAGGGTGTTGGCGGCCAGGTCCTTGGCAGTGCCGGCGATCGTCGCCGTGTACTGGGTGTTGGCCCCCAGCGGCGAGGCGGGGGCGAAGATCAGCGCGTTGCCGTACCAGCCAAAGCTCCCCGGGACGGTGGCTCCGTCACTGGTGCGCTTCAGCGTGAAGGCTGCCTCGGCCGAGGGCTTATCCATCGCCTTGTTGAAGAAGGGGATGACAAGAGAGGCTCGCGAGACTCCGGTCGCCCCGTCGGCCGGGTAGAGGTAGTTGACGATCGGGCGGTTGGTGGTCGTGAACTTCCAGCTCTTCGCGACGGGCAGGGGATGGCCGGCGGAGTCCTTGGCGGCAGTGGAGACCGTCGCCGTGTACTGGGTCGCGGGGGCGAGGTCGCTTGCCGGGTCGAAGATCAGGACGTAGGCGCCGCCGCCGTACCAGCCGAAGCTGCCGCTGACCGGGGCCCCGTCACTGCTCCGCTTCAGGCTGAAGGCGGCTTGGGCCGAGGCCTTGTTCATCGCCGTGTCGAAGGCGACGACGACGTAGCCGTTGGGCAGCACCTCGGTGGCGCTCTCGGCCGGGACGACGTTGGTGATCAGCGGCTGGGTGGCGGTGGTGAACTGCCAGCTCTTGGGGGCCGAGAGCGGGTTGCCGGCCGGGTCCTTTGCCCCGACGCCCTCGCTCGCCGTGTAGCCGGTGGCGCTATCCAGCGGCTTGGCGGGGAGGAAGATCAGCGCGTTGCCGAACCAGCCGAGGCTGCCGGGGACCGCGGCGCCGTTGCTGGTGCGCTTCAGCGAGAAGGCTGCCTCGGCGGAGGGCTTATCCATCGCCTGGTCGAAGCCGACGACGATCGGGGCGGTCCGGGAGACCCCGGTCGCGCCGGCGAGCGGGCTGACCCAGGGGATCGAGGGGGCTTGGGAGTCCTCGGTGTAGGAGACGGAGTTGGAGCAGTTCGAGGTGTCGCCGTCGGCGTTCTTGGCCCTGGCGCTGAGCGCCGTGATCGAATCGGAGGGCACCGCGACGGCGATCCCGGCCCCGGTGAACTGGGTCGCGTCGCCGCTGCTCGCCGCGGCGCCCGAGCAGTTGGCGTTGGTGAAGATCTCAACCAGGCTGGGACGGCCGGCGCCGAGCGTCCCGATCACCTTGGGGCTGGCATTGCTCGAGGGGCTGGCCGGATCGGTCGCGGTGATCTCTGGCGCGTCGACCACGTCGGGCTCGCATGTGACGCTCACCGCGACGGTCGCGGTGGAGCCGCCGTTCAGGGTGTAGGTGAAGTCGTCGCTGGGGCCGGCGCTGTTGCAGTAGTCGGGGTTGGGGCTGTAGTTGAGGTCGGAGCCGTCGGCGGCGACCGTGACCGTGCCGTGGGCGGGCTGGGTGGCCGAGGTGATCGTCTTCGGGCCGCCGTCGGGGTCGGTGTCGTTGGCGCGGACGTCGATCGTCGTCGCCGGGGAGTCCTCATCGACGGTCTTTTGGTCGTTGACCGCGGTCGGGGGGTCATCGACGCAGTTGACGCTCACCGCGACGGTCGCGGTGGAGCCGCCGTTCAGGGTGTAGGTGAAGTCGTCGCTGGGGCCGGCGCTGTTGCAGTAGTCGGGGTTGGGGCTGTAGTTGAGGTCGGAGCCGTCGGCGGCGACCGTGACCGTGCCGTGGGCGGGCTGGGTGGCCGAGGTGATCGTCTTCGGGCCGCCGTCGGGGTCGGTGTCGTTGGCGCGGACGTCGATCGTCGTCGCCGGGGAGTCCTCATCGACGGTCTTTTGGTCGTTGACCGCGGTCGGGGGGTCATCGACGCAGTTGACGCTCACCGCGACGGTCGCGGTGGAGCCGCCGTTCAGGGTGTAGGTGAAGTCGTCGCTGGGGCCGGCGCTGTTGCAGTAGTCGGGGTTGGGGCTGTAGTTGAGGTCGGAGCCGTCGGCGGCGACCGTGACCGTGCCGTGGGCGGGCTGGGTGGCCGAGGTGATCGTCTTCGGGCCGCCGTCGGGGTCGGTGTCGTTGGCGCGGACGTCGATCGTCGTCGCCGGGGAGTCCTCATCGACGGTCTTTTGGTCGTTGACCGCGGTCGGGGGCTCGTTGCCGTAGGCGACCAGATAGCTGCCTGGGGCGGCGTCGAAAAAGGCGTACTGGCGGCCCTTGATCGTCTCGGTGGTGGTCGCCACCGGAGTCGAGCCCAGCTTCACCGAGGTCAGGTCGCCGACCGCCGAGCTGACCGGGACCATCGCCCGCAGCCCGTTGGCGCCGGCGGCGTGATCGATCGTGAAGCTGAGCTTGTTGCCCGACCAGGAGATCGCGCCGAAGGAGGAGTTGTTGCGGCCGTCGAGCCAGGTCAGCATCTGGCGCGCCGAGACCACGGGCACCCCCCGCGCCAGGGCCGAGGCGACGATCGCATCCGCTCCGTCGGAGGTATCGGAGTCGTTGTGCATGTTGGCGGTGAAGACGCCGTAATAGCCCTGGGGGCCGAGCGCGTTGTCGAGCAGCGTGTCGATCGTGAACGGGTAGGTCTGCCCGGACTCGTCGGTCATCTGCGTGGCCGCCTGGTAGACGTCGATCATCGAGCCGTCCAGGTCGGCGAAGCGCATCGGCATCCCCGAGCCCGTGAACATCCCGGGGCGGTCGGCGACCCAGGCCGGCGGCCAGTAGTAGTAGTTCGTGTCGAAGCGGATCCCGTTCTCGAGCTCGACCTTGGGCTGGGTGGCCCAGTCACTCCAGGTGATGCAGTGGGTGCGGCTGGATGCGGGGGGCTCGAGGCTCGGGTAGTTGGCGGCGAAATCGGCCGAGCTGGGCGCTGTAGAAGTCCTCCAGCTGGGCGCGGTCGCTCCAGTCCGCGCAGCCGGTGACCGGGTGCAGGGCGATCTCAAAGCCGGCGGCTTGGAAGGCGGCTGCGGCGGCGTCGCTGAGCGCCGTTGGTGTCGGGGTAGATGTAGGAGGTGGCCCGCACGCACTGCCAATCGGCGACCGAGCAGCCGCTGGGCCCCATCGAGGCGAACTCGGCGAAGCGCCCGGCGGTGCCGCCGTTTCCGTGATCGTCCCCGGTCATCACCACCGCCGCCTTGGCGTCGCGCGGCAGGAACCAGAATTGCGGCAGCGGCTTGCGGTCGACGTTCATCTGCTCGATCAGATTGGCGAGCAGCCGCTGCTGCTCGTCGGCCTGCGGGATCGCGACCTTGCTGAGGTCGACCCAGTCGGGCTGGAGGTCCCCCGGCTTGCCGCCGAAGAAGAGGTCATCGGAGCGGATCGGCGCCGAGCCGTCACGCTCGTCACCGGACCAGGCTGGGTTGCCCTGACGCGTGTAGATGACCGAGCGGGCCAGGTCGTAGGAGAAGGCCGCCGCCTGGCCGCCGTTCGGCCCGACGCTCCGCATCGTCACCGCCGGGTTGGGGGTGGCGGCGTTGGCGGCTGGAATAGAGGCTGGCGATCGGCTGCGCGCCGGAGGTCGTGTAGCGGTCGGCGGTCCCGTGGAACTGGATCGTCTGGTCGACGATCCCGGCGCCAGGCCCGGTCGAGGTGTCGACCTTCAGGTAGGCGTTCGAAAGTGTTCCGGATGCGTCGTTGAGACCCAGGAGACCCGAGAGCTGGGGGTCGGGGCGCATCGCGATCAGGTTGCCTCCCCCCTGGACCCAGTCGGTCAGGGTGCTCACCTGGCCGGCGCTGAGATCGTTCTCGGCGAGGATTGCGACGTCGTAGTCGGCGAGCATCGACGCGCTCACGTTGGAGAGGTCGGTGACCTTGAACTCGTTGAGGCCCTCGGCACGCAGGATCTCGGCGTAATAGCGCGAGAACGGGTCGGCGGAGTTGGCGATCACCAGGATCGGGCCGCCCGGTCCCTCGTCGGGCGGTGGGGGCGGTGCGGCGGCCGTCGAGAACGACCAGGTCGAGTCGGCGGCGAGCGGGTTCCCGGCCCTGTCGGTGACCCCGCCGGGTCCGCCCTTGATGGTCGCGGTGTAGGTGGTCGAGTTCTTCAGCAGGCGGGATGGCTCGAGCGTCACCCGGCGCTGCGAGGTCGAGTAGCTGACCGTGGCCGGCACCAGGGTGTTGCCGGGGCCGCGCAGCTCGACCCGGTTGCCGTCGATCGTCGACGAGTCCATCGCCTCGCTGAATGTCGCGGTGACGCTGTTTCCGATCGGGACGTTGCCGGCGCCGACACCCGGGCTGCGGGAGGTGATCGTCGGCGGGGTCGTATCGTTGCCAAGCGTGTCGGCGAAGACGACGTCGACCCAGTAGTTGGTGTCGGCGAAGCTGTCCGGGCCCCCGCCGGAGAAGAGCCCGCCGGAAGGGCCGTACTTGTAGACGCCGTTCGGACCCTGCGGGCCGCCCAGCGCGTGCAGGGGAGCGGAGTCGACGCCGGCCGAGGAGAAGTAGCCGTTGGTGGCCGCATAGTCACCGTTGGGGGCGTGATAGGAGGCGATGTAGGTGGTGTCGGCGTCGATCGGCACCGGGGTGTCGAAGTTGACCTGCTGCCAGCCGCTGGCGCTCTCGCCGGTGAAGGTCGCCTCGGCGAGCTGGGTCCCGTCGGCCGTCCAGAGATGGCCGACGTGGGTGCCGGTGTTGCCCGAGGTCTTGAAGAACCGCAGGCCGGTGATGTAGCCGGGCTCATCGGAGCGGAACTTGACACCCAGCTCGACGGCCGAGGGGTCGTTTGCCTCGGAGCCCGAGGCCGAGTCGTCCCAGATCGAGCAGGGGCAGGTCCGGGGGACGACGTTAACCGAGACCTGATCTCCGGGCGACTGAAGGTTGCCGCTGTCGTCGACCGCGCGGGCCATGATCGTCGCCGCCCCGGTTGTGCCCGGCGTCCACTGATAGGTCCAGGCGCCGCGCCCCTGGGCGGGGTGCCAGCTGCTGCCGTTGTCGGTGGAGACCTCGACCCCGCCCGACCTGTCCCCCGCCGGCGTCGGTCGCGGTCCCGCTGATCGTCACCGGGACGCCGCTATGCAGCTGATCGCCGCCGCCGGGGGAGCCGATCGTCGCGGTCGGCGCCTGAGTGATCGGTGGAGGCGCTCGCCGGCGACCAGGTCGCCCTGCAGCGTCGCGGGCTGGGCGCCCATGTCGGCGAGGAGGTTGACCGTCGCCTGCTGCATGCGCGGGTCGGGGGTCGAGGTGCCGCGGTCGTGCTCTCCGTCGAGGCCCCACGACCACTGCACGGTGCCGGCGCCGAACACCAGCGCCCCGCTGGGAGCGCGGTAGAGGGTCAGGTGGTGGGTGGCGGTGCCCGGCGAGTAGTTGGAGCCGTAGTCGGTGAGGCGCGCGGGCACGTCGACCGTGGTCGAGGAGAGATCGACCAGCCCCGCCGGGCGCGAGCCGTTGTCGAGGTCCTCGTCCCACTCATACCCCAGGGTGTCGGGCGCCAGGGTCGCGGTCTGGCCTGCCGCTGAGGTTGGCGACCGAGGTGTTCCGCCACAGCCGCAGCTTGCCGTCGGCCGCCGGCACCTCGATCGCCGTGGTGCCCGAATCGACGGTGAAGATCGTCCCGCTGAGGGCGTTCTCGGGGCGTCCGCCGTCGGAAGGCGGGCTGAATCGAGGATCTCGCCAGGTCCCGGTCCAGGCGGAGTTGGGATCGATCTTGTCGTTGGCGTGGGTCTCCTTGTAGGAGACCAGGGTGCGGTGGTCGGTGCCGGAGCCGTCGATGCTGTTCTCCCACCGCGTCTTCCAGAAGACCTCGTTGCCGCTGAAGAAGGCGAGGTTGACCCCGGCGGCGCGGGCCGCCTCGACGTTGGCCCGCTGGGTGGCGGACCAGTACTCGTCATGGCCGACCGAGAGGTAGGCCTTGTGCTCGAGAATCTCAGCGCCGCGGCGGTCGGCGTCTACCCCGGTGAAGTAACTGACGTCATAGCCGTTTCGCTCCAGCCAGCGGACCATCGGGTACTCGGCGTTAAACGGCGCGTCCTCGGGTGTCGAGCCGCGGGTCGTGATCGGGCGGTTGTAGGAAACCTTGTAGGCGCGATCGGGATTGGTGCCCGGTCCGCCGGTGTAGAGGCTGTTTCCGCCGTAGCGGTTATAGGCCTGCCAGGTCGTGTCCGAGGTCTGGAAGAGCAGGTCGGAGTGACCGTCGTCGTCGCGCACCACGAACATGATGTGGCTGCCGCCCGAGGATGCGTCGTCGCGGACGAGCTTGGCGAAGTAGATGCCCGAGACTGCGTCTGCCGGCACCGCCCAGGAGGCGGAGTCGGCCCAGTTGCCGCAATCGACCAGCCCAGTGGCGGCATCGTTCAGGCAGGGTGGCTGGTTCTGTGGAAGCGAGGCCGAGGGAGTGACGGTGGCTACCTTGCGCGCCCCGTCGCCGCCGTAGTAGCCCATCCGGTAGATGTCGAGGTGATAGGCGGTGGAGGCGGTGTCGATCTTGAAGTGGACCGTCTGGCCCTGATCGACGCTGATGTCGGTGGCGAAGCCCTGGATCGAGGGGTCCCCAGCGGGATCGGCGATGTCCCACTGGCTCTGGGGTGTCCCCGGCTTGGAGTTCTCACAGACGATCTGGTTGACGACCGGCGGGTCGCAGGGCCCGGCCGCGGCGGCGCGGGTTGCGAAAAGCCCCGCCAGCGCCCAGCTCAGGACGATCAGCGCAGCAAGGGCTGCGAGGGCAAGACGGCGGGGCGCGATCGTCTTGGATGCTGGAGACACAACCAGCGAACGCCGTGGCCGCCCCCCATCTTTCGCTCTTTTCGGCCCGAATCTCCTGGCAGATTCGTCCTCCGGCGCGTGCGGGCACCCCGCCTGGCATGTGCCGACCTCGACCTGAGGGTTAGCGTCGGGCGGTCGGTGCCGAGCCCGTCAGGGCCAGCGTCGTATCGCGGCGGCTTGGCGATCGACACCCAGAAGCGCAGGCGCCGCATCGCGGTGACGTCATCCGCCTGGGTCCGGCGGGCGCAGCGCAGGAACGCGGCCCTGTCCGGGCTGCGGTACGCGCAGTAGCGGCCGATGATGTCCCCCCGCTGCTAGGGCTTGAACACCATCAGGGCGAGGATCACGACGACGATCGCCCCGGCCAGGTAGTTGAGACGCGGCGAGCTGCGGTCGTCGAGCAGCCGACGCAGCTCGGCGCTGATCGGCTGCTTCGCCGCGGCCAGTTTCGTCGCGAGCAACCTGGCCCGCTTGGGGCGCTGCCCTCCGACTGCGCCGAGCGCCAGGGCGATCAGGAAGAGAGCCAGCGCGGCGCTGATCCAGCCGTCACGGAAGCCGAAGTCCTTGAGGCCGACCAGCCATAGGCCGAAGACGAGGATCGCCGCGCCACCGGCCACGACCAGTAGGGCTCCGATCCGGCTGAGGCCGAGGAGCAGCGAGATCTCGGCGGGATCCTCGCGGCGGCGGGCAGACTCGAACGCGACCCCGGCGACGACCACCCCCGAGACGAAGGCCATCGCCCCGAGGATGTGGAGGAAGAGAACGAGATCGCTCATCCCCCGAGTCTTGCGGATCCTGCCAGCGGGCGGGATCTCTGCGAAATCGCCTACTCCGACAGCCCGGCGGCTTCGAGGGCTTCCGCTCGGTCAAGAAAGCTTTGCACCTGGCTGACCCGTCCATCCGTGAACGCAAAGAGGTGGCACCAGGGCCAGTCCACGGGCGGGGCACCCGCGGAGACCCCGTGGAACCGGGTGATGCCCAGCGCCCTGTCGTCGAGGTCAACGATCTCCTCAACGTCGACCGAGACCTCGTCGTAGATCCAGAGCTTTCTCAGCCAGCGGTGAACGTTCTGCTTTCCGTTGTGCCGTCCCCCGCCGGGAAAGCGCGGGTCGCTGATCCAGACGATGTCATCAATAGCCAGCTCCAAGAGCCCTTCGACTCCTCGGACCTCAGCGAGCTTGTAGACCCGGCGCACGATCTCCACGTTCTCCTGCGACATCGCCTGCGCAGTATCTCGCGCCGGACCAAGGTCTGCCGGACCCCCGGACCGTGTGCAGGAGTCTTGGGATTGTGTGAGTAAACGTCAACGAAGACCGATACACTCAGCCGACCCTGAACACCGGTAATGCCTAATCCCGGGCGCCGCCCGGGAGCGGGGGAACCAAGAGTTCTGGGGCGAACCCGCCGCAAGGCGGGAGCGCTGCTCCTTCAGCGCCAGCCCGACAGCTAACCCCGCAGGCCGAACAAGGAGACTGGTTTGCTCGGCACGCGCGGAAAGGCGGGACTTGCGGCCACGGTGGCCGCAATCGTGACGCTGTTCGTCGTCGGTACGGCCTCCGGGGCTCGGGCCTGCCACACCAGCACGGGCGGGGTCGGCACCCCAGGGAGCAAGTGTCGCTCAGGGGGCTATGTCAATCCGTTCGCCGGCCACGGCTGGGGCCCGGGGCGGATCGATATGGGCATCGACCTGGCGCCGCTTCGCCGGGAGCCGGTTGTGGCTCTGGGCGACGCCAAGGTGCTCGGCTCGGACAGCAGCAGCGGCTGGCCCGGCGGGCACTTCATCTGGTACCGGCTCCTCGACGGCGATCACGCCGGCAACATCGTCTACGTCGCCGAGCACCTGACGAAGATGGTCCCGGCGGGGAAGGTGGTTCCCGCGGGCGGTCGGATAGCCACAGCCCTCCCCGGTTATCCCTGGACCGAGTGGGGCTGGGCCACCCGGGTGGGCTCGACCCGTGCGGCCCCCTGCTACCGGGAGGGCATGGCGACAAACTCGGGGCGGGAGATGGCCCGCTTCCTGAGATCGTTGGGGGCCGGCTTCATTGCTCGTCTCACTCCCGGCCCGAATTGGCCCACGGGCAGGCTGTGCTGAGCCCCGCCGGCATCCGAGGCGAAGAGCGAAGCGCCCCCGGCAGGATTCGAACCTGCGACATCCGGCTTAGAAGGCCGGCGCTCTATCCAGCTGAGCTACGGGGGCCACCGCTCAGTTTCGCGCACCCTCGCCGCCGCCGCAGGACGAAGCTCGAATCGGGACGCCCAGACGCTTCGCGGTCGCAACCTGCCGTAACGGGCGGCCCGCGCGTGGCCGTGCGGCGCGTATGATCGGATCGCGTTGGGCGGTGCGACTGAAGGGAGCGCTCCATAAAGACGGTTCCGCCTCGCGATGGTGGTGGCTCTGCTGGCCCTCCCGCCCGGCGGCCTTGGCGCCGCGCCCGGCGCCAGCGCCCAGGCGACGCCCGGTGAGGACTCGGTGAGCGGGTCTGCCCTCTTCGTCGACGATGAGTGCCCGAACAAATTCGACTGCGGGACCGCGACAGGCATCGACGCCCGCAGCGGACCGTCGGGAGAGAAACCCTCCGGCAGTGTCGTCATCACGGTCCTCGTGATGCCGACGCCCGGCGTGATCGAGCCCGGCCCGAGCTTCACACTTGCGGTCACCTGCCTCAACGTGGAGGGAAACCGCGCGAGCGTGGGTGCGACGGGGGAGATCGGGTCCTTCCTCCTCACCGTCGAGGACAACGGCGGCGCCGGCCAGGACAGGTTCGCGAGCAACTCCGCGCCGACGGCTCCGGCGCAGTGCCCGACCCCTCCCCCGCCCGGGAGCGGGCTACCCGTCCCCAGCGGCGACTTCGCCGTCCACGACGCCCTGCCGCTCCCGAGCGTCCTCTCCACCACTCCTCCCGACGGCTTCTCCGGTGCCGCACGCACTGCGCCGATCGTCGTCGAATTCGACCAGGCGATGGATCAGGCGTCGGTCGAGGCCGCCTTCTCGCTGAAGCAGGCCAACGGCGAGCCGGTCGGCGGCAGCTTCAGCTGGAGCGGCAACTCGCTCAGCTTCACCCCGAGCGCCCCGCTCGGGGCGGGACGCCTTTACAAGGCAACCGTGGGGGCCGCAGCCCAGAACCTCGGCGGCGTCCACCTCTCGGCTCCGGCGGTCTGGACCTTCAGCACCACCCCCCAGCCGCTGATCGCCTGGGTCTCCCCGCTCGATAAGTCGACGGAGGTCTCGAAGAGCGCCGTGGTCGTCGTCGGCTTCGACGCTGCGATGGACAAGCCCTCGGCGCAGGCGGCCTTCTCGCTGATCGCCAAGAAGACCGGCGTCCCGGTGAGCGGCAGCTTCGGCTGGTACGGGAACGCGCTGATCTTCAAGCCCAGCGCCGACCTCGCAGGCAATACCTTCTACGAGGCCCGCGAGAGGAACACCGCGAAGAACCTAGCGGGACGGCCGCTCGTCTCCGGAAGGACGTGGGGGTTCACCACCGCGGGTTAGCCGCAGGTGGGGGGGCCTCAGGAGCTGCTCGCGCCCCCGCCCAGCTTCTTGCAGCCCGCCAGCGAGAGCTTGCCGTTGACCTTGTAGACGTAGTCGGGCTGCGGGGTGATGTCGTCCTCGGAGATGATCTCCTTGACGGCGGGATCGGTCCTGATCCAGGCGCGGATCGGATAACGGTATGGGGACTCGGGGGAGTCCTGGGTGAACTGGCTGATCACCAGGAAGTCGTAGTCGCCAGCATTGATCTGGCGGCGGAAGCCGCGGCAGCTGGCCGCCAGCCGGTACTGGCCGTCGGGACCCGGGACCGCGATGTACTGCACCCGGTTGGAGAGATCGGCGCCGAAGTAGCCGTACTGGCCGAAGAAGATCTCACCCGAGCCTGAGATGCCGATCCGGCTGTCGCGCTGCCTGCGGGCGAAGTCGTAGGCCTTCTGCGGCCCCCCGTCCTGGAGGAAGAGCTTCGAGTTGGTGTAGTGGTGATCGAAGTACTGCACCTCCTGGGCACGGCCGAGGACGATCCCAAGGACGATCACGGCGGCGATCGTCGCCCCGACCACCACCCGGCCGATCCTCCCGTCGCCGCGCAGATACTCGAGCGCCCCCGGCGCCCAGACCAGCGCCAGGGTGAGGAAGACCGTGCCGGCGAGGTAGCTCGGATACCACTTCGGCGTGGCCAGCACGGTGATCGCGTAGATCAGCGTGAGGAAGAACAGGGTGGTGCGGGCCCGCTTCTCCGGCGCTCGCAGGGGACGGACGATCGGAAGCAGCCCGAGCGCCAGCGCCAGGCCGGGGATCAGGTAGCGGGTGTTGGTGAAGAAACCGGTCGGCGAGCCTTCCTGACCGGCCGCGGTCAGCGGCGTGAACACGTAGACGATCGCGGTCAGCAGCGCCGCCGCCCCGATCACCCGCAGGATCCGGTTCCGGGATCGGAACAGCAGATAGACGGCGGCGGCGAAGGCGATCACCAGGATCAGCGGGAAGAGCGGGCCGAGTGCGTTGTCGAGCTCGGGGAAGAACCACTTGCGGTAGACCGTCGCGTCGGTCAGGTAGTGGGCGACGCTGAATCGGGGCCGCGGGTCGAGCGGCATCTGGTTGGGCCGGGGCAGGTGCAGCGGCCCCCAGCCGATCTGCGGCAGGGGGTTGCCGCCGGTCTTGATCGCCGCCCGCACGTACCAGTAGCCGCCGACGATGAACATCGCCAGGCCCATCACCCAGGCCGTGGTCAGCCGCCGGCCGCGGCCGCTGAAGATCACCACCCCGGCGGCGATCACGCCGACCGGCGCGAGGAAGGTGAGCTTGACCGAGATCGAGAGGCCGGCGGCGATCCCGGCCATGATCAGCGGTCCCTTGTCGAGCAGCGCGGCGTGTGGGTCGGGCGTCTCCTCCACCGCACCTGCCTCCGGGGCCCGGCGCTGGTGGCCGTTGATCAGGAAGGCGACGAAGACGATCAGGAAGGCGAGGCCCATGATGTCGTTGCGCGCCTCGCCCGGCTGGGTCTCGATCATCACCCCCGAGTCGAGGACGATCGCCGTCGCGACCAGGGTCGCAGGACCGACCCGGTAGGGGCGCCCGATGCAGTAGGCGGCGACCAGGGCGATCGCCAGCCAGAACATGTTGATCAGCGGCGAGAGCCAGTCGCTCTTCATCAGCACGATCGCGCTGCCGTGGATCAGCTCGGAGCTCTGCGGGTAGAACCAGGCGGCGAGTCGCAGCGGATCGGTCAGGTAGAGATGCCAGATCGAGCCCTCCTGTGCGAAGCGGGCCGCGAACGGCATGTGGTACCAGGTGGTATCGCCGCCGAACATTCCCTGGTCGAGGCTGAGGAGCGAAGGGAAGGTCCACTCGGCGACCGTGAAGGAGGCGACGCCGACCGCGATCAGCAATGCCAGCTTCTGCACCTGCGGCGCCTCGATCGCCTTTGCGTCGAGCGGCGCGCGCCGCCGGCCGAGCAGCGCCGCCAGCAGGCCGACCGCGATGCAGACGACGACGATCCAGCCCAGCTTCAGGATGCTGAGCGTGCCGAGCAGCTCCAGTGAGACGATCAGCAGCGCCACTGCGATCGTGACGTCGGCGAGGCGGGCCAGGGCGCCTGAGAACTCGGGGACGATCCAGCGGCGCAGCCAGTAGCCGCCAAGCCCGAGCGAGGCGGCTGTGCCCACGACCGCGAGGCAGCCGCCTATGTAGGAGCCCAGGGTCGGCGTCACAGCGGCGGAACTCTAGAGGAACCGGTGGCCCCCGAACCGCGGCGCCGAGCCAGCTGCGCCTCCCGCGAAGCGGGTTGCGCTTAGCCCGCCTCGGCGGAGACTCCGGTGGGAATCTGGCAGGCGACGCCGGTGCCGGCGAGCCCGCAGTAGCCGTTTGGGACCTTGTGCAGGTACTGCTGGTGGTAGTCCTCGGCGTAGTAGAAGGGCCCGGCGGGCTCGATCTCGGTCGTCACCCGGTCCCTGCCGGCGGAGCTCAGAGCCTCGTCGTAGGAGTGCAGGGCCGCCTCCGCGGTGGCCTTCTGCCGCTCGTCGACGTAGTAGATCCCGGAGCGGTACTGGGTGCCGACGTCATTGCCCTGGCGCATCCCCTGGGTCGGATCATGCTCCTCGAAGAAGGTCTTGAGCAGCTCGCCGTAGGAGATCTTCGAGGGGTCGTAGGCGACCAGGACCGCCTCGGTGTGGCCGGTGCGGGCAGTGCAGACCTCCTCGTAGGTCGGGTTCGGCGTGACCCCGTTCATGTAGCCGACGGCGGTCGTGTAGACCCCGTCGAGCTCCCAGAAGAGGCGCTCCGCGCCCCAGAAGCAGCCGAGGGCGAAGTAGGCGGTGGCGATCCCGTCCGGGAAGGGAGGCTCGAGCGGCGTACCTAGCACGGCATGGCGCTTGGGCACTTCGAAAGCGCGCTGGTCGCGGCCGGGCAGGGCCTCGCCAGGGTCCGGCATCTGGGTCTTCTGTGGGTTCAGCATCATCATCAGCTTTCCGACTCGGCTCATGTCGAATGGTCCTCGAATCCCCTCCGACGTTACAGAGGCGCTAGGTTCGGACTCCCGTGGATCTGGCCCTCGCCGCCCTCCTCATCCTCGCCTCGCTGCTGAAGACGCTGCTGCTGCCGGTGATCATCGCCGCGGGCATCCTCGCGCTGCTCGTGCTCGGCGCGATCGCCGGGGCAATCGCAATCGGGATCCTGGCCCTCTTCGCGATGATCGGCCGGGTCCTCTTCGGGCGGGACCTGCGCCCGCGCTGGCTGCGGCGCGACCGCGGCGCCAGCACCTGAGCCGGGCCGCGGTCGCGGATCAGTCGGCGACGTTCAGCTCGGCTGAGGAACGATCCGGATGTAGGGCTTGGGGGACTCCCAGCCGTCCGGGTAGGTCTCCTTGGCCTCGTCGTCGGAGACCGAGCCGGCGATGATCACGTCCTCGCCCTGCTTCCAGTTGACCGGCGTTGCGACCTTGTGGCTCGCGGTCAGCTGCAGCGAGTCGATCACCCGCAGGACCTCGTCGAAGTTGCGCCCGGTGGTCATCGGATAGACGAGAATCAGCTTCACCTTCTTGTCGGGGCCGATGACGATGACGTTGCGCACGGTCTGGTTGTCGGCCGGGGTACGCTCCAGCGGGTCGCCCTCGGTCTCGGCCGGGAGCATGTCGTAGAGCTTCGAGACCTTGAAGTCGGAGTCGGCGATCAGCGGGTAGTTGGGCGCTGTGCCCTGGGTCTCCTCGATGTCCTTCGCCCACTCCTCGTGGCGGTCGGAGGGATCGACCGAGAGACCGATGATCTTGACGTTGCGCGACTCGAAGTCCGGCTTGATCTTCGCCATGTAGCCGAGCTCGGTCGTGCAGACCGGCGTGAAGTCCTTGGGGTGCGAGAAGAGGACCGCCCAGCTGTCGCCGATCCAGTCGTGAAAGCTGATCGGGCCCTCGGTGGTCTCGGCTTCGAAGTCCGGGGCGGTGTCGCCAATCTTCAGTGCCATTCCTTTTCCTCCTTTTCGGACTAGTTCAGTAGAGAATGTAGAGGAAAGCGTCAGGAACTCGCCCGAGCGCTCCGGGCCGAAGACCGTCAGCTGACCGAACTTGAGTCGATCCGCGGAAGGGCCGCGACCTCCGCGTCCCGCGAGACCTGCCGGACCTCGCCCGGGACCTCGGCCAGGTTGACCCGCCAGGCGTAATCCTGCTCCGCCCCAAGCGGCGAGAAGAAGTTGTCGTAGTGGGTCGGGATCACGACGCGGGGATCGAGCTTAGGCAGGATGCGCTCCCAATAGCGCGGCGTGACGCTGCGGCCGGCCACCCCGGCGAGGAAGACGTCGACCGCGTCATCGCGCAGCTCGCGATCGTCGAGATCGGCGCTGCCCTGGTGGTAGATGGAGACGCCGGCGACGTCGATTCTGATGCCGTAGACGGCCCCGCACCTATAGGCGGTGGGCACGAGGCCGTGCAGGTGATCGCAGGTGAGCTCTCCGTCCATCGGCACCTTGCGCCCGAACAGCAGCTTGGAATGGCGGCTGGGGACGAACCGCACGACGAACGGGCCCAGCTCGTATGGCTGATGGGGCTCGATCTCGGCGGCCGAATCACGCAACCCGTGGAGCTGCATCAGGTGAGCAAGCGACGCCGACCCGTAGGCCTTGGCTCCGAAGCGGCGAGCCAGCGACGGAGCGTCCACCGCGTGATCAAAGTGGGTATGGCCGATCAGCACGCCCGCCACCGGCCCGGGTGCGCGGGCGAACCGCTCGATCATCTCCGGGTCGGGCAGCGCTCGGCGGCGCAGGAGGAGCGTGCGAAGCGGGACCCGCGAGACGTAGGGGTCGATGAAGATCGAAACGTCCTCGTATGTGAGGCGGTAGCCCGAGACGCCGAGCCAAACGATCTCCAGGCCCGGGGGCAGCTCGACGGGGAGCGTCTCCAGCTCCAGTGCGGCCTCCGCGTCGTGGCTGCGGTCCATGTCAATCGGGGCGCCCGGATTTGAACCGAGGACCTCCGCCACCCAAAGGCGGCGCGCTACCAGGCTGCGCTACGCCCCGAAGCGCTCCGAGTCTACGGCCCCAACCGCGTCCCAATCGATCCATTGAACCGTTTCGGTCGCCACAGCGACCGGAATCGTTCAGCGAAGATCGCTTGCGAATCAGCGAAGCGGTTGCCGACCGGGCCGGGTAGCGTTCGCTCCCCGATGGCCGATGTCCGCCCCTTCCCCGCGCTGCACTACAACCTCGACGCGGTCGGCTCGCTGGGCGAGGTCACCGCGCCTCCCTATGACGTGATCGACCCTGCGCAGCGGGCGGAGCTGCTGGCGCGCTCGCCCTTCAACGTGGTCGAAGCGGACCTGCCGCAGGCCGGAGAGGGCGCTGACCCCTACGAGCACGCGGCCGAGACGATCGAGGAGTGGACGCTCCGGGGCGTGCTCACTCAGGACCGTGAGCCCTCGCTGTGGGCGCTCACCCAGGACTACACCGTCCCTGACGGAGCTGCCCACACCCGCCACGGGATTCTCGCCAGGGTAGGCGTCGAGGACTACGGGCCGGGGCGGGTCCGCCCCCACGAGCGCACCCAGCCCGGCCCGAAGCTCGACCGGCTAAAGCTCACCCGGGCAACCCACTTCAACCTCTCGCCGATCTTCTCGCTGTCGAGCGCCGACGCCTGGCCGCTGATCGAGCCGGCCACCAAGGATTCGCCCTGGGGTGAGGTCCGCGACGACGACGGCACCGTCCACCGGGTCTGGCGGGTCACCGATCCAGACATCCACGAGGTGGTCGCGTCCCGCCTCGCCGACGCCGAGCTGCTGATCGCCGACGGCCACCACCGATACGAGACCGCCCGCGCCTTCATGGAGGAGGTCGGCGGCGAGGGCCCGCACCGCTACACGCTGATGGCTCTGACCGGACTCGACGATCCGGGGCTGACCGTCTTCCCGACCCATCGCCTGATCTCCGGGCTGGCTGACGATCAGGAGCGCCAGCAGCGCCTCGGCAACGGTCTGCGCGAGCTGTTCGAGGCCGAGGAGGTCCCGGTCGAGTCGCTCGATCCTCGGGGCGAACTGGGGATCGGCGTCTTCGGCACCTACGACTCTCACCACCGGCGCGGCTTCCGGCTGCGGCTCAAGGACACGGCCGAGCTGGAGCGGCTGCTGCCCGGCAAGCCGCCGGCCTACCGGCACCTCGACGCGGTGATCCTCGAGACCCTCGTCCTCAAGGGGATCCTCGGGATGACCGAGGAGGACATCGCAGCGAAGCGGGGGATCGGCTACGCGAAGGGCATCCCCGAATCGCTCGACAGCCTCGAGGAGGGCGCTTATGACGTCGCCTTCATCCTCCGCCCGACCCCGGTCGAGCAGGTCCGCGAGGTCGCCGCCGCGGGCGAGACGATGCCGCCGAAGTCCACCTACTTCTTCCCCAAGCTGCTCTCCGGGCTGGTCTTCAACCCGCTCGACTGAGGCGAGCCGCCGGGGCGCGGCCGGGCTCACCCAACGGCCCCGAATAGGATGGCAACGTGGTGAAGATCTACACCCGCAAGGGCGACGATGGGTCGACTTCGCTGTGGTACGGCGGGCGGGTGCCGAAGTCGGACGGCCGCACCGAGGCCTACGGTGCCCTCGACGAAGCGACCGCGGCGCTGGGTGCGGCTCGCGCTCTCTGTGGCGCCGGCGAGGAGGAGCTGGCAAGTGACATCCTCGGCCTGCAGAGCGCCCTGTTCGTCGCCGGAGCCGAGCTGGCGACCGCGCCGGAGGCCGCGGGGCGTCTCGAGGACGGAGTCAGCCGGGTCACCGACCCGATGGTCTCCGAGCTCGAGGAACTGATCGACAAGTACATGGCGCAGGTCGAGCTGCCGCCGAAGTTCGTGATCCCCGGCGGCACGCGCCTCTCGGCGGCGCTGGACGTGGCCCGCACGACGATCCGACGGGCCGAGCGGCGGATCGCCGCCCTCGCCGAAGCGGACCAGCTCGCCGACAAGACGGTGATCAGGTTCGTCAACCGGGCCTCCGACCTCGCCTTCGCCATGGCCCGTGCCTCCGATACCGACGCCCCAGCCCTCTTCGAGGGGCGGGGGAAGGGCTGAGCGTTGGTCACCGTCGTCGCCCGCCGCCGGTCGGGTTTCACCCACGATGTCGAGATCGAGGGCGGACACAGCGTCGTGATCGACGAGCCGCCGGCATCGGGCGGCGCCGATCAGGGCCCATCGCCGGCCAGGGTCCTCGCCGCCTCGCTCGCCGCCTGCACCGCGATCACCCTGGAGATGTACGCGGACCGCAAGGAGTGGCCGGTGGGAGACGTCGAGGTCGAGGTCGGGATGGAGTTCAGCGGACCGGTGCCGACCGAGTTCACCGTGACACTCCGCCTGCCGAAGGAGCTCAGCCCCGAGCAGCAGGAGCGGATCAGGGTGATCGCCGGCAAGTGCCCGGTCCACCGCGCCCTGGCGGGTGAGACCGAGGCCGAGATCCGGGACCGGATCGAGCTCGTCTAGCCGCGATGGACCTGGGCCTCGCCGACCGTAGCTGCGTCGTCACCGGAGCCAGCCGGGGGATCGGCCGCGAGACCGCCCGCCAGCTCTGCGCCGAGGGGGCCAGGGTGCTTCTGGTCGCCCGCGATTCCGATGCCCTCGCGGCGGCCGCGGAGGAGGCGGGCGCCAACGGAGGAGAGGCTGCGACGCTTGCCCTGGACATCACCGAGAGGGACTCCGGCGAGCGCATGGTGGCGGCGGCCAGCGAGCGCTTCGGCCGGCTCGACGCCCTCGTCAACAACGCCGGCGTCGCCCGATGGCGGCGGCTCGAGGATGTGCCCGAGGAGGACTGGCGGCTCCAGTACGAGCTCAACGTGATCGCCCCGCTTCGCGCGATGCGGGCCGCGGCACCGGGAATGGCAGAGCGGGGCTGGGGGAGGATCGTCAACGTCTGCTCGACCGCCGGCAAGCGCCCCTCGGCGGCGATGCCCGAGTACTCGGTTGCGAAGGCCGCCGAGCTATCGCTCTCGCGCCTCTTCGCCGATCGCTATGCCGGGCAGGGTGTGCTCGTCAACGCGGTCTGCCCCGGCCCGACCAGCTCGGAGATGTGGATGGAGCCGGGCGGCCTGCTCGACCAGTCCCGGGAGCTGTCGGGAGCCTCCAGCCGCGAGCGGGCGCTGGAGGACGCCGGAGCCAAGCGCCCGATCGGCCGGCTCGCCGAGGTCGGCGAGATCGCCGCGGCGATCGTCTTCCTCTGCTCGGAGCGCGCCTCCTATGTCGCCGGCGCCGCCTGGAGCGTCGATGGCGGCACTGTGCAGGTGATCATCTGAGCGAGGACCTCGGCCGCCTGCTTCTCTCACCCGAGGAAGCCGAGGCGATGGAGGCCCACGGCGCCACCGACGCCGCCGTGCTGCTGGCGCTCTACGGGTGGCCCGAGGAACCGGGCTTGATCTTCACCGAGCGCCGCGCCGACCTCCGCCGCCACGCCGGCGAGATCTCCTTTCCCGGGGGCCGCCAGGACCATCCGCGCGAGACCCTGCTGGAGACCGCCCTGCGGGAGGCGGAGGAGGAGATCGCCCTGGAGCCGGCATCGGTCGAGGTGGTCGGAGCGCTGCCGCCGATCGGCACCTTCGTCACCTCCTACAAGGTCCATCCGTTCGTCGGCCTGGTCGACCATCCGCGGGAGCTGGGGCTCGAGCCGAGCCCGGCCGAGGTGGAGACCGTGCTCACCTTCTCGCTCGAGGTCCTGCGCCAGGGCTTCGGGATGCGGCGCCTCGTCCGCCGCGGCGTGCCGATCCGCACCCCGACCTATTCCGTCGAGGAGCACATGATCTGGGGCGCGACGGCCCGCATCCTCGGCGACCTCCTCGAGCGGCTCGAGACCTAGATGTCCTTCTCGATCGGGACGCTGACCAGGTTGCCCCACTCGGTCCAGGAGCCGTCGTAGTTCTTGACGTCCGCCTCTCCGAGCAGCTCGTGCAGGACGAACCAGGTGTGCGCCGAGCGCTCACCGATCCGGCAGTAGGCGATGATCGGGTTGGCGGCGGAGATCACGCCCTTCGAGGTGTAGAGCTCGCGCAGCTCCTCGGCCGACTTGAAGGTGCCGTCCTCGTTCACCGCCTGCGCCCAGGGGACCGAGGCGGCTCCGGGGATGTGGCCTCCTCGCTGAGCGCCCTCCTGCTCGTATCCGGCCATCGCGATCAGCTCCCCGGAGAACTCCTGCGGGCTGCGCACGTCGACCAGGCTGACCTCGGCGTCGAGGGCGGCGGCGACCTCGTCGCGCTTGGCGCGGATGCTCTCGTCGCCGGGCTGCGCGCTGAATGTGGTCGGCTCGTACTCGGGGACCTCGGTCACGGTCTCGCGGCCCTCCGCGACCCACTTCTCGCGGGGCCCGTTGATCAGCTCCACCTTCCCGTGTCCGTAGTAGCGGAAGTACCAGTAGGTGTAGGCGGCGAACCAGTTGTTGCGATCGCCGTACAGCACCACGGTGTGATCGTTGGAGATCCCGCGGCCGCCCATCAGCTCGCCGAACGCCTGCGGATCGAGGAAGTCGCGCCTCACCTGGTCCTGGAGGTCGAGCTTCCAGTCGAACCCGATCGCGCCGGGTATGTGCGCCTCCGCGTAGAGCGCCGGGTTCTCGTCCACCTCGACGATTCGGATCGAGTCGTCGTCAAGGTGCTCCGCGACCCAATCGGTCTCGACCAGGACGTCCTTCGCGTAGCTCATTCCAACCTCCGAGTCGGTTTTGGACCGACTCTAGCCCCGCGCTGGCCCTGGGTGATGACTCGGCGGGTCGCAGCAGCCGTCTGCTCGGCCCAGGCCGGGGGATCGGAGGGCTCCGCGGCGACGATCTCCGCCGGTATCCGCCATCTGCGGGTCGCGGCGCGAACCGCCTCGGCGCCCCCCGCCAGCAGCTCCGGCTCCACCGTCCCCGCCGCCTCGTAGACGAAGCCCCGCACCGGGGTGTCGACGAGGCGCTCGAGCAGCCGCTCGAGCCGCGTACCGTGGATCGCCGCGAGCGCTTCGCGATCACCGCTCGCCGAGCCCAGCAGCCAGTGGACGACGGTGACGTCGCCGACCAGGTCGAGAACCGTGCCAGGCCGATCCGGATCGGCCAGCGCCGCCTCGATCCCGGCCGCGCTCACCCCGTCGAGGCCGGCCTGCGAGCGGGAGGTGCCGCGGACCGCCCAGCCCTGCTCCAGCAGGCTCGCTCCGAGGAGCCTGCCGCGGCATCCGCAGCCGACGATCAGCGCCCGGGCCACCGGCGGCTCAGGCCGCCCCGAAGGGTCCGCGACCGCGCAGGCGGTTGATCTCGTCCTCGGCGACCTTGCGACGCAGCTCGCGCTCGGTCAGCTCCGGTGCGCCCCGCCGCCTTCGCATCTCGTTCTGGGCCTCGATCATCTGCTCGATGTCCTCAGCCTCCAGGACAGCCTCGACCTCGGGGGAGCGGGTCGGCTTCCAGTCGACCAGATCGGCCCCGCTTCCGGGGTAGAAGTGGCCAACCAGGAGCAGCACGCCGATCAGGAATGCGAGGATCGCCAACGTCGCCAGAATGAACCCCACGGGGGCAGGATAGGGCGTCGCGCCGGCGTGAATGACTTGCGGCGGCTTCGCCGCCTTACATGCATGTGCCGGCGCTAACACCGCGCCGGCAAACAGTCAATCGGTTAGCCTCGCCCGCTGAATGCCAGAGCGGGAGCTATCGAGCGTAGACGGCGAGATCCGGCCCACTGCGGAGGCGACGGTCCCGCTCAAGGACGATGGCCTCTACCGCGGCGACGGCGCCTTCGAGGTGATCCGCCTCTACGCAGGCACCCCCTTCGCGCTGGGGGAGCACCTCGACCGAATGGAGCGCTCGGCGGCCGCGATCAGGCTGCCCTTCGATCGCGGAGCCCTGGAGCGGGAGATCTCGGCGCTGCTGGCAGAGCACGGCGACGGCGAGGCCCAGCTGCGCCTGATCGTCACCCGCGCGGGCCGGCGAATCGCCCTCACCGAGCCGCTCCCCGAGCACGCCGAGACGGTCTCCCTCGCCACCGTCACCTACAACCCGACGGTGATCCTCAACGGGGTGAAGTCGCTCTCCTACGCCGCGAACATGCAGGCGACGCGCCAGGCTCAGGAGCAGGGAGCCGACGAGGCGGTCCTGACCACCTCCGGCGGCACGGTGCTCGAGGCCCCGACCTCCACCCTCTTCTGGGTCTCGGCAGAGGACGGAACCCTGCGCACCACCGAGGTGCGCGCCGGCGTGCTCCGCTCGATCACCCGGGACCGGCTGATCGAGGAGCTCCACGTCGAGGAAGGGACCTTCCATCTCGACGACCTGCGGGGCGCCCACGAGGCCTTCCTCGCGTCCACGGTGCGCGAGGTCCAGTCGGTCTCCTCGCTCGACGGGCGCGCCTATCCCGCCGTCCCCGGCCCCCGCACCGAGGAGGCGGCCACGGCGTTCGGCGAGGTCCTCGAGCGACAGCTCGGGAGCTGAATCCCGGCGCTCGGGTTTCGCCGCCCGCGTCCCGTTGGATAGCCTCGCGGCCGATGGACTTCGAGCTGACCGACGAGCAGCGCCTGATCTCGGAGTCGGCGCGCGAGTTCTCCGACCGCGAGATCTTGCCCCGGGCCCGCGACAACGACCGCGCCGCCCGCTTCGACATCGATCTCGCCCGCAAGATCGGCGAGGTCGGCTATCTCGGGGCGCCGGTCGCCGAGGAATACGGTGGAAGGGGCCTCGACTACATGGGCTACGGGCTGATCGTCGAGCAGATCGGCCGTGCCGACTCGGCGGCGCGAACCGTGGTCTCGGTTCAGACCTCGCTCGTCTGCGGCTCGATCGAGCGCTGGGGGAGCGAGGAGCAGAAGCGAAGCCTGCTGCCCCGGCTCTGCTCGGGCGAGGCGTTCGGCTGCTTCGGGCTGACCGAGCCCGACACGGGCTCGGACGCCGCCAACCTCCGCACCAGGGCAAAGAGGACCGACGCCGGCTGGTCGATCAGCGGCCAGAAGATGTGGATCTCGCTCGGCAACGTCGCCGAGGTGGCGCTGATCTTCGCCCAGACCGACCCGGCCAAGAAGCACCGTGGCCTGGCCTGCTTCTTGGTGCCGACCGCCAGCGACGGCTTCAGCACCCAGGAGATCCACGGCAAGCTCGGGCTGCGCGCCTCCGATACCGCGTCGCTGGCGCTCGACGAGGTCGAGGTGCCCGAAGACGCGATGCTCGGCGAGATCGGCGACGGCTTCAAGGTCGCGATGAGCGCCCTCGACGCCGGCCGCTACAGCGTCGCCGCCGGCTGTGTCGGGATCTGCGACGGCTGCGTCGACGCCTCGGTGGCGTACTCGACCGAGCGCAAGCAGTTCGGAGTGCCCCTGGCCCGCTTCCAGCTGGTCCAGGAGATGATCGCCGAGATGATCGTCAAGCGCGATGCCGCCCGGATGCTGGTCTGGCGAGCCGCCGACCTAAAGGACCGGGGGCTCCCGAACACAACCGAGACCTCGGTGGCCAAGTACTACGCCACCGAGTCGGCGGTCGAGTGCGCCAACCTGGCGATCCAGGTCCACGGCGGATCGGGGTACGTCGACGACTACCCGGTGGAGCGCTACCTGCGCGACGCCCGGGTGACGACCCTCTATGAGGGGACCTCGCAGATCCAGAAGCTGATCATCGGCCGCGCCGCGACGGGGATCAACGCGATGGTGCCGATGTCGACCGACGACGAGGGATAACCGGTCGCCCAGCTGGTCGAGATCTCGATCGACGGCCATGTCGCCCTCCTGCGGCTGAACCGCCCCGAGGCCCGCAACGCGCTCTCGCCGGAGATGATGGGCGAGATCGCCGAATCGCTCGAGCGCCTCGATCCGGACCCCGGGGTCCACTGCGTGGTGATCGCCGGCAGCGACGAGGTCTTTGCCGCGGGCGCCGACATCAAGGCGATGAGCGAGCGCACCTTCCCCGAGGCCCTCTACCACCCCGCGGCTGCCTTCTGGAAGCGGCTCGGCGCGGTGAAGACGCCGATGATCGCCGCGGTCTCGGGGTGGGCCCTGGGTGGCGGCTGCGAGCTGGCGCTGGCCTGCGACCTGATCGTCGCCTCGGAGACTGCCGAGTTCGGGCAGCCCGAAATCACCCTGGGGATCATCCCCGGCGGCGGCGGCACGCAGCGCCTCGCCCGCGTCCTCGGCAAGCAGCGGGCGATGGAGCTGGTGCTCACCGGCAGGCGCTTCGACGCCCTGGAGGCTGAGCGGCTCGGGCTCGTCAATCAGGTGGCCAGCAAGAAGGAGTGGCTGGAGCGTGCGATGGAGCTGGCGCAGACCGTGGCCCGCCGCCCGCCGCTCGCCGCCCGGCTCGCCAAGCAGGCGGTGATCGCCGCCGAGGAGGGCTCGCTCTCCTCCGGCCTGGAGACCGAGCGGCGCCTCTACGAGCTGGCGATGGCGACCGAGGACCGGGTCGAGGGGATGCAGGCCTTCACCGAGAAGCGGCGCCCGGAGTTCCGCGGGCGCTAGCCGTCGATGGTCGAGCGGATCGGGGTCGTCGGGGCGGGAACCATGGGGGCCGGGATCGCGCAGCTCGGCTGTCTCGGCGGCTTCGAGACGCTCCTGCACGATCCGGTCCCCGAGGCCCTCGATTCGGCTCCCGCCCGCCTGCGCTCAGCCTTGGAGAAGGGAACGGCGAGGGGGCGCTGGAGCGGTGAGGAGGCCGAGGCCGCCGCGGAGCGCCTCCGGCCTGCGTCCGAGCCGGCGGAGCTTGCCGGCTGCGAGCTTGTGATCGAGGCTGCGCCCGAGGAGCTGGCGCTGAAGCGCGAGCTGCTCGCAGAGCTGGCGGGCATATGCGGCCCGGAGACGATCCTCGCCACCAACACCTCCTCGCTCTCGGTGACCGCGATCGCGGCGGCGGTCCCGGGGCCGGGCCGGGTGGTCGGCATGCACTTCTTCAACCCTCCGGCGCTGATGCGACTGGTCGAGGTCGTCGCGGGAGACGAGTCCTCCGAGGAGGCGCTCGGCAGGACGACCGAAGTGGCCGTACGAATGGGACGCACGCCGGTGCGGGCCGCCGATCAGATCGGCTTCATCGGCAACCGCTGCGCGCGGCCCTTCTCGCTGGAGGGGCTGCGGCTGCTGGGGGCGCGGGTCGCCGGCCACGAGCAGATCGACCGCATCTGCCGGCTCGGCGGCGGCTTTCGGATGGGGCCGTTCGAGCTCACCGACCTGGTTGGGATCGACGTCAACCTCGACGTCGCCAACTCCTTCTGGGAGCAGAGCTTCCACGAGCCGCGCTGGCAGCCGCACCCGATCCAGACGCGGATGGTCGCCTCGGGCCGGCTTGGCCGCAAGGCCGGGCGCGGCTACTACGACTACGCCTCTCCTCCCCACCGCCCCGAGGACCGTCCCCTCCGGGAGGCCACGGCGGAGGCCGGATCCGGGCTCGACCTCGACGCCGGGGAGATCGCCACGGACCGCTTCCGGGCGCTGCGACTCGAGCACGGCAGCCTGAACTCACTCGCCCCGGGCGAGGATGCGGTCGGCTTCATGGCCCTCCCCGACCTCGAATCGGCGCGGCTGGTCGAGCTGACCCGCGCTGAGGCGACGAGCGCCGCGAGCGCCGATGCCGCCGAGGCCCACTTCGCCTCGCTCGGAAAGCACGTCGAGTGGGTCGAGGACGCGCCGGGCCTGGTCCTGGGGCGAATCGTCGCCCAGCTGGTCAACGAGGCCCACTTCGCCCTCGGGGCCGGGGTGGCGAGCGCCGGGGACATCGACACCGCGATGCGGCTCGGCTTCAACTACCCGCGCGGGCCGTTCGCGTGGTGCGAGGCGATCGGGGCTTCCAGGGTGCTGGCGATCCTCGATGCCCTGCGCTCCGAGCTGGGCGAGGAGCGCTACCGCGCCGCGCCGGCATTGCGCCGCGCCGCCGCCTCAGCAGCGGACGTGGGACCTTTGAACCGCCATATAGGCAGCTGAAAGGTCCCACGTCGGCGAAAACAAAAAAAGGGGAAGGGCTAGCCCGGAACTCCCGCTGAATTCGGCCGCTCGATCTGCCCGTATCGCATGCCGCCGTAGAAGAAGGTGGGCAGCACCGGCCACTGGCGCTTCCAGTTGGCCATCTCCGAGGAGGGGAGCACGTTGAGGAAGCGGGGATCGCGGGGGTTCGGGTCGGCGAGCGCCTTCTCCTTGACCATCGAGTCGTACTGGTCGATCGAGTCCTCGAGGGTGTTGGAGTTGAGGATCACCTCGCGCCCGAAGAACTCCGCGGTGCGCCGGACCCCGGGGATCTTCGAGAGGTGCGGGTGCCAGGAGTCGGCGCTGACGCCGTTCTCGGAGCTCACCCAGACGCCGTCCTCGGTGTTGACGCAGAGCGAGTGGTTGCCGTCGGTGTGGCCGGGCGTCCAGACCAAGGCAACTCCCTTGCCGAGCTCGACGTCACCGTCGAGGAGGACGACGTTGTCCTCGTCCACGCCGGCGATCCCCTCCTTCACGTACCAGGCCCACTGCATCGGGTGGATCGAGGAGAAGGTGTCCCACTCGCGTCGCTGGGTCAGCAGCTTCGCGTTCGGGAACAGCGGGGCGACCGCCTCGGGATGCCCGGGCGGGGGGTCGCTGGAGCCGAGGATGAAGCGGACGTCCTGGACGTGGAGGTGGTCGAAGCTGACGAAGTCGACGTCCTCGGGCCGCAGCCCGGCCTCGGCCAGGGCGCTGGGCACGGTGTTCCAGATGGTCGAGAGCACCTTGTAGGTGAGGAACTCGCCGGCCGCGCCCGGCAGCCTCTCCATCCGCTCGATCATCTGCTGGTAGAAGGGCGCCTCCTGCGGGCCTTCGGTGACGGTCGGCTCGTAGGCCAGCGTGCGCAGCTCGCCCTCGAAGTCCTCGTACTGGACGACCTGGAGGCGGTTGATGATGTTGATGTAGGGGTTGGGGCCGACCGCGGCGCCGCCGAAGGCGAACTTCAGCGGGTACCCGGCGGAGGCGATGTCGACCGTGCGGATCCCGCGGACCCTGTTCTCGGGGACGGCGAATCGCTCCCGGAAGGCCGCTGCGGCCTCGCGGATCGCCGCGGGCCGCTCTCCCCTGGGCCAGGTCTCGTTCGCCTCGTCGAACTCGTGAAAGGGCCTCAGCCCGACCTTCTCGGGGCTCTCGATCGCGGCCATATCGGTTCCTCCATTGATCGCGGCTTGCCGCGATCCACTCTACCCGGACGGGCTCAGGCGTTCGGCGTCGGCGCGACCTCGACCGGCTCGCCACCCTTTACCCAGTGGGCCTCGGGCGAGGGGGGCGTGTCGCGCAGGTACCACTCGGCGTCCAGGGCCCCCATGCAGCCGGTCCCGGCGGCGGTGACGGCCTGGCGGTAGGTGTGATCGACGAGGTCGCCGACGGCGAGCACGCCGCCGAGGTTGGTCCTGGTCGACCCGGGCTCGGTGACGACGTAGCCGTTCTCGTCGGTCTCCACCGCTCCGGCGACCACCTCGGAGCGAGGGATGTGGCCGATCGCCACGAAGGCGCCGTCGGCCTCGATCTCCTCGGTCTCGCCCGTCTCGGCGTTTCGCAGCCGCACCCGCTCGAGCTTGCCGTCCTCCCCGGCGATGAACTCCTCCGGGACGAATGGGGTCTTGAGGCTGATGTTGGGGCGCTCGGTGGCGCGCTCGAACATGATCTTCGAGGCGCGGAACTCGTCGCGGCGGTGGACAATCGTCAGCTCGCTGGCGTACTTGGAGATGAAGATCGAGTCCTCCATCGCCGAGTCGCCGCCGCCGATCACGATCACCTTCTGGTCCTTGAAGAAAGCTCCGTCGCAGACCCCGCAGGTCGAGACCCCGCGCCCGCCCAGCTCGAGCTCGCCGGGGATCCCCAGCCGGCGCGGCTCTGCCCCCATCGCGAGGATCACCGAGCGGGCCTGATGCTCCTCGTCGCCGAGGAAGACCCGCTGCAGGCCCCCGTCCGAGAGCTCGACCCGGTCTACGTCGTCGGTGACGAAACGGGTCCCGAAGCGCTCGGCCTGGGCCCGGAACTGGGTCATCATCTCCGGTCCCATGATCCCCTCCGTGTAGCCCGGGTAGTTCTCGACGTCGGTCGTGTTTTGAAGCTGGCCCCCCCACTGGAAGCCCTCGAAGACGAGCGGCTCGAGGTTGGCACGGGCGGTGTAGAGCGCGGCCGTGTACCCGGCCGGCCCCCCGCCGATGATGATCACGTTCTCGATCTTCGGCTCTGACATCAGCTCTCGCTCTCACTCATTTCGGCTCTGCCATTCAGTCTCGCGGCTGGCACGGATGTTACTTCACTTTATGAAGTATAGGCGTCGACACGCTGCCTGGCAGGCACGGCGACCTCCTCGTCCGTCTCCGCAGGGCGCCCCTCCTGCTCCCAGCGAGCGACCGTGCGCCGCAGTTGGAAGAAGGCGACAATCCCGGGTGGGATCGGCAGCCAGAAGGCGATCGCCCGGTAGGTGAGGACGGCCGGGAAGACCTCGTCCTCGTGGACCCCGAACAGCAGGAAGGCGCCGATCATCCCCGCATCCACGGCTCCGACGCCCCCCGGCGCGAAGGGGATCAGGTTGGCGATCATCCCGAGGAAGAAGCCCTGGATCACGACCCCCACGGGGACGCTGACCCCGAAGGCCCGGAAGCTCGCCCAGAGGATCGCAATGTTTGCCGCCCAGAAGCCGATCGCGCCGGCGACCGCCAGCCCCCCACGCGAGGGATGGCCGACCAGGTCGAAGGCGGTCCTGAGGCCGTGGGAGGCGGTCGCCGGGACGGTCGCGAGCCTGCGGGCCAGGCCGGCGCGCCTGTGCCCCTGGGCAAAGCGGGCGATGCGTCGCTCGATGTCGTTGGGGATCAGCGCGATCGCGATCGCCAGGGCGATGACGATCGCCGCGACAGCCGCGGGGACGATCGTCACCTCGACCGAGTTCTCGCCGGAGAGCACCCCCGTGCGGAGCAGGACGCCGCAGACGATCAGCGCGATCGGATACCAGATGTACTGAAGCGCCAGGAAGGCGACCATCCGGGCCGCCGACTCGCGCCTCGGCATACCGGCCTTTCGCAGGGCCCAGTAGGTGAGGGCGATGCCGCCGGCGCCGCCCGCCGAGAAGAAGCGGGTCGCCGCCAGCCCCGCCATGTTGATCTCGTAGGCCTCGCGCCAGGTGAGCGGCAGCACATCGCCGCCGACCACCCCGCGGAACAGCCCCACGTAGGTGGCGAAGGCGACGATCTCGAAGGCGACGGCGACGGCGACCCAGACCGGCTCGGCGTCCCCGAGCTTGCTGGTCACCTCTCCGAGGCCGACCAGCTTCGGGAGGAGGAAGTAGATCGCCGCGATCAGCAGCGCGACGACGAGGACAGTCTGGATGACGCTGCGACGGGTGAAGACGGGCAGGAAGTCCCCGCCACCACGGGACGGGGTGGGCTCCTTGCCGGTGTCGGAGACCGGCTCCTCCACAAAGGATTTGTCCACCGAAGCCAGGACTACCTCCGGCGGCTCATGCTACCCGTGAGCCCACACGACCTAACCGGAGGCGATCCACTCCAGGCGGCGGAGTAGCCCGTTGACGCGGTTGACCGCGGGCTCGGCGAGCGGCTCGCCCCGACGGACCAGAGCCACAAGGGCCGCCCCTGCGAGCAGGTCGGTGACGTAATGCTCACCCAGGTAGACGAGCGCGAAGCCGAGGTTCAGCGCGTAGGCCCAGCCGAGCGCACCCTGGCCAGGGCGCGCCTCGGCCAGCAGCAACGCTGCGAGCAGCGAGGTCGCGAAGTGGAGCGAGGGCATCGCCGCCCAGGGATTGCCGCCGAGGGCGCCGTACATTCGCTCCCAGGCCGGTCCCCAGGTTTCCTCGCCGACCTCGACCATGATCCGGCGCACCTGCTCGCCCTCCGTCTCGCCGTGCTCGGCCGCCCACCACGGCGGCGCAGTCGGCGCGAGGATGTAGGTCGCGCACCCGAGGTCGAAGACCGCCGCCATCTGGCGCGCTGCACGGGGGAAGCGATCGCTGTCGCGGGTGAGGATCAGGAGCAGCGCCGCGTAGGGCTCGAGGAACCACATCCAGTGGACCCAGGAGAGCCATCGGTCCGCCGCGCCCACTCCGCGACCGGGACCCGAGCGCCTGCTGCAGGCGCGTGTTCGGGAGCCGCCCGCCGCCGAGCAGCCGGTCGAGCCTGATCGGGTATTGGATCTTCAGCCGCGCTCTGCAGCGCATCCGGGTCGTCGTAGGGAAGCTCGTGGACGACGGTGAAGGCCCACATCTGCATCGCGAAGAGGGCGATGTCGCGGCCCTTCGAGCGCGGCCGCAGCACCGCCAGCCCCAGCGGCCCTGAGACGCAGGCGGCGATCGTCACCGGGGCCGGGATCCGGAGGCGGCGGCGCAGGAGGGGCACCGCGACGGCCGCGGCGACGCAGGCTGCGGCGCCGGCGCGAACCGTCGCGCGCAGCGCCGGGGAGGGCCGGGAACGCGAGCGACGCATTGCGGCGGCGAGTATAGGCTCGCCACGATGGGCGACAGCTCAGAGGTCGAGATCGGCGGCAGGCGCGTCGCGGTCACCGGGGCGGGGGGCTTCATCGGTGGTGCGCTGGCTCGAAGCCTCCGGGAGGCCGGCGCCGAGGTGATCGGGATCGACGCCGCGCCGGAGACGGCCGCGCGGATCGAGGACGCGGGGGCCGAGCCGCGGATCGCCGACGTCACCGACGCCGCGGCGATCCGCGCGGCTCTCGAGGGCGCCGACTTGGCGGTGCACGCGGCGGCGATCGTCAGCGACGCCGGATCGATGGAGGAGCACGTCCGGGTCAACGTCGGCGGCACCGCGACCGTGCTCGGCGCCGCGGCAGAGGCGGGCATCGAGCGCTGCCTTCAGATCAGCTCGGTGGTCGTCTACGGCTACGACGACCCCTCGACCCAGGACGAGACCGCCCACCTGCGCAACTGTGGCGTGCCCTACATCGACACGAAGAGCGCCTCCGACCGCCTGGCACGGCGCCGCGGCGCCGTCGTCCTGCGCCCCGGTGACGTCTACGGGCCACGCTCGGTCCCCTGGGCCCTGCGCCCTCTGGAGCTGGCCAGGGCCGGCCAGCTGGCGGTGCCCACCGGAGGGGACACGATGATGCTCCCCGTCTACATCGACGACCTCGCCGATGCCGCCGTGCTGGCGCTGGCCCGGGGCGAGCCGGGCGAGGCCTACACCGCCTGGAATGACGCCGAGGAGGTCAGCTTCGAGGAGTTCTTCAACCGCTTCGCCGAGATCAGCGGCGGGAGGCGGGCGAGGCGGCTCCCGGCGGCGCTGATCCGCTCCCTGGGGAGGGCGATGGAGGGCGTCGCCGCGCTCAGGGGCGGGCCTCCCTCGATGACCAGGCACTCGGTCGTCCTGATCAGCCGCCGGGGCAGCGTCTCGGCGGCGAAGCTGCGGGCGCTCGGCTGGGAGCCGAAGGTCTCCTTCGAGGAGGGGATGCGACGGACCGAGGACTGGTTTCGCGCCGAGGGGCTGCTTCCCGGCAGCTAGCCGCCGGCCGGCGCCGCCCCCTGGGCGGCGACGTCCACGGGCAGCACGAATGGCTGCTCGAAGCCGCGCGGGTCGATCGGTCCCGGCATCAGCTCCTCCGGCGGCGGTATCTCGACCCCGACGATGTCCATTCGCCGCTTCAGCGCGGTGTAGGCGAACCCGTAGATCTGCTCGGAGCTGTAGTCGTATGAAATAAAGCGCTTCGGGTCCTGCCCGACCGGGCAGAAGACCTTCGCCGCCTCGGGCAGAAGCCGGGTGAGGGTCGAGAGGATCACCTCCCGCATCTCCGGCCTCTCACGCACCACGTCACGCAGAAAGCGCACTCCGAACGCGATGTGGCGGTGCTCGTCCTGCTCGACCAGCGTGAACCCCTGCTGGAAGCCCGGGTAGAGCGAGTGCTTGCCGAGGTAGTCGAGGATGCTGCGCTGCCCCGTCATCGCCAGCACTCCCTCGGTGACCATGTGGTAGATGACGATCCCCTCGACGAACAGCCCGAGGTCGTCGGGTCGCCTCTGCAGGCGCCGGGCGACGTCGCGGAGGCTGTCGTCGAAGACGAAGTGCCAGGCACCGGCCATCGTCGCCTCGGCCTCTGCGAGGCGTGATCGCATGTCCTCGGCCGAGAGCGCCATCACCTCCGCGCCCCAGCGGTCGAAGAACACCGCGTGGCGGACCTCGTCCACCAGTTGGGTGGCGAGGAACGCCTCGGCCTCGCCGCTGGGAGCCGCCAACACGAAGGGAGCGAGGTCGGCGGCGACCCTCTCCTCGCCGACGTAGAAGTTCGACATCGACCAGGCGGTCTCGCGCTGGGACTCGGTGCTCGCCGCCAGCCACTGCTCCTGGTCGACCGAGAAGTCGAGCTCGTGGGCGCGCCAATTGCGCTGCTCCCAGAGCGCGTAGAGCTGCTCGTAGGACATCAGCGAGTCGCCGGCCGCCTGCTTGCCGTTGCCCGCCGACCCCCAGGCGCCGGCACGTCGCTGCTGGATCTCCCTCTGCAGGGCCTCGCGCTCGAGCTCCGGGCCGTCGACACCTGCGGCGCGGTCGGCCCAGCGGCCGAACAGGTTCGCCGGGTGAATCTCGCCCTCGATCTGGGTCAATCCCAGCTCGGCGGCGCTGGTCGGTGAAAGCTCGCCGCCGAGCAGCCGCCGCCAGGTCTCGACCGAGACCCGAACGGTGGTGTCGACCTGCGGACCGGCTCCGTTGGCGCCGGCCCCGGCCGCCTCGCCGAGCTTCTGCCTCTGGACCGCGACCCGGCCGTCGGCGACCTCGACCACCCAGCGCCCGCCGCCCTCGCCGTAGAGCTCGAAGGCGATAGCGAAGCTGTGCCCCCGGGTCCACTCGGGGTCGAATCCGTAGGCGAGCGAGCGGTAGAGCAGATCGGGATCGATCGGCAGGCCGAGCCTGACCAGCTCGTCGGGGCCGGCCTCGGAGTCCATCGCGCGCAGGATGCGCGCCTTTCGCCGCTTTCCGCTCAGCCGCAGCCTGCGGCGCAGGATCAGCCCCAGCGGGCTCGAGCCCGCGGCGAGGCTGGCGAGCCCGGCGGGATCGGTGGCGATCGAGAACTCCCAGGACCCATCGCTGCCGTTGGCGGGGATCACCCGGGCGGCGCCACCGTTGCCGCTGCCGGTCACCTCCCAGGCGCCGACGCCGTCGACGTCGAGCCGCCAGCTGAGGTCGGAGGGCAGCGGCGCTGCCGCGACCGGGAGAGACTGGACGATCAGCCTTGCCGCCAGCTCGGGCTCGGTCTCTGCCATCCGCCTCAGGGCCCCGGCCATCGTCCCGTTGCCCCACCCGGCCTGCTGCCCGTTCTCGACCCGCGTCGCCATCTCCATCCTCCTCGCTCTTTGGCCAGCCGGCCAATTCTCCCACGCGCGGCAAGCGGAACCGCGCCGGCTGTTCGGAATCAAGCGGAACCGCGCCGGCTCTTCCGGAATAACTTGCGGCGGCTGCGCCGCCTTACATGCCTCTGCCGGCGCTAACACCGCGCCGGCTCTGAATCCGCGATTAGAATGGCCGCGCCTTGGCGCCGCCGCGGAAACGCACCCTGAGCCGGAGTCTCGTCCTCGCAGCCGGGGCGGCGGTGGCGGCACTCGCCCTCGCAGCCTCCCCGGCCTGCGCGAACGTGATCTCGCCCGAGCCCGCGCACTCGCCGGGAGCCGAGGACTCGACGACGCTCTACTGGATCGGCCTGGTCGTCGCGGTGATCGTGATCGTCGCCGTCAACGCCGCCCTGATCTACGCGATCAGGCGCTACCGCTCGGAGCGGGGGGTGGAGCCGCGCCAGATTCGCAGCGGCCCCGGGATCCAGCTGCGTGTCGGCCTCGGCCTCGGCGCTCTGACGCTGCTGCTGTTCGTCGTCGGCATCCTCTTCACCGAGCAGGCGCGGAACGTGCCCTCGACCGGGCCCGACGGGCTCAAGCTCGCCCGCAGCGGGTCCAACCCGACTGGCGCCAACCCGCTGATCATCTCCGCCACGGGGCAGCAATGGCTGTGGCGCTATGACTACCCGAACAACGCCTTCTCCTACTACAAGCTGGTGGTCCCGGTTGACACCACCGTCCGCCTCGACGTCGAGTCCACCGACGTGATCCACAGCTGGTACGTGCCGGAGCTGGGCGGCAAGGTGGACGCCGTCCCCGGCAAGGTGAACACATTCTACTTCCGCGCCGATCAGCTCGGCACCTACGACGGTGACTCGGCCCAGCTCTCCGGGCAGGGCTATGCGGCGATGCGGACCGAGGTCGAGGTGGTCAGCCCGGCTGACTACAGGGCATTCATCGCCCGCCAGCGCGACGACATCCAGGCGGCGCAGGACATCGTCGTCAAGCAGGCAACGCACCCGCCGGGCTCGACCCCGAAGCAGAACGAGACCGCGGCGCAGGCCCAGCCGAAGCCGACCAACGAGCCCAACCCGGCCTCCGATGCCGGAGCCCAGGTTTACGCCGCCAACGGCTGCGGCGGCTGTCACGTCCTGGCCGCCGCCGGGTCGACCGGCACCGTCGGCCCCAACCTCGACAAGTTCCTCGCCCCCGATGACCATCCCCCGGACGTCGAGAAGATGATCACCGACCCGAACGCCGAGGGCGTCCCGGGATATCCGCCCAACGTGATGCCTCAGAACTACGGCAAGAGCCTCAGCAAGGCCCAGCTCAACGACCTCGTCAAGTACCTGATCGACGCCACGCCCGCCACGCCATGAGCCCCCCGCCCGCAACCGTCGCCCCCGCCCGCCCCGAGCTGGTCGGCGAGGGCTTCCCGGCGAGCCGCCCCCGCTGGAGCGAGCTCGCGACCAGCGCCGAGCACAAGGACGTCGCCCGGATCCTGATCACCGCGGCGCTTGGCTTCCTGCTGGTTGCGGTCACCGAGTTCCTGCTGATGCGCCTGCAGCTGGCGATCCCCGAGAACACCTTCCTCAGCCCGGTGACCTTCAACCGGATGCTCTCCCTCTACGGGGTGACCGCGGTCTTCTTCTTCGCCCTGCCGCTCTGCCTCGGCCTCTTCTATTACGTCGTCCCGCTTCAGATCGGAGCCCGGGGCACGGCCCTGCCGCGCCTCGGCCAGAGCGGCCTCTGGCTGTTCATCCTCGGCGCGGCCGTGATCTACGGCGGCTACCTGTTCACGCCGTCGGAGGCGGGGGTCAACCCGCTGCCGCCGCTCTCCGAGGTCGCCTTCCTCGGCAACAACGGGGTCGACGCCTGGCTGACCGGCACCGGCATGGCCACGCTCGGCTTCGTACTGCTGTCGATCAACCTGGTGACGACGATGCGCAACCTGCGGGCCCCCGGGATGGCTTGGCGGAGGCTCCCGGTCTTCGCCTGGGCCGGGGCGATCAGCTCCTGGCTGATCCTGGTGATCGGCCCGATCATGCTCGCCGCGATCACCATGCTGATGATCGACCGAAACTTCGACGGCATCTTCTTCAGCGACGGCAGCGGCGGGGCGCCGCTTCTCTGGCAACACCTCAGCTGGATCTTCTACAGCGGCGTCTACATGCTGATCCTGATCACCGCGATGGGAGCGATCGCCGAGATCATCCCGGCGCTGTCCCGCCGCCCGCTGTTCAACCGCAACACCGTGATCGGCTCGCTCGCCGCGATCGCGGTGCTCGGCACCCTCGCCTGGATGCAGAACATGATGACCGCGCCGATCGGCGTCGGCTGGATGTACTTCGCGATGTTGATGTCGCTGGCGCTGATCGTCCCCTTCGGCCTGATCATCTTCAACCTGGTCGCGACGATGATCGGCGGCGCCCTGCGAATCCGCGCCCCGCTCAGGTTCGCCCTGGGGGCGATCTCGATCGCCTCGATTGGCCTCGCCTCGGAGATCCTCCACTCGCTGGTCGCCGTCGCCTGGCAGCTGAAGAACACCACCGACGCCACCGCGGCGACCCACTACGCCCTGATCGGCGGGGCCGTATTCGGCGGCTTCGCGGCGCTCCACTTCTGGTACCCGAAGATCACCGGGCGGACGATGGGAGAGAGCCTTTCGCGGCTCTCCTTCTGGACGATGTTCGTCGGTGTCAACGTCACCTTCTTTCCCCTCTTCCTGGCGGGGCTGAAGGGGCAGGTGGTCGACGGCTACAAGTACTTCTCCGGAACCGGCGTGAGCGCCGACAACCTGATCGCCACGATCGGCGCCTTCATCCTCGCCGCGGGGATCATTCTCACCCTTGTCAACGCGCTGACCAGCCTGCGTGGCGGCCCGGCTGCCGGGCACGACCCCTGGCGCGGCGAGACGCTCGAGTGGTTCGCCCTCTCTCCTCCCCCGCCGCACAACTTCGACGTCCTGCCCGACGTACGCAGCCACCAGCCGCTGCGCGACATCCGCGACGCGATCGCCCACCGCGACGGCACCGCTGCCGCACCTGAAGGCGAGCCGCAATCGGTAGCCTGAGCCCATGAGCGGGCGCGGCGCCGCGGCTCGCGGCCGGTGTCCGGCCCCCGGCGCCCTCGATCCCCCCTGAGAACGGAAACGACGACATTGGAAGCCGAGAGCAGAGCCTTCGAGACCCACCCGCTCGAGGCGGGACTGGGCGCCCCCAGCACCCGCACCCGGCCTCGATCAGCCGCGCCCAGCGTGGACGGCTCCCTGGCCCTCGCCCTGCTCCGCGACTACGTCACCCTGACCAAGCCGCGGATCATCTCGCTGCTGCTGGTGACCACGGTGGCGACGATGTTCGTCGCCGACCCGGCGGGCCCGCCGATCTCGACCATCCTCTGGACCATGCTCGGCGGCTACCTGGCCGCCGGAGGCGCCGGGGCGATCAACCACTACATCGACCGCGACCGCGACGCCCGCATGGCGCGGACCCGCTCGCGGCCCCTGGTCAGCGGCCGGATCGAGCCGATCCATGGCCTGATCTTCGGCATCGCCCTGGGCGCGATCGCCTTCCTCGAGCTCTGGCTCACGGTCAACCCGGCGGCGGCCGCTCTGGCGATGGCGGGGCTGCTCGGCTACGTCTTCGTCTACACGCTGTGGCTGAAGCCGCTGACCCCGCAGAACATCGTCATCGGCGGCGCCGCCGGAGCGGTGCCGCCGCTGGTCGGCTGGGCGGCGGCGACCGGCGGCCTCAGCGCCGAGGCCCTCTGGCCGTTCGCGATCGTCTTCCTTTGGACCCCACCGCACTTCTGGGCCCTCTCGCTGCTGATCAAGGACGACTACGCCCGCACCGGGGTGCCGATGCTCCCGGTCGTCCGCGGCGAGGCCGAGACGCGGCGCCAGATCGTCATCTACTCGCTGATCCTCGTCGCCGTGACGATCGCCCCCGTCCTCAGCGGCCTCTTCGGGGCGATCTACCTGGTATGCGCGGCGCTGCTCGGCGGCGGCTTCTGCGCCCTGGCGATCCGCCTGCGGGCCCGGCCCAGCCGGCGGGCCGCGCTGCGGCTCTACCTCTCCTCGCTCGCCTACCTGGCTCTGCTGTTCGTCGCCATGGCGCTGGACAGCGTCCTCTGAGTCGGACGCGACCCTGAGAGCCCGCCGGCCCTGATAGAAAACAACCTGTGGACCGCGAATCGGCAAGACGAAGCATCGGCGGGGGGCTCGTGATCGGGGCCTTTGCCGCCGCCATGTTCGCGCTCGCCTTCCTCGCGGCCGTCCTCTACATCGCCCCCTAGCCCGATGACCGAGCCACAGGAGATCCCCGCCCCGACCGAGTCGATCTACGAGCCGAAGCCCTCCTGGGCGCCGGCCTTCCTGGCTTTCGGCCTCGCGGTGATGGTCTGCGGCATCTACGCCGAGGGCTTCCTCGTCCGCGGCTGGATCTACTCGATCTTCGGCGCGGTCTTCTTCGTCTTCGCCTTCGCGGCGATCGTCCGCAGCTCGATCCGCGGCTTCTTCAGCCTGCCCCGCAAGCAGCGGGTCCGCGGCGCCCCGCTGCCCGCAGCGTCACTGCGCTCCACGAAGCGGGGCTAGGCCCTCAGTCCGGGGTCATCCCGGAGGTGGCGCCCTCGCTCGTCCACACCCTGACGATGTCGCGCATCGAGAGCACCCCGACCAGCTCGGCGCCGTCGTAGATCACCAGATGGCGGATGCTGCGGCGCGACATCTCCGCCGCGGCGCGCTCCAGGCTCCAGTCGGGGGCGGCGGCGATCACGCTGTCGCTCATGTGGTCGCGGACGATCTCGGCGTCGGGGTCCTCGCCGGCCCCGACCGAGAGCAGGATGTCCCGCTCGGTGATGATCCGCAGCGCCGGGGACTCGTCGTCGATGACCAGCGCGGCTCCGGTCCCCCGCTCGGTCATCCGGGTGGCCGCCTGCCGCAGGGTATGGGAGGTGCCAACCGAGAGCACCACCTCCGACATCCCCTCCCTCACCTGCACCTGCTGGCCTCCATCGAGATCCTTGTGGGTTTCGTGGCGATTGGCGCAAGCTTATCCCACCCAGAGGAGCCCCGTAGGCGGGCTTCGACCGCAAGCCCGGCATATAGAATCGCTGCCGCACCGCGCACCCGATGTCCAAGTCGCTGAACCCCATTCGCCCGCTCCTCGTCCTCGCCCTTATCGGCGCCCTGGCGGCCATCGCCTCGGGCTGCGGAACGACCACCGCCAGCGTCGATCGCGGCCGGACCCTGTTCATCCAGAACTGCGGCACCTGCCACCAGTTGGCGCAGGCCGGGACGACCGCCCAGGTCGGGCCGAACCTCGACGACGCCTTCGCCGCCGCCCGCGCGGCGGGGGAGGAGAACTCGACGATCGAGGGAGTCGTCAAGTCACAGGTCGAGAACCCGAGGCCGAGCAACGGCGATCCGGTCGTCTCGATGCCCGCCGACATCGTCGGCGGGCAGGACCTCGAGGACGTCGCCACCTACGTAGGCAGGTACGCCGGCGTGCCGGGTGCCGCCCCCCCCAAGGTGCCCGGCGGCCCTGGGGCCCAGGTCTTCGCCAACAACGGCTGCGGCGGCTGCCACACGCTCTCCGCGGCGAACAGCGGCGGCGTCACCGGGCCCGACCTCGACAAGGTCGTCCCGGGGCTGAGCAAGGCGGAGGTCCACGAGGCGATCGTCGACCCGAACAAGACGATCGCCAAGGGCTACCCGCCGAACGTGATGCCGCAGAACTACGCGACAACGATCAGCTCGCAGGAGATCAACCAGCTGGTCCAGTACCTGATCGACTCCACCAGCAAGGGCGGCTAACCGGGGAGCGCCTGGCCGCCGCGCGCGGCTTGGCAAGATCCGCTCAGCGATGCGCAAGCGCCTAGAGATCACTCCACGCCAGTACCAACGGGTGGCGACCGTCGCCCTCTTCTCCCTCTCGCTGATCATCCTCACCGGCGCCGCGGTCCGCCTCACCGGCTCGGGCCTTGGCTGCCCCGACTGGCCGAAGTGCTACGGCGGCACGGTGCCGCCGCTGGACACCCATGCCGTGATCGAGTACGCCAACCGCCTCTTCACCGGCTTCGTCGGCCTGGCGGTGATCGCCGCCAGCCTGCTCGCCTTCTTCCGCCGCCCCTACCGCTGGCACCTGGCCCTTTTCGGGGCGATCCTGCCACTCGGGGTGATCGGCCAGGCGGTGCTCGGCGCGCTGGTCGTCGAGCACCACCTGGCCCCCGGGCTGGTGATGAGCCACTTCATCCTCTCGATGATCCTGCTCGACGCGGCATTCGCCCTCGCCTGGTGCTCGAGCTACGAGCCCGGCGAGCGACGGGCATCGACAGATTGGCTCGGGGTCTGGGCGGTCCGCTGCCTGGTCCCCCTCGGGCAGCTGACCATCCTGGCCGGGACGATCTCCACCGCCTCCGGCCCCCACGCCGGCGCCAACGGCCACCAGCTCGTGAAGCGCTTCGACTTCGAGGGAACCGGAACCCTGGAATGGGTGGTTCAGCGCCACGCGGCGATCGCCGCCCTGTTCGGCATCGGCGCGATCGCGGTCTGGCTGCTGCTGCGCCGCCAGGGCGGCGATCGCCGCGCGACCCGGCCGCTCGTCGTGGTGATCGGGCTGCTGGCCCTGCAGGGCCTGATCGGCGCGGTGCAATGGAGCCTCAAGCTGCCCGGCGAGCTCGTCTGGCTCCACGTCGCCGTGGCCACCCTCACCTGGCTGGCGACGCTGTGGACAGTCGCCGTCGCCGGGCGCCTCGAGCCCCGTCAGGCCGAGGCCCGCTCGGCCTCGAGATCGACGACCACGTGGGTGACCGGCAGCTCGATCTCCTCCCGGGTGCGCTGAACGACGTGGTGCTCGAGCCAGCGCGAGCGCTCGGGGGGATGGGTCGAGATGATGATCTCATCGGCTGGGAAGGAGCGCAGCGCATCCTCGATCGCCATGTTGGGGTCGGAGTCCCCGACCTCACCGTGCGCCTCGAGCCCGGCGTCCCGGATCGCGATCAACGACAGCTCCATCCGCTGGCGCGCAAGCTCCATCCCCTCGTCCACGTCTGAGGCCCAGTGCGCCGCCCGCGAGCCGGCCAGCGCCGGGGTGAGGACGAGGATCTCGGCCTTCCGCCCACGGCAGCGGCTGCTGATCTCATCCAGCAGCGCCCGGCCGGTGACGGTCTCGTTGGCGACCGCGAGCAGCCGGTAGGTGCCATCGCCGCCGCGGGTGAGCTCGACGCTGCGGGGCAGCGAGCCGCGTGAGCTGCGGTAGGCGACCCCGAGCCCGAAGCCGATCAGCGCCGCCCCCCACACCGCCCCGATCGCGGGTCGCGTCAGCAGGGTGAGGGCGATCACCGAGGCGGCGCCGGCGCCGATCACGATCACCCAGCGAAACGCGTCTGCCTCGGAACGGAGAGGGTTGTGCAAGGGGCCTCCTGTGGTCGATTATTGCGCGCCGCGGTTGAAATGCAACGCCTCGGGAAGCCGCTTCTGGAGACCGTTTTCGCCGGGCCCGCCCGGGTAGCTGCACCAGGATGAGCGCAATCAGAGGCAAGGACGGAATCGTCGCGCGCGGCCTGGCGAAGACCTACCGGTCGCCCGATGGTCCGGTGGAGGCGGTGACCGATCTCGACCTCTCGATCTCCCGCGGCGAGACCGTGGCGCTGCTCGGTCCCAACGGGGCGGGCAAATCGACGACGATCGACCTGCTGCTCGGCCTCAACCGCCCCGATCACGGCGAGGTGTGGCTGTTCGGCGACAGCCCTTCCGAGGCAGTCGCACGGGGACGGATCGGCGCCATGCTCCAGACCGGAGCGTTGATTCCCGACCTATCGGTGCGCGAGCTGGTGGCGATGGTCGCCGCGCTCTATGAGTCGCCGATGCCGATCGAGGATGTGCTTGCCCTGACCGGGACCGAATCGCTCGCCGCCCGCCGGACCCAGATGCTCTCCGGCGGCGAAAGCCAGCGCACGCGGTTCGCGCTCGCCCTGGTCAGCAACCCGGAGCTGCTCGTCCTCGACGAGCCCAGCGTGGGGATGGACGTGAATGGGCGGCGGACGTTCTGGAGGACGCTCCGGGACCTGGCGGAGGGCGGCAAGACGATCCTCTTCGCGACCCACTACCTCGACGAGGCCGACGCCAACGCGGACAGAGCGGTGCTGATGGCCGCCGGGCGGATCATCGCCGATGGGTCGACGGCTGAGATCAAGGGGCGGGTCGGCACCCGCACGATCACCGCGACCGTCCCGGGCGCCGATCTCCCCTACCTGTCGGAGCTGCCGGGGGTGGTGAGCGCCGAGCTTCACGGCCAGACGGCCCACCTCACCTGCTCGGATTCCGACCGCGCGTTACGCGGATTGCTCGCCGCCTACCCGCAGGCGCGTGACCTCGAGATCGCCGGGGCCGGCCTCGAGGAAGCCTTCCTCGAGCTGACCGCGGGAGCGAACCGGGAGACAGAGGCGGTGCGGTGAGCTCGGGTCTCTACCTGCGCTTCGAGATCCTGCGCACCGTGCGCAACCGCGGATTTCTGCTCTTCACGCTGGGCTTTCCGGCGATCCTCTACCTCTGGATCGCGGGACAGAATCGCCACGATCACGACCTGGTCGGCACCGGGATCTCGGCGCCCCTCTACTTCATGGTCAGCCTCGCCGCCTTCGGGACGATGACGGCGATGCTCTCGACCGGGGCGCGCATCTCCAGCGAGCGGACCATCGGCTGGACCCGGCAGCTGCGAGTCAGCCCCCTGTCGCCGGTCTCCTACTTCCGCACCAAGCTGATGACCTCCTACCTGATGGCGCTGCTGACGATCGCAGTGCTCTACGCGTGCGGTGCCCTGGAGGGCGTCTCGCTGCCGACCGCCACCTGGATCGAGATGACATGCCTGATGCTCGTCGCCCTGATCCCGCTGGCGGCACTGGGAATCCTCGTCGGGCACCTCCTCAACGGCGACGCCACCCGGCCGCTGATCGGGGGCGGAACCGCCCTGCTCGCCTTCCTCAGCGGCACCTGGTTCCCGATCGCGAACCACGGAATGATTCACGACATCGCGATCGCGCTGCCCTCCTACTGGCTGGTGCAGGCGAGCCGGGTCTCGATCGGCGGCGCAGCCTGGGGCGTCACGGGCTGGGCCGTGGTCCTCGGCTGGACTGTGGTACTCAGCCTGGCCGCCGTCTGGGCCTACCGGCGCGACGACGGCCGGGCCTGACGTCCCTTACTTGCGAATCACGCCCTCGATCAACGGCCAGCAGCCGTCGGTGCTCTTCGCCTGCTTGAAGCCGCCGCCGGCGAGCAGCGGGGGCATGAAGATCAGCATGTTGTCGCCGCCCGAGGAGCAGCGGATCGCGCTGGTCTTCGTCGCCCGCATGCTGAGGCGGTCGCCCCTGTGGATCCGCATGCCAACGGGGAAGGACTCGACGTTGTAGTGGTCGCTGTCGAAGTTGGACTGCTTCTGGCCCTTGTAGCGGATCACCGGGCCGTTGCTGACCGCCTTCGCCTCCCAGGTGCCGTTGACCTTCCTGGCCCTGGTCAGCTGCAGGCGGAAGTGACCCTTGCCGCCGGCGATCACCCGCACCCGCTTCAGCACGCCGCCGGCCGGCGCCTTCTCACCGCCGTTCGGCCGCCCGTAGGCCTCGTTCATGACGATCGTGCAGGACTTGCCCGGGTCCTGGTGCTGGCAGTCCCTGGCCGGCAGCGAGTTCGACGGTTGCACGGACGGGTTGAGCTTGGAGCCGAACTTGAAGGTCTTTGCCGCCGCGGGCCCTGCGAAGGCGACCAGCGCGACGGCCGCGACGACGGCCACCGCAGCCGTGACGCGAACCCTGCGAGCTTCACTGATGAACATCGCTATCCCCCTTGTTTGACCGGTCAACCGTAGCCGCAGAGGCGGCGCGGGGCAAGCACGCTAGGCGACGATGTGGACGATCAGAGGATGTAGACGGTGGTGAAGACGATGATCCACATCACGTCGACGAAGTGCCAGTAGATCCCCGCCACCTCGACCCCGAGGTGGTCCTCCGAGGCCGGCCCGAAGTGGCCGCGCCAGGCGCGGATGTTGGCGAAGGTGAGAAGCAGCAGGCCGACGAAGACGTGGGCGCCGTGCAGCCCCGTGAGGCTGTAGAAGATCGTCCCGAATGACCCGTCGCGGGCGCTGAAGCCGAGGTGGACGTACTCGTTCAGCTGAATGAAGAGGAAGGTCGCGCCGAGCAGCCAGGTGGCGATAAGACCGAGCTTCATCGCCCGGCGGTTGTTGCGCCGGATCCCCTCCAGCGCGTAGTGGACCGTGAAGCTGGACGACACCAGGATCGCCGTGTTGACGCCGGCGATCGACACCGGCAGATGCATCCCCACGGGCGGCCAGGAGGGCGGGTTGACGACGATCCGCAGGAAGAAGTAGGCGGCGAAGAAGGCGCCGAACAGCATCACCTCGGAGACGATGAACAGCAGGATCCCGAGAGTCTGGCGATCGATCCGCGAGCTCTGGTTGGCCTCGGGCGGGCCGTGGTGCTCGTCGTGCTCGGCGTGACCCAGTGCGACGCTGGCGCTTTCCATCTCGTCCCTAGCCCTCCGCGCCTTCGGCGACAGCGGCAGCGACCTTCTCGGCCGGGCGCCCGGCCTCGACGTGCTCGACCGGCTTCTCGGTGATCTCCCGCACCCTGCCGACCAGGTCCTGCTCGAGCCACCTCGAGGTCTCCCCGGCGAAGGTCGAGATCAGCACCTCGTCGACCCGGTAATGCTGGATCGCGTTCTGCACGGCGCGGAAAGGATCCGGGCTCATCGGCTGGCCGGTCGCGTCGACGTCGCTGCGGTAGAGCTCCGCCAGGGTCGAGGCGAGGTCGTGGCAGACCTTCTCGCGCTCGATCTCATCCGAGCGCGGGCAGACGATCGTGTAGCGGTGCGGCCGCTCGGCGGCGCGGTCCTTGAGCCGCTTGACGAGATCCGGGGTGGCGACCGTCTGCGTGGCGACCACAAGGGTGTGGATCACGTCCCAGCGGACCGAGTCGTCCTCGATCCGTACCGGGATGTGGGTGACCGCCGTCTCGGGCTCGAAGCGCTCCCGCGCCCACTCGAACAGGTCCTTGCGGGTCAGGCCGAAGCGCGACTCGTACAGGCAGGAGAGCAGCACCTCGCCCGGCTCGTGGGCACGCACCGCGTCGTCCAGCGCCAGCGAGGGATCGGGGTCCATCACCTCGCCGACCGAGTCCAGCCCGAACTCCGCCAGCACGGCCATGGTCACGTCGACCCGGCTGCGGGCCGCGTCGCGCAGCTCGCCGGTGTCGATCAGCTGCCCGGCCGCGGGCTGGTTCTGCGGGGCGACGACCGCGATGTAGGGCACCCCCGGTGCCCGCTCCCGCGCGGCGCGCAGGAGCTTTCGCCCGCCCGCCACCTCGTTGAGGAAGATCAGCAGCGGGCGCCCGTCCGGAGCGGGAGGCGGCGGCTCGGAGCCCTCCGGCGAGGCGACGCTCCCGGGCCGCGCCGACCCGGCGGGCTGCTGCAGGCCGGGATCCGGCTGGACCCCTCCCTCGCTGGTGCGAGGATGCTGCTCGGCCGGGACCTGAGGAGCGTCGGGGGGCGAGTCGGGCTGGTCGGGGACGACCGGGGCCTCCGGGATGCTCGGGGCCTCGGTCACGTGCTGCCCGCCACGGTCGGCTGCGGCGCCGGCACCTCCGCCCCCTCGCCCGCCATGATCGCGTGCCTCGCCCCGGGGACTCCGTACTCGTACGGTCCGCCGACCACCCTGGGAATCTCGTCGAAGTTGAAGATCGGTGGCGGCGAGGAGACCTGCCACTCGATCGTCTTCGCCCGCCAGGGGTTGGCCTCGGCCCTGGGCCCAAAGCGCCAGCTGACGATCATGTTGTAGAGGAAGACGAGCTGCACGGCGCCCAGCGCAAAGGCGAAGATCGAGATCAGCAGGTTCCACTCGCCGAACTGGCTGGCGTAGTCGGCGACCCGCCGCGGCATCCCGTCCATGCCTATCCAGTGCATCGGGATGAACGTCCCCCAGGTGCCGATCACGGTCCCCCAGAAGTGCACGCGGCCGAGCTTCTCGTCGTACATGCGCCCGGTCATCTTCGGGAACCAGTGGTAGATGCCGGCGAAGATCGTGAACACCGAGCCGCCGAATAGGACGAAGTGGATGTGGGCGACGATGAAGTAGGTGTCGGAGACGTGGATGTCGATTGGCACCATGCCGAGCATCACCCCGCTGATCCCCCCGACCGTGAAGGTGACGATGAAGGCGAGCGCGAACAGCATCGCGGTCGAGTAGGTGTGGATCTTGCCGAAGTAGAGCGTGCCGAGCCAGGAGAAGATCTTGATCCCGGTCGGCACCGCGATCAGCAGGGTGGTGATCATCATCGGCACCCGCAGCCAGCTGAACATCCCGGCGACGAACATGTGGTGGGCCCAGACCGAGTAGCTGAGGACGACGATCCCGAGCAGCGCCAAGGCCATCAGCCGGTAGCCGAAGATCGGCTTGCGGGAGTGGGTCGAGATGACCTCCGAGATGATCCCGAACCCGGGCAGCATCATGATGTAGACGGCCGGGTGGGAGTAGAACCAGAAGATGTGCTGGTAGGAGATCACGTCGCCGCCCATCGCCCACTGGAAGAAGTTGGTGTGGAGGATGCGGTCGAAGAAGACCATGAACTGGACCCCTGCGATGAATGGGGTGGCGGCGATCACCAGCAGCGAAGTCGAGAGGTTCGCCCAGACGAGCAGCGGCATCCGCCAGAAGTTCATCCCCGGCGCCCGCATGGTGACGATCGTGACGACGAAGTTGAGCGCGGTGGCGATCGATGAGGCGCCCGCGAACTGGACGCCGACGTTGAAGAAGGACTGGCCAAGGGGAGCCCCGGTCGAGAGCGGCGCGTAGCCGGTCCAGCCGGCGTCGAAGGCGCCGCCCGGCGCCAGGAAGCTGCCGATGAAAAGCAGTCCCGCCAACGGGAGCATCCAGAAGCTGAGCGCGTTGAGCCGGGGGAAGGCCATGTCTGGGGCGCCGATCATCAGCGGCAGGACGTAGTTCGCGATCCCGGCGAAAACGGGGATCACGAAGACGAAGATCATCAGCGTCGCGTGGGTGGAGAAGAGGCCGTTGTAGGTGCCGGCGTCGACGATCTGGGTGCCCGGCTGGGCCAGCTCGGCACGGATCAGCATCGCCAGCAGACCGCCGACGAAGAAGAAGAAGAAGGTGGTGCAGATGTACTGGATGCCGATCACCTTGTGATCGGTGTTGAAGCGGAAGTAGTCCTTCCAGCTCGTCGCCCCGTGCTGGGAGTGGTCTTCGGGAAGGGTCGGGCGGCCGGCGGCCCAGCGGAACCAGTAGTCGAAGCAGCCGAAGCCGACCAGGAAGCCGAGCGGAGCGAGAATCACCGGGACCATCACCTGCGGGTAGCCGGTCTGCTCGGTCTGGAAAGCGGGGAGCCCGGAGATCTTGCGCAGGGCGACCACCAGGCCGAAGCCGAAGGCGGCCGCGAGAACGGCGCCGAGGGCGCCCCGGTACCAGCCGGGTTGCTTGATTGCCGCTGCCATCTAGCCGAGGGCCTTCATTATGCCCCGCCGGCGCCGACGGGTGGCAGGTTGTCGCTGTTCGCCTCGGTGATCGACTGGGCCAGCCCGGAGGGCACCTTCTCCGGCAGGGCGGCGACCCACTTGCGGAACTTCGCCGGGGGCTCGACCACGACCTTGGCCCGCATCGTCGCGTGGCCGAAGCCGCAGAGCTCGGTGCAGACGAGCTGATACGTCCCGATCCTGTCCGGGGTGATCACCGCGGTCGTCGTGATCCCCGGGACGTTGTCCTTCTTGATCCGCCACTCCGGGACCCAGAAGGAGTGGATCACGTCCTGGGCATGCATCTTGAACTGGACCTGCCGGTTGACCGGAACGTGCAGCTCTCCCTGCGACCACTTGTCGTCCTTGCCCGGATAGCCGAAGCTCCAGGCGTACTGCTGGGAGAAGACGTCGACCGTGAGCGCGTTCGAGTCGTGCTTCTCGATCTTGTTGAGGACGTCCCAGCTGTAGCCGGCGCCGAACAGGACGATGATGGTCGGGATCAGCGTCCAGGCGACCTCCAGCCGTGTGTTGCCGTGGATCGGCTCGCCGTCGGACTCATCGCCCGGCTTCGCCCTGAACTTGTAGAGGGCGTAGAAGAGCATCACGATGACCAGCGAGAAGACCAGCGACGAGAGCACGATCATCACGTCGAGCAGGGTGTCGATCTTCGGGGCCGCCGTCGAGGCCTCCTGACCGTCCCAGTTGATGCTGACCATCACGGCCGACATCACGGCGGCGAGGGCAACGGTGGCGGCGAGCATCTTCGCTATCGGCAGACGGCCCATCTGGCGAGCGGCATTCTATTGATCCGGCGGCGCGAGGCCGCGAGCTGGCGCGTGACTGATCGCACAAGCGGAGCTCATGGCTCCGGGAGGTCCCCGAGCCGCCCATCCGAGGCGGCGATCACCCCGCGGGCCACCCCCTCCCAGCTCCACAGATCCCTGGTCGTCCGCACCAGCGCCTCGCGGGAACGCTCACGGTTGCCCCGGTCGAGCCGCAGCCAGGCGTTGAGCCGCGTCGCGATGCCCTCGACCGCGCCGGGGGCGACCGGGAAGGAGATCAGCGGCGCCACCTCACCGGGCAGCGCCGGGGCGAGCTGGCGGGAGACCTCCTGCATCCCGGAGTGGCCGGCGGAGACGGGAAGCACCCCGCAGGCGGCCGCCTCGACCGCGACCATCCCGAAGGCCTCGGGGAAGGTGCTGGGCATCACCAGGGCCTCGGCGAGCGGAAGCAGCTCCGCCACCTCGTCGTGCTCGACCCGGCCGGCGAAGGAGACCGAGCCGGCGGCGGCGGTACCGGCCTCCAGGTATCCCGGGCCGGGGTCATCGAGGAATGCGGAGAGGATCCGCAGCGGCGCCGTCTCGCCGCCCTCCAGCCCGCGACCGAGCCGGGCGACCTCGCGCGCATCGGCGAGATCCCCCCGGGCGATGGCGTCGAACAGCCGGCGCAGGCCGCCGTCGAACTCGCCGAAGCCGGCGACGAGCAACCGGGCGCCGGGGTTCTCGGCGTGGACGAGGGGCCAGCCGGCGAGCAGCAGGTCGACTCCCTTGGAGACGATCAGCTTGCCGACGAAGATCACCCGCGGACCATCCGCCGCCGCGTATTCGCGGATCGCCGGGGCCGCGAGCCCCGGGTCGCGACCGAAGGCGCCCTCCCCCCGCTCCGCCTCGATCTCCTGCGCCAGCGCCTCCAGCCCGGCCTCGGCCTCCTTCGCCTCCGCGCCCGAGAGCGGCCGGAAGCGGTGGACGTCGACGCCGGGCGGGCCGAGGCGGGTCCGCGACTCGAGCCCGAGGCCCGGGAGCGCGGCCCAGAGGCTCTCCGCCGTGTGGCGGGAGCCGACCAGGATCGCCGCCGCCGCCTCGAGCCCCTCGCGAGCGTAGGGGCCGAAGCGCTCCAGGTTGGGCTTCACCGTGTACTCCAGGGCAGAGCCGTGGACCTTGGCGGCGAATCGCAGGCCGCAGCGCGCCAGGATCGCCGGCCCCATCACCAGGTGGTTGGCGAGGGCGGCGTCGATCCCCCCTACGGCGGCCGCGACGTCGCCGACCGCGGCGACGTTCGCCTCGACATAGCGCTCGATCTCGCCGTCGCTCAGCTGGTCGAAGACCCGGGCCTCGAATCCCTCGTAGGAGTCCTGGACATAGAGGGGCAGGAGCCCGCCGATATCCGGCAGATACGCGGTCACCGACCCCGCTCCGGGGAGCTCCCGAAGCCGCTCGACCTCGAGCTCGCCGCGCTCCCAGCGCCCCACCGCCTCCACCCATTCCAGACGGGCCGCGTCGGCGTCCTGGCAGAGCAGATGGACCTCGTGACCGAGGCCGGCTAGCGCCCGCGCCAGGTTGGCGTTGTAGATGTTGCTGCCGGTGCCCCGCAGCAGGTAGCCGTGGAAGATCAGGACCCGCATCGCTGCCGGGCAAGCTATTAGTCTGTGCGGCGATGAACTCCGAGCAGACCTATCGGCTGCGCGCCCCCGCCTCGGGCCGCGAGGCGATTGCCGCCGTGGAGCCCGGCGCGGTCTACGTCGACCGCGAGACCGGCGAAGAGCTGCAGCCGGTGGCACGGATCCTGCCGCTGACGCCCTCCGACTCGGCGCTGCCGAGGACCCCGGACAACCTGCGGGCCTGCCGCCGCTGCGACCAGCTGATCGGCCTCGACGTCAGCGACTGCCCCTACTGCGGACTGCGCCAGCCGGCCCTGGACGGAAACTCCTGATTCGCGCACCACGACCCGTCGCCCGCGGCCTGGCCGCGGCCCTCGCCGCCGCCCTGCTTTTCGCCTTCGCCGGCTGCGGCGGGGACAGCGAGACGACGACCGTGACCGAGCAGGCGGCGCCGACCACGACCTCGGCGCCTACCACCACTACCTCGGAACCGACGACGACCACGACAGGGTCGACCGAGGACAGCGGCGGTGTCGGCCCGAGCCAGGAGAGCACCACAACACAGACGACGACCTCGGATGAGGGCGGCGGTGTCGGCCCGGGCGGCTCCGGGGGCTCTAGCTCGGGCGGCTCGGGCTCCGGCAAGCCAGATTCGAGCAAGCCGGACTCGGCCAGCAACGACCTGCCGCCGGAGCCGGGCACCCCGCAGGCGAAGTTCGAGCAGTACTGCAACCAGCACCCGGGCGCCTGCGGCTAGCCGCGGCGCGGGCTCAGCGACCGCGCGGCTTCTTGACCAGCGTGGCGGTGTAGAGGAGGCGCGAGTTGGTGAAGTAGCAGCCGTACTGGCGCTTCGTGCCGACCCTCACCTGGGCATGGCTGTACTTCTGGATGTCGTTGTCGGCGCAGCGGTTGGACTTGCGGCTGGCGCGCCAGGTGTTGTTGCCGGAGAGGTTGATCGCCCAGTTCGGCGCCCAGGTGGGAAGGCTGAGGGCGACGATCTGGCCCGGGATCACGTTCAGAGGATGGTCGAGGGTGAAGATCGGCGTCTGGCCGAAGTAGCCGTTGAGCTGCTCCAGCGGACTCTGCCGGACCAGCTGGTAGACCGGGGGCTTGCGCTTCTTCACCTTACGGAGCACGGCGATCCGCGCCTCGGAGGGTGAGCCGTAGAAGTCGTTGAAGAACTTGCGCTCCTTGGGGGTCGGCCGGGCGAGGGAGATCGACCAGGAGACGATCTTGCCGGCGAACGGGACCAGGTAGGGCTTCACCGACTTGCCGGCCAGCGATTGGAAGATCGTCGCCTTGCCGACCGCCTGGCATTCCTTGACCACGGGTTTCGTTTGCGCCGGGCATGCGGGAGTGGGACTGCTCGCTGTCGTGCCGAGCACGACCTTGTGAAGCGGCGCCGAGTCGGCGCTGCCCGGCCAGGCGACGACCGCGAGGGCGCCGAGCAGGCAGGCGCCGAGGGCGGCGGCGATCAGCGCCTGGACGCGACTGGGTATGCGAATGCGGGATCGGTGGATCACGATCTCAGCTACCAACACCGCCGGGCTGCCAGTGTTGCGGCCTGGATTCTGCCGATAGCAGCCGCTTGATGCTGCCTTGCGCCGCCGCTTGCACGATCCCCGCCAGTACGGCCGCCCCGCCTGCATGGGTGGCCGGCGTCACGGAGCGGAGCCCGGTCCCCAACTAGGATCAGCGCCAATGCCGGCGATCGTAGTGGAGGGTCTGGAGCGCGCCTTCGGGGAGGTGCTGGCCGTGCAGGGCGTCGATCTCGAGGTCGCGGAGGGCGAGATCTATGGCTTCCTCGGTCCGAACGGCGCCGGCAAGACGACCACGGTGAGGATGCTGACCACGCTGCTGCTGCCGACCGGGGGCAGGGCCAGCGTCGCCGGCTACGACGTCGTCGCCGAGGCACGGGCGGTTCGCAGCACGATCGGCGTCGCACTCCAAGAGGCCGCGCTGGACCCGCTGATGACCGGTCGCGAGCTGATCCGGCTGCAGGCGACGCTTCAGGGCATTCCCACCGACGAGGGCAAGCGCCGCGCCGACGACCTGCTGGACCGGGTCGGCCTCGTCGACGCCGCAAACCGCCGCGTCGGCACCTACTCGGGGGGGATGAAGCGCCGGCTCGACCTGGCCGCGGCCCTGGTGCACGAGCCCCGGGTCCTCTTCCTCGACGAGCCGACCACAGGTCTGGACCCGGTCAGCCGCAAGTCGATCTGGGAGGAGGTCTCGAGCCTCAACCGCGAGGGCACGACCGTGTTCCTCACGACCCAGTACCTGGAGGAGGCCGACCAGCTCGCCAACCGGGTCGGGATCATTGACCAGGGGCGGATCGTCGCCGAGGGGACCCCCACCTCCCTGAAGGCTGACCTCGGCAACCCCCACATCGAGTTGGTCATCGCCGAAGGCTCGATGGAGCGCGCCGAGCGAGCTTGCGAGAAGCTCGGCAAGCTGCTGCCTTCAAAGGACGGCAAGGTCCTGGTCGAGGTCGAGCACGGCCCGTCCGACATCGCCCGCGTGGTCGTCGCGCTCGACGAGGCCGGGATCGGGGTCGAGTCGCTGGAGCTGGTCCAGCCGACCCTCGACGACGTCTTCGTCGAGAAGACCGGCTACCACCTGGAGGGCGACGACGACGGAGAGCCGTTGCCGGAAGCGGAGACCGAGGGAGTGGCCGGGGCTTGAGCACAGCGGCGGCGAATCTCCGGGTCGTCCGTGCGCTCGGAATGCGCTCGATCCGCCAAACCTTTCGCCGGCCGCAGCTGATCGCGCCGATCATCGTCTTCCCGACGCTGTTGCTGGCGATCCAGACCGGCGGCGCGGGAGCCGCCGTCAACCTTCCGGGCTTCCCGCCAGTCCAGAGCTTTCTTCAGTTCATGCTCGCCGGGGCGATGATGCAGTCGCTGATGCTGGCGGGTAACAGCGGCGGCATCGCACTCGCCGTCGACATCGAGATCGGGTTCACCGACCGCCTCTTCGCGGCACCGATCTCCCGCTTCACGATCGTCGCCGGCCGCCTCGCCGGAACGGCCGCCCTCGGTCTCTTCGCAGGGGTCTGGTTCCTGGCACTCGGCCTGATCTTCGGAGTTACGATCGAGGGCGGGGTCCTCGGCGCGCTGATCGCCCTGGCGTTGGTTACGGCCGCGGCGATGGCGATCGGCAGCCTCGGCTCGGCGGTCGCCCTGCGGACCGGCAGCGCCAGCGTCGTTCAGGGTTTCTTCCCGCTCGTCTTCGTCGTCCTCTTCGTCTCGACCGCGTTCTTCCCTAAGGACCTGATGATCGAGCCGGCGAAGACGATCGCCGCCTACAACCCGCTGAGTTTCGTCGTCAACGGGATCCGCGACCCGATCGTCACCGGGCTCTCGAGCCCTGACATAGTCAAGGCGGTTCTGGCGATCATCGGGATCGGCCTGCTTGGCCTGGCGATGAGCGCCTCGGCGCTTCGCCACCGGCTGAGGACGGGCGGATGAGCACCGCCGCCAGGCCCGGCTGGAGGGCGAACTGGGGAACGATCAAGGCGCTGATGGCGCGTTCGAAGAACGAATTGCTCAGGGTCCCGGGCGCGGCCATTCCCGGCGTGCTGGCGCCGACCATCTTCTTCCTCGGGCTGAACGGGGTCTTCGGTGCCCTCACCCACCTGCGCGGCTTCGACACCAGCAGCTACCTGAGCTTCATCATCCCGGTCAGCATGCTCCAGGGAGCGGGCTTCACCGGGGCCGCCACAGGCGTCAACCTGGCCCGTGACATCGAACAGGGGTGGCTCGACCGGCTCCTGGTCTCCCCATCGCCGCGTTGGGTGCTGCTGACCGGGACGGTGCTTTCCGCGAGCGCTCGGGCGATGATCCCGGCGACGGTCGTATTCGGGGTGGCGATCGTGCTCGGCGCCCACCTCCCGACCCCGCTGGGGTTCGTGATCACCTTCTCCATGGTGGCCGCGATGGCCGCGGTCGCCGCCTGCTGGGGCTCGATGCTGGCGCTGAAGTTCCGCAGCCAGTCGGCGGCCCCGCTGATGCAGTCGGGGATGCTGGCCGCCGTCCTGCTGACCACCGCGTATGCGCCGCTGGCGCTGCTGCAGCCCTGGCTGCGGGCGATCGCCAGGATCAACCCGGTGACCCAGGTGATCGACGCCACCCGTCAGGCGTTCGTCGGCGGGGTCACCTGGGCGGGAACCTGGCCGGGGATCCTGGCGCTCGCCGGCCTGCTGGCGGTGCTCGGAGCGCTGTCGCTGCGCGGGATGCGGCGAACCGCCCTGTGAGGGCCGGCGCGGTCGAGATCGCCGAGCGAACCCTGCGCCGCAACTGGACGGAGGGCTCCGGCCACGGCCGCCGCTTCACCTACACCAAGCCCAGCCCTGGCCGCTACCCCTGGCAGTGGTACTGGGACTCCTGCTTCGCGTCGATCGTCTGGCGGCGCTTCGAGCCGGCGCGGGCCCGAGCCGAGCTCGAGACGCTGCTGTCCGCCCAGCGCCCCGACGGCTTCATCGGCCACACGATCTTCTGGGAGCGGCCCGTCTCATGGGCGCGGCTTCCCTTCTACAACGTCAGCTCGCGCCGCTCGATGCAGACCGAGACGATCCAGCCGCCGCTGCTCGCCTGGGCCTGGCGGATCGCCGTCGGCGACCCGGCCGCGGAGCCCCGGATCGCGGCCCAGGCCGACTGGCTGTCCGCGAACCGCGATTTCGACGGCGACGGCCTGCTGTGGATCCTGCAGCCGGACGAGTCCGGCCTCGACGCCTCGCCCAAGTTCGAGCCGGTGTGGGGCTGGAAGATCGGCGGCCGACTCGGGTTCCCGCTGCTCGTCCAGCACAACCGCCGGCTCGGCTTCGACGCCCGCCGCGTGCTGGAGCGAGGCGGGCCGCTGCTCTGCGAGACGGGGGTCAACGTCCTCTGGTGCCTCTCGCTACAGGCCCTGGGGCGGCCCTCGATCACTCCGGCTCTGGTCGAGCGCCTCTACGACGAGAGCCGCGGCCTCTTCTTCGACGAGGTCAGACCGGGCGGCGGGCGACCCGCGGTCTCCACCTGGACCTCGCTGGCGCCGCTCGCCCTGCCGGACCTGCCGGAGGAGATCGGCCGGCGGCTGGTCGAGGAGCACCTGCTCGACCGCGGGCAGTTCTGGACCCCGGTCGCTCCGCCATCGGTCTCCGCCGCGGAGCCGAGCTACCAGCCGGGGGGCAGCAGGGGCCTGCTTCGCCAGTACTGGCGCGGGCCGACCTGGATCAACTCGGCCTGGCTGATCTGGCTGGGCCTGCGCCGCCTCGGCTACCGGCGGGAGGCCGAACGGTTGGTCGCCGGCCTCGTCGGGGCGGTGAGCCGCGAAGGCCTGCGCGAGTACTACGACCCGCGCGACGGCAGCGGCCTCGGCGCGGTCGACTTCGCCTGGTCGGCGCTGATCGCCGAGATGGCCGACCCGGACCCCGCCGCGGGTCACAGCCACCTCTGATCCACTGGGGTGGGGCTTCTGAACCGCCAAATAGGCGTCTGAAAGGTCCCACGTGCCTGGAAAGCTGGCCGATTGGCTACGTGGGGCTTCTGAACCGCCATATAGGCGGTTGAAAGGTCCCACGTCCGACGGGGCCGGGGCTACTTGTAGCGGTAGGTGATGCGGCCGCGATCGAGGTCGTAGGGGGAGAGCTCGATCTTCACCCGGTCACCGGGGAGGATGCGGATGTAGTGGCGGCGCATCTTGCCCGAGATGTGGCCGAGCACGTCGTGACCGTTGTCGAGCTTGACCCTGAACATCGTGTTCGGGAGGGCCTCGGTGATCTCGCCCTCCATCTCGATCTTTTCCTCTTTGCCCATGCGGTCGGTGAGGGTAGCGGACGGCGACCGGGTCTCAGCGCCCCTCGAAGGTGGCGTTGCCCGGGCCCTCCTCGAGGAAGGAGCGCACCGCGGCCTTCAGGTCCTCGGTTCCGAACAGCGCTCCGGCGACCTTGGGGGTGTCGCGGTCGGCCTTGTCCACCCCGCCCTCGAGCTGGGCGCGGACCAGCCTCTTGGTCGCCGCATGGGCCTTGGTCGGCCCGGCCGCCAGGCGGTGGGCGAACCGCATCCCCTTCTCCAGCAGCTCTTCGTCGTCGACCACCCGGTTGACCACGCCCCAGTGCTCCATCGTCGGCGAGTCGTAGAGGCCGCCGGTCATCACGAACTCGCGGGCCCGCGAGGGGCCGGCTCGCTCGGCCATCCGCTGGGTGCCCCCGGCCCCCGGGGTCAGCCCGACCACGGCCTCGACCAGGCCGACCCTGGCCGAGGCGCTCGCCCAGATCAGGTCGCAGCCCAGCGCCACCTCCCAGGCTGCGGTCAGGCAGAGGCCGTGGATCAGGGCGAGGGTCGGCATCGGCAGCGCCTCGATCTTGCGCACGGTGGTGACCAGCGCGCTGAACATGTGCTCGGCGTCGCGCAAGCCGATCCCGTCGAAGTTGTGGACGTCGACTCCGCCGCTGAACACGTCGCCCTCGGCGCGCCAGACCAGCGCCCGGGCGTCGGAGGCGCCGACCTCGGTGACGTGCGAGGCGAGGGCGTCGAAGGTGGCGCTGCCGAACAGGTTCAGCGGCGGGTCCGCGAGGACGAGCACGGCGACCGCCCCATCGCGCTCCAGGCGGACCGGGTCAGCCATCGCCGCGCAGCCTCCCGGCGACCCCGGCGATCTCCGAGGGATCGCCCGGCCCCGGCACCCAGGGAAGCTTCAGCGGGTCGTCCGCGTAGCGGGGGATCACGTGGACGTGGAAGTGGAAGACCGTCTGCCAGGCCGCCGGCCGGCAGGAGTTGAGGACGTTGTAGCCGTCCGGCTCGAGCGCCTCCTCCATGCGCCGGGCGAGGCGGCGGGCGGCGACCATCGTCCGCTCCAGGTCGGCGTCGGAGACGTCGAGCAGGTCGGTCGAATGCTCGCGGGGGACGACCAGGGCGTGGCCGGGGGTCGCCGGGTTGATGTCCATGAAGGCGACCGTGTGCTCGTCGGAGTCGACGATCTCGCCGGGGACCGTGCCGGCGACGATCCCGCAGAAGAGGCAGTCATCGGCGCTCGGCCATCGCGGCGCCAGCTTATACGCCGGACTTCGCGTGGGCGACGGCCTCCGCCCTGGTGCGCACCTCGCCGGCGTACTGCGCTGCCTCGAGCTCGGCGAGCAGCCTGCCCAGCTCCGGGCCCTCCGGGATCCCCAGCTCGGCCGCCAGCTCGTCACCGGCGATCAAGCTCGCCGGGGGGCCGTCGCGGCGCCAGTCGAGCGCCGCGGCGAGCATCTCCCGGGCGAGCTTCAGGTGCGCCTCGACCATCTCCTGGCTGGCCAGGGAACCGCTGCCGCGTGCGGCGAGGCGATCGGCGACGGTGAGCAGGGTGACGTCGGCGGCGACCGGCTCCGTCGCGCGCAGGTAGTCGTGGACCCGGCGTGGCGGCAGCGGCGCCTCGCGGACCATGAACCCGAGCCGCAGGTGGTGAAGGGCGAGGGCCTGGAGGTGGCGGGTCAGGGCACGGCTGGCACGCAGCCGGGAGAGCATCGCGCCGATGATCTCCGCCCCGGCAGCGTCGTGACCCATGAAGGTGACCCTCCCGTCCGACTCGCTGCGGGTGACGGGCTTGCCGAGGTCGTGGACGAGCGCCCCGAGGCGCAGCGCGTCACCGCGCGTCAGATCATCGGCGAGCGGCTCCTCGAGCAGCTGCCGCGCCTCGTCGGCACGCTCGCCGGCGAAGCGCCCCAGATCGGCCTCGACCTCGAGCAGCCGCTCGAGCACCGCCATGGTGTGGTCATAGACGTCGAGGTGGTGGTTGGCGGTCTGATCGACCCCTCGCAGGGCCTCCACCTCGGGTAGCAGCGGGCCCATGAGCCCGAGGCTCTCGATCAGCCCCAGCCCGAGGCGCGGGTCGGGGCCTGCGATCAGCAGCCGCAGCTCGCCGAGCACCCGCTCGCCCGCCGGCTCGGCGGCCCGCGCCGCCAGGGCCCGCGCAGATGCCAGCGTGGCCGGATCGATCTCGAGTCCCAGCTCGGCGGCGAGCCGGGCGGCGCGCAGCAGCCTCAGCGGGTCCTCGGCAAAGCTCCGTTCGGAGACAACCTTCAGGGTGCCCCGCTCCAGGTCGGCGAGGCCGCCGAAGGGGTCGATCTCTTCGCCGGCGGCCAGCGGCACGGCCACCGCCCCGATCGTGAAGTCGCGGGCGGCGAGGTCGGCCTCGATGTCCCCGCCGCGCAGCGCTGTGACGTCCACCTGCCAGCCGCCGTCGCGCCCCAGCGCCCGCCAGGTGCCGAACTCGGCGGAGAGCTCGAACGAGCTGCCACCAGCCGCCCGGGCTATCGTCGCCGCGGCCTCCTCCGGGTCGCCCGCCACCGCCAGGTCGAGGTCGGTCACCGGGCGCTCCAGGGCCGCATCGCGGACGGCGCCGCCGACGACCCAGGCGCGACCGGCAGCGTCCTCGCCCAGGGCATCGCGGACCGCGCTCACCTGGGCCGAGGCCCGCAGCCGCCCCGCGGTGCTCACCGGGGCTCCCTCGGGACCCGGGGCGACACACCGCAAGCGACCTCGTAGTTGATCGTGCCGAGGCGGCCGGCGATCTCCTCGGCGAGGATCGCCTCGCCACCCTGGACGCCGATCAGCACCGCCGGGGCGCCGGGCTCGGCGTCGGCCTCGGGCCCGAGGTCGACGGTCAGGTTGTCCATCGAGATCGTCCCCACCAGCGGCCTGCGCCTCCCTCCCACCAGCACCTCGGCGTTGTTGGAGAGCCCCCTTCTCACCCCGTCGCCGTAGCCAATCGGCAGCACCCCGACCCAAGTGTCGGCCGGCGCGACCCAGGTGCGCCCGTATCCGGCGCTGTCCCCAGCCCTGAACCGCTTCACGTCGGCGACGTAGGAGTGCAGCTCCATCGCCGGCTCGAGGCCGCGCTCGCGCGGGTCGCCCTGGAACGGATCGAGGCCATAGATCGCGACCCCGCAGCGGACCATGTCGAAGTGCGAGCGGGGCTCGCGAAACAGCGCCGCGCTGTTCGCGGCGTGCACGTTGACGCCGGGGAACTCCGCCCGGACGACGCCCGCGAGAGCATCGAAGCGCTCCAGCTGCTCTTCGAAGAAGCTCGATTCGGGCTGATCGGCGGTGGCGAAGTGGGTCCACAGGCCTGCCAGTTCGAGATCGGGATCCGCAGCACAGGCGCGAGCAAGGCGCAGCACCTCCTCGGGATCGCGGTTGCCGAGCCTGCCCATGCCGCTGTCGTGCTTGACGTGGACGAGCGCAGGCCGGCCCTGGGCCCTGGCTCGCGCGGCGAGCAGCGCTCGGAATCGCTCGCTCCAGACGCCGATCTCAGATCCCGCCCCGAGAGCGACGTCCACCTCACTCGCCGAGAGGGCCCCCATGGTCAGCAAGTGGACGTGATGCAGGCGTCGCCCGATCTGTTCGGCCTCACGCGCGGTCGCCACCGCCAACCAGCCCGCGCCGCCTCGAAGCGCCGCCTCGGCGCAGGCGTGGGCGCCGTGACCGTAGCCGTCGGCCTTGACCACCGCGCAGAGCCGGGCGCCGCCGGAGAGCCGGCCGGCCAGCAGGGCGCAGTTTCGCTCCACTGCGGCGAGGTCGATGCGGGCCAGGGCGCGCTCAGGCATCCGCCGTCAGCCCGGCCGGGATCGAATCGATCACGTCGGTGGCGATCACCGACTCGGCCGCCCCGATCCGCTCCGCCGCGGCGGCCCCCGCCCTGGAATGGGCGATGACCGCGGCGCAGGCTGCAGCGAAGGGCTCGAGCCCGCGGGCGAGGAACGCGGCCGTCATCCCCGAGAGGACGTCTCCGGTCCCCGCGGTCGCCAGGCCCGGGGCCGGGACGGCGTTGACGGCGATCCGCTCCCCGTCGGTGACGATCGTGTCGTCCCCCTTGAGGACGACCACGGCGCCGGCGGCGTCCGCCGCCTCCCGGGCCGAGTCGAGGCGGTGCGCGGAGACCTCCTCAGATGAGCGCTCCAGCAGACGCCCCAGCTCGCCTGCGTGGGGAGTGAGCACGGTCGCTCGGGCGCGTGCCGCGATCCGCCCGAGATTCCCCGAGAAGGCGTTCAAACCGTCGGCATCGATCACCAGGGGGGCATCGATCGCCCCGGCGACGTCACGGGCCAGGCCGGCGGCCGCGGAATCGCGGCCGAGGCCGGGGCCGAGAACGCCGGCCGCGGCACGCTCGAAGGCGGCGAGGACTCTGTCCGCCGAAGCGGCCATCAGGTGCCCGTCCTCGCTCGGGCAGCCGACCGACATCACCTCGGTCAGCTTCTGCTCGAAGATCGGCTCCAAGGAGTCGGGGACGGCAACCGTCGCGTAGCCGGCGCCGCTGCGGATCGCCGCCTCGGCCGCCATGCAGATCGATCCCGTGAGTCCCCGCGAGCCGCCCGCGAGAACCACCTGCCCGGAGGTGAACTTGTTCGAGCCCGCCCCCCGGCGCGGAGCCAGCCTCAGCACCAGCGGATCGATCACCCCGGCGCTCGGCTCCGCCGGCGGACCCTCGGGGATCCCGATCGGGGCGATCCTCAGCTCCCCGCCGGCGTGCTTCCCCGGGGCGATCAGGTGCCCGACCTTGGCGGCGTGGAAGGTGACGGTGACGTCGGCGCCGACCGCAGCGCCCTCGATCTCCCCGCTCGAGGCATCGACGCCGGAGGCGATGTCGCAGGCGACTACGGGGGCGGCGGAGTCGTTGATCGCGGCGATCGCCCCGGCAGCGGGCTCGCGGGCCGCGCCGCTGAAGCCGGTGCCGAAGATCGCGTCGACGATCGCTCCGGACCCCTCCAGGCGCCCCGCGAGCGATCCCGCATCGACCGTCTCGGCGGCGGCGAACCGCTCCAGGTTTGCCGCCGCATCGCCGCGCATCTCGTCCCCGGGCCAGAGCAGCAGCGCCTCGACCTCAAAGCCTGTCTCGGCCAGGAGCCGCGCCGCGACGAGGCCGTCGCCGCCGTTGTTGCCCTTGCCGCAGATCACCCGCACCGGGCCCTGCGGCGAGAGCTCGGTGACGGCCGAGGCGACCGCCCCGCCCGCCGTCTCCATCAGCTCCAGCGAGGGGACGCCGCGGTCCTCGATCGCCCAGCGATCTATCTCCCGCATGGCGCCCGCGTCAAACAGGGGGTGCAGCCACGGTTCCATCGCCGCCAGCGTACCGGCGAGCCGGACGCGTTCCGGCGACCGCCGCGGAGCCTAGGCTGATCCCGACGCCGATGAGGAATCCGACCTCGCCGCCGCCTCTGCGCGCTGCCACGGCAGCCGTCCTGCTCGCACTGCCGCTGCTGATCTGGGCCTGCGGCGGCGGCGAGGACTTCGCCGCCGAGGCCGACGGCATCTGCACCGGCGAGGCGGTCCGGGTCAACAGCGTCCTCGACGACGGCGGCACCCCCGGGAGTGCCGCCGAGGCCGCGGCCCAGAACGCCCAGCTACTGCCGATCGAGCGGGAGGCGACCTCGCGCCTGCGCGGCGTCGAGGCACCGGGCGGAAGCGCCGGAGCCGCCTACCGCGATTTTCTCGCCGCGCGCCGGCACGCCCTGCGGCTCAGCGAGCGCCGCGCCCGGGCGGCGCGGCGGCGAGCCGGCGCCGCCTACGCCGCGCTCGGCAACCGTCGCGAGCTGGCGGTGAGGGAGGCCGACAGCCACGCCACCCGGGCCGGCCTCCTCGCCTGCGCCGAGCGGCTCTCGAGGGCGGCGGACCGGGCCGTCAGGGCCACGATCACCAGGATCGCGACGAGCCCCGACCCGGCACTCTGCAGCGAGCTGTTCACCGCGAACTTCGTCCGCGCCCAGTTCGATCGCCCCGGCGAGTGCCGTCGGCGCCAGAGGCGGCCGCGGAGCGCCGCCCGCTCGGTCGCGATCAGCGACCTGCGCGGGATCGACGGCGTCTACGCGCTGGCGACCATCGTCCCCCGCGGCGGCGATTCCGGCGGGCAGAGGATGCAGCTCGGAATGCTCTACCAGGACGGCGCCTACCGGGCGGACTCGTTGACGCCAAGCGTTGCGGGCACACGCTGAATCACCTGCGGCGGCTGCGCCGCCTTACATGCCTCTGCCGGCGCTAACACCGCGCCGGCATGACAGTCACCTGGCCACCGCCACGGCGGCCGCCATCTCGCCCGTGTGGGTGAGCGAGACGCTCACGTCGGAGATCCCGCGCTCGGCGGCGCTCTGAGCCGCTCGCCCGTGCAGGCGGATCGAGGGAGGCTCCCCCGCGATCACCTCGATCTCCCGCAAGCCGAGCGCGCCCCGCAGCCCGAGGGCCTTGAACACCGCCTCCTTGGCGGCGAAGCGGGCCGCCAGGTGCCGGGCGGGCCGGCCGCGCGAGCCGGCGTAGTCGAGCTCGGCGTCGGTGAACACGCGTCGCGCCAGGCCGGGGCGCCGGTCCAGGGCCCGCTCGAGGCGATCGACCTCGAGCAGGTCGATTCCCACCCCGGCGCTCATGCGGGCTGGCTCAGCCCCCGACCTTGAGCACGATCTTCGAGGTCGTCAGGTCGCCGGAGGTGCCGGCCCCGATCGCTGCGAAGTCGAGCTTCTGCAGGTAGGGCCTCGCCTGCAGGTAGTTGGAGTCCGAGCCGGCTCCCATCGACTCGGCCAGCTTCAGCACGCTGGGGATGTCGATGAACCCGGCGAGGTCCGAACCGCCGAGCGACTTGGTGGCGTCGTCGAAGGCCGAGCTCGAGTCGAGCGTCTGCCCGGACCCGGAGAGCGCCTGCTGGGTTGCCTGCTGCCCGTAGCCGATGACGATCCGGTCGCCCTTGGCGACGACGTCGACGGGCTGCCGGCCCAGGTCCTGCGGATCGGTGATCGAGAACCCTCCCGGGATCTGCCTGAACCCGCTGGTGCGCGCATTGCGCAGAAGGTCCGTCAGCTTGCCGAGGTTCTCGGAGGCGGCCTGCGGGTCCTTCGCCTCGATCACCAACGCGCCGCCCAGGTTTGAGCGCCCGGTTCCCTCGATGAACAGCCCGACGTCGCCGATCGAGGAGGCGATCTTGTCGACGTCGATCCCCTGCTGGGCCAGCGCGCTCTTGAACTGACCCGGCGGGATGCTGCCCGGGATCCCGTTCTTGTCGAAGCCGTTGACGATCTTCTGTGCCTGCTTCCCGACGTCCGGGGTGGCGAACGCCGCCCATGCGCCCCCGGGGAACGATCCGATGAAGTCGGTCAGCCCTGCGGCGTCGATGCCGCCACCGACATTGGTGCTGACGTCGATCTCGATCTGGTCGGACGCGGCGACGACGCTCGCCAGGGCGGTCGAGTCGCTGAGGTTGTAGCCGAGCGAGTTGTAGAAGTCGAGCACCTGCTGGTCGACCTGGCCTCCCGCAGAGTTGATCAGCGCGCCGATGTCCACGTAGGCGTCGGCGACGGTCTCGTCGGGCGCGTTGGAGACCGCGTCCGTGTACTTGCTCGCATCCGCCAGCGAGTCCCCCTTCGAGCTGTCGACCGCGGACTCGAAGGTCTGCTTGTCCTCGGCCAGGACGACGAAATCGTCGACCACGCCGACCGTGGTCCCGTCCTTGGTGTCGGTCGAGTAGTCCACGCCCTGATAGGAGCCCTGGGTCACCGGAGAGTTCGAGGTCTGCGCCAGCTTGTCGACGAAGGCGTTGGCGGCGTCGTCGTCGGTGCTCTGGAACGCCGCGCCCCAGCCGGAGAAGTTGGCGCCGTCGTAATGCTGGAAGAAGATGCCCGCCTTCTCCCCGAGCCACGGCTCGATGTCGTCCGCGAAGGTCATCTTGCCGCCGGACTGGGAGATTCCCGAGTCGATCTGATCGACGATCAGGCTGCCCGGGTCGCTGATCCCGGCCAGGTTCTTCGAGAGCTGCTCGATGTTGGTCTTCAGGCCCCCCTCCGGCCTCACCGTCGCCTCGACGAACAGAGGCGAGTTCGCGGGCGCCAGGTTGGCCGGATCATCGCTGCCGCTGCTGCTGGAGCCTCCGCAGCCGGCGATCGCGAATGCCGTCAGGACGGCACTGGACAGGACGAGAGAGACGCGGTTTCGAGTAGTCATAGGCCGCGCATCGTAACGACGTGACCGACGTCAACTCCCCGGGCGGAAGGTCACTCGACCGTGACGGTCTTGGCCAGGTTGCGGGGCTGGTCGACGTTCAGCTCGTTGAGGCGGGCGATGTGGTAGGCGAGCAGCTGCAGCGGCAGGATGGCGAGGATCGGCTGCAGGATCCAGTCGCTGCGCGGAACCTGGATCGTCTGGTCGGCGACCTCCTCCACCCTGTCGCTGCCGGCGGTGGCGATCGCGATGGTGTCGGCGCCGCGGGCGCGGACCTCCTCGACGTTGGAGAGGACCTTCTCCAGCACGGGGCTGTCGGTGGCGACGCAGACCACCGGGGTCGAGGTGTCGAGCAGGGCGATCGGGCCGTGCTTCATCTCGCCGGCCGCGTAGGCGTCGGTTGGGATGTAGGAGATCTCCTTCAGCTTCAGCGCCCCCTCGAGGCAGACGGGGAGCCCGATGTGGCGGCCCAGATAGAGGAAGAAGCGCTGCTCGTGATGGCTGCGGGCGATCGCGCGCACCCGCTCGTCGACGCTCTCGATCGTCTGTCCGATCTTCGAGGGGATCTCCTTCAGCTCGACCACCAGCTCGGAGACGCGCTCCTCCGAGAGCGTGCCGCGGAGCTGCGCGAGGCGCAGGCCGAGCAGGTACATCGCCGCAACCTGGGCGACGAACGTCTTGGTCGCCGCCACCCCGATCTCCAGCCCGGCGCGGGTGTAGAGGACGGCGTCGGCGTCCCTGGTCGCCTGGCTGCCCATGATGTTGGTTATCGCCAGCACCCTCGCCCCGTTCTCGCGGGCCAGCCGCATCGCCGCCAGGGTGTCGGCGGTCTCGCCGGACTGGGTGATGCCGATCACCAGGTCACCCGTGCCGACCACCGGGTTGCGGTAGCGGTACTCGGAGGCGATGTCCATCTCCACCGGCACCCGGGCCCACTCCTCGATCGCGTAGCGGCCGACCAGACCCGCGTGGTAGGAGGTGCCGCAGGCGACGATCACGATCCGGTTCAGGCCGCGCAGGAACTCGTCGTCGAGGTCGACCTCGGAAAGGTCGACGCCGTCGTCGGTCGGCAGCCGGTCGCCGATCGTCTCGGCGACGGCCTCGGCCTGCTCGTGGATCTCCTTCATCATGAAGGTCGGGTAGCCGCCCTTCTCCGCGGCGTCCTCGTCCCAGGTGACCTCCTCTGCCTCACGCTCCACCGGGGCGCCGGCGGCGTCGGTGATCCGGATCCCCGAGGCGTCGACGGTGACGATCTCGTTGTTCTCGATCAGCGTCACGCGCCGGGTCTCCGCCAGGAAGGCCGGGATCGCCGAGGCGAGGAAGGTCTCGCCCTCGCCGAGCCCGGCGATCAGCGGGCACTCCTTGCGCGCCCCGACCAGCACCTCGGGCTGATCGGCGCAGACGGCGACGAAGGCGTAGTGGCCCCGGAGCTCGCCGAACGACACCCTGACGGCCTCGGTGATGTCGCCCTCGTAGTTGCGCTCGATCAGGTGGGCGACTATCTCGGCGTCGGTCTCCGAGCTGAACCTGTGGCCATCCTCCTCGAGCTCGCGGCGCAGGGTGGCGTGGTTCTCGACGATCCCGTTGAGGACGATGTGGATTCGGTCGGAGCAGTCGCTGTGGGGGTGGGCGTTCTCTTCGGTCACCCTGCCGTGGGTCGCCCAGCGGGTGTGTGCGACGCCGGTTGTCGGCGGGCGCTCGGCGATAGCGACCGCGCCTCCATTGGAATCGGCCTCCACGGCCGCCCGCAGGTTGGAGAGGTTGCCGACGGCGCGGACGGTCTCGATCCGCCCGTCGGCGATCACCGAGACCCCCGCGGAGTCATAGCCGCGGTATTCGAGCTTCTCGAGGCCGGCGACCAGCAGTTCGCGGCACGGCCGGGAGCCCACGTATCCGACGATTCCACACATGAGGAGAGGTCGGCAAAGGGTAGAGCGTTCCCGCGCGGCGCCCGGCGGACGGCGACGGCGCCCGCTGCTCCTAGGCGAGCTCCCGGCGCACCACCTCGACCAGCCGCCCGGCGACCCGCTCCGCCTCCTCGGGCTCGGGCGCCTCGACCATCACCCTGACCAGCGGCTCGGTCCCGGAGGGGCGGACGAGCACCCGCCCTCGCCCCTCCAGGTTTCGGGCCTCGACCTCCGCCGCCTCCCAGACCCCGGCCGCGCCGGCGACCTGCTCGAGGTCGGAGACCTCGACGTTGACGAGCGTCTGCGGGAGCCTCTCCATCACCGTCGCGGAGGCGAGGTCGCGCCCGGCCAGTGCCTGCATGGTCAGCAGTGCGGCGCCGATCCCGTCGCCGGTCGGCGCGTAGTCCATGGCGATGATGTGCCCGGACTGCTCGCCGCCCAGCTTCCACTCGCGGGCCCGCAGCTGCTCGAGCACGTGGCGATCGCCGACCGGCGTCGTCGCCACCTCGACCCCGGCATCCTGCATCGCGCGGTGGAAGCCGTAGTTGGTCATCACGGTCACCGCGACCCCTCCGCCCAGCTCGCCCCGGCTCGCCAGGTGCCCGGCGGCGAGCGCGATCAGCTCGTCGCCGTCGTGGGCGGTCCCTGAACCGTCCACCGCAAGCACCCGGTCGCCGTCTCCGTCGAAGGCGAAGCCGATCGTCGCCTCGGAGCCCGCGATCGCCTCGCTCAGCAGCCCCAGGTGGGTGGAGCCGCAGTCCAGGTTGATGTTGCGCCCGTCTGGCTCTGCCGCCAGCGTCTCGACCCCGGCCCCGAGCCGCTCGAAGATCGCCGGAGCGGCGCCGTAGGTGGAGCCGTTGGCGCAATCGAGCATCACCCTCGTCCCGGAGAGGTCAAGCGGAAAGGCCTCCTCGAGGGCTCGCAGGTAGTCGCCGAGGCCCCCGTTCAGCTCCCGCACCCGGCCGAACCGGGCCGGGACCGGCGGTCGCGCCGTCGAGCAGCTGCTCGATCCGCGCCTCTGTCTCGTCGTCCAGCTTGTAGCCATCGCCCGAGAAGAACTTGATCCCGTTGTCGCCGAAGGGGTTGTGGGAGGCGGAGACGACGGCCGCCAGGTCGAGGCCGTGACGCCGGGCGAGGACCGCCGCCGCGGGGGTCGGCAGGACCCCGGCCATCAGGGCGTCGCCGCCCGCCTCGGCGATCCCCGCGGCCAGGGCGGCCTCGAGCATCGGGCCCGACTCGCGGGTGTCGCGGACGATCAGCACCTGCGGCCTCTCGGCCGGGCTCGCCGCCGTCGCGGCGCGGCCGAGGGACATCGCCAGCTCGGCCGTGATCGCGGTCCCGGCCTCGCCGCGGACGCCGTCGGTGCCGAAGTATCTGCGTTCCGTGGTCAGCGCTTCGAGAACTGCGGCTTCTTGCGGGCCTTCTTCAGCCCTGCCTTGCGGCGCTCCTTGACCCGGGCGTCGCGAGTGAGGAAGCCCCTCCGCTTGAGATCTCCCCGCAGCTCCGGGTCGATCTCGGTCAGCGCCCGCGCGATCCCGTGGCGAACCGCCCCGGCCTGGCCGCTGATCCCGCCGCCGTGGACGCGCACCCGCACGTCGACGTTGCCCTCGTAGCCGGCAGAGGCCAGCGGCTGACACGCCATCGTCTGGTGCAGGGGACGGGGGAAGTACTCCTCGAGCTTGCGCTCGTTGATCTCGATCTTCCCCTCTCCTGGGGTGAGGATGACCCGGGCGATCGAGCGCTTGCGCTTCCCGGTCGCCACGTAGCGCGAGCCGCTCTCCATCTGCGCCGGGGCTCTGACCGCCGCGTCCTCCTCGGTGCCTTCGGTGTCGAGCTCGGCCTCGCGGCTGGCGCGCTCCTCCGCCTCCGCCTCGAGCCTCGCTCTCTCCTCGGCGCTGAGCTGGGCGTCGGGCTCGACTGCGATCGGCTCGAGGTCGGCGCCGGGGGGCAGGTCCGAGGAGCCGGTCTTGGTCTCCGTGCTCGCCGCCGGCGGAGCCTCCGGCTCGTCGCCCTCGGCGGCCGCGTCCGCGGCCAGGGCGACCTCGGGATCAATGCCCGTCACCTCCGAGGAACCACTGCCCGACGCGTCCTCGGAATCACTGCCCGACACCTCCTCCGCTTCGCGTCCGGGGGCGTCGGGGCTCGCGGCAGGCTGAGGTTGCTCTTCGGCTTCCTCGGCCTCGGTTGCGGCGTCCTCGGCCAGGGCCTCCTCGGGGGGAGGCGCCTCGGCTGAGGGCTCGGTCTCCTCGGCCTTCTGCTCGGGGGTCTCGGCGTTCTCTTCCTCGGCCATCTACTTCTCGACCTTCATCGGTTTGGGGGTCTGCGCCTGGTGGGGGTGATCCGGGCCGGCGTAGACCTTCAGCTTGCGCAGCTGCTGGCGCGCCAGGCGGTTTCTCGGCAGCATGCCCTTGACCGCCTTGCGGATGACCTCCTCGGGGCGGCGCTCCAGCATCTCGCCCAGCGTCCGCGACTTGATCCCGCCGGGGTAGCCGGTGTGGCGCCAGTAGGTCTTCGCCTCGAGCTTGTTGCCGGTGACGTGGATCTTCTCGGCGTTGACGACGATCACGAAGTCCCCGGTGTCGATGTGGGGGGTGTACTCGGGCTTCAGCTTGCCGCGCAGCGCATCGGCGATCCGGGTCGCCAGCCGCCCCAGGGTCTGACCCTCGGCATCGACGACGTACCAGTCGCGCTGGCGGTTGCTCGGAGTCGCAACGAAGGTCTTCGTCATCTCGATCAAAAGCCGCGCGGGCAGCCAGTTGCGGCCCCGGCGCGGCTGGCGGATGATAGCCGTCGCGACACGCCCGCGCAGCCCCAGCCGGGCTCAAGCGGAGGGTGGGACCTTTCAGACGTCTATATGGCGGTTCAAAGGTCCCACGTCGGCCCGGGTTGGGGCGCGTGCTGCGGTTCGCATCGATTCCGTCGCAGTGACCTGCGCCGCCGTTCGATTCCGTCGCAGTGACCTGCGCCGCGGTTATACTGCCGCGCCAGTTGTGCCGAATCCCGGTCGGTCTGGCCAGCCGGGAGCGGAGGAACCGCAGAGGCCTTTGCAGGTCTCAGGGGCGAATCGGCCGAAGCAAGTGCCGTAGCGCAGCTCTTTCAGCGCGAGCCCGACAGCTAACTCCGCAGGCCGAAGAAAGAGAGGCAACGACTTGGCCCCCAGCGAGGGCGCCCGGCGCAAGCCGGTGGCAACAGCGATAACCGCAAGCGTGATCATGGCCCTGACCGGGGTCGCCGGCATCGCTTCGGCAGCGACCGGCTCCGGCGGCGGCGCCGTCGCACCCAGCGACCCCGTGGTGCGCGACGTGATCTGCATGACCGATTGCGTCGGGCTGCGCGAGGCGACGGTCGGCGGCAGCGTTCAGGTGACCGGAACCCATCTCGAGCGGGTCAGCAAGATGACCTTCACGGGCCGCCGCAAGAGAGTCGTCGCCGAGGTCACCGATTCGACCTCGACCACCGCCGAGGCGAATGTCCCGGCCGGCGCGGTTGACGGCAAGGTGCGGGTCAAGGACAACTACGGCAACTCCTCCGGCCTCTCCGACGCCGAGCTGGTGATCAAGCCGCGCAGCGAGCTGGGGAGCGCCGGCGACCTCGAGGTCGCCGAGGCCGAGACCACCCCCCGCCGGGCCTACTACTTCGGGGTCCGCTATCCCCATCTCACCTACATGATCCGCAGCGACCGCCACCTCAACGACCTGCGCATCGACGTGGTCGGCAATGACGGCTCGGTCGTCCGCAGCTACTTCCGCGACAACGTTCCGGCGAACTCCACCCAGCAGGTCGGCTGGAACGGCAGGACCTCCTCCGGGCGGCCGGCGGCCAACGGGCCCTACTCGTTCCAGATCCGCTCCCAGAGCGGCACCCGCGCGCGCCGGGCCTCGAGCGCCTCCGCCACCACCGGCTTCAAGCTCTACGGCTACATCTTCCCGCTGCGAGCCAGGCACACCTACGGGGACGGGATCGGGGCGCCGCGCGCCGGGCATACCCACGAGGGCCAGGACATCCTCTCGGCCTGCGGTCCGCGGATCGATGCCGCCCGCGGCGGCCGGGTCCAGTACGCCGGCTACCAGAGCGCCGCCGGCAACTACGTCGTGATCGACGGCAAGAGCACCGGCCGGGACTTCGTCTACATGCACCTGATCCGCCCCTCGCCGCTCAAGGAAGGCCAGATCGTCCACACCGGCCAGAAGATCGGCAACGTCGGCGAGACCGGCGACGCGACCGGATGCCACCTTCACTTCGAGATGTGGTCCGCTCCGGGCTGGTACGAGGGAGGTCACTTCCTCAATCCCACCCCGTCGCTGAAGCGCTGGGACCGCTACAGCTGACCCCCACCCCAATCGAGTGAACGAACTCCGGCCCTCCGGTCTTCGTTCACTCGACGCGTCGCAACCACTAGATGGGAATGACTCTCATTACTGATAGGCTGGGCCGGTGGCCTCCCCCGCGCGCGACCGCCCCGCCTGGGCCGAGCAGACACTCCTGGCGCTGAGCGAGGCCGGCTATCGCAGCGGCGGCTCCCGGCGGCGGGTGGTGGAGCTGCTGGCCGGCGAGGGCTGTGCGGTCACCGCGATGGAGATCGACCGGCGCCTAGATCGGGTCGGGCGGGCCAGCATCTACCGGGCCCTCGAGCAGCTCGAGGAGCTGAACCTGATCCGGCGGGTCGACCTCGGCGGCGACTCGGCCGGCTATGAGCGGGTCGATCCCGGAGGTGACCACCATCACCACCTGCTCTGCGAGCGCTGCGGCGCGGTGGCGCCGTTCAGCGACAAACGCCTCGAGGGAGCTATCGAGTCGATCAGCCGGGCCTCCGAGTTCGAGGTATCCGCGCACGAGGTCGTGCTCCGGGGACAATGCCCCCGCTGCGCGGCGGAGCCCTGAGGCCCGGCGATGAGTTGGATCGCCATCCCCCTCTCCGGGCTGACCGTGCTGGCGACCCTTGCCGGAGGGTCGGTGGCGCTGCGGCTGCGACATTCGCTGCCGACCGTGATCGCCCTCACCGGAGGCGTCGTCGTCGCGGTGGCGCTGTTCGACGTCCTCCCGGAGGGGATCAACCTGATCGATGATGCCAACCGCGCGACGACCCTGGTCGCGATCGGCTTCCTCGCCTTCTTCTTCGCCGAGCGAGCGCTGACCCTGCACCATCGCGACGATCCCTCCGAGGCCCGTGCCCACAGCCACGTCGGCATGTTCGGTGCGCTCGGGCTCTCGATCCACAGCTTCATCGACGGTCTCGGCATCGGGCTCGCCTTCGGGCTCGACGCGACCACCGGCATGCTCGTCTTCGTCGCGGTGATCAGCCACGACTTCGCCGACGGGATGAACACGGTCAGCTTCGTGCTCAGCCAGTCGGGCGACCAGAACCAGGGCGCCGCTGGCTGCGGATCGACGCCTTCGCGCCGCTTCTCGGGGCGGTCGTCGGCACCCTGGTCAGCGTCTCCGACACCACCCTCGGCTACATCCTCTGCCTCTATTCGGGCTTCTTCCTCTACATGGGGGCAACCGACCTGCTGCCCGAGGCGCACGCCCACGCCTCCTGGGGCCGGGTCGCCCTGACCGCCTCCGGCTTCGCGGGGATCTTCGCGATCACCCGGGTCGCGGGCGTCTGATCACTCCCACTCGATCGTCGCCGGCGGCTTCGATGAGATGTCGAGCGTCACCCGGTTGACCTCGGCGATCTCGTTGATGATCCGGCCCGAGACCCGCTCCAGCAGGTCGTAGGGAAGCCGCGCCCAATCGGCGGTCATCGCGTCGTCCGAGGTGACGGCGCGGACCACGATCGGGTACGCGTAGGTGCGGCCGTCCCCCTGCACGCCCACCGAGCGCACCACCGGCAGGACGCAGAACGACTGCCAGAGCTCGCGGTAGAGCCCGGCGGCCCGCACCTCCTCCTGAAGGACTGCGTCGGCGGCGCGGAGGATCTGAAGCCGCTCGCGGTTGACCTCGCCGCCGACGATCCTGATCGCCAGGCCCGGCCCGGGGAACGGCTGGCGCCAGACCATCCGGTCGGGGAGCCCGAGCTCCGCCCCAACCGCCCGCACCTCGTCCTTGAACAGCATCCGCAGCGGCTCGACCAGCTCGAAGTCGAACTCCTCGGGAAGGCCGCCGACGTTGTGGTGGGACTTGATCGTCTCGGCGCCGGTGCCGCCACCGGACTCGATCACGTCCGAGTAGAGGGTGCCCTGCACGAGGTAGCCGACGTCCTCGAGCTTGCCCGCCTCTTCCTCGAAGACCCTGATGAACTCCTCGCCGATGATCTTCCGCTTCAGCTCGGGGTCCTCGACCCCGGCGAGGCGGGAGAGGAAGCGCTCCTCGGCCTCGACGTGGATCAGGGGGATCTCGAACTGGCCGAAGGCCTCGACCACCTGCTCGGCCTCGTTCTGTCGCATCAGCCCGTGGTCGACGAAGACGCAGGTCAGCCTCTCCCCCACCGCCCGGTGGACGAGCAGCGCCGCCACCGAGGAGTCGACCCCGCCCGAGAGCCCGCAGATCACCCGGCCGTCCCCCACCTGGGCGCGGATCGCGGCCACCTGCTCGGAGATCACCGACTCCGGAGACCACTGCTCCCTGCACCCCGCCACCTCGCGGAGGAAGCGGGTGAGGATCTCTGTCCCGTAGGGGGTGTGGACGACCTCCGGGTGGAACTGGATCCCGTAGAGGCCGCGCTCGGGCGCCTCGCATGCCGCCACCGGGGAGCCCGGGCTGGAGGCGAGCGCCGTGAACCCCTCCGGGGGCTCGAAGACCGTGTCGCGGTGGCTCATCCAGCAGTGCTGCTCGGCCGGGAGGCCGGCGAGCAGCCGGCCACCGCCGTCGAGCACGGTCAGCTCGGTGCGGCCGAACTCGCCCGACTCGGCGGCCTCGACCCGGCCTCCCAGGGCCGCCACCATCGCCTGCATCCCGTAGCAGATGCCGAGCAGGGGGATGCCCAGGTCGAGCAGCTCGGTCGGGAAGGCGGGGGCGCCGGGCTCATACACCGACGCCGGCCCGCCGGAGAGGACCAGGCCGCGCGGACGGCGGCGCTCGATCTCCGCTACCGGCACGCTCGAGGGCAGCAGCTCGGCGAACACGCCGCACTCGCGGATCCGCCGGGCGATCAGCTGCGAGTACTGCCCGCCGAAGTCGAGCACGAGGACCTCCTCGTGGGCGGGGACCTCCTCTGCGCCCGGGGCGCTGACCCCCGCCGCCTTCTCGACGGAGATCTCGGGCGCGTGGTCGCGCACCCCGGCCCCCGGGCCGGCCTCAGTCATCGCTGACGGCGACCCCCGCGCTGACCGCAGCGCGGCCGTTGGAGCCCATCCCCACGGACTGCTCCTGCTGGAGCTTCTTGCCCTCGCTCTGCAGCGCCGGGGCGACCATCACCTCGGCCCGCTGGAAGGAGCGGATGTCCTCGTAGCCGCAGGTGGCCATCGAGGTTCGCAGGGCGCCCATCAGGTTGAAGGTGCCGTCGTTCTCCTGCGCCGGCCCGAGCAGGATCTCCTCCATCGAGCCGTCGGTCGTCGTCGATACCCGGGTGCCGCGGGGCAGCGAGGGGTGGAATGTCGCCATCCCCCAGTGGAATCCGCGACCCGGCGCCTCCTTGGCCCGCGCCAAGGGCGAGCCGACCATCACCGCGTCGGCGCCGCAGGCGATCGCCTTGGAGACGTCGCCCCCGGTGCGCATGCCGCCGTCGGCGACGACGTTGACGTACTCGCCCGTCTCCAGCATGTGCTGGGAGCGGGCCGCGGCGACGTCGGCGATCGCGGTCGCCTGGGGGACGCCGATCCCCAGCACGCCCCTGGTGGTGCAGGCTGCCCCGGGGCCGACCCCGACCAGCACGCCGACCGCCCCGGTCCGCATCAGGTGAAGGCCGGTCGAGTAGGAGGCGCAGCCGCCGACCACGGTCGGCACCGGCACCTCGGCGATGAACTCCTTCAGGTTGAGCGGCTCGACGCTGGTCGAGACGTGCTCGGCCGAGATCACCGTGCCCTGGATCACCAGGATGTCGATCCCCGCCTCGACCGCGACCTCGTAGAAGTCCCGCACCCGCTGCGGGGTGAGCGATCCGCAGGCGACCGCGCCCTGCTCCTTGATCTCGCCGATCCGGCGGGCGATCAGCTCGGCCTTCACCGGCTCGGCGTAGATCTCCTGCATCAGCCGGGTCGCCAGGTGCCGGGGGGCGGCGGCGATCTTCTCGAGCTGCTCCTCGGCGTCCTCGAACCGCGCCCAGATCCCCTCGAGGTTGAGCACCCCGAGGCCGCCGAGCTTGTTGACCAGCACGGCCGTCTCCGGGCTGACCACGCCGTCCATGGCGGAGGCCATCAGCGGCAGCTCGAACCGGTAGGGGCCGAGAGTCCAGCTGATGTCAATGTCGTCGGGGTCGCGGGTGCGGCGCGAGGGGACGATCGCGAGGTCGTCGAACCCGTAGGCGCGCCTACCCTTCTTGCCTCGACCGATGTCGATCTCCATTCAGGTCCTCCGAGGGTGGCGTTGAGGGGGCAGCGTATGGAGCGCCGCGGACAAGAAAGCCCCGCCGTGGCGGGGCCGGAAAATCCCTGTTTGCGGCTTTCCGGGGCGAAAATCCACTACCCCAACGATAGTAGCCGTCAACTCAGGGCCGCCGGCACCTCGAGCGACTTGATCTCCACCCCCGGAAGGATCCGCTCGACCTGATCGCGGTCGACGGTGCCGGCGCCGAAGTGCTGGGTCGATTCGGCCCCGCAGGCGACCCCGTAGGCGAGGCAGTCGGCGGGGGCTCGGCCGTCGAAGCGGGCGGCGACGTACCCGGCCAGGAAGGCATCGCCGGAACCGACCGCCGAGACGGGGTCGAGCGCCTCGGTCGAGACCTCAAAGAAGCCGCGCTCGGATCCCTCTCCGACGACCGCGACGCAGCCATCGGGCCGGGTGATGATCGCCTCCTCGGCGCCGAGCTCGACCAGCTCCGCCAGGCTCGAGACGACGTCGCCCGCCCCCTCGAACTCGTGCCCGACCAGCTCCTCGGCCTCGCGCTCGTTCGGGGTGATCACCGACGGGCCGGCGCGCAGGCCGGCGAGCATCGGCTCGCCCTCCGCATCGAGGATCACGGTGACGCCGCGGGCGCGCAGGTCCTTGACCAGCCGCGCGTAGAGATCGGGCTGGGCGCCGGGCGGCAGGCTGCCGGCGAGGACGCAGAGCCTGGCCCCGCCGGCGAGGTAGCTGAGCCGCTCCTGAAACGCCCCGATCTCCGCCGCCGAGACCTCCGGTCCACGCTCGTTGATCTCGGTCTGCTCGCCCGAGGTCGGGTCGATCACCGCCAAATTGATCCGGGTCTCAGCGGCGATCGGGGTGAAGTCGGTGACCACCGACTCCTCGGCGAGCTGCTCCAGCACCTGGGCGCCTGTCGGGCCGCCGCCGAGGCCGGTGGCGATCACCGGTCGGCCCAGGAGACTGAGCGCGCGGGACACGTTGACCCCCTTACCGCCGGCCGCCGAGCGGCTCTCCACCGCCCTGTGACGATGGCCCTGGTGGAAGTTGGGGACCGCGACGGTGCGGTCGAGGGCAGCGTTGAGTGTGACTGTGAGGATCACTGGCTTCGGCGCCGGCGGCGGAGCAGCCACCGCAAGGACACCACGCCAATCAGTATCACGAACGCGACCGCCGCGAGCGTCATCGGATGCTCTGAGACATAGGTCCTCGCCCGATCGAAGTCGCCGGCCCTCGGGATGGCGCGCGCCGCGAGCAGCGGGACGCGCGCCGCCCGCCGGCCGTCGACCTGGACGATCGCCGCGCCGATCCTCGCCCGGCGCCGGATCGGCCCCTCGACCTCGGAGGGAGCGCGCACCTCGACGCTCAGCCGCTGATCGCGGCGAATGCCGACTGCGACCGTGCGGGCCGCGAGCAGCGGCAGCTCCCCGCCCGCGTAGCGGATCGAGGAGCTCGCCACCGTCCTCCCGGCGTGCAGCGGCCGGCCCCGCCGGTACAGCGAGAAGCCGTAGTCGAGCAGGTCGAGCGTCTCGGCGTCGCGCTGGCTCTCGCTCGGCGCTCCGAGCACCGCGGAGATCAGCTCGACCCCTTCGCGCCGGCCGGAGCCTACGAGGACGTAGCGGGCACCGAGCGTGTGGCCAGTCTTCACCCCGGTCGCCCAGGCGGCGCGGAGCAGCAGCGTGTTGCGGGTGTAGATCCGCTCCGGCGGGCGCAGGCTGCGCAGCAGCGCGGTGCGCGATGCGGCGATCCGCGCGAAGCGGGGGATCTCGAGCAGCCGGCGGCTGAGCGCAACCAGGTCGGCGGCGCTCGAGTAGTTGCCGGGCTGATCGAGGCCGATCGGGTTCGCGTAGTGGGTGTTCGGAAGGCCGAGGGCAGCGGCGCGCAGGTTCATCTGGCGCACGAAGCGCGGCTCGCTGCCGGCGGCGACGACGGCGAGCGTCTCGGCGGCGTCGTTGCCGCTTCGCAGGATCAGGCCGTAGAGGAGGTCGCGAACGCTGATCTGCTCTCCGGCACTCAGCCCGAGCAGCGACTCGCCCGGGATCGCCGCGTAGGGAACGGCCCGCACCCGCTTCGCCTCCGGCAGCTCCTGCATCGCCAGATAGGCGGTCATCAGCTTCGTCGTGCTGGCGATCGGCAACCGCTCCGAGGCGGCGTGGGAGACCAGGGTCTCGCCGGTGCGGGCGTCGATCAGGGCCCAGGCGCGAGCCTCGAGGCCGGGGGGGCCGCCACGCCCGCCCTTGCTCCCGGCCGGCTGGCGTGCGGCGGCCGAGGCGGGGAGGGCGAGCAGCGCCAACGTCAGGGCGGCGAGCAGCGCCGGGGCGATGGGGCGCCGGCGCAGGCTCAGCGGAGCTTCAGCTGCTGCCCGGCGATCAGGATCTGCGGATCGACGTCGGGGTTCAGCCGCTCGATCCTGGCCAGCGGGACACCGGTCTTGTGCGCGATCCTGCTCAGGGTGTCGCCCTCCTGCACGGTGTAGGCCTTCGGCGTCGGCTTCTGCTGCTTGCCCTGCTTGCCGCCCGCGTGATGCTTGGCGTGATGGCCCCGCTTCGAGTGACCGTCGTCGCCGGTGGTCGCGGTGACCACGACGACGATCGCTGCGGCGGCCCCTATCAGGGCGAGAAGGGCGAGCACCCGGGCCGGGGCTTTGCTGCGTGTGTTCATCGCTTGGGGCTGCTCGGCTGATGGGAGCGGGTGATGGTATAGACGGCCCGGTTGAGATCAGGCGGCCGAAACTTCCCAAACGGCCACGCGCAGGCGCTCGGCGGCGGCGCCCGGATCGGGATCTGAGGCGATGCTCCGCGAGGCGGAGACCACGGCGGAGGCGCGCCCTGCGGCGAACGCCGGCGCCAGCTCCCCGGGAGTGCCGCCCTGCGCCCCGACCCCGGGGATCAGGAAGACCGACCGGGGCATCAGCTCGCGCAGGCGGGCGATGTGACGGGGCTCGGTGGCGCCGACGACTGCCCCCATCCCGCTCAGCCCGCCGGCGCCTGAGAGCCGCGGCGCAAGCGCATCGACCAGCGCGGCCAGACGCTCGTGGAGCGGAGCCCCGTCACTGTCGAGGTCCTGGATCTCCGAGGCGCCTGGATTGCTGGTGCGGACCAGCGCGAAGATTCCGGCGCCGGCATCGACCGCGGCTGCGACCAGCGGCTCCAGCGAGTCGCGGCCGAGCAGCGGATTTGCGGTGATCGCGTCGGCGCCCAGCCCCTCTACCACTCCCCAGGGGGTCTCGGTGCGGCCCAGGAGGGCCTCGGCGTAGGCGCGGGCGCTGACCGGGACGTCGCCGCGCTTGCCGTCAGCGATCACCAGCAGGCCCGCCTCGCGGGCGATCTCGCATACCTCGGCCAGCGCCGCCCAGCCGGCGGCGCCGAGGCGCTCGAAGCAGGCGAGCTGCGGCTTTGCGGCGACGCATGCCGGCCCGGCCCGCTCGATCAGGTCGCGGCAATGCGCCGATACCGCCGCGGCCGCCGCCTCGGCGGCGGACGGGTATTCACCGCCGGGGCCGACCGCCCCAGGCGGCTCGGCTGCCAGCCCCGCCGGATCAGGATCGAGGCCGAGGCAGACCTGGCTGCGGCGCTCCTCGACGAGTGCCGCTAGCCGGTCCGCGAACGGCTTCGAGCCTTCGCTCAGCCCTTGACCTTGGACTTCAGGGCAGAGCCGGCGGAGAAGCGGGGCACCTTGCCGCCGGGGATCGTGATCCGCTCGCCGGTCCGCGGGTTGACCCCCTGACGGGGGCCGCGCTCGGCTACGTGGAACTTGCCGAAGCCGGTGAAGTTGACGTCCCCGCCGCCGCCGAGGACGTCGGAGATCGCGTCGAGCACCGAGTCGACGGCGTCGGCGGCAGCCTTCTTGGAGCCGATCCGGTCGTCGCTGGCCAGTTGATCGAGAAACTCAGCCTTGGTCACTGGGGAAATCCTCCTCGAGTTGAGAACGGGCGCAATCTAACAGCGGGCGCGGATGCGGCCAGGGGGCGGCCTCAGGCGCCGCTCACGGTCATCTCGCCGATCAGCAGGTGCGGCGTCCTCACCGACCCCCCGAACGGCACCCACCTCGCCTCGTCGCCGGCGGAGCGGACAGCGCGCAGCATGCTCACCAGGTCGCTCGCGATCGTGAACTCGCGCACCGGATCGGCGAGCTCTCCGGAGGAGATCATCCGTCCCGAGGCGCCCACCGAGAAGACGCCGGAGACCGGGTTCACCCCCGAGTGAAGGCCGGCGACGTCGGAGACGTAGACACCCTCCGATGCGGAGGCGAGGAGGCCGTCGAAGCTCTCGTCTCCCTCTCCGATCAGCAGGTTGGACGCCGCCACGGAGGGGGTCGAGCGGTAGCCGCCGCGCCCGGCGCTGGAGGTGGATTCGGTGCCGCCCCGGCGGGCCGTGTAGGTGTCGTGCAGAAAGGTGCGCAGGCGACCGTCCTCGATCAGCGCGATGCGGCGGCGGGGAACGCCCTCGCCGTCGAACGGCGAGGAGGCGAGGCCGGCGGGGTCGAGGCCGTCGTCCTCGAAGCGCAGCGTCCGGCTGGCGACCTCCTCGCCGAGTCGCTCTGCGAAGGGCGAGCGGCCTCGCTGCACGGAATCGGCGCCCAGGGTCGAGCCGATCAACCCGGCGAAGCTGGCCGCGACCGTCGGGTCGAGGACGACGGGGCAGGCACGGGAGTCCGGCTTGCGGGCCCCGATCATCGAGACCGCCCGCTGCGCCGCCTCGCGGCCGATCTCCTCAGGATCGAGACCGCCGGGGCCCCGCGCCAGGCCGAAGCCGAGCCCGGTCTCGCGGCCGCCCTTGCCCTCCGCCATGGCTTGCAGGAAGGCGTAGCAGCTCGAGGCCTCATACCCACCCCCTATCCCGGTCGAGGAGCGGATCGCGACCCGCTCGAAGCTGTCGGCGTAGACGGCCTGCTCGACCCCGACCACGCGCCGGTCGGCGTCGAGCGCCGCCCGCTCGACCGCGAGGGCTAGCTCCGCGACCTCTCCGGCGCCGGCCTCCGCGACCCCCGGATCGCTGAGGCCCTCGATCGCCTCGGCGACGCCCAGGGGCTGGGGCGGAGCCGCGAACTCGTCCGTGTCCGCGGTCCGGGAGGCGTCGGCGGCGCGCGCCGCGACCCGCTCCAGGCCCGCTTCGCTCAGATCGGTGCCGTAGGCGTAGCCGACCCGGCCCTCGCTCCAGGCCCGCACCCCGACCCCGCGCTCGGTCGCGGCGGTGAGGCTCTCGACCTTGCCGCCGTGGACCCTCACCTCGCGGCCGGCGTCCTCGACCGCGTAGGCCTCGGCGTCGCCGGCGCCGGCGCCCAGCGCCGCATCGACCGCGCGCCCGGCCGCCCCCTCGAGCTCCATCAGACCGCCGTCCCCCCGACGGTCATCTCGCGGATCCGCACGTGACCCTGGCCGGTGCCCACCGGCACCCGCTGCCCGCCCTTGCCGCAGATCCCCGTCTTCATCTCGAAGTCGCTTCCGACGGCCTCGATCGCGGCGAGCGCGTCGAGGCAGTTGCCGATCAGCGTGGCGCCCCGGCACGGGCGGGTCACCGTGCCGTTCTCGATCAGGTAGCCCTCGGAGACCCCGAAGACGAAGTCGCCCGTCGCCGGCTCGACCTGGCCGCCGGCGAAGGAGACGGCGTAGAAGCCCTTCGGCACCTCGGCGATCATCGCCTCGGGCTCGGCGTCGCCAGGGGCGATGTAGGTGTTGGTCATCCGCGGGATCGGCAGGTGCCTGAAGCTCTCGCGGCGCCCGTTGCCGGTCGAGGCGACCGAGTCGGCCCCGGCCCGGATGCGGTCATACAGGTAGGAGACGATCCTGCCCTCTTCGATCACCGGCGTCTTCTGCGTCGGGGTCCCCTCGTCGTCGATCGAGTCGGTCCCCCACTCGCCCGGCATGCGACCGTCGTCGAAGGCGGTCAGCAGCGGCTCCGCCACCCGCTCGCCGAGCTTGCCCGCGTAGACGCTCGCCTGCTTCTGGACGTGGTCGGCCTCCAGCCCGTGGCCGGTCATCTCGTGGAACAGAACCCCTCCGAATCCGCCGCCGACCACGACCGGCATCGAGCCGGCCGGCGCCGGGTCGGCATCGAGCAGCGCCAGCGCCTTGCCCGCCGCCTGCTCGGCGATCAGCGCCGGATCGCCGGAGAGCAGCTCGAAGCCGCGGTGCGCCCCGAGCGTCTCGAGCCCGGTCTCGACCTTCTCCCCGCGACGGGCGACGGCCTGGGCCGCGAGCCGCACCCTGGTGCGGTCATCTGACGCCAGCAGCCCCTCGGAGTTGGCCACGGTGACCCGCCGCCGCGCCTCGCCGTAGTTGGCCAGGAACTGGACGACCTCGCCGCCCTGGGAGCGGGCCCGCTCGTCGAGCTTCCGCAGCAGCTCGGCCTTGGTCGCGGCGGGCACCTCCTCGGGGCGCTGCTCGATCCGCTGCGGCTCGCTGTGGACGGCCCGAAGCGGGGCGGGCTCGCGGCGGGCTCCCCGCAGCGCCGCCGCCGCCTCCCCGGCGGCGCGCTCTAGGTCGGGTGCGGCGAGCCCGTCCACGTGGGCGAAGTAGGTGGTCCCCTCGCTGATCACCCGGATTCCGGCTCCCTCCTCGGCCCCCGACTGCACCGACTCGATACGCGACTCGTCGATCGCCATGGTCAGGCCGGAGCGGCTCTCGCAGTAGATCTCGGCGAACTCGCCCCCGGTCTCGAGCGCCCGCCGCAGCACCTCTTCGGCGAGCGCCGGCTCGATCAGCGGCGTCGGCTCGGCGGCCTCCATCAGTCCCGCGGCCTCGAGGCGGCCTCGATCATCCGTCCCGCGGCGGTGAACAGCTCGGCCCCGGCGACGCTGTCGGAGGCGTGGTCGCGGCTGCGCCCGCCCGCGTAGTGGATACGGGCGAACGGACGGCGGGTGTGGCGTCGCCGCCGCATGAACGCCGCCGCCTCGTCGGCGTAGCCGGAGACCCGGTCGAGCAGGACCCGATGCGCCTTCGGCATCAGCCGCTCTCCGCGGAGGGCTCGGGCGCGCAGAGATCACGCAGCACCGAGCGCATGTCGAATGACATCAGCGAGGAGAGCACGAAGCGCTCGGTCACTGCGACCGCGGTCAGCCCGCCGTGCCGCAGGGCGAACACCTCGCCCTGCTCGGTGGCGATGTGGACCTGGCCGGCGGGCTCATCGCCGGCGCGGTCGGCGGCCTCGAGCAGCGCGGTTGCCGCGTCGCGCCATTCCGCCGGGTCACCGTCGGCCGCGAGGACCTCGCCGCCGGGGCCGAGGATCGCTCCGCCGCGAAGGTCGGGTGACATCTCCGCCAGATATGCGAGCGCCCGGCCCGCCTCCTCCTTCGATACCCCCGTCGGGGCTGTGCCATCGGCCATCTTCGTGAAAATACCGCGCCGTGCCCCTCGCGAGAGCATCGTGGATCGCCGTAGTCGTCATCTGCGCCATCGCCGCGGTCCTCTTCGAGATCAGCGGGTACACGGGCTACGCGATCACCGTCGCCGCGGTCGGCCTGGCGGCCGCCGTCAACCTGCTGCCGTCCCGCTAGCGCCGGCCGGCGGGCGCTCAGCCGGCCCGAAACGGGCCCGGCCGCTCTCCGGGATCGATCAACGAGGTCTCGGGCTCGACGTGGATCAGCACCTCCGCCGCGGGGATCTCGGCCTCGATCGCGCCGCGCATCTCGTGGGCGAGGTGGTGGGCGTGCTCGAGGCTGGTGCCCGTGCGGTACTGGACGTGGAAGTCGACGTAGCGCCGCCGGCCCGCCCTGCGAGCACGGAGCTTGTGGTAGCCGGCCACCTCCGGGGTGCGGGCGGAGGCGATCGCCGCCTCGATCAGGTCCATCTCCTCATCAGGCAGCGCCTCATCGACCAGAACCCCGGAGGAGCGCCGGATGATCCGGATCCCGGCTGCGACGATCACCACCGCGACGATCAGCGCGGTGATCGAGTCGAACTGGTCCAGCCCGGTGATCTGAACCAGCGCCAGGCCGAGCAGGACGCCGCCGGAGGTCATCGCGTCGGTGCGCAGGTGGGCCGCGTCGCCGGCGAGGGCAAAGGACTCGTGGACCCGTGCCTGGCGGGAGAGGACCCCCGAGACCACGAGGTTGGCGATCAGCGAGATCCCCATCACCGCGATCCCGATCCCGAGGCGCTCCACTCCGGAGCCGACGACCAGCCGGTGGGTCGCCTCGTAGATGATGATCCCGGCACCGACCAGGATCAGCATCCCCTCCAGGGTCGCCGCCAGGCTCTCGACCTTCTCGTGGCCGTATGGGTGCTCCACGTCGGCGGGCTCGTCCGCCTTGCGCACCGAGATGAAGGCGACGACAGACGCGACCAGGTCGATCAGCGAATGGACTGCCTCGGTGAGGATCGCAATCGAGCCGGTGATCGCTCCGGCGGCCAGCTTCAGCGCGATCAGAACGGAGTTCGAGGCGATCGAGAGGCCGGCCGCCTCGGACTTGGTGCGGATCACGATCCGCCCCCTTCGGCATCGAGGTGGGAGGCGAGCGCCCGGGCCGCCCGCCCCCGGTGGCTGATCGCGTGCTTCTCGGCGGGCGCCAGCTCGGCCATCGTCCGCTGGTCTCCGGGGCCGGTGTCGTCGGGGACGAACGCCGGGTCGTAGCCGAAGCCGCCCTCGCCCCGCCCCTCCTCGGCCAGCAACCCGCTGCAGCGCCCTTCGAAGGTGTGCTCTGAGCCGTCGGCGTCGACCAGGGCGATCACGCATACATAGGCGACCCGGCGGTCGCCGGCCGCCGCACCGACCTCGGCCAACAGCTTCGCCAGGTTCTCAGCATCCGAGGCCCGAGGACCGGCGTAACGGGCCGAGCGCACGCCAGGGCGCCCGCCGAGCGCCACCGCCTCGATCCCCGAGTCGTCGGCGATCGCCGGCTCCCCGGTCGCCGCCCGCGCCGCGCGGGCCTTGATCAGGGCGTTCTCGGCGAAGGTCTCGCCGTCCTCGGGTGGTAGCTCGACCTCGGGCGGCAACGGACGCAGCCCTACGGCGGGCAGGATCTCGGCCAGCTCGCGCAACTTGTGCTCGTTGCGGGAGGCGAGGATCAAGTCGCGGTGGCCCGCTCCTGCTCTTCGCGCAGCCGGGCGATGCCGCCCTCGGCGAGCCCCAGCAGCTCGTCGAGCGAGGCTCGCGAGAGCGGCATCCGCTCGGCCGTCGCCTGCACCTCGACCAGGCCGCCGTCGGAGGTCATCACAACGTTCGCGTCGACCTCGGCGGCGGAGTCCTCGGCGTAGTCGAGGTCGCAGAGCGCCTTCCCGTCGACGACCCCGACGCTGATCGCGGCGACCGAGCCGTTTAGCGGCATCGTCTCGATCTCGCTCGCGTCGAGCAGACCCTGGAGCGCCAGCTGGAGCGCGACGTGCCCGCCGGTGATCGCGGCGCAGCGGGTGCCCCCGTCCGCCTGCAGCACATCGCAGTCGACGTAGACGCTGCGCTCCCCGAGCGCCTCGAAGTCCACCACCACCCGCAGCGAGCGGCCGATCAGCCGCTGGATCTCGACCGAGCGCCCGTCCTGCTTACCCCGGGAGATGTCGCGCTCCTTGCGATCGCCGGTGGAGGCGGGCAGCATCGCGTACTCGGCCGTCACCCACCCGGTGCCCCGGCCCTCCATCCAGCGCGGGACCTTGGAGCTGACCGAGGCGGTGCAGATCACCTTGGTCTCGCCGGCCGTGATCAGCGCCGAGCCATCGGCGGTGGCGACGTAGCCCGGCTCGATCGAGACGGGGCGGATCTCGGCCGGGCCGCGACCATGGCTGCGGGTGCTTGGCATCGGCGCAGTCTCTCAGAGGCCGGGTGGCCCGACCGTCCTCGGCCGGGCCACGCGACCCCTACTTGAAGGCGACCTTGTTCACTGCCTGTTTGATCTTGTTGACGATCACGTCGGCGAGCTCGGTGCCCTGCTTGCCGTTGAACCCCTTCATCGCGGCGACCATCCCGACCATCAGCAGCGAGACGAGCAGGATCAGCCCGACGTACTCGACCGTGCCCTGCCCGCGCTCGCCCTCCAGGGCGCGGCGGATCGTCTCGAGTCTGAGGTGGATGGCGGCGTGGGCTCTGCCGAGAAGCGCGTGGAACATCTGGACCTCCTTCGATCGGTTACAGCCCCGATCGTGAGAGGAAGCGATTCATCGAACCAGACGGAAACGAGTCTTTCCCCGGGCAGGAGATTCAAGAGTTGCCCCCACGGCAGGGCGGCTAGTCAATCCCGCCCTCGCATGCCAACCCGTGGGACCGTCGGGAAGGCGGTTGAGTCCGGTGCTCTCAGCCCCTCCGGCGCTCTCTGACGGGATCGTCGAAGGCGCGTTTGTTGGGCGATTGCCGCTTGAAGCTGACCTAAGGACTCCTCGTGGCCGCCCCGACGGGGTCAAACCCTCTCGCGATAGCCTCCCACCATGGATTCTGACCGCGCCCGCAAGCTGCTGGCCGCCGAACGGACGCGAATCGAGGACGCGGTCGCAGCTCTCGAAGAGTCCGAGACAGACAAGGACGAGCCAGGCGACGAAGGCTCGGAGAACCTCTATCAGGCTGAGTTCGATGCAGGCCGGGCCGAGGATTTGGCCAAGGAGCTTGCTGCTGTCGAGCGTGCCGAGGCGCGGCTAGCCGCCGGGACGTACGGACTTTCGGTGGAAAGCGGCGAGCCAATCCCGGACGAACGACTCGAGGCTTTCCCAACTGCTGAACACACCGTCGAAGAGCTCGGCGAGCGATGATGGATTGCTCCGGCCTGCGCTGAGCAAGGCCAGCGCAGGCCGTGGATGGCCGCGTGGGCCCTGCCGAGTGCACTCGGGGATCTAGGCCACCTGGGCCAGAACTGCTGGGTGGGCCAAGGCGAAAACGGTGCCGCCTCCGCAGATACGCTCCGCGCCGATGCGGGCCCTGGTCGTCACCAACTTCGTCCCCGACCCGAGCGCCCCGCAGCGCGGCCGTTGGGTCGTCGACCAGGTGGAGGAGGTACGAAGGCGGGGGGTCGAGGTCGAGGTCTTCAGCTTTCCGATGGGACGGCGCGAGTACGCACCGGCAACCCGGCGCCTGCGGCGCCTGCTGCGGCGGCAGAGCTTCGACCTCGTCCACGCCCACTACGGGCTCGCGGGCGCCTGCGCAAAGCTGGCAGGGGCGAGGCCACTGCTGGTCACATTCCACGGCACAGACGTCCGCCATCCGGTCGTGGGCGCTATCTCTCGCCGGCTGGTCCACCGGATCGACTTGGTCGCAGGGGTCTCGCGGGCCCTGTTCGCACCGGAGGGCGGTCGCCCCGGCCTCCCGCATGTCCCGGGGTCAAGCGCCGTCCTGCCCTGCGGCCTCGACCTGGCCCGCTTCGGGCCGATCCCCCGCCCCGAGGCGCGGCGCGAGCTCGGCCTCGATCCCGAGGGTCGCTATCTGCTCTTCCCGGCCAACCCGGCGCGGCCGGAGAAGCGCCACGATCGCGCCGTCGAGCTGGCGGCTGCCGCCGGCGCTCGCCTGCTCGCCGGCGGCGACATCGAACCCGAGCGGATGCCGCTCTGGCTGAATGCCGCCAACGCGGTGCTGGTCACCTCCGACAACGAGGGCTTCGGCCTCGCCTGCCTCGAGGCTCTCGCCTGCGAGGTGCCGGTCCTCTCCACCGCGGTCGGGATCGCCCCCACCGCCCTTGACGGAATCGCCGGCTGCCTCTGCGCCGACTATGACATGGGGGTCTGGGAGGAAGCGGTGGCGGCCCATCTCACCGCCCCGGACCCCCGGGTCGAGGGCGCCGCCGGGGCCCGGAGATTCTCCGCGGCGCGGATGGCCGAAAGGGTGCTGATCGCTTACGGGGAGATCCTCGGTAATGATGCTCTCTGAGGAATCGAAAAATGGCTAGGAAGGGACCCCTGAAGCGCAAGCTCCGAACGCTCTCCGAGCGCCAGGCGCAGGAACGCCGCGACCTCGGCGCCACGGTGCTGCAGATGTACCGGGCGGATGAGCTCAACCCGGCGGCGATCGAGGCGGCGGGCGAGCAGCTGAAGCAGACGGCGGCCGAGATCGCCGAGACGGAGGGGGCGCTCGGGCTGGACTCCGCCACCGCCGCCGATCAGGCCGAGACTCCCACCGCCGAGAAGGCCGCGGAAGCGGAGCCGGTCGAGGCGGACGGGGACTCGCCCGCAACCCCGGCTCTCGAGCCCCCGACCGAGGTCCGGCCCACCCCCCCGCCTCCTCCGCCGCCGAAGCCCGAGCCCGAGGCGGCTACGCCGCCGGAGGCCGTCGAGCCGGAACCTGAGCCGGCGCCCGAAGCCGAGGCGCCTGCGCCACAGCCTCCCCCCGCAAGGGCGCCAGAAGCCGACGAGCGTTCCGCGGCGGCGATGATCGCCCTCGAGCGCGACCTCGAGCGGGCGCAGGAGCGCGCCGGCCAGGCGCTCGAGGCGCTGCGGGACCAGCTGGAGCAGGCGCAGGCGCGCGCCGAGGATGCCGAGGAGCGAGCGCGGCTCCAGCAGGCGGAGAACCGCACCGCCGCGGCCCAGTGGCTGCGGGGCCAGGCCGAGGCGATGCGACGGGAGGCCGAGCGCCAGGTCCGCGAAGAGCTCGCCGCCTCCACCACTCCGGGCTCGCCACCGGCCGAGCCCGCTGCGACCCGCCCGTCGAAGTCGAGCGCCGCGGCGGAGGCGGCTCTGGCCGAGATGACCGAACGATCCAACGAGGCGAATGCCCGCGCCCAGGAAGCCGAGCGCAGGCTCTCCGAGACGACCGCGGAGGCCGAGGAGCGCGGGCGCCGCGAGGCCGAGCGGCGGCTCTCCAAGGAGCTGCGGGCCCGTGAGGAGGAGCTGCAGCAGGAGCGCCAGGCCAAGGCCAGGGCTCTGGAGGCGGCGGAGAAGCGGCTCTCCGAGATCGAGGCCCACGTCGCCGAGGCGGAGCGCCGCGCGGCCGCGGCGGAGGGCGCCGAGGCAGGTGCCGCGGCGCCGTCGCCGGGCCAGAGCGGGCGCAACAACCTCAACCTGGCGACCTTCGACCAGCTGCGTGAGCTCGGCCTCTCCCCCACCCAGGCCAACCGGGTGATCGCCTACCGGGAGCGGCTCGGCGGCTACAAGGCGGTCGACGACCTCCGCCAGGTGCCGGGGCTGCCCGATGCGCTGGTCGCCGACCTGCGCGAGAGACTGGAGACCTAGTGGGCCTGTTCAGCCGCGACAAGGAGAAGCAGAGCTCGCGGGAGCGCAGCGAGCTCCGCAGCCACCTGCGCGAGCTGGGCGAGCTGCGCGAAGAAAAGCTGCGCGAGCTGGGCGAGGTCGCGGCGGGGATGCAGGCCGCCGGGAAGATCGACCGCGCCGGGCTCTGGGAGAAGGCGGCCGAGGCGGCGTCAGTCGAGGACGAGGCCGAGCTGGTGCACCGCGGGCTGAAGGAGAAGCTGACGCTCGGCCAGCTCGAGCAGCTGGCCCGTGGCGAGGCGACCGGCGCGAAGGAGGCGGCCGGTCCGCAGAGGTCAGACGAGGCTCCAGCGGCTTCCTAGGGAGCGGCGCTGGACCTCGGCCGCCTCGGCGGGGGCGTTTCGCGGGGCGAGCGAGGCATCGGTGAAGCCACGCAGGGTCGCGCTGACCGAGGCCGCCAAGGCCCCCGGTGCGTAGCCGCCCTCGAGGCAGACGAGGACCCCGACCCCCAGCTCGGCCGCGAGGTCGCGGACCGTCGCCGACATCTCCGCGTAGGCGGACTCGTCGAGCATGCATTCGGCCAGCGGATCGTCGCGGTGCGCGTCATAGCCGGCCGAGATCGCCAGCATGTCCGGCCGGTAGTCGCGGGCGATCGGCGCCAGCACCGTCTGCACGATCGCCAGGAACTCGTCGGGCCCGGCGCCCGGAGGGACCGGGCAGTTGACCGTATAGCCCTCGCCGGGGCCGGAGCCGGTCTCGTACGGGTCGCCGGTCCCGGGATAGAGGGGGCTCTGATGGATGCTCGCGAATAGCACCTGATCGGAGTCGTAGAAGACCTCCTGGGTGCCGTTGCCGTGATGGACGTCCCAGTCGATCACCATCACCCGCTCGGCCCCGCACTCGGCCAGGGCGTGCGCGGCGGCGATCGCGACGTTGTTGAAGAGGCAGAATCCCATCGCCCTGCGGCGCTCCGCGTGGTGTCCGGGGGGCCGGGTCCCGCAGAAGGCGAAGCGCTGCTCGCCGGCGAGCAGCCGCGCGGCGGCGTCGGCGGCCGCGCCCGCGGCGCGCAGCGCCGCCTCGTAGGAGGCGGGGCTGACGATCGTGTCGAGGTCGATGTTCCCGCCGCCTCGGTCCGAGAGGTCCCGGATCGCCTCGATATGGGAGCTCGGATGGACCCGCTCGACCTGACCGAGGCTCGCCGCCGGCGCCTCGACGAGCTCGAGGCCGTGCCAGCCCTCGGCCTCCAGCAGGGCCTCGATCGCCCTGATCCGCCCGGCGTTCTCGGGGTGCGCGCCGGTGTCGTGCTCGAGCGAGAGGGGGTGGCGGTAATAGAGAGGCATCGCCAGATACCGTAACCGCCTTACTTGGCCGCGGCCCCGGACCACATCGCCCGTTTCGACGTCGCCGTGGTCGGCGCCGGCGCCGCCGGGCTGTGGACCGCCCTCTGCGCGGCCGAGGCGGGCGGGTCGGTCTGCCTGGTCTCGCGAAAGCCGCTCGCCGAGAGCGCCAGCTTCTGGGCCCAGGGCGGGCTGGCAGCGGTGCTCGAGCCTGGGGACAGCGCCGAGCGGCACGCGGCCGACACGATCGCCGCCGGCCGCGGCCTCTGCCGGCCCTCGGCGGTCGAGGTGCTGGTCGCCGAGGCCCCGGCCCTGGTCGCCGAGCTGCGCTCGCGCGGGGTCCGCTTCGACCTCGACTCCGGAGGCGAGCCGGCCCTCGGCCTCGAGGGAGGCCACACCCGCCGCCGCATCGTCCACGCCGGGGGCAGCGAGACCGGCCGCGAGCTGACCGCGAGGCTGGCCGGGATGGTCGCCGCCGAGCCCCGGATCGAGGTCCGCGAGGAGACCTCAGCGCTGGCCCTGCGCAGCGACGGCCGGCGCTGCGCGGGAGTGATCACCGACGCGGGAGAGATCGCCGGCGCGGCAACGGTGGTGGCCACCGGCGGCGCCGCAGCCCTGTGGAGCCGCACCACCAACCCCTGGGGCGCGATCGGGGCCGGCCCGGTCCTGGCCGGCGCCGCAGGGGCAGATCTCGCCGACCTCGAGTTCTGCCAGTTCCACCCCACCGCGCTGGCGATGCCGGGCACCCCCTTCGACGGCCGGCTGATCACCGAGGCGGTGCGTGGCGAGGGCGCGACCCTTCTGGACGCATCCGGAGAGCGCTTCACCGCCGAGCTCGAGCCGCGCGACGCGGTCACGGCTGACATCCTCGAGCGGATGCGGGCCGAGGGCTCCGACCACGTCTTCCTCGATATGCGCGCCGTGGATCCCGGCCGCTTTCCCAACGTCTTCGCCTCTCTCCGCGAGGTCGGGCTGGACCCGGAGCGCGAGCCCGTCCCGGTCGCCCCGGCTGCCCACTACGTGATGGGTGGCATCGCGGTCGATCTCGAAGGGCGCTCCTCGGTCGCGGCGCTCTATGCGGTCGGCGAGTGCAGCTGCACCGGTCTGCACGGCGCCAACCGGCTCGCCTCGAACTCGCTCAGCGAGTGCTTCGTGTTCGGGAGGCGGGCCGCCCTCGCGGCGCTTGGCGAGCCCGCCCAGCCTGACCCCGGCGAGGAGCCGGGATGGCGCTTCGATCCCCCGACCGAGCAGACGCGCGAGTCGGTCTGGCGGCTGGCCGGCCCCCTGCGCCGCCCCGAGGAGCTGGCCGAGCTGCTCGACGACCCCTATCCGCTGGCCGCCGCGATCGCCGGATGCGCCCTCGAGCGGCGCGAGTCGCGGGGCGGGCATCGCCGCGTCGATTTCCCCGATACCGATCCCTCCCTCGACGGCACCCACTTCGTCCTCGGAGCTGACGGCAAGCTCCGGGCCGAGACCTGGCTCTGAGCATGCTGCTCGGAGTCGACGTCGGCGGGACGTTCACCGACGCGGTGCTGATCGACGGCGAGCGCATCCACACCGCCAAGGTGCCGAGCACGCCGTCGGACCAGTCGGTCGGGGTGATGGAGTCGGTGGGCGAGGTGCTGGACCGCGCGGGCGCGGATGCCGGCGCGGTCGAGACCTTCTCCCACGGGATGACGGTCGGCACCAACGCGCTGCTCGAGCAGCGGGGCGCCCGCACCGCACTGGTGGCGAACGCCGGCTTCGGCGACCTGCTCGAGATCGGCCGCCAGGACCGCCCCGAGCTCTACCGGCTGTGCGCACCGAAGCCGACGCCCCTGGTCGAGCCCGGGATGCGCTTCGAGGTCCCCGGGCGGATCGGGCCCACCGGGGAGCTGGAGCCGCAGGACGAGGCGGAGATCGAGCGGGTCGTCGCCGACGTCGCCGAGGCGAAGCCAGACTCGGTGGCAATCTGCCTGCTCTTCTCCTACCTCGACCCCAGCCATGAGGAACGCCTCGCCGCGGCCCTGCGGGAGGCGACCCCCGGGACGCACGTCTCGACCTCCAGCGGTGTGCTGCCGCGATTTCGCGAATTCGAGCGTTGCTCGACCACGGTGATCGACGCCTACCTCTCCCCGCTTCTCGACCGCTACCTGACGGCGCTCGCCGACGCAGCCGCCGAGGGCGGGCTGCCGGCGCCGCTGGTCATGCAGTCCTCCGGCGGCGTCGCCCCGGCCGGCGAGGCCGCCCGCGCCGGCGCCTGGAGCGTCCTCTCGGGCCCCGCCGGCGGGGCGGTCGGGGCCGGCCTGCTGGCGAGGATCTCGGGCGAGGGCGACGCGCTCGGCTTCGACATGGGAGGCACCTCCTGCGACGTCTGCGTGATCGACGAGGGCCAGGTCCGCCGCACCGATGCCCGCCGGCTCGCCGGCCGGGTGATCCAGCTGCCGATGGTCGATGTCCACACCGTCGGGGCCGGCGGTGGGTCGATCGGTTGGCGCGACCCCGGCGGCGCCCTGCGGGTCGGCCCCCGCTCTGCCGGCGCCGACCCCGGGCCGGCCTGTTACGCGAGGGGCGGCGATCAGCCGACGGTGACCGACGCAAACCTCACCCTCGGCTACCTGGCCGCCGACTCGCGACTGGCCGGCGACGTCGCTCTCGACGCCGGCGCCGCGGAGGCGGCGCTCTCGCAGCTCGGCGAGGCGCTCGGCCTCTCGGCGCTCGAGTGCGCCGAGGGCATCGTCCGTGTCGCAAACCAGGAGATGATCCGGGCGCTGCGGGTGGTCACTGTGGAGCGGGGTGTCGATCCGCGCAACTACGCGCTGCTGCCCTTCGGGGGAGCGGGGCCGATGCACGCGGTGGCGATCGCCGAGGAGCTGGAGATCGACCGGGTGCTCTGCCCCCGCGCCGGAGGGGTGCTCTCCGCGCTCGGGCTCTGCGCCTCGGAGCGGCGCCGGGACACCGCAAGGACGGTGATGCTGAGCGGGGAGGAGCTCACCTCCGAGCGGGTGGCCGACGCGGCACGCGAGCTGATCTCCTCGCAGGGCCGCGGCCTCGAGGGGGCCGAGCCCAGGGTCTCCTACGAGCTCCGCTACCGCGGCCAGGCGTTCGAGCTCGCGGTGCCCGGCCCGCCCCGCCCCGACCCGGCGGACCTGCGCGAGCGCTTCGAGGCCGCGCACGAGCAGAGATACGGCTACCGCGACCCGCAGGGCGCGGTCGAGCTGGTCGACGTCCGCCTGGCGATGGTCGAGCCGGGGCCGGAGCCGAGACCGGTGGCGGCGGACCCGGAGGCCGGGCTCGAGCGAGGGGCGCGCAGGGCGCGCTTCGGCGGCGAGTGGGTGGAGGCGCGGGTGCTGCGCGGCGAGCCGCCCGCGGGAACCGCGGCGGAGGGCCCCGCGATATTCGAGCTTCCCGATACGACCTTCGTGCTCCCGGCGGGGTGGGCCGCCGTGATCGATCGCGCCGGGACGATCGTCGCCGCCCGCCTATGAGCCTAGACCCGATCACCCTGCAGGTGCTGATCGGCTCACTGCACGCCGCCTGCGAGGAGATGGGAGCGGTGCTGATCCGGGCATCCCACTCCGCCAACATCAAGGAGCGGCGCGACTGCTCCACGGCGCTCTTCGATGCCGCCGGGGAGATGATCATGCAGGCGGAGCACATTCCGGTCCACCTCGGCTCGATGCCCGAGGCGGTGGGCGCGGTGATCGGTCTCGACCAGAGCCCCGGCGCCTCCTGGATCCTCAACGACCCCTACCGGGGCGGCACTCACCTGCCCGACATCACCCTGATCGCCCCGGTCTTCGCCGGGTCGCGGCTGCTCGGCTTCGCCGCCGCCCGGGCCCATCACGCCGATGTCGGCGGGCCGACTCCGGGCGGCATGCCGGCAGCCTCGACCGAGCTCTCCGAGGAGGGGGTGGTGATCCCCCCCACCCCCGCGGACGAGGAGACGCTGGCGGAGCTCGCCGCGCAGATGAGAGACCCCGGCCAGCGGCTCGCCGACCTGCGGGCGCAGCGCGCGGCAAACCGGGTCGGGGAGACGCGGTTGGCGGAGCTGGCCGAGAAGCTCGGGTTGGAGACACTCGAGGAGGGGATGACCGAGATCCTCGCCTACTCCGAGCGTCGCACTCGCGCCGCCCTGGACGAGCTTCCCGATGGCACCTACGAGGCCGAGGACGTGCTCGAGGACGACGCCCGCGGCGAGCCCAGGGACCTCTCGCTGAAGCTGCGGGCGACGATCAGCGGCGAGCAGCTGCGGCTCGACTTCGCCGGCACCGATGCGCAGAGCGCCGGGAACCTCAACTGCCCGCTCTCGGTGACGAGGTCAGCCGCGCTCTTCGCGGTGCGGGTCCTCACCGATCCCGACGCGCCGCCCTCGGCCGGCGCATACCGGCCGGTCGAGATCGACGCCCCCGAGGGCTGCCTGCTGAACGCGCGGCCACCCGCCGCGGTCGCCGCCGGCAACGTCGAGACCTCGAGCCGGGTCGCCGACCTGGTGCTGGCGGCGCTCGGCGAGGCGCGCGGCGGCCCGGCGCAGGGCCAGGGCACGATGAACAACCTCACCCTCTCGGCGGACGACTTCACCTACTACGAGACCATGGGCGGCGGCCAGGGCGGCTGCCCGGACGCCCGCGGGCCGAGCGCGATCCACGTGGCGATGTCGAACACGCTCAACACGCCGGTCGAGGCGCTCGAGTCCGAGTTCCCGCTGCGGGTCCGCGAGCTCGGCCTTCGCCACGGCAGCGGCGGGGACGGCGAGCACCCGGGCGGCGAGGGAATCGTCCGCGAGATCGAGGCGCTCGAGCCCGTGCGCCTGACGCTGATCACCGAGCGGCGCCGCCACCCGCCCCGCGGACGCCGCGGCGGGGGCGACGGAAGCCCCGGGCGTAATCTTCTCAACGGACGGGAGCTGCCCTCCAAGTGCGAGGCCGACCTCGCACCCGGCGACCGGCTGCGGATCGAGACACCCGGCGGAGGCGGCTGGGGCCGCGAAGAGGCGAAAGACTGATGGCGGAGCGGATCGAGACAAACGGCGTCACCCTGGCTTACGAGGACACCGGCGGCGAGGGGCCCGTGGTCCTCTTCACACACGGTCTCGGCGGCTCGGCAAATGCATGGCTTGCCCAGCTCGAGGCGTGCCGCGAGCGGGGATGGCGCGGCGTCGCCCACGACCAGCGCGGTGCCGGACGCTCCGAGAAGCCTGCCGGCCCCTACTCGGTCGAGACCTGGGCCGAGGACCTGGTCGGGGTTCTCGACGGCCTCGGGATCGAACGCGCGGCCCTGGTCGGACACTCGGTCGGGTGCATGGTCTCCCAGCGGGCCGCAGTCGAGCTCGGGCGGAGGGCCCGGGCTCTCGCGGTCTGCGGCGGCGCGCTCGCCTGGCGTCCGGAGGCGGCGCCGGTGTTCGAGGAGCGCGTCCGCCAGGCCCGGGCCGGGCGCATGGATGAGATCGCCGAGCTGGTCGCGAGAACAGGGCTCTCGGAGCACTGCAGGGCCGAGGACCCGCGCCTTCTCGGTCTGATGCGGGAGATGATCGTCTCCAACGACCCCAGCGCCTACGCGGAATGCTCCGCGGCGACCGCGGTGGCGACGATGGGGGGCACGGAGCGGGTGACATGCCCGATTCTGGCCTTCTGCGGATCCGAGGACCCGGTGACACCGCCGGCCGCTGCGGCGGCTATCGCGGATGCGGCTACCGACGGCCATACCGGGGTGGTCGAGGGCGCAGCGCATTGGTGCCAAATCGAGGATCCCGACGCCACCAACGAGGTCCTGTTCGGCTTCCTCGATACCCTTGGCTGAGCGGCCAATTTCCCACTGGGAAGCGGTTCAAGGTACTTACAGCTAAGTCATTGGTGAGCTTGTAACAGTTTTCACTTATTTGGCGATCGGCAGAGTCTCGTCTACAATCCGGCGCCTCGACGGGCGGTTCCAGCGGTCGCACAGGCCTCTCCACCGCCCCCCTCCAGCCCGTACATCGACCTGAACAGGTAAGACCACCAATGCCGATCGCTTTCAAGGAATGGGCCGTCACGGTGCGTGCGCTCGCCGAGGGCGAGCAACTGGTAACGCTCCGCAAGGGCGGCATCCGCGAGGAGAACAAGCACTTCGAGCTCGAGCACGAGCGCTTCTTCCTCTACCCCACCTTCGACCACCAGCGGAACGACCTGGTCCGCGAGTCCCACCACCCCGAGCTGCGGCGCGCCCTCGAGGAGGGCGTCTGGCCGGACGAGGAGCCGCCGCCGAGGGCGCTGATCCAGGACGGGGGCATCCCCCAGCCCGACCGGGTCCGGATCCGGGCCTGGGCGGAGGTCACGGATCACTTCACGGTCACCGAGCGCCGCATCGTCGACGGCCTCTCCCCCTTCTACATCTGGACCCCCGACTACGCCGAGAAGCGGCTCAACTGGAAGCGCCGCCATCCGCTGCACGTCCTGCTGCTGCGGGTGCACCGGATCCCGCGACCCGTGACCGTCCGGGTGCGCGACGAGTACCACGGCTGCCGCTCCTGGGTGGAGATCGACCGCGACCTGCCGTTCGAGGGCACCCCCGTGATGGCCGATGAGGAGTTCGATCGCGCCCGCGAGGAGATCGAGGCCCTCTGCGCCGACGCCGAGCCGGCGTTCGCCTGACCGGCTGAGCACCGGGCCCTCCCTCGAGCCGGTCCTCTCCGGCGCCTCGAAGGCGCTCGTCCTCGGCATGGGCGGCGGCGGCGACGTGGTCGGCGCCCTCGGCTCGGCCCGGCTATGTGAGTCGCTCGGCGCCGAGGTCGTGCTGGGGGGCGTCGCCTGGGAGCGCTGGCCGGTCGATCCCCACCCGGGACCGCGCTCGCTGGCCGAGATCGTCGGTGCCCGGCCGCTGAGCGGCGCGGCGGTCCTCGCCGGCCCGGACACGACGACCCCGCTCGGCGGCCGTTTCGCCGAGTCGGGGATGGCCGAGTTCCTCGGCGCCGAGACCGTCCTCGTCGACATCACCGGCGGCCCCTCATCGGTCGCCGCAGGGCTCCGCGCAGCCGTCGCGGCGCTCGGCTGCGACCTGCTCGTCCTGGTCGACGTCGGCGGCGACGTCCTCGCCCACGGCGGCGAGCCCGGCCTCGCCAGCCCCCTCTGCGACGCGGTGATGCTCGCCGCCGGGATCGAGCTGGCGCAGGAGCTGCCGGTGCTCTGCGGGGTCCACGCCCCTGGTTGCGATGGGGAGCTGAGCGCCGCGGAGGTGCTCGATCTGGTCGGGGCCCTCTCGCAGGCGGGGGCGCTGTTCGGCAGCCGCGGCCTCAGCCCGGCGGATTGCGAGCAGCTCGAGGCGGCCTGCCGGATCGTCCCCACCGAGGCCAGCGCCCTCGGCGTCCGCTGTGCGCGAGGGGAGCGCGGCCGGGTCGAGATCCGCTCCGGGCGCCGGACCGTCGAGCTGACCGCGTCCGGGGCGCTCACCTACTACTTCGATCCGCGCCGGGCGGCGGCCGCCGGCCAGGTTCCCCTTGCCGGCGCGGTACGGGACGCCGACAGTCTCGGCGCGGCCCGCGACGAGCTCGGAGCCCTCGGGATCAGCACCGAGCTCGACCTCGAGGAGGCCCGGGCCCGCGGCGAGCTGCCGCCCTACTAGCCTGCCGCTGATGCCCTGGGTCGAGACAGAGTCGCTCAGCTTCACGGCCCGCCACGACAGCGGCGACGCCGCCTACGCGGAGCGCACCCTGGACCGGCTCGAGGACCTGCGGCTGCGCCTCGAGGACCGCTTCGAGGTCGTCCCGGGGGAGATCACCGTCGTCGTCCACACCAACCCCGCCTGGCTCTCGATGGCCCACCCGTTCCTCCCCGCCGCCCGCTGGTCGGCGGCTCCGGCCGGGCGGCGCTACCTCGCCGGCTGGCCGATGGCGACCGAGCTGCACGTGCTCAACGACCCTCATATCGAGCGGCGCGCCGCGGGGGAGGACTCGCGCGAGGCGCTGCGGGGCACCGCCGAGCGCCTCTACGCCCAGCTCGTCGTCGCCTCCAACAACACCGCGCTGCCACCATCGTGGACGCCTCGCAGGTTCGTCCGCTACCTGCGCTGGGCCTGGCTGGTCGAGGGCGGCGCCCAGTACTTCGCCCGCCAGGTCGGCCTCTACCGCGCCGCCGTGATCCGCCGCCTGCGGGAGGGTTCGCGGCCCTCCTTCCCACCCTCGCGGCGAGATGCGGTGCTCCTCGGCGGGACGATCTTCGACATGCTCGAAGAGGAGCGTGGCAGCCGAGCCTGCGAGCTGCTGGTCTCGCGCCTTCACCGCGCGGGGCCCGCGGCCAACCTCGAGGCGGCCTTCGACGCCCGCATCCGCGAGATCGAGTCGGGCTGGCGCGATTACCTGCGCGAGGTCTCCAGGCCGACCGCCGCCTGAGTCCGCCCGTTACTATACTTTCTGAAGTGGTACCCTAGCCTTGAATTCCGACCTGGATTTAGGAGATTGAGACGGAGATGGCGACGAGCACCGGGCTTGAGCTGGAGCAGGTGAAGGAGAGGATCGAGGAGGTCGGCCCCGCCGAGGCGAGCAGGGAGATCGATTCCGGCGAGACCGTCCTGATCGACGTCCGCGAGCCCCACGAGCATCAGGAGTCCCATCTCGAGGGCGACGTGCTGATCCCCCAGGCGGAGCTCTCCGGCCGGATCGCCGAGGTCGCTCCCGATTCCGGCCAGCGCGTCCTTCTCTACTGCCGCTCCGGGAACCGCTCGGCCCACGCCGCCCTCGAGCTCGCCTCCGAGCAGGGCTACGACAACGTCGCCTCGATCTCGGGAGGGATCCTCGAATGGCAGGAGGAGGGACTGCCCGTGGTCGAGCCCGAGGGACTGGACCGCGAGCAGCGGATGCGCTACTCCCGCCACACCCTGCTGCCCGAGGTCGGCGTCGAGGGCCAGGTGAAGATGCTGAACTCGAAGGTGCTTCTGATCGGCGCCGGCGGGCTCGGCTCTCCCACCGCGCTCTACCTGGCGGCCGCCGGGATCGGCACCCTCGGGATCGTCGACGACGACGTCGTCGACGAGTCCAACCTGCAGCGCCAGGTGATCCACACCACCGAGCGGGTCGGGATGCCGAAGACCGAGTCGGCGCGGATCCAGATCGAGGCCCTCAACCCCGATATCGAGGTGGTCGAGTACCGCGAGCGGATCAGCGCCGAGAACATCCTCGAGGTGATCTCCGACTACGACGTGATCGTCGACGGCGTCGACAACTTCCCCACCCGCTACCTGCTCAACGACGCCTCGGTGCGGCTTCGCAAGCCGGTGGTATCGGCCTCGATCCTCGCCTTCGACGGGCAGATCTCGACCTTCGTGCCGTTCGAGGGCCCCTGCTACCGCTGCCTCTACCCCACCCCGCCGCCCCCCGAGCTGGCGCCGAGCTGCGGCGCGGCCGGCGTGCTCGGCGTGATGGCGGGGATCATGGGCCTGCTGCAGGCAAACGAGGTGATCAAGCTCACCGCCGGGATCGGCGAGCCGCTGGTCGGCCGGCTGCTGCTGTATGAGTCGCTCGGCACCCGCTTCACCGAGCTCAAGGTCCGGCGGGATCCCGACTGCCCGATCTGCGGAGAGAACGCCCCCGAGATCCCGGAGTCGGAGATGGGCAAGTTCCCCGACTACGAGCTCTTCTGCGCTGCCTGAGCCGCCATCTCAATAGGCTTGCCCGGATGTCGACGATCAGGATCCCACCAGTGCTGCGCGCGCAGACCGGCGGGGCCTCCGAGGTCAGTGCCGAGGGCGGCACCGTCGGCGAGGCGCTGCGGGCGCTGACCGCGTCGCACCCTGAGACCGAGGGCCAGCTGTTCGGGCCCGAGGGAGAGCTCAACCGCTACGTCAACGTCTACCTCAACGACGAGGACGTGCGCGTGCTCGACGGTCTCGAGACGCCGCTCTCCCCCGACGACGTGATCGTCATCCTGCCGGCGATGGCCGGCGGCGCCTGATCCGGCTCAGGCCGAGGGGCTGAGGCCGCGGGGTCCGCCGCCCGCGCCGATCCTCTTCAGCAGTGAGGCCATGCCCAGCTCCTCTGCCGTGCGGCCGGCATCGGCGAGCAGGGCGCCGGCTCGATCCGAGTCCCCCTCCCCGGCCCGCTCGGCGAGCGCCGCCGCGAGCTCGAAGCGCGAGCGGGCCAGCCAGGGGAGGGCCCCAGCTCGCTCGTTGACCGCCACCGCCTCGGTGAGCCGCTCTATCGCCTCGTCGTTGCGCCCGGCCAGCGCGGCCAGCATCCCGAGATGGTGCGAGGCCGGCCCGAGGTAGGCGGCGCCGGCGCCGCCGACGACGATTCCTCCCGCGTAGGGCAGAAGCTTGCGGTGGAGCCTTCCGCCCCGCTCGCGATCACCGAGCGCCGTGGCGGCGATCGCCGCCACGGCGGCCGCCGCCGGGGCATTCACCTCATCGTCGTCGGCCGTGACCACATCGATCTCCTCCCGTGCCTCGTCCGCCCTTCCGGTCTCGCTCAGCAGCAGGGCAAGAAAGGATCGCCAGACCTGACTCTGGCCACGGCGCCCGATCAGGTCACGGAGCAGATCCTCGGTCTCCGCGACCCTTCCCTGCTCCCAGCGCAGAACCACCAACTCGAAGCTCGTGTACTCGAGGGCGTCGGGGACCTCGGCCCAGGCACCCAGCTCGAGCACCTCGGCGGTGAGCCGCTCTGCATCCGCGAACTGACCCTCCATCAGCGAGCGAGCCGTCATGAAGGCGCGGCTGTGCAGTCGTCCCGCCGAGAGCTTCATGCGCTCGGCGACCCTCGCGTGCTCGGCGATCGCCACGTCGAGCTCGGCGAAGTCCGCCGACTGAAGCGCCGCCAGCACCAGCAGGAACCGGGCCTGAAGGACAACGTCGTGGTCGCGCAGCTCCGGGACGCTGGAAGCGAGCCTGGCTGAGATCTCCAGCCGCGGCTCGAGACCTTCCGGCCCGGTCTCGGCGCTCCAGCGCCCGATCAGGGCCAGCGCCAGGGTGTCGGGGTCACCGCTTTGCTCGGCCAGCTCCAGCGCCTCGGCGCAGAGGCCGGCGGCGCGGTCGCGATCGCCCTCGGCACGTTCGATCTGGGCGAGGCGCAGGCCGAGGCGAGCCCGCAGCGCGGTCGGCGCGGGCTCAGCTTCCAGCGCAGCCTTCAGCAGCTCAGTCGCGTCGGCCCGGCGCCCGCCCGGCTCCGAGCCGAAGCCGCAGAACCCGAGGGCGGCTCGGGCGAGCGCCTCGGTGTCGCCGGTCGAGCGGGCGATGCGAGCTGCGGAGGCGAAGCTCTCCCGCGACGGCTCCACCTCCCCCCCGCGCCACTCCGCCTCTCCCAGGGCGAGCAGCAGCTCGAGCCGCAGCTTCGGGTCGTCCGCGCCCGAGGCGTCGAGGGCCGACAGCGCCTCGCTGTAGTGCTCGATCGCCTTCTCGAAGGACAGCGAGCCGAGAGCGCCGGCTCCGGCGCGGACCCCGTACTCGAGCGCCTTCGCTGCGACCGCCGGCCCGGCCCCGGCGTAGTGCCGCGCCAGCTCGGCGACGTGCCTCGGGTCGCTGGCGTGCCGGCGCTCGAGGATCTCGGCCAGGCGCCGGTGGAGCGTCGCCCGGCGGACCCGGGGGACACCCGCGTAGACCGCCTGGCGGAAGAGCGTGTGCGAGAAGGCGTAGCGATCGAGCGTGCCGGGGACGTCGGCAAGGAGGCCGGCGGCAACCGCCGCCTCGAGCGAGCCGATCACGTCCTCGCCCTGCAGCTCGGAGACCTCGGTGACCAGGTCCGAGCCGAACTCGCTGCCGATCACCGAGGCGACCTCGAGCACGTTCGCCGCGGAGTCGTCCAGCTCGCCGATGCGGTGGCCGACCGCCTCGCGGACCAGCTCCGGGACGCCGGCCGCATAGATCGCCCCCGGCCGCCGGCCGACCGCCCGCCCTTCGCCGGACGCCGCGATGTGGTTGACCAGCGCCTCGACCAGGAAAGGGTTGCCCCCGGTCTCCGCCTGGATCGCCTCCGCGTCGATCTTCGGCTCACGAGCCGGGCCCCGGATCGAGGCGATCATCTCCCTGACATCCTCGACTCCCAGGCCCGCCAGGTGCTGGCGCTCGAACAACCCCTCCCGGCCAAGATCGGCGAGTGTCTCGGCCAGGTTCTCGCTCGGCTCGGTCTCGCGGTAGGCGGCGAGGACCATCAGCGCGGCGCGATGAGGCGAGCGGGCGATCTGGCGGAGCATCATCAGCGAGCCCGGGTCCGCCCAGTGCACGTCGTCGAGGACCAGCAGCAGCGGCCGGCTGGCCGTGAGCGCGGCGAGGCACCCGTTGACCGCTTCGAACAGCCGCTCCCTGGCCGGCTCGGGCTCGGACGGGGGCGCGCTCTCGAGCCGGACCGTGATCTCGGGGATGAGGCCGGCAAGCACCCCGGCGTGCGGCCCGAGGTCGTTTTCGAGCTCCTCGGCCGGGGAGTTGAGCACCCAGTGGCGGAGAGCCTCGACGAAGGGACCGAAGGGCGTGCTCGCCTGCTCGTCAGCGCGGCCGTAGAGGACGCTGGCTCCGTCCTCGTGGACGCGGACAGCGAACTCGGTGGCCAGCCGGGTCTTGCCGACGCCGGGATCGCCGCCCAGGAAGACGATGCTCCGCGCCCCCTCATTGCTGGTCTCACCCCAGAGTGCGGCGAGGCGCTCGAGCTCCGCCGTGCGGCCGACGAAGGGGCTGCGCCGGCGCGGCACCAGCCAGGTCGGCAGGGGCAGCAGCTCGGCAGGGTCTTCGCCACCCGTTCCCCCCGGGCCCGCTGCGGAGTCAGCCGCGATGCTCTCGGGCTCCAGCGCGTCGGTGGCGCTGCCCCCGAGGAGCTTCCGGTGCAGGGTCTGGGCTTCGGACCCCGGGGCGCTTCCCAGCTCCTCGGCGAGCAGGTTCCTGAGCTCGTCGTAGGTCCGCAGCGCCTCGGCGGTGTTCCCCGAGGCGACCAGGGCGCGCATCAGCAACACGTAGCCGGACTCCCTGAACGGAGCCTCGCGGATCAGCGCCCGCGCCGCGCGCTCGGCACCCGCCAGCTCGGACCCGCCGAGGCCGATTCCGGCCCTTGCAATGACCTCCCGGGTGCGCAGGTTGATCTCCTCGAGCTCCCCCCGGGCCTCATCGACCCACGGAGCGTCGAACCCGGCCAGGAAGGGGCGGCCGGAGATGTTGAGCGCGATGTGGGCGTGCACCCAGGCGTCCTTCCAGTCAGCCGAGGAGACCGCCGATCCGGCGGCGACGATCGCCCGCTCGGCCGCCTCGATGTCGATCCAGGTGTTCTCGGGCAGGTTCAGCTCGACCGTATCCCGACCGACCAGGGCCCCCGGCCCGAGCGCGCTGCGCAGGCGCGAGAGCTGCGTGCGCAGCGCCGCCGGCGGGTCGGTGGGGGGCGTGTCGGGCCAGATCGCCGCGATCAGCTCGTCGCGACTCGCCGGGCGACCCCGGTTCAAGACCAGGTACGCGAGCAGGATGCGACCCTGCCGACCGCGAAGCTCGGGCGTGACATGGCGACCCTCGACGTCGGCTTTCAGGCGCCCGCAGAGTTGGATCCGGGTGGCGCCCGGATCGGTCGGCGGCGTCGGTGGAAACGCTTTGGAAACGCTGTCAAGACGGGATGACAACACGCATCCACCAAGATCGGCCACAATGAGCAGCAGCTTGACCCTCGACACTCAAGGGCCGGAGTTGATTCTCCGATGTGAATGCGGAGCTATCGTGATCGCATACGGAGAAGAGCGTCTGGTCGAGCTGGCACGCCTCCATTTCGCCGAGTTCCATCCGGATCTCGGCGCGGAGATGCCGGCAGACCTGATTCTGGCCATGGCAGAGGAAAAGGAGAGACGATGAATATGCGAACCGGTCTGCGCATGGCGATGCTGACTCTGGCGGTCACCGCCGTTTTGGCCCTGCCCGCGCAGGCTCTTGCAAGTGACAAGTGCTCCACCACGGATCCGACCGCCTCGCAGTACTGCCCGCCGACCAAGGTGATCGGCAACGGCAGTGCCTCGGGCTCGGCAAGCGTGCAGGGGACGAGCAGTTCCAGCTCGCTGCCCTTCACCGGCCTCGACGTGATCTCCCTGTTGGCGATCGCAGCGGCCCTCACGGGCGCTGGCCTGGTGCTGCGCCGCCTGACGATCGGCGGAGGCGAGCGCAGCTCGTGACCCAGGCGGGCGAGACATCGGCCCCGTACCTGACGGCGCTGCGTGCGCAGCGCCTTCTGGGCGTGACCGCTTTCCGTCTCGCCCCGGCTGCCGTGGCCGGGTTGGTTGCAGGTAATCACCTGCACAGCGTCGGCCACGGCATCCTGGTCTTCGTGGCGGTCCTGCTTGCCAGCCTGGCGCTGGACCGCGACCGCTACCCGGTTCACCTGATGCCGCTCGCGGGCGGCCTCCTGCGGGCCTTCGTGCCGGTCCTCGGAGCCGGCATCGCGCTGGCGACCTTCGCCCTCGCCGGGCAGCCGGAATCTGCCTCGGATCTGATCGCCGCCGTGGTCAGCGCCTGGGTCGTGATGGCCTTCGCCGGCTGGAGCAAGGTCCGGTTCGAGTCCTCGCGGCAGGTCCGCGTCGCGGTGATCGGCTCGGCCGGCCTGGCCCGCGGCCTTCACGAGGAGCTGCGAAGCGCCGGCATCCGCGCCTACTCCGTGGCCGGCTGGATCGCCGGAGACGCTCCGACCACCGAGCCCGGAGGCGGAGGCCCTCGGAGGCTCGGCTCCCTGGAGCAGGTCCGCGAGGTGGTCTCCAGACACTCGATCGACCTTCTCGTACACGCCAGCGTGCAGGCGTCGGGGGACGAGCCCCGCCACTCCCGGCTCGAGGTCTTCGAGCGGGTCGCCGCGAGCTGCCTCGACCTGCCTGTACGGTTGATCGAGGCGAGCCAGCTGTACGAGCAGCTGCTCGGCCACGTGCCGCTCGGCCAGTCCAACTCGGCCTGGTTCCAGTACCTGCTGCACCCCCGCTACCGTCCCGGCCTCCCCGGCTCCAAGCGGGTCTTCGACGTCCTCGTCGGAAGCCTGATGCTGGTCGTTCTGGCCCCGGTGATCGCCGTCCTGGCGCTGCTGGTGAAGCTCACCGACGGCGGCCCGGTCTTCTACCGCCAGCGTCGCATGGGCGAGAGCGGCGGGGACTACGAGATGATCAAGCTCCGCTCGATGCGGGTCGCCGCCGAGGAGAGGGGAGCCCGCTGGTCCCAGGCCGACGACGATCGCGTCACCGCGGTCGGCCGCGCCATGCGCCGCACCCACCTCGACGAGGTCCCCCAGCTCTGGAACGTGATCCGCGGGGAGATGACGATCGTCGGGCCGCGCCCGGAGCGCCCCGAGCTGATCGCCGAGTTAGAGCGCAGCCTTCCCTACTACGACCGCCGCCACCTGGTCAAGCCGGGGATCGCAGGCTGGGCCCAGGCCCGTTGCGGCTACGGCGGCTCCGAGGAGGGCACCGGCTGGAAGCTCTGCCACGACCTCTTCTACCTGAAGCATCGCTCGGTCTACTTCGACCTGCTGATCCTGATCGAGAACGTCCGGGTCTCTCTGCAGAGCGGTGTCCAGTTCAACGTGCAGGCGCCGCAGGAGCAGTTCATCCTCGGCCACGCGGCTTCCGAGTCACGCGCGACGTAGCCAGGGGTTGTTCCGGCGCCCCCCCGGCGGCAGGGGCCGGGGGATCTGCCGGTGCCCGGATTCGGGCGCCGGGGGCGCCGCCCTGGAGCGGCGCTCAGCCTCGCGGCCGGATGAACCAGGCAGCGGCGAGCGCGAACAGGGCCATCAGCAGACCCGCCTCGGCGATCCCGGCGATGAAGAAGGCGACCGCCAGCGCCGCCAGCGGCAGCGGGATCAGCAGGATGTCGCGGATCAGGCTTCCGAGCCGCATCGCATGCCCAGCGCTCTGATCGGGCTCGGCCATGGGCCTCAGAGCACTTTGCCCAGGAAGTCCCTAGTCCGGGCGTGCTTCGGGTTGGCGATCACCGCGGCGGGATCGCCCGACTCGACCACCACCCCGCCGTCCATGAAGACCAGGGTGTCTCCCACCTCCCGTGCGAAGCCGATCTCATGGGTGACGACGATCATCGTCATGCCGCGCTCGGCCAGCAGTCGCATCGCGTCGAGCACCTCACCGACCAACTCCGGGTCGAGGGCCGAGGTGGGCTCGTCGAACAGCATCAGCTTCGGGTCCATTGCCAGCGCCCGCGCGATCGCCACGCGCTGTTGCTGGCCCCCCGAGAGCTGGGCGGGATAGGCGTCGATCTTGTCCTCGAGGCCGACGCTGGCGAGCAGCTCCCTCCCCTTTGGGACGACCTCGCTCTTCCGCTCGCCCTTGACCAGGATCGGGGCCTCGGTGACGTTGCCGAGCGCGGTCATGTGCGGGAAGAGGTTGAACCGCTGGAAGACCATTCCGATCTGGGCCCGCTCCGCGCAGACATCGTTGTCGCGGAGCTCGTAGAGCTTGTCGCCCCGTTGCCGGTAGCCGACCAGATCGCCGTCGACGAACAGCCGCCCGGCGTTGATCTTCTCGAGGTGGTTGATGCAGCGAAGGAAGGTGGACTTCCCCGACCCGGAGGGCCCCAGCAGGCACATCACCTCTCCCGGCTGGACCGTGAGGGTGATCCCCCTCAGCACCTCGAGCGGCCCGAAGCTCTTGTGGACCTGTTCGGCCTGGACCATCGGCTCAGCCATTTGCCTGCTCCTCCGCAGGGGGTTTCACCGTCGCGTGTTTGAACGAGAACACATTCTTCCGCAGTCGCTGCATCGGCGTTGGCGGCTGATCGCGGGTCCCGCCGCGACCGAAGTAACGCTCGATGTAGTACTGGCCGGCCGTCAGCACGCTGGTCACTGCCAGATACCAGATGCTGGCCACGATCAGCAACGGGATCTGCTGGAAGGTGACCGAGTAGATGAGGGTCGCCGAGTAGAGCAGGTCCGAGACTGCGACGAAGGCGACCAGCGAGCTGTTCTTCAGCATCGAGATCGTCTCGTTGCCGGTCGGCGGCACGATCACCCGCATCGCTTGCGGCAGGACGATCCGGCGCATCGTCTGCAGCCGCGACATCCCCAGAGCCTGCGACGCCTCGGTCTGACCCTCGTCGACCGAGATGATCCCGGCCCGCACGATCTCCGCCATATAGGCGGCCTCGTTCAGCCCCAGGGCGAGGACCGCTCCGACGAAGGGTGTGATCACGTCGTTGGCGCTGCCTGACACGAAGACCGGCCCGCCGAAGGGGATTCCGAGGGAGATCGTCGGGTAGAGCGCCGAGATGAAGCTCCAGAAGAGGATCTGGACCAACAGCGGCGTGCCGCGGAAAATCCAGATGTAGACCCAGCTGCCGCTGCTGACCAAAGGGTTGGCCGAGAGCCGCATCACCGCCAGTAGGGTGCCGAGCGCGATCCCGATCACCATCGAGATCACGGTCAGCTCCAGGGTCACCACGAGGCCGTCGAGTATCCGGCTGTTGAACAGGTAGTCCCCGACGACACTCCACTCGAAGCGCGGGTTGGTCGCGATCGAGTGGACGATGATCACGCCCAGCAGCGCCACCAGCGCTGCCGTCACCCAGCGCCCGGGGTGCCGTACAGGGACGGCCTTTATGGCCTCAGGTTGCCCCTGTGGCTCGGGCGCTGCGATTGTCTCGGTTGAGGCCATCAGCCTCGGCCCTTTGCGCTAGCTGATCGCCCCGTTGATCGTCGGGTTGTCCAGCGCCCCCTTCTCGATCCCGTACTTCTGGAGGATCTTCTTGTAGGTGCCGTTGGCGATGATCGCCTTCAGCGCTGCCTGGATCGGCTTGGTGAGTCCGCTGCCCTTGGGCATCGCGATCCCGTACGGGGCGGTGTTGTAGACGTTCCCGGTCACCTTGAACTGACCGTTCGACTGCTCGACGATGTACTCGGCGACAGGGGAATCCGCCATGCCGATCTCCGCCCTGCCGCTGGATACCGCCAGGTTGGCGCCGTTCTGGTCCGGGAAGACGGTGACGTTGACGCCGGGCTTTCCGGCCGCCTTGCACTTCTGGTCCTGCGCGGTGGCGTCGATCTGCTGCGTGGTGCCCTTCTCCGCGGCGACGCTGTGGCCGCAGAGATCGCTCAGCCCGTTGACCGAGGTGCCGCCCGAGGCCTTGGTATAGAAGCCCGTTCCGGCGGTCAGATAGGTGACGAAGTCGACCACCTTCTGGCGGTCCTTGGTGTCGGTGAAGGCCGACATCCCGAGATCGTACTTACCGGAGTTCAAACCGGGGAGGATGCTGTCGAAGTTGGCGTTTACGAAGTTGAATGGGACGCCCATCACCTCACCCAGCGCCTTGCCGATGTCGGGGTCGGCGCCGACGATCGTCGTCCCGTCCGAGGCGAACGACTCCATCGGCGGGTAGGTGGGGTCAGTGCCGACCGTGAGCGACCCGTTCTTGTATTTGGACGGAACCAGGGCCGCGACCTTGGGATCAACCTTGTTGGTCGGGATGGTCGCCGAGCTGGTCGAGGACGAGCTCGTACTAGAGCTGCTGCCGCAGCCGGCAGCGGCGACGGTTACGAGAGCAAACAAGAGCGCCGCCAGGGGGACGGCCCACAGCCGGGACTTTTGCCTCACGTGATTCCTCCAATCCAGGATTGACCGGGTATTGCGAATCTATCGCTTCAGGCAAGCCCCGGTGGGGATCCGGCTACTACACTTTCTGAAGTAGAGTCCTGCCCAGCGGCCCCGAAGCCTCCAAAAGGGACGTGCCGATGCTCCAAGACGAACTCCTCAACAGGCCCTGCGGCGGGCGCTTCGGCGACATCGTCGAATCGATCGGCCACACCCCGCTGGTCGAGCTCCCGCGACTCTCGCCGAAGCCGGGCGTGCGCATCTACGCCAAGCTCGAGGGCCGTAACCCAACCGGCTCGGTCAAGGACCGCGTCGCCCGGGCGATGATCGACTCCGCCGAGGAGCAGGGCGCGATCGAGCCGGGGCAGACGATCCTCGAGCCCACCTCGGGAAACACCGGCATCTCGCTGGCGATGATCTGCCGCCGCAAGGGCTATCCGCTGAAGGTCGTGATGCCGGACAACGTCACCGAGGAGCGCACCCAGCTTCTGCGCATGTACGGAGCCGAGATCGTCTACTCCGAGGGCGCCAAGGGTTCCAACGGGGCGGTCGAGATGGCCCTCGAGATGTCGGCCGACCCCTCCTACTACATGCCCTACCAGTACGGGAACGAGGCCAACCCGCGGGCCCATTACGACGGGACCGCGGTCGAGATCCTCGAGGAGCTCGACCAAGTGACCGCCTTCGTCGCCGGGCTCGGCACCGGGGGCACCCTGATGGGCAACGGCCGCCGCCTCAAGGAAGAGGACCCGGAGACGATGATCGTCGCCGCCGAGCCGATGCAGGGCGAGCTGGTCCAGGGCCTGCGCTCGCTCGATGACGGCTTCATCCCGCCGATCATCGACCTCTCGATCCTCGACCGCAAGATCATGGTCTCCAATCACGATGCGATCGTCTGGACCAAGCGCCTGCTCTCCGACGAGGGCATATTCGCCGGCGTCTCCTCCGGCGCGATCGCGGCGATCGCCTCCCGGATCGCCGGCGAGCTCGACGGCGGCAACGTCGTCTTCCTGATCCCCGACGACGGCTGGAAGTACCTCTCCTCCGGCGTCTACACCAAGCCGATCGAGGAGCTCGAAGGGATCGACTCCACCGTCTGGTGGTAGGCCCCGGGGTCCGGCCGCTCGCCGCTGCTAGCCTCGCCGCGCCGATGAACTTCAGCCCCGAGCTGATCGACGAGATGATCGCCCACGCCCGCTCAGAGGCGCCGAACGAGTGCTGCGGGATGGTCGGCGGTCGCGACGGCGCCCCGGTCGCCGTCTACCGGGCGGCGAACGCCGAGGCGAGCCCGCTGCGCTACTCGATCGCCCCCGACGAGCAGTTCCGCCTGATGCGCGAGCTCGAGGACGCCGGTGAGGACCTGGTGGCGATCTACCACTCGCACACCAAGTCGGCCGCCTATCCCTCACAGACCGACGTCAACCTCGCCGGCTGGCCCGACGCCGTCTACGTGATCGTCTCGCTGGAGGATCCGGACAGCCCGGACATCCGCGGCTTCTGGATCCGCGACGGGCAGATCAGCGATGCCGGGCTCCTGGTCGGCGGCTAGCGGCGGCGGGCCGCTGGTCTGCCCGCGCTGCGCACTCTCCTACCCGCTCTCGGAGCGCTTCTGCCCCAGATGCGAGATGCCGCTGGTCTACGCCGGGACCGCGGGCGAGGGGCCTGTGACGGAGACCCACGAGCGCCTCCGCAAGATCAAGCCCCAATACACGAGGGGCGAGCCAGTCAAGGTCGGCTTCGCAAGCAACCAGGCCGAGGCCGAGCTGATCCAGGGCCTGCTGCTGGAGGAGGGCATCCCGAGCTTCCTGAGGCGGAGCGCCGGCTTCGACGTCCCCGACTTCCTCGCCGCCGGCCCGCGTGACGTGCTCGTCCCCGAGACCGGCGCCGAGCAGGCCCGGCAGCTGCTCGCCGGGACGGAGACCGAGGGTGAGCCCGACCCCGGCGACCCCGCGGAGCAGGGACCGAGTCCGGCGCGCCTCGCGGCTTACGTCCTGCTCGCGCTGCTGATCGCCGCGGCGATCGTCGGGCTGCTCTACCGACTCACCGTCTGAGCCCCCTCCCCACCTGCCCCCCCGTTGCCGTCGAGTGGACGATTTCAGCAGTTGGGGAGAGGATTTCGTCCACTCGACGCCCTTGCCGCCGGCGCCGAAAAAGAAGGGGACGGGCCGCCCCTTCCGGGCGGCCCGTCCCGAATCAGCCGAGGGCGTCCTTTGGAAGCGACCTCAGCCGAGGCTTGGGCGCATCTGGCGCAGGCGGCGGACCCGCTCCTCGATCGGGGGGTGGGTCGAGAAGAGGCCGGCCAGGCCCTTGCTCGAGAAGGGCTTGACGATGTAGAGCGGCTCGGCCGCCTGGTTGACCTTCATCGGGATCGCCTTCGCCCCCTCCTCGAGGCGCAGCAGGGCGCTGGCGAGCGACTCGGGATTGCCGCAGATCTCCGCGCCCCCGGCGTCGGCGGCGTACTCCCGCTGGCGCGAGATCGAGAGCTGGATGATCGTCGCCGCGAGCGGCGCCAGCAGGACCAGGGCCAGCGAGGCGACCAGGCTCAGCGGCGACTCGTCGTCGCCCCCGAACCAGAGCAGCGCGTAGCCGAGGTAGGTGATGCAGGCGCCGATCGTCGCCGCCACCGACTGGATCAGGATGTCGCGGTGCTTGACGTGGGCGAGCTCATGCGAGAGCACTCCGCGCAGCTCGTCCTCGGAGAGCAGCTGGGTGATCCCGCGGGTCACCGCCACCGCCGAGTGCTTGGGGCTCCGCCCGGTGGCGAAGGCGTTGGGTTGGTCCTGGGGGATCATGTAGAGGCGCGGCATCGGCAGGTCGGCCCGCGTGGTCAGCTCGCGGACGATCTGGTAGAGCCTTGGCGCCTCGGACTCGTCGATCGGCTTGGCGCCGCTCATCGCCAGCGCCAGCCGGTCGCTGAAGAAATACGAGCCGAAGTTCATCAGCACCGCGAAGGCGAGGAAGAGCAGCGCCGTGCTCGTGCCGCCGATCGCAAAGCCGATCGCGACCAGCAGGCCGGAGAGGGTCGCCAGCAGGATCGTCGTCCGCAGCGTTGCCCCGAAGGTCGATTGCTTGGTGGTTGTCATGAGTGTCTCTTGCTCCTGGTTCCGAAAGCGTGGTTAGCCACAGATGCGACCGACATTGTGCCCCGAGGGGTGAGAAATGGCCATAGGTGGAGTCCCCTATAGGCGGGCGCGGCGCCCCCCAGCCCGGCGCCGGTCGCGACCGGCGGCTCTACGCTTGAGCGGTGCGACGACGCGCCCTCTTCACCCAGGTGATCGCGCTCAACGCCGCCCTCGTCTGCGTCGCCGCGCTGCTCGCGGCGATCCTGGTCGGGCTTGAGATCTCGGACACGGCCAAGGTCGTCCTGGTGGTCGGCACCGCGGCCGGCCTCAGCCTGATCGTCAACATGGCGCTGCTGCGGGCCCGCTTCGCGCCGCTCGAGCACCTGATCGAGGAGATGGAGAAGGTCGACCTGGGAACCGCCGGCTCGAACCTGCCGCCCTCGATCGACGGCAGCGGTGAGACCGAGGAGGTCGAGCGGATCGAGCTCGCCTTCATCCGGATGATGCGCAGGCTCGAGGCAGAGCGCCGCCGGGCCGGCAGCGCCGCGCTGCGCGCCCAGGAGGAGGAGCGCGCCAGGGTCGCCCGCGATCTGCACGATGAGGTCAACCAGTCGCTGACCGGGGTCCTGCTGCGGCTGGAGGCTGCCCGCGAGGCTGCGCCGCCGGAGCTGGAGGCAGAGCTGTCGGAGACCAAGGCCCTCGCCAACCAGGCTATGGTGGAGCTGCTCTCGGTGGCCCGGCAGCTGCGGCCGACCGCGCTCGACGATCTCGGGTTGAAGGCGGCGATCGCCGGGCAGGTCGATCAGATCGGCAGGGGCGAGATCCGCGCCTCGCTCAGCGCCGAAGGCGATTTCTCCGACCTCTCCCCTGACGTGCAGCTGGTCGTCTACCGCGTCGCCCAGGAGGCGCTGACCAACGCCGCCCGCCACAGCGGGGCCTCGCGGATAGAGGTCGCCCTGAAGCGTCGCGACTCGGGGGTCGAGCTCGAGGTCTCCGACGACGGCACCGGTTTCGCCTTCTCCGAGGCCGAGGGGGGTCTCGGCCTGCCCGGGATGCGCGAGCGGGCGCTGCTGGTTGGTGGGGAGGTCGTGATCGAGTCGGGCCCCGGCCGAGGCACCACCGTGCGGCTGGCCGTCTAGGTAGGCGGCGGCCGGCTCGCCCGGCTCCATGCTGCGAGCATAAGGGGATGCGCGTCCTGATCGCCGACGACCACGGGATCGTCCGCTCGGGTTTGCGCCTGCTGCTCGAGCGCCAGGACGACATCGAGGTGGTCGGCGAGGCGGCAGACGGCGCCGAGGCCCGCGAGCTTGCGGTGCGCGAGCGCCCCGACCTGGCGATCCTCGACGTGCGGATGCCGAAGCTGACCGGGCTCCAGGCGACCCGCGAGATCAAGCAGCAGGCGCCCGAGGTCGCCGTGCTGATCCTCTCCATGCACGACGACGAGCGCTACCTGTTCGAGGCGCTGAAGGCGGGGGCGGCCGGCTACGTGCTTAAGACCCAGGCTGACACCGACTTGCTCGACGCGGTCCGGGCGGTCGAGCGCGGCGAGCCCTTCCTCACCCCGGAGGCCCAGCGGGCGGTGATCAAGGAGATGCTCGAGCGCGGCCCCGATGGCGCCGACCAGCTCACCCCGCGCGAGGAGGAGATCGTCAAGTTGGTTGCCGAGGCGAACACGACCCGGCAGATCGCCGAGATCCTCCACCTCTCCGAGAAGACGGTCGAGAACCACCGCGCCAACGCGATGCGCAAGCTGGGGATGCGCGACCGGGTGGAGCTGGTTCGCTACGCGATCCGCAAGGGGCTGATCGACCCATGAGCGAGCTGGTCGGAGTCGGCGAGGCGCGCCAGGTGCTGATCCGGCCGATCTCATCCGACGACAAGGCGGCGCTGGCGGCCGCCTTCGAGCGGCTCAGCCCGGAGTCGCGCTACCGGCGTTTCTTCGCCCCGCTGGAGAGGCTCAACAGCAGGGACCTCGCCTACCTGACGGAGGTCGACCACCACGATCACGAGGCGCTTGTCGCGGTCGAGCCGCAGGGCGATTGGATCGTCGGGGTCGCCCGCTACGTGCGCTCCGAGGACCCGGTCGAAGCCGAGGTCGCGGTGGTGGTCGCCGATCCCTGGCAGGGCCTGGGGGTCGGCTCGGCGCTGCTCGAGAGGCTGGTCGAGCGCGCCCGGGAGGAGGGCATCCGCCAGTTCCTCGCGATCGTCCTCAGCGACAACGAAGAGGCGCTGGAGATGTTCCGCAATCTCGCTCCCGACGGGTCCTGGATCCGCCGCGGCGGCTCCGGGGAGAGCGAGATGCTGATCGAGCTGCCGGAGGCGGGCGCTCTGGCCGGATCCCGGCTCGGGCGGGTGCTGAGCACGGTGGCGCGCGAGGGACCGAGGGTCAACCCGTGGTCGGTGCTGCGGCGGGCGATAGGCCGGCGGCCGACCGAGGAGATGAAGCTGCCGGAGCGATAACCGACTGTTTCGCTAGGATTTCCTGTGATGCTGTTCTCGACCAAAGCCGAGTACGGAGTGCGTCTGATGGTCGAGCTCGGGCGCCAGCCCGGCTCCGAGCCCGTTTCGCTGAGCGCCGTGGCCGAGGCGGAGCGCCTACCGCTCTCCTACCTCGAGCACCTGGTCGCGAAGCTGCGCAAGGCCGGGCTCGTGACCTCGACCCGGGGCGCCCACGGCGGCTACCGCCTCGCCAAGCCCGCGGCCGAGATAACCATGCAAGAGGTGGTCGAGGCGCTCGAGGGACAGCTCGCCCCGATGGAGTGCTTCCACGAGCTTCCCGAGGGAAAGGTGCTGTGCTCGCACGAGAGCGACGGCGACCACGCCTGCGCGACCAAGCTTCTCTGGACAAGGGTGCAGGGCGGCGTCAACCGTGCCCTGGCGAAGACGACGCTGGCCGAGCTGGTCGAGTTCGGCGCCCCCGCTGCCCGCACCGAAGAGCCGGTCGGCAGCGCCGCCTAGCCACCACCAACCCAGACAACGGAGACGAATGGCTGACCTGGAGATAAGAGACCTGCACGTGAGCGTCGAGAACAAGGAGATCCTCCGCGGCCTCGACCTCGACGTTGAGAAGGGCAAGGTGCACGCCCTAATGGGCCCCAACGGGTCCGGGAAGTCGACCCTCGCCAACGCGATCATGGGCCACCCGGCGCTCGAGGTCGATCGGGGGACGATCACCTTCAAGGGCGAGAACATCACCGGCGCACAGCCCGACGAGCGCTCTCGCGCCGGGCTGTTCATGGCCTTCCAGTATCCGGTGGCGATCCCCGGGGTCTCGGTCAGCAAGTACCTGCGGATGATCGTCAACGCTCACCGCGAGGCGCGCGGCGAGCCGCAGATCAAGATCAAGGAGTTCGCCAGGCTCGCCCAGGAGGCGATGGAGCTGGCCAAGATCCCCAGGGACTTCTCCAGCCGCTACCTCAACGACGGCTTCTCCGGCGGAGAGAAGAAGCGGATGGAGATCCTCCAGCTCGCCCTGCTGCAGCCCGAGGTCGCCGTCCTCGACGAGACCGACTCCGGCCTCGACATCGACGCCCTGCGAACCGTTGCCGAGGGGGTCAACCGCTTCACCGGTCCGGACATGGGGGTGCTGATCATCACCCACTATCAGCGCATCCTGCACCTGGTCGAGCCGGACTTCGTCCACGTCATGTACGAGGGCAGGATCGTCAAGGAGGGCGGGCCCGAGCTGGTCTCCGAGCTCGAGGAGCGCGGCTACGGCTGGATCGGGGAGGAGGTCGAGGCGGCGGCCTGAGCGGCCCGCCTCGCTGCCCGATGGAGCCGGCGGCAACCGACACCCGAGCGGCCCCGGCGCTCGATGTAGCCGGGCTGCGGGACTCCTTCCCGGCGCTCTCCCGCAAGGTCCACGGGCACCCGCTCGCCTACCTCGACAGCGGCGCCAGCGCCCAGCGGGTGCTCGCATCGATCCAGGCGGTGGATCGCTACGAGCGTCGCCATCACTCCAACGTCCACCGCGGCTCCCACACGCTCTCCGCCGAGGCGACGGCTGCCTACGAGGGGGCAAGGGCAACGGTCGCCGACCACCTCGGCGCGGCTGACCGGCGCGAGATCGTCTTCGTCCGCAACGCGACCGAGGCGATCAACCTGGTCGCCCGCGCCTGGGGGGACGCCAACGTCCGCGAGGGCGACCGGATCCTTCTGACCGAGATGGAGCACCACTCCAATGTCGTCCCCTGGCAGCAGCTGGCGGAACGAAGCGGCGCCACGGTCGAGTGGGCGCCGCTCGGCGCCGACGGCCAGCTCGACCTCCGAGCCTTCGCCGAGCTGCTCGAGCTGGAGCCGAAGCTGGTCGCCGTGACACACGTCTCCAACGTCCTCGGCACCGAGAACCGGATCGCCGAGATCGCCGGCCTCGTCCACGACGCCGGCGGCCTCCTCCTCGTCGACGGCGCCCAGGCGGCGCCGAAGCTGCCGCTCGACGTCGCCGCCCTGGGGGCGGACTTCTACGCCGTCACCGGCCACAAGCTCTACGGGCCGACCGGGATCGGGTCGCTGTGGGCGCGGCTCGAGCTGCTCGAGGCGATGCCGCCGTTCCTGGGCGGCGGGTCGATGATCCGCAAGGTCACCAAGACGGGGACGACCTACGCCGACCCCCCGGCGCGATTCGAGGCGGGAACGCCGGCGATCGCCCAGGCGATCGGAATGGCCGCCGCGCTGCGCTGGCTCGACGGGCTCGGCATGGAGGCGGTGCTCGCCCACGAGCGTGAGATCGCCGACTACGCGCTGGAGCGGATCGCCCCGGTCCCGGGCCTGCGAGTCTTCGGCCCGCCTCGGTCGGCCCAGCGGACCGGCCCGGTCTCCTTCGAGATCGAGGGCGTGCACGCCCACGACGTCTCCGAGATCCTCGACCGCCACGGGATCGCGGTGCGCGCCGGGCACCACTGCGCCCAGCCACTGATGGAACGCCTCGGGGTCGCCGCCACCACCCGCGCATCCTTCGCCGTGCACACCACCCGGGAGGAGATCGACCGTCTGGTCGAGGGCCTGCTCGATGTTCGCCGCGTCTTCAAGCTCTGACTAGCCGACGTACGGAAGGAGGAGCCGGGACGGGCGCTCGCGGTCGTGGAAGATCGTGTGGGTCACGGTCGCCTTGCGGCAGACGTGCCAGGGCTGGTGGCCGATCCCCAGCTCAGGGTCCGGGGGCGGCCAGTGAGCGTGGTCCATGCAGCTGATCGAGAGCTTGATCCTGTGTCCGGGGGCGAACACGCTGGCCAGCGGCGAGAGCTCGATCCGGTACTCATAGACCCGGTCCGGCTCGACCGAATCGGCTTGCAGGTGGGGGTGAAAGGGCCGCCACGGCTCCGAGGTGGCCTCGTCCACCTCCCGGTGTGAGGCCTTCAGGAAGCCGCGGGTCAACTCGACCTCCGGGCCGCTCGGCGCGACGTCCAGCAGCGAGGCCATCCAGTTGGTGTCCTCGGCGTCTATCGCCGCATACAGGGTGAGCGAGCTGGGACCGACGATCTCGACCGGATCGAGCAGCGGCTCGGTCAGGTACACGGCAGCAGCCACCGTGGGCTCGATCTCGACCGGAGCCTGGACGAAGGTGTCCGGGCAACCCTCGACCGGCTCCGGCTCGGGCGAGAGTCCCCGCTGGCGACGCAGGTGAAGCTCGACCCAATCGGTGCCGGCGAGCGGCCACTCATGCTCCTGGCGCCAACCCCCTCCGCGGACGTGCAGCCTGATCGGCGGCTCCTCCATGATGCCGTTGCTCTCATCCTTCAGCCAGTGGTCGTACCAGCGGACGACCTCGGCGTTGTAGGCCTCGTCCATCGGCGCGTCGGCCTCGACCCGGCTCTCGATGTAGAGCTTCTTCGGCGCGTCGATGCCCCGGTAGTGCTGAAAGGCGCCGCGCAGGTGCATGTGGCCGTAGGCCCACCAGCCCGAGCCGGTGTAGAAGGGGACCTTGATCCTCTCGTAGCTCCTGTAGGCCGAGCGCCTCCAGTAGAACGGACCGTCGAAGGGGTTCGCGAGCAGGTCGAAGAACAGCGGTGAGCGCTTCGGGTCGGCGGCCACGGCGTAGAGCCCGGGGTACATGGAGAGGTCGGGGTCGGCGAGCATCCGCTCGATCAGCTCCGCCAGCTCCTCCTCCGAGCTCTCGACCACGACCTCCGACTCGTCTCGGCCGCGGGCGAAGTTCCTGTAGATGAAGTCGAAGAAGCCGTGCAGCATCCCACCGTGGTGTGACCCCTCGCGGTAGTAGTCGGCCGGGGCGTTGAGCGGCATGATCGCCTCGAGGTGGGGCGGTTGGAGAGCGGCCGCCGCCAGCTGGATCGCGCCGTAGTAGGAGACCCCGGCCATCCCCACCCTGCCGTTGCTCCACTCCTGCTCGGCCGCCCATTCGATCACGTCGTAGCTGTCGCGCGCCTCGTCCTCGGACATCCATCCCCGGTAGACGCCGGCCGACTTGCCGGTGCCGCGCACGTCGACGATCACCTGGGCATAGCCCGCGGCGGTCAGGAAGCGTGGATCACCCGCCTCGATCTCCCGTGAGTACACCGGCGAGGTCGGGGGCTGGGGCGGCACGGGAAGCGATTGGATCTCCTTCCCGTAGGGCGAGAGCCCGACCAGCACGGGATGGGGGCCGGCGGTGTCGGGAAGGAAGACATCGGCAGCAAGCTCCGTCCCGTCCCGCACGCGTATCAGGGTGTCTCGGGCCTCAATCAAAGGCGAGGCAGCCTAATATATCATTGTGACTGATTGATATATTTTGGGGGTGCGTCCCGAGAGGATCTTCGTGGTCGGCATCGGGGGGACGGTTCGGCCGAACTCATCGACCGATCGGGCCCTGCGGCTGGCGCTGGCCTCGGCGGAGAAGGCGGGGGCCGAGACGACGATCTACGACGGCAAGTACCTGGCCGGGCTGCCGCACTTCTCACCCTCCGATCCGCGCCGCACCCGCCACGCCAAGGCCCTGGTCGAATCCGCGCGCCGGGCCGACGGACTGATCGTCGCCTCACCCGGCTACCACGCCGGCCTCTCGGGAATGGTCAAGAACGCGCTCGACTACCTCGAGGACCTGCGGGATGACGACCGTCCCTACCTCTCCGGCCGGGCCGTCGGCTGCATCGCCACAGGTGCCGGATGGCAGGCCACTGTCTCGACGATGGCGGCGCTGCGCGGCATCGTTCACGCTCTGCGAGGCTGGCCCACCCCATTGGGGGCGGCGATCACGACCACCTCCGACGGGGGGCAATCCGAGGCCAAGAACCGCTTCCAGCTCGAGACGGTGGGCAAGGAGGTCGTCCAGTTCGGGCTGCTCAGCCACGGTGTTCTCGAGACCTCCTTCGCCGGCAGCAAGTGACGCCTCCGAACGCGGAGGAGACCCGGGCGCTGGGCTCCGCCGGGCTGACTGTGGCCCCGCTCGGCCTCGGCTGCATGGGAATGTCGGAGTTCTACGGGGAGGCCGACCAGGCGGCGGCCACGAGGACCATCCGCAGGGCGATCGAGCTCGGGGTGACCCTGTTCGACACCGCCGACATATACGGTCTCGGGGCAAACGAGGAGCTGGTCGGCAGGGCCCTGGGGCGGGACCGCGACCGGGTCGTCGTGGCGACCAAGTTCGGCCAGATCAGGGACGCGAAGGGGGCCTTCGTCGGGGTCGACGGCAGCCCCGGCTACGTGCGTCAGTCCTGCGAGGCGAGCCTGAGGCGACTCGGCACCGATGTGATCGACCTCTACCAGTTGCACAGAGTCGACCCCGCGACGCCGATCGAGGAGACGGTCGCCGCGATGCGGGAGCTGGTCGATGCCGGAAAGGTCCGCTACATCGGCCTCTCGGAGGTGACCGCGGACCAGCTTTGCCGGGCGGCGGCGGTGGCGCCGATCACCTCGGTGCAGAGCGAGTACTCGCTGCTCGAGCGCTCTGTCGAGAAGCGGGTCCTTCCAGCCTGCGGGGCGCTGCGGGTCGGGTTCGTCGCCTTCGCCCCCCTGATGCGCGGCCTGATCGCCCGCCGCTTCACCGGGGCCGATGAGCTGGATCCAAGCGACACCCGCCGCAAGGGCCGCTACCCGCGGCTCCAGGGCCGGGCCCTCGATCGGAATCTGGAGCTGGCCCGGACCATCTGGGAGATCGCCGACCGGCATGCCGTTGCTCCGTCGGTGGTCGCGCTTGCCTGGCTGCTGGCCCAGGGCGTTGTCCCGATTCCGGGGGCGAGGACGGTGGAGCACCTGGAGCAGAATCTCGGCGCCCTGACCCTCGAGCTGCAGCCCGAGGAGGTCGGGTCCCTGGAAGCAGTGGTCGGCGAAGGCGGGGCAGCGCACGGCCGACGCCTTCCACCCCGGCCCGCCCCGCGTTCCTAGGTCAAGCGGTCGGCTACCTTCCGCCGACCGGCCACTCGGAGCCGAGCCCGCCGCCGACCGGCGCCGGGGAGTCCCCGCTGAGCCATTCGAGGACCGAGCTCTCCGAGACGACGTCCCCGTACTTGAGGTCGATGTCGGCGAGGTTCTGCCGGTGCGCCTCAGGGGAGCGGTCTCCAACCGCTTCCCTGGGCACGACCACGTGGAAGCCGTGCGAGACGGCGTCGATCGCCGTGGCCCGGACGCAGCCGGAGGTCGAGGCGCCGGTGACGATCAGCGAGTCGCGCTCGCCCGAGATCAGATAGCTCGCCATGGTCGTGCCGAAGAATGCCGACGGGAAGACCTTGGTGATCAGCTCCTCGCCCTCCTGCGGCTGCAGGCGCGGATCGATCTCGACCCAGCGGCTGCCCGGGGTGACCTCGAGCGCGGCCGGCATCTTGCGCAGCATCGCCCTGGCAGAGACCTGCTCACGGTGGCCGTATGCGACCGTCGTGAAGATCACCGGCACGTCGGCGCGCCGGCGAGCCCCCTCGAGAAGACGACCGATGCTCGCCACGGTCTCGTCCAGGTCGCAGACGAGCGGGCCCTCGGGATCGGTGAACGCCAGGCTCATGTCGACGACGACGATCGCCGGGCGTTCGCCGAACCCCACTCTCCCCCCGAGTCCGCTCGTCGCCGGCTCGGTCACAGCGCTGCCCGGATGGCGGCCTCGGCCGCCTCGCTGTGCTCGCGCGCATGGCGTCGCGCCGCTTCGACATCGCGGTCCTTGATCGCCTCGAATACCTCGATCAGGCCGAGGAACGGATCCGCCATCTCGACCCGGCCGGATGCCAGGAACCAGATCCTCGCGGCGAGGAAGTAATAGGAGCTCAGCGTCTCCTCGATCAGGGAATTGGCCGAGAGCCGGTAGATGAAGTTGTGCGCCCGCTGGTCGGCGATGATCTGGCTGCGCGCGTCGACCTCGGAGGGCGGCACGGCGTTGAGCTCGGTCAGCTCGGCGATCATCTCGTCGATGGCCGGGAAATCGTCCTCGGTTCGCCGCTCCGCCGCCCATCCGGCAGCGGTCACCTCGAGCTCGCGGCGGAACTCGTAGATCCGGCCGACATCGCCGACGTGGACCTCGGTGACGAAGCTGCCGCGGCGCGGGATCACCGCGACCAGGTTCTCCTGCGCCAGCCGCAACAGGGCCTCCCGGACCGGAGTCCGGCTCATCCCCAGGTCCTCCATCACCTCCTCCTCGCGAACCAGGGCGCCGGGGGGGATGCGGAGCGAGACGATCCGGTCCCTGAGCTCGAGGTAGGCGCGCTCGGCCATCGAGGCGCCCTCGGGCACCGGGGTCTTCAGCTGCGGATGCTTGTCCTTCGTCTTTTCCGTGGTCTTCGCCGGCATTCTCACCGGCCTCCTCGGCCGCGAATGTTCACGTATATCAGGCGGCGCCGAGGTCGACTGACGGGGCGGCGCGCAGCGGTTCGCCGATCCCTGTCATCCATCGGCCACCGCGGCGATCGCCTCGATCTCGATCTCGATTCCCTTCGCGGTCAGCGCCGTGACCTCGACGATCGTACTGGCGGGCCGGTGCTCGTCGAAGTACTCGCGGCGGATCGCATCGGGAATCTCCCGCTTGCTGATGTCGGTCATGAACACGGTCGTCTTGATGATCCGTGAGAACAGGCTGCCCGACGATTCGAGCACCTTCCTCATGTTCTCCATCACCTGGCGGGTCTGGCGCTCCAGGTCGCCCTCCCCGACCAGGTTCCCCTGCTCGTCCATCGGCACGCAGCCCGAGACGAACACCAGGTCGCCGAAGCGGATCGCATCCGCCGAGAACATCGGCTGGATCGCCGCCTTGACCTGCTCCAGCTCGGCCATCAGGCCCTTGCGCCGGCGTCGTGCCTGAAGACGCTGCCCGCCGCGGGCAGCGACCGCTCCAGCCCGAGCGCCCCCAGTGCATGCCAGAGGGTCGCGGCGTTGATCGAGACCAGGGGCTTGCCGGTCCGCTTCTCGATCTCGTCGGCGACCGCCCAGCTCGAGAGGTTCGTGCCGGCCTGGACGAAGGCGTCGAAATCCCCACTCGCCTCCGCTTCGAGCTCGTCGATCGCCGCGAGGATCTCCTCGCCGGTCACGTCGGCTATCGATGTCGCCGTCGGACAGCGCAGGCTCCTCATCGCCACCATCTCGTAACCGAGATCGTCGAAGTAGAGCTCCACCTGGGCGTCGATCGACGGCTGGTAGGGCGTCAGCACGGCGATCCGCTTGGCGCCGATCTTCTCCAGGGCGAGGTTGGTGGCCTCGGATCCGGTCGAGACCCCGAGACCGCTCGCTTCCTCCATCCGCTCCCTCAGCGCGCGGCTGCCCTCCAGTCCCCCGACGAAGGTCTCCGAGGACATCCCCATGATCAGGTGATCCGGCCTACAGGTGCAGACGTCGTGAACGGCCTTCTCACTGCCCTCGCGGATCTGCCGGAGGGTCTCCTGCGCCTTGTCGTCGGAGTCGATCGAGGTGTTGATGAAGATCCGCGCGACATGCAGGGTGACGTTCGGGGGGCGGAGGTCGTTGTAGTCGGCCTCGACCGAGGTGTTGGTTGACGGGATCACCACGCCGATCCGGCGGCGGCGGCGATTGTCTTCGCTCATTCGACCTTCTCCTTTGCAGCAACCCCCGCCCCGCTGCGCTTGCTCCGGCCCGAGCTGTTGATCCTCGGGATCACTTCCTTGCCGATCAGCTCGATCGCCCTCATGTGCTTGTCGTGGCCGAGCCCGTCTATCTCCAGAATGAACTCGTCGACGCCCATCTCCTCGAGGCGACCGATCCGCTCGACGAAGAAGTCGGGGTCGCCGATGCTGATGTAGGGCGCCCGCTCGACCATGAAGGGAAGGTCGCGGCGATGCTCCTCGAGCTCGGTGATCCGCCCCATGTAGGCGTAGTCGCTTGACTTCTCGGCGAGCTTCGTGAACCAGCTCATCACCAGGTCGACCATCTCGAATGCGGCGTCGCCCGCCTCCTCGAGAGCCTGCTCGGTCGTCTCCGCGCAGTACGCCCGCAGGGCCAGCGAGGAGAAGGTGCTGTTGGTCAAGCCTCCCCGCTCGGCCGCGTCGGTCCAGTTCTCGCGGTAGAGGTCGAGGCACTCCTGGACGAAGTCCCAGCCGCCCGGGAGGCTGTTGCCACTCATCACGCCGATCCCGCGCTCCCCGGCGTACTTGTGCGTCGTCTCGCTCGTCGCCGAGGCGAACACCGGCGGGTGTGGCTTCTGCAGGGGCTTCGGGAACAGCGAGCGCTCCGGGACCTTCCAGACGGGCCCGTCGTGCTCGAAGGTCTCCTGGGAGAGGGCCTTGATGATCAGCTCGATCGCGTCGGTGTACTGCTTCCGCGTCTCCTCGACCGGAACCCCGAACGCCTCGATCGTGTGGGCCTGGTTGGAGCGAGCGGTTCCCAGCTCCATCCGTCCGTGGGATACGAGATCGAGGGTCGCGACCCGCTCGGCTACCCGGATCGGGTGGTTGAAGGAGAGCAGCGGGGTCGAGACGGTGCGCAGGTGGATCCGCTCGGTCTGGCCGGCGATCAAGCTGAGCAGGATCTCGGGAGCCGACATCGTCAGGACCTCGCTGAAGTGCACCTCCGCGAGCCCGTAGAAGTCGAACCCCATCTCCTCCGCGAAGATCGCCTCCCGGACGAGCTCGTCCATGCGTCGCTCGGGGCTGTCACCCGGGGTCAGCGCCCCATCTTGAACCAGGCCGATCTTCACTGCGCGGTCTCCTTTTCTCTGCTGGCCCCGGTCACGCCGGTCAGCCATGCGAACATCCGAGCGAGCTCGGCGGCCGCATCGGGCAGCTTGTGGGGGATGTAGGCGAACGAGTGGTTGAGTCCCGGCACGACCGAGACGCGCGCCGGGGCACCGGCATCGGCGAGGCGCTTGCCCATGTCAAGGGTCTGCGGCAGCAGGGCGTCCTGGTCGCCGATCGTCAGATAGGTGGGCGGAAAGCTGCCGAGGTTCGGCGCCAGAGCCGGGCTGACCCGGGGGTCCCAGTGTTTGGTCAGCCAGTGCGGCCCGAGGTAGGCGAGGTTGTACATCGTCTCGGCGAACCCGCCGGCATGGCTGCCGGGCTCCTGCATCAGCAGCGGGAAGTTGAATATCCCGTAGAGGAACAGCGCTGCCGAGAACCCGACACCGGCATCGCCCGGTTCGTCCGAGCTCAGGGCGGCGATCGCGCCGGCGGCGAGGTTGGCGCCGGCCGAGGCGCCGCCGATCGCGATCGGTCCCGGGCGCCCCTTTATCTCGGAGGCGTTCTCGACCATCCAGCGACTGGCGAAGATCGCCTGCTGAAGCGAGGCGGGAAACGGATGCTCGGGCGCCAGCGCGTAGTCGAGATTGACCACCACGTGCCCCAGCTCCGCGATGCTCATCCCGAGCTTGCGCACGTACTCGGCCTTGCCGAGGCACCATCCCCCGCCGTGCATGTAGAGCATCATCGGGAAGGGCCCGCCGCCGGCCGGCGTGTAGATCTCGGCCGGCACCTCGAGCCCGTCGATCTCGCCCAGGACCACGGCCTCCTCCACCGCGACGCTCACCGGCAGGTCCACGTTGTGGCGGGTCAGGTCACGGCTCGGAGCCGCCCGGAAGGCGATCACCTCCTCCAGCGTGGTCAGCGGCGGGGCCTCGACCTCCTCCTCGGCTACCAGCGAGAGCCAGCTCGAGTTGTCTTCCGCCGGACTCATCAGCGCCCGACGAACGGGTCCCCGATCGGCTCGGTCGAGAGGTTGACCCAGACGCTCTTCACCCGGGTGTACTCGTGGATCACCTCGGTGCCGTTCTCCTTGCCGATGCCGCTGTCCTTGAATCCGCCGAAGGGCGAGAGCGGTGAGAGCGAGCGATAGGTGTTGATCCAGACGGTGCCGGCGTCGAGCCTACGGGCGACCGTGTGAGCCCGGGCCAGGTCCCGGGTCCAGACCCCCGAGGCGAGCCCGTAGGGGGAGTCATTGGCGATCCGAATCGCCTCTTCGTCGTCCTCGAAGCGCCCGATGCCCAGCACGGGCCCGAAGATCTCCTCCCGGGCGAGCGTCATCTCGTTGCTCACGTCGGAGAACACCGTCGGCTCGAAGAACCAGCCGGCGGGCTTGTCGCTCGGCCGCTCCCCGCCGGCGCGGAGAGTGGCGTTCTCCTCCAGTCCGAGCTTCACGTAGTGCTCGACCCTGTCGCGCTGAGCCTCGATCGCCAGCGGTCCGAGGTCGGTGTCGTCCTCGAGCGGGTCGCCTACGCGCACAGACTTGGTGCGGTCGACGACGCGCTCGCACACCTCGTCATAGAGCTCGGCGTGGACGAAGGCGCGCGAGCCGGCGACGCAGGTCTGGCCGCCGGCGGCGAAGATCCCGGCGAGCAATCCCATCGACACGTTCGCGGGGTCGGCGTCCTCGAAGATCAGCTGCGGGCTCTTGCCGCCCAGCTCGAGCGTGGTCCGGGCGAAATGGGACGCGGCTGAGACCGCGACCTTGCGGCCGGCCTCGGTGCCCCCGGTGAAGGCGACCTTGTCCACGCCCGGGTGCTCGGTCAGGGCGGCGCCGGCGCGCCCGTCACCGGTCACCAGGTTGACGACGCCAGCCGGGAACCCGGCCTCCTCGAACAGCGGCATCAGTTCGAGTAGCGAGGCCGAGGCGTGCTCGCTGGGCTTCAGCACCACGGTGTTGCCGCAGGCCAGGGCCGGCGCCAGCTTCATCGCCGCCAGCTGCAGCGGCGAGTTCCAGGGGACGATCGCTGCGACGACGCCGATCGGCTCGCGCAGCGTGTAGTTGAGCAGGTCGGGTTTACCGCCCGGGATGACGTCACCCTGGATCTTGTCGGCGATCCCGGCGTAGTACTCGAAGAAGGCGGGAGCCCGCTTCGCCTGGCCCGTGGTCTCGCGCAGCAGCTTTCCGACGTCGAGCGTCTCGAGGCGAGCCAGCTCCTCGACTCGATCGGAGACCAGGTCGGCGAACCGGCGCAGGAGCTGGCCGCGGGCCGTCTGGGTCATGTCCTGCCATTCAGGCGACTGAAGCGCCTTCCGGGCCGAGCTGACGGCGGTATCGACGTCGTCGGGACCGGCGTTGGGGGCCGTGTACCAGACCCGCTCGGTGGTCGGGTCGATGCCCTCGATCAGCTCGCCGCCGTCGGGATCGGTCCACTGGTGATCGATCCAGAGGCCGTATCGCTTCGGCCTGCCGTTTGCGGCGTGCGCCTCTCGCAGCTGGGCAGCCGTCTCAGGGGTCATTCGTCCCGTCGTCTCCCGGCTTGTAAAACACCAATACTTGCGCCGGTAGTATATCTGAAGAACGATCTTGCCGAAACAAGCGCCCAACGACGGCAGCGGAAGCAATGGCACCGCGACCGAGCGAGCGCTCGCGGAGCTGGTAGCCGGCCGCATGGTGCTGATCGTCGACTCCGAGGATCCGCTCAGCGACGGAGCGGTAGCGATGGCGGCGCAGTTCGCCACGCCCGAGGCGCTCGACTTCATGAACCGCCGGGCGGGCGGCTGGGTCTGCCTCGCGCTGACGGCCGAGAGATGCGATCAGCTCGGGCTCGAGCCGGTGCCCGCCAGCGATCAGGCCGGGGGCACGCCGTTCATGACCACCTTCCAGGCCAGGGTCCGGGCCGGGGGCAGCGGGGCGCCGGACCCGGCCGTCTCGATCCAGGTCGCAATCGATCCGAGCCGCGGGGCGGCCGAGATCACCACACCCGGCCACGTGCAGCCGTTGCGCGCGGAGGCCGGCGGCGTCCTCAAGCTGGCCGGCCACACCGAGGCCGCCGTCGACCTCGTGCGCCTCGCCGACCTCTCCCCCGCCGCGGTGATCTGCGAGGTCCAGGACTCTGCCGGCGCGATCGCCGGCCCCGAGGCTCTGGCGGCCTTCTGCCGCGAGCACCGGCTGTCGGTGGTCGAGATCGGCGACGTCATCGCCTACCGGCACCGCAACGACCGGCTGGTCGAGAGGCTGGTCGACGTCGCCCTGCCGACCCGGCACGGCGACTTCCTGGCCATCGCCTACCGCTCGCTGCCCGAGGAGGATCTCCACCTCGCCTACGTGAAGGGTGAGGTCGCCGGCGCCGAGGACGTCCTGGTCCGCGTCCACACGGGCTGCCTCACGGGTGACGCCTTCCATTCGAGCCTCTGTGGGTGCGGCGAGAAGCTCGAGGCCTCGCTGGAGATGATCGAGCAGGAGGGCCGGGGTGTCCTTGTTTACCTCGACCCGGCGCCGAGCGGCAGGGGCGTGCTCGCCGAGCTGGCCGGGGAGGCCTCCCACCACGACCCGCCCGACGGGCCCGGGGATGGAGGAGGCGGCAGCGCGACCCTGCGCCGCCACGGCATAGGAGCGCAGATCCTCAAGGACCTCGGACTGAGCTCGATCAGGGTCCTGACCGGAAGCCCGAGGCGGATCGTCGGTCTTGAGGGCTTCGGCCTCGAGGTCACCGCCCAGATCCCGCTCCAGCCTCGATCGGCTCAGCCTCAGGCGAGGTAGGCGCTCAGGACCTCGGCGTTGCCGAGGACCTCGCCGGCTGACTCCTCCAGAACCACCTCTCCCAGGCGCAGGACGTAGGCGCGGTCCGCTACGCCGGCCGCCACCGCGGCGTTCTGCTCGACCAGGAGGATCGACACCCCGAGCTCGGATCGGAGCCGGCGCAGCAGATCGGTGCACTCGTCGACGAGCTTGGGAGAGAGGCCGAGGGAGGGCTCGTCGATCATCAGCACCCTCGGCGAGGACATCAGCCCCCGAGCGATCGCCAGCATCTGCTGCTGGCCTCCGGACAGCTCGCCGGCGTTCTGATGCAGCTTCTCCTTCAGCATCGGGAAGACCTCCAGCAGCAGCTCATGGCGCTCCTCCCACTCACCCGAATCCATCGCTCCTAGGCGGAGGTTCTCCTCGACGCTCTGACTGATGAAGATCTGCCTGCCCTCGGGGACGTGCGCGAGCCCAGCGCGAGCGATCCTGTGGGCAGGATGCCCGGCGATCTCCTCCCCCCGGAAGCGGACCCTGCCGCGGCGTGCCGGCAACAGGCCGCAGATCGTCTTCAGAAGGGTCGACTTGCCGGCGCCGTTGGCGCCGAGGATCGCCACCGCCTCGCCCTCCCCCACCGCAACCGAGACACCGCGCAGGACGTCGACATTGTCGCCGTAGCCCGCGGTCAGGTCCTCTGTCTCGAGCGCCTTCGTCACTGCTGCGGCTCCGCGGGAATCGCGCCTGGTGACTCCTCGGCCTGGCGCTTTGCGAACGACTCCCCGAGGTAGGCGGAGATCACGGCCGGGTCGCGGGCGATCTCGTCGGGCTTGCCCTCGACCAGGCTCTGGCCGCCATCGAGGACGGTGATCGAATCGCAGATCGGGAGCAGGAAGGACATGTCGTGATCGACGACCACCACGCTCACGCCCTGATCACGGGCCCCGAGGATGACATTGCGAAGGGCAGCGCTCTCCGGTGGAGCCAATCCGGCGGCGGGCTCGTCGAGCAACAGCAGCTTGGGACGGCAGGCAACCGCCGCCGCGACCCCGAGGAGCCGCAGCTGACCGTACGGGAGCGCCGGCACCGGCAGGCCGGCGACCTCGCTGAGGCCGCAGGCGCGGAGGATGGCTGCGGCCGGATCGGGCTCGTCGGCACCGCCGCGTGAGCGGGCGAGGTCGGCCACCAGGTCACAGGTTTCCCCAACCGTGAAGCTGGCGAATACCTGCGGGGACTGGAACGTCCGCACCAGGCCAAGCCGGGCGATCGCATCGGCCCGCAGGCCCTTCAGAGCGCGACCGCGGTAGGTGACCGACCCTCCGGTGATCGACATGAACCCTGAGACGCAGTTCAGCAGCGTCGTCTTCCCCGACCCGTTTGGACCGATCAGGCCGCGGATCTCCCCGTCGCACACCGTGAAATCGACCCCGTCCAGAGCCCGGTTGGCGCCGAACCATCTCTTCAGCTCCCGGGTCTCGAGGATCACCTCGCCCGTCGGGCGATGGTCGCCGTTCGCGACGGGGCCCTTCGCTGCAACCGCGCCGAGATCCTCATCGGATGCCGCGACGGGCGGCGGCCCTCTCTCTGCTTCCGCCTCGCCGACCCCGGGCGGCGCGGGGGTCGGCGGCGCGCCGCCCTTCGCGGCCCAGGCCCAGAGGGTGCCGAGGATCCCCTTGGGGAGGATCAGCATCGCCGCCACCAGGATCACGCCGTAGATCAAGAGGCTGAGGTTCGGGTCCGCCGACCCGATCCACAGCGGCAGGAACTGCGCGATCCAGGCGCCGAGCGCCGGTCCGGCGATCACGAGGAAACCGCCGAGCATGATCGCCAGGTAGATCGGGATGAACTGGAAGGCGGCGAAGAGCCCCGGGGTGATCGCCTGCTGGTTGACGAGGAGAAGCGCCCCGGCGAGGCCGACGACCACCGCGGTGATCTCGAACAGGATCAGCTGGTGAAGGACGACGTTGATCCCAAGAGAGCGGGCCAGGCTCGCGTCGTCGCGAGCCGCGCGAAGGCGCGCGCCGAAGGCCGAGCGGGTGACCAGTCGGTAGAGGCCGAGGGTGAGGAAGAGGAAGAAGAGGAAGAGGTAGTACTGGCCCTCGAGTCCGCTGAAGCTGAGCGGCCCGATGTCGGGAGGGGTCTGGATCACCGCCAACCCGGCGTCTCCGCCGGTCAGCGTCCAGTTGGTCAGGACCAGGACGATGAACTCGGTGAAGGCGATCGTCACGACGAGGAAGGCGACGCCATTGGTGCGCAGGGAGATCAGCCCCACGGGGAGGCCGACCAGCGCCGGGGCGGCCGCGGCGAAAAGGAGGCTGGGCCAGAAGCCGATTCCCAGGTGGGTGATCGCGATTGCCGAGGCATACGCGCCGACCCCCCAGAGTCCGGCATGGGCCAGCGTCGGCAGCCCGGCCAGATTGACGAACATCGCCGTGCCGACGGCCACCATGGCCCAGATCGCAGCAAGCCCGGCGACCGAGAGCAGGTGATCGTTCGCGTCGCCGATCGTGTGAGGAGGCCAGGTCGGGACCACGAACAGCGCCACCAGCACGAGCACTCCGCAGACGGCGCCGTAGACCTGGCGACGCGAGGGCTGTTCGAGGCTAGATCTCAACGTTCGCCCTGAACAACCCGGTCGGCCGCCAGGCGAGGATCGCGATCAATAGGACGAAGGCGTAGCCGTCCTGCCACTGCGGACCGATGAGATAGGCCGAGCCGTAGGTCTCCGCCAGGCCGAGGGCAAACCCGACCACGACCGCTCCCTTGACGTTGCCGATCCCCCCTGCCAGCGCGACGGCAAGGCCCTTGATCAGGAACAGGTTGCCGGAGTAGGGGTTGAACGGGAAGAGGATGCCGAGGAGGACGCCGGCGAAGGCGGCAAGAGCCGATCCGATCCAGAAGGCGGTCGACGTCGTCCAGACCGGATCAATCCCCATCAGGGACGCAACCTCGTGGTTCTCAGCGGTGGCCCGCATCCGGCGACCCACCCCGGTGTGGGCCAGCATCCAGATCAGCCCGCCGACAACGGGGATCGACAACGCCAGGATCAGCAGGCGCGCATCGGTGAGAACCACGCCCCCGACGTCGACCGTCCCGGTGAACGATGAGCTGATCTGCCTCTGTTGCGGGCCCCAGATCTCGACGATCGTCTGCTGGATCACGATCCCGAGGCCGACGGTGAGGATGAAGGTGGCGAGATGGTCGGAGGAGAGGCGCTGGAACATCGTCCGGTAGAGAGAGGTTCCGAGGACCCCGACCCCGAACGAGGAGAGGATCAGGGCGGCCCACCAGGGCAGGCCGGCACTGACCAGGGCGTAGCCGAGAAACGCCCCGAGGATCAGGAACTGGCCCTGCGCGTAGTTCATCACCCTCGAAACCCCGAAGACCAGGGTCAGCCCCACGCCGACCAGGATGTAGACGGATGCGATCGAGACCCCGTTGAAGGTCTGTTGCAGAAATTCCGTCATGGCCGCCCGCGGCGGGACCGTCTAGCCCCGCCGTCGAGGGCCGCGAAGCTCGCCGCTCCTACTGCCGTCGGCAGTTTCCTCCCTCGCAGGTGTAGGTCGCCATCGGCTTGGTCGAATCCGGTCCGGGGAACCTGTACACGGTGACCTTGCCCTTGGCCACAACCTGCACCAGGGTCTCGCAACTGACCTCGCGCTGCTGGGTCATCGTGCACTTGCCGAATCCGCCGCTGTACGACTGGCCGGGCAGGGCCTTGGCGATCGCGGCTGCATCCGTGACCGTGCCGGCCTTCTCCATCGCCTGCGCGAGCATTCTCGTGGTGTAGTACATGTCGATCGCCGCCGCCGGATTGCCGGCCGGCTGATCCTTGCCGAAGACCTGCTGCGGCTTGTAGTCGGGGATCGTCGCAGCCGGAGAGTAGGTCGGCGCAAAGCTCGGCAGGATCACGGTCATCTTGTCGATCCCGGGGACCTTAAGAGCCTGATCCGGCGTCATCACGTCGTTCAGCGCATATGGAGCCACTCCGAGCTGCGCTGCCTGCTGCAGGATCGCCGACCCCTGCTCCGCGGTCTGCTCGGCGACAAGCAGGTCCGGGTGGTCCTGCTTGAACGAGGTCAGCTCGGAGCTGAAGTCGGTCTGGTTGACCGGGTAGGTCTTGACACCGAGCACCTTCAGCCCCTGCTGCTCCGCTGCGAACTTGTAGGCCTGAGCGGTGCCCTGGCCCTGCTGGTCGTTGGGAGAGAGGATCGCGACGGTCTTGATCTGCGGATACAGCGCCTTCAGCTGCGCCATGTTCGTGGTGTAGAGGTTCTGCAGGAAGACAGTCGGCGAAAAGAGGAGCGGGTTGCCCTTCGGATTCTTGATCAGCTCGGCCTGCAGATCGAATGCGGGAGTCAGGGTGATCACGTTGGACTGCTTCCATACCTGGTAAGAGGGAATGGCGCCCAGGTCCGGGCCAAGGGCCGCGACCGCGCCGGCATCGACCACCGCGCGCGCCGCGTTGACGATCTGACTCGGATCGCTTCGGTTGTCCTCGGTCACGGTCTTCACCTGGTAGGTCTTACCGCCCGCCTTTACTCCGCCGTCGGCGTTGACGGCGTCCCCGCCGAGGCGGAGTCCTTGCTCGGCCGGGAGGCCGTAGACCTGCAGGCTTCCGGAGAGCTCCGTGTTGGCGCCGAGCACGACGGTATCGCCGCCGCTGGTGCCGCCGTTGTCGCTCCCACCCCCACAGGCGGCTATGCCGAGCGCGGCCGCAAGGCAGGCCACGGCAGTCGCAACCTTGAAGCGAGCCCCTCTGCGGAGCCCAGTGTGGGAGCTAACCGAGATCATTCCGTCTCTCCTCCTAAGACAGCTGTCCAGGGCCTTGAATATGTCGGGCGGCGATTTAGATATACCACGCTATATCACGGGAAAAGGCGCGTCAACCGGCACTCAGGTCCGCTCGGCGACCCAGACGGTGACCCCGGGCTGTCCGGCGATCGCATCGATCAGGGCCTCGGCGAACGGGTTCTCCTCGTTGGGGTCGGCCTCCGGGTTCCATGTCGCGTGGGCCTCGGTCAGCCGCGGCTCGTGGCAGGCCCGCCCGACCAGCCCCGCGCCGGCGAACGCCTCGAGGTACTCCTCGGCGAGGTGCTCGTACTCGGGCATCTCCCAACCGTTTCCCTCAGCGTCGAACACCGGGGCCCGCCAGCCCAGGACGGCGGTGATGAAGGCGTGCGGCGCCGACATCGCAACCGTACCGCCGGGCTTCAGGACCCGGGCCAGCTCCTTCGTCGCCGGCCCGATGTCCTGCAGATGGCTGTACGCCAACCCGCAGATCACCGACTGGAAGCTGCCGTCCTCGAACGGCAGATCGGTGAGGTCGGCCTGGCGAAATTCGACCTCGGAGAGCTTCTGCCGGGCCTGGTCGAGCATCGCGTCGTTGGCATCGCATCCGATGACCTCGAGCCCCTTCTCGACCAGGTACGCCGTGTGGCGTCCCGTCCCGCATGCCGCATCCAATACCGGGCCCTGGGGGAGCTGGTCCATGTGCTTGCGCATCACCGGCCCCTCGAGCGCCTGGATCGGGTCCGGGTCGGGATCCTCGGGGTTGTCGTAGGTGTCCGACCAGGTGGTGTAGCCCTCGTCGACCTGCGCGGCCGGCAGCCCGCGCGGGCCGGAGAGCGGCGGCTCGCCGTATCCGGCGACGACGCCCTGGATCTCGTCGCGGCGCTGCTTCAGCCGGTCGTAGTCACGGCGGTAGGACTCTCGCAGAAGGGCAAGCCCCTCGACGCCCAGCAGGTAGTCGCCCAAGCGATATTCGCTTGCGGAAGCGGTTTCAGTCTCAGCCATCCTCTCCTCCTAACAGGCAGGGCCATCCTCCCACCAGCCACGCCAAATATATCTGACCGTCTTCCTAGATATACCACAAACGGCGAGGCCCGATGGCCCGGATCCGGATCAGCCGGCGGAGAGAACCCGAGCGAGGATCTCCGCCGTCCTGGCCCGGTCGGGCACCCCATCGGAGAGCAGGGCCTGGAGGCCGAGGCCATCGAGGGTCGCGCAGAGCGCGCGGGCTGTCGTCTCGTCCGCTCCAAGTCTCCTGGCCGCGTCCTCGACCGAGGCGATCCAGCGATCGGCCTCCGGGCGGAGCGCCTGCCGCCGCGCCGCCAGCAGATAGAGCTCGTACACCGCGACAAAGCGGGCTCGGCCCTCGGCGACCTGATCCGTGAGAACCTCGGCGAGCCCGGCGACGTCATCAGCCTCGGCGACTGCGTCGATCGAGCTCTGGCTGCCCGAGATCAAGGCCGCGACGAGCAGATCATCGAGGGTCGAGAAGTGGTGCAGCGCCGCGCTCGGCGAGACGCCGGCAACCTTGGCCACGGTGCGATGCGAGACGCCGGCGACTCCCTCCTTCTCGACCACCTCCAGCGTGGCCTCGATCAGCTGCGCCCGTCGCCGCGCGCCACGTTCGAGCCTGCGGTCGACCGTCTCCGTCATCGCGCGGGAGCCTCCTCCTGCGGCGCGTCGATCGAGTCGACGATCTCACCGGATTCGGCTTCCTCCGCCCACTCGGATGTTGCCGGGGAAGCGGAACCGGGGGTTACGCTCAACCTGATCGTGCCGCCCCTGTCACCGACCCATCCGGCCGGGTCGACCAGGATCGGCCCATCGGTCTCTGCGAGGACCGACCAGATCTCCCCGCCGCGGGGTTGCGGCTGATCGAGGTCAGGGGCGACCTCGAGCCGGCCCTGTCGAGGAGGCGGCGGCGAAGGAAGCCGTTCTAGGCCCGCGATCGTGATCGTGAAACCTGGCTCCGCCAGGTCGAACCACCCTCGCGCGGTGGGATCGTCCTGGGAGAGCTCGAGCGCGCGATCGAAGGTCGAGCGCTGCTCCCAGGCCACGACCTCGATCCATCGACTCCCGCCCAACTCGACGAGACGGGACCAGGCTGCGCCGGGCGGAGCGACCTTGCGGATCGCGCGCCTCGCCGGGAGGTGACCGTCGAGCAGGGCCCCCCGCAGCCGTACGGGCACTTCGAAGCGGACGATCTCCAGGGCGGGCCGATCACGGCCGGCGGTCAGGGGCACAGGGCGAGCCGTCTATCCGACGATCCGCGGCTCGATCTTGAATCGCTGCGGCTGACCTGTGGCGTAGCGGTAGGACTCGTCGACCAGGTTCCAGACGACCTCCATCTCCTCCTTGTTGCGGGGCGAATAGAGCATCATCGAGTTCGCCGGCGCGTCGCCGAGCCAGACGACGGTATGGATGCGACCCCAGCCGCCGCTGACGGCGAGCAGGGCCAGCTCGGCCGGAAGCTGCAGGTGCCAGGAGCTATCGGGCCGCGGATGGATGTGAGCCCATTCCCGCTCGATGATCAGCGAGTCCCCGGGGCCCTTGACGATCTCCTCGTCGAGCCAGAAGGCCCGGGCGCCCTTGACGGAGATGACGCTGTCGCGCGCGGTCACGCCGGGCAACTCGCTCGCCCTTCCCTCCAGCTCATCCCACAGGTCCTCGGGCCCGAGCTGATCGAGCTGCTCCTGCGGCTCGTGCTCGGTGACGGTCGGGGTCGGGCCCGGCCGGGCCGGGAAGATCCTCTGATGGTTGTCGTAGCCGTCGTGGAGCGGCACGTAGTCGGTCGTTTCCTCCTTCGATCCGAGACCCTCGAGATCGACCTCCGGGAGGGCTTCGGGCAGCTGGTCAACCATCATTGCTTCTCCTTTGATTCGCATCTGGATCGTCTCTGTCCCCGACAACCTCGGATCCCAGGAAGCTCTCGTCGTCATGGCAGGCGATCGCCTCCAACTCGAGCGGGTCGAGCCTGATCAGGCGTCCGCGCCGCGGTGACTCGATCTCGAGCCGCTCCCCGTTCGGCGTGTGCACCTTGGAGACCTTGACCAGGGCGAACTCGTTGGCGATCACGATCCCCTCCTCCCGCCGCAGGTCGCGCTCGGCCGTGCCGCGCTCAGCCATCGATCAGGCTCCGCCGCAAAGCGCCGGGCAGGAGGACCGTTCTCCTGCGGTTTGCGGGGCGCCACGGCCATTACCCGGACGATCGTTCAACTTGTTGCCCACCTTACCACGCGGCCTATGATGTCAATCTCCTGATGTATCAGTCCGACGATCCGAGATATGTCTCACTTCGGGAGTCCGCGGTCTGGAACGGCGTCGTCCCGGACCGCTTTCCGGAGGCGATCGCCCGGCCCGAGAGCCGCGACGAGGTGGCGGCCCTCGTCGCCGGCGCTAACCGGGCGGGCAGGAGGATCGCGATCAAATCAGGCGGGCACAGCTGGCGCGGCGCCTGCCTGCGTGACGGCGCTCTCCTGCTCGACTTCGGCGACCTGGACCGGGTGGAGGTGCGTCCCGACGAGAAGCTCGCCGTGGTCGAGCCCGGAGCAACGCACAAGGTGCTCGCCGACGCGCTCGTCCCTCACGACCTCGGATTCCCCATCGGGCACTGCCCGAGCGTCGGCCTCGGGGGCTACCTGCTCGCCGGCGGCTACGGCTGGAACCCCCGCATCTGGGGACCCGCGTGCTGGAGCGTGGCCGGCGTCGACCTGATCGACGTCTCCGGCAACGAGCTGCACGCATCCGAGACCGAGCATCCCGATCTCTTCTGGGCGGCCCGCGGCGGCGGCGGGGGCCTGCCGGCGATCGCGACACGTTTTCACCTGAGGGTGCGGCAGCTGCCCAAGATCGCATCGGTTCGCTGCGACTACCCACTCGCCGAGCTGCGGGAGCTGCTCCCCTGGTCTGCGGGGGTGGACGACCGGATGCCTCCGGGGACCGAGGTCTCGCTGATCGCCCATCGGCCCCCTGACGCAGAGGGCGACCGGCTCGAACCGCGAGCGACGGTCCAGGCGAGCGGCTTTGCCTCCTCCGGGGACGAGGCCATGCGCCTTGCGAGAACGGCGTCTGATGATGCGCCCAGCGTGGCCTCGAGGCTGGACGAGCGAGCCTATCCCGAGGTCGCCCTCAACGACCTCGAGGGAGAGGGGGCCTGGACCGAGGGCCTTCGCTACTGCGTCGATATGTGCTGGACCGAGGCCGGCCACGCCGGGGTCGGGACGATCTGCGAGGAGGCGATCCGGCAGGCCCCCTCGGAGAGGTCGCGAATCGTCCTCGCCTGGGGCTTCGCTCCCCCGAACGGCCCGGATGTCGCCCAGACCGCGAACGGGACGCTGACCGTGAACCTCTATGCGATCTGGGATGACCCGTCCGACGACGAGGCAAACGAAGCCTGGATCCGCACCACGATGGGGCGGATCGAGCCCTGGATCACGGGCTTCTACGTCGGCGAGGCCGATCTCTCCGTCTCCTCCGACCGACCCCGGCGCTGCTACCCGGCCGAGAAGTGGCAGCGGCTGGCCGAGATCCGCGAGCGCCACGACCCGCAGCGCCGCAAGCACGGGTTCCTGAGCGAGGTGTGAGATGAGCGCTGAGAACAGATCTGCCGTCGTCTTCGGGGCGAAGAACCTGGGCCGGGCCATCGCTGCCCACCTGATCGCCGACGGCTGGAACGTCGCAGCGGCCGCGCGAAGCGAGGCGACGATCGAGGCGCTGCGCGAGCAGCAGCCCAGCGCGATGGCCACGGCGGTCGACCTGGGGCAGCCGGGCGCTGCCGCAAGCGTGCTCGAGGGCGCCCGGGAGAGCTTCGGCCGCCTCGACCTGGTGGTCAACGCAATCGCCGATCCTCAGGTCTCGGCGGCTGCACTGTCGCGGGAGCGCGACCAGGGTGCCCACTTGGAGTCCACGATCGGCGCCGCGATAACTCCGGTGCACCAGGTGGCCGACGCCACCCTGCGGGTGCTGCGGGACCAGCGCCACGGCTGCTTCATCCAGATCACCGGCGGCCTCGCGCTTCGGGCCCAGCCCGGCACCGGGCCATTGGCCGCCACCGGATATGCGACCCGGGCCCTGATAGAGGGGGCGGTCCCGGAGGCACGCGAGGCCGGCGTCCACGTTGCGCTGCTGGTGATCAGGGGGATGATCGAGAGCCCCCTGACCGCCGAGAGCCTGGGCGACCTACCGGAGAACGCATCGATGACGGAGGGTGACGTCACCGCGGCGATCGACCTGATCGTCGCCCAGGGTCAGGGCCGGGCCTGGACCCACGAGCTGGTCCTGACCCCGCCCGGGGCCCGCTGGCAGCCGTAGCCCCCTCCCTCTAGGCGGCCCCCCCGCTCCCGTTCGATCCGCCACCTGCGCCGGCGTTCTGTTGCTCGGCGCTCATCATCGCGGGATAGCCGTCGGCGCGCATGAACTGCAACCAGCGGCGATGAAAGCCGCGCTGCGCTCCCTCCTCGAGCATCGGATAGAAGGCGACGCCGGGCCCCGGGTAGTGATCGACCCGGCGTGAGCTGGCCACGCCGTTCAACCCCATCCGGTAGTCCAGCTTCATGCCGAGCTTGCGCCCGTAGGTCGTGCCGGCCGAGCGGGCGATCGAGATCCACGGGTCCGAGTCGTCCTGCTCGAAGGTCCCGCCGGCGCTGAAGGTCCCCATCGTCGTCCGGTAGCTCTCTCGGCGGAACTCCTCCGGCGCTCCCTTGGGACAGAGCGCCCACGACCAGATCACCATCTCCCCCGGGCCCTGGGGCTCGAACGATCGCACGGTCATCGTCGCCACCGGCTCCTTGGTGCCCCGGCCATGCCGGAACGGGAAGGAGAGGAAGCCGAAGGTGGGAAACATCAGCCCCACGAACCCGAGCGTGCGCTTCGCCCCTTCGTAGAGCTCCTGCCCCTGGAGCTCTGGCGAGAACAGCTTCCGGACTTCCGCCGGATAGCCGAAGAAGCCGGGGCCTTCGACGTCGGGCGGAAGCACGACGCGGACCAGGTGGTGACCGTTGCCGAGCTGGACGTGGTAGCCGTCGAGCCACTCGGAGACGTCGGCGCCCTCGGCGGGCCCCTCCATGATCCGCGTCTCGATCGTCGAGCGGTGCAGGTACATGGTGTGGTAGTCGTCGCCCGAGAAGTTCTCCGCCGCCGTCTTCCAGTCGGCCGGGACGACCGTGCGCTGCGGCTCTCCGATCACCTCCCACCCCTGCTCGCATTGGCCCCAGAGCAGGTCGAAGTGCCACTTCATCTCACCGAGGTACTGGTCCAGAGGAGGGGCCTCGGGGTCGAGCGAGGCGAAGACGAAGCCATGCAGGCTCTCGACTTGCGGGGCGGCGAACAGACCCATCCTTTCCTTCTCGAGCTCGGAGCCGTAGGCGTCCTTCAGGAACGGGGCGCCGACGAGCGCGCCGGTGTTCTTGTAGGTCCAGCCGTGATACGGGCAGCGGAAGAGGGCCGCGTTGCCCCGTTCCGCCCGGCAGACCATCGCCCCGCGGTGGCGGCAGGCGTCGAACAGCACCCGGACCTTGCCGTCCTCGCTGCGCACGAACACGAACGGGTCGCAGCCGATCCGTCGCTGCGCATAGTCACCGCGAGCAGGGATCTCCGACTCGTGCCCGATGAAGACCCACGCTCGGGTGAAGATCCGGTCGAGCTCCAGCTCGTGGACGACACGGTCATTGAACACGGATAGCGGCATCTCACCCCTCCGAAGCGAGTCCTCACACTGATCGAGGAGGCGGGGCAGGTCGGTTTCGGTCGTCTGCATTGCATTCCCTCCTAGAGGAAGATGCCCAGGTTCGGGGTCAAGAGGGTGGAGTGGTCGAGCAGGACCAGCCGGCGGACCAGGCGAAGACCGCCGCCGGCGGCGCGCAGATCGTCCTCCCGCTCGGCGCTCAGCAGCTGAGGGTTGCGCTCGTCGAGGCGCTCCCGGTAGAGCATCAGGTTCGACCGCGTTCTCAGATCGCCGCCATCGAGCTTCGAAACCCTGAAGTTGGTGAGGAAGCGCCGGGTCCGGGAAGGGGGGTCCTCGGCCCATGCGTAGTCCGTTGAGAGCCGTTCGACCCGGACTGCGAGCGAGTCGTGGTCCTCGAAGAAGTGGTAGCCCTCCCGGCTGAAGCCCAATCCCGCGGCGCGCTCCCGGGTAACGCGGATCGGCACCCGATAGTCGATCTCGGGGTGGAGCATCTCGAGCCAATCGTTGACCCGGTTCTCGTCGAGGGCAGACGCTTCCTCCGTCAGGAAGTCGACGCAGCGCCAGTACTCGTCCGAGCCTGACTGCACCCGAGTCACGCCCTCGCTCGCCGCAGGGCTCATTGCTTCTGCCCCGGACCGGCCTCGCCGGCTCCCTCCGGCGAGAGGCCCACGCTCAGCGCCTGCTCGTCGATCGTCACCTCGACCGGCTCGAGCTCGCTGCGCCTCAGCTCAGCGGTCGCCTCGGGGTCGACCGTCAGCGTCCTGGGGTCGATCACCACGCCGTAGATCCGCCTGGCAGCCTCGATCGTGATGAACTCGTTGGCCACGTCCCGGCAGACCTCCTCGGGCTCACGGTCGGTCGGCACTCCGATTCCGGCGCCTCCCGAGCTCAGCTTGATCACCTCGTCGCCCTGCTCCAGCATCTGCATCCGATGCGGCTTGACGCGGATCAGCTGATCGCCGCGTCTCACGAAGGTCCTCGAGGGAGGGCAGTCGTGCCCCCCGAGCACCCCGGCCGGGACCATCTCGTCCCCGTCCGAGCTCCCGGTCGCCATCCGGGCCGGCCCGCCCAGGTTCACGGCGCGCCAATCGACCCCGCCACCGCCGCGCCAGCGCCCGGCGCCCATGAAGTCGGGAACGACCTCGAGCCGGGTGACCGTCCAGGGGAAGCGGACCTCCGCCTCTTCGACGTTGCCGCGCATCACCGACCCGAGGCAGCCGAACGACGCCGGGCCGGTCGCCCCGTCATAGCCGGCGACCGCCCCCGCGCTTCCGTCGTAGTCGAAGGAGGTGCGCACGTAGGGGCGCCCGTTGCGGGTGTCTGTGCCGGAGGTGTAATCGCCGCGATGCTTGCCCCAGGGGGCGAGCGCGCGCTCCGGCCGGGCCTTCGAGAGCGCCTCGGTGACGGCCTCGGTGATCTGCTCGCCGACTGCCACGGGGCTCCCCCCCACCGTCGCCGGGTACTCGCAGTTGAGCACCGAGCCCACCGGCGCGATCACCTCGATCGGGCGCAGCGATCCCTCGTTGTGGTAGTCGGCCAGCGCCGGATCCATCAGCAGGATCGCCGACCCGACGGCGGTGCCGTAGGTGGCGGCGAAGATGCGATTGACGAAGCCGGGCCGCTGGGCATCGCTCTCGGAGAAGTCGAGGACCATCCGGTCGCCGTCGATCGTCGCGGAGAGCCGCACCCAGACCGGCTCATCCAGGACGGTGCCGTCGTCGTCGGTGGCCGAGGCGCCCTCGTATGTCCCGTCGGGCATCGAGGCGATCTCCTCGCGCACGGCGCGCTCTGTCCGCTCGATCATCTCGTCGACGCATCCCTGAACCACCTCGACCCCGTAGCGGCCGATCATCTCTTCGATCCTGCGCTCGGCGAAGGAGGTCGTGGCGATCATCGCCTTGGTATCGACCTCCATCTCGTCCCGGAACCTGACGTTGTTGAAGATCAGGTCGATGACGTCGCGGCGCTCGACTCCCGCCTCGATCACCTTGATCGGCGGGATGCAGAGGCCCTCGGCGTGGATGTCGTACCCGTTGGGGAAGTAGCCCCCGGGAAAGGAGCCGCCCGTGTCCATGACGTGCCCGCGGACCAGGGTGAAGAAGATCAGCTCGCCCTCGTGGAAGATCGGCCGGATGTAGCCCCAGTCGGGCAGGTGAGGAGCGTGACCGCCGTGGTACGGATCGTTGGTGAGGATGACGTCGCCCGGCGAGAGGTCGTCGCCGAAGTGGGAGCGGATGTGCTCGATCGCGAAGCGGGTCCCGAGGAACTGGTCGAGCAGGCCCTCCGGCATCGCGATCGTCGATCCGTCCGCCTTCCAGACTCCGACCGAGAGGTCCTTGAGCTGGGACATCAGAAAGCTCTGCGCGGTGCGGACCATCATGTGGCGCATCTCTCGGCAGGTCGTCTGAAACCCGTGCCAGACGGTCGCCAGCGTGATCGGGTCGGCGACAGGCGCGGCGTCGCGCCTCTCCGCGCTCATGCCGCCACCTGCGACGATTGGGCCGGGCGAGCCGGCGGAAGCTCCGCCCCTCCCCGGGTCAGCCAGAGGCTGCCGTCGGCGCCGACCGCGGCGCTGAACGCCTCCGGGACGAAGACGGTGCTGGTCGAGCTGTCGATCAGAGCCGGGCCGCCGAAGCTGTGCCCCGTGCCGAGCAGCTCGCGGGCGAAGACCGGCACATCGCGGCGCTCCCCGTCGATCCGGCAGCTGCGCGCGCCCTTCTGGGCGGCGGGCAGGCCTCTCTCCGCCGCCGAGGAGGATGCCGCCTCGCCCGAGTGGGGCTGGGGAACGCCGCCGCGCAGGTGGCATTCGAGGATCTCGACCTGGCGCGCGGGCAGCGAGTACCCGTAGAGCTCCTCGTAACGATTGTGGAAGCTGGTCTCGAGCGCCGCCCTGGCCGTCTGGTCGAGATCGCCCTCGGGAATCTCGATGGTGATCTCGTGAAACTGGCCCATGTAGCGCATCGCCAGCGAGCGCTGATATCGGATCTGCTCCGGCTCGATGCCGATCCGGCCGAATGCGGCGCGCTGCTCGTCGCGCAGCTGGGCGAAGACCGCGTTGATCTGATCGGCGCTGACCGAGAGGCGGTCCCAGACGCCGGCCCGGGTCAGCTCGCGGCCGACTTCCATGGTCAACATCCCCATCGCGCTGAGCACCGGGGCCGTCGACGGGCAGAGCACCGCGGGCATTCCCAAGCGCCTCGCGATCTCGGCCCCGTGGACACCACCCGCGCCGCCGCCGGCGACCATCAGGAAGCCGCGGATGTCAAGGCCCTTCTTGGTGCAGGCCTCGGTGACCGCGTCCGCCATCACCCCGTTGATCGTCTCGAAGATCGCCTCGGCGCCGGCTTCGGCGTCGAGGCCCAGCGGCTCGGCCACAGATGCGATCGCAGCGGACGAGCGCTCGACGTCGATCTCAAGCTGGCCGCCGAGGAAGTAATCGGGCGGCAGGTACCCGAGGAGAAGGTCGGCGTCGGTGACGGTCGGGCTGTCCGAGCGCCCGTAGGCCGCCGGCCCCGGGTCGGCGCCGGCGCTCTGCGGCCCGACACGCAGCAACCCGAGGCCGTCGATCCAGGCGATCGATCCCCCTCCGGCGCCGATCGCGCTGACGTCGACCATCTTGGTCGCCACCCGTTCCTCGCCCACCCAGGCCTCCCGGGTGGTCGGGATGCGCCCCTCGCGGATCACGCAGATGTCGAAGCTGGTGCCCCCCATGTCGACCTCGAGGACGTCCTGGTGGCCCCCCTGGCGGCCCGCCTCCAGCGCGGCCGAAGGGGCCGCGGCGGGCCCCGAGACGAGCAGCTCCACGGCGCGCTCCTGGCACTCCTCGACCGTCTGCATCAGCGCGCCGCTCAGCATGATCAGCAGCGAGCCGGCCAACCCGGCGTCGCGTAGGCGCTGCTCCAGGTCGGAGAGGTATCTCGAGGTGGAGGGTCCGACGTAGGCGCTCACCACGGTCGTCGAGAAGCGCTCGAACTCGCCGAGCGTGGGCAGGATCTGGTGCGAGGCGACGACGTAGGTGTCGGGGCTGAGGCGGGAGACGATCTCCTTTGCCCGCAGCTCGTTCTCGGGGGTGGCGTAGGAATGCAGGAAGCAGATCGCGATCGCCTCGCAGCCCTGGGTGAGCAGTCGCCCCACCGCCTCCTCGGTCGCCTCGGCATCGAGCTGCTGCTCCACCTGCCCGGTGTAGAGGGTGCGCTCCGGCACGCCGAGGCGCAGGGCGCGCGGGACCAGCGGGTCGTAGGGAGGCTTGAACTGGTCGAACATCGAGGTCCCCAGGTTGCGGATGCCCCGCCGTATCTCGGTCACGTCGCGAAAGCCGGCCGTGGTCAGCATGCCCGTCCGCGCCCCGCCCCGGGTGATGAGGACGTTCGTGGCCAGGGTCGTGCCGTGGACGAGTCGCTCCACCCGGCCGAGGAAGTGCTCCAGCGATTCGTCCCCGGCCGCCTGCTCGAGCACGTCGAGCACTCCGCTCGGTGGGTCTGAGGGGGTCGTCGGTGTCTTGAAGAGGCGCGCGCCGTCGTCGTCCTCGACCAGGCAGTCGGTGAAGGTGCCACCGATGTCCACCGAGACCCGCAACGGAGCTAATCCGCCCCGATCGCAGGGCTCCCGGAGACCTGCGAATATACCTGACAAGTGTTCAACTTTCTCGCGACCCTAGCAGCTTCCCGGGGCGATGAATAGGCCCTCGGGAAGGCCCTCGGAGGAGTTGGCCTCGCTCCGCGACAAGGTCGCCGTGGTGACCGGCGGCGGGCAGGGGATCGGACGCCGGGTCGCCCAACGCTTCGCCGCCGCGGGGGCGCGCGTCCTGATCGGTGACCTCGACGAGGAGCGGGCGGCGAGCGCGGCGAGGGAGCTGAGCGACGAGGTCGAAGCCGAGGTGATCGGCCGGGGCGTCGACGTCAGCGCCGAGGACTCGGTCACCTCACTCGCGCAGGACGCCTCCGAGCGCCACGGGAGCCTGGACATCTGGGCCAACTTCGCCGCCACCGGCTACCCCACCGAGACAGCGGACTTCTTCGATGCCGCCGAGTATCCGCTGGAGACGTGGAACCGGGTGCTCTCGGTCAACCTCACGGGCTCGTTCCTGTGCTCGCGTGCCGCCGCGCGGGAGATGATCAGGGGAGGCCGCGGCGGGGTGATCCTCAACACCAGCACGACCGTCGTCGACCGCTATCCGGGCCACCCGGGAATGCTCGCCTACGCCGCCTCCAAGGGCGGCATCGAGCAGCTCACCATGGTCCTCGCGGCTGAGCTCGGCCCCCACGGCATCAGGGTGGTGGCCCTGAAGCCGACCGTGGTCGAGACCGAGGGGATGAGCGAGCACATGGAGGCGGTCGCCGAGCTGATCGGCGGCGAGGAGCCGTGGGCCGAGCTGAAGGCGATGATGCCCCTGCGGCGTTTCGGGGTCCCCGACGACATCGCCCGGGTCGCCGAGTTCGCCGTCTCGGATCTGGCCTCGTTCATGACCGGGTGCGTGATCCCAGTAGACGGCGGCGAGTCGGTCATCTGAGTGCAATAGACCACAGAGCATGGCCCAGCTGAACGATCCCAACGTCGAGGAGCTCCTCTCAGGCCCGAACTACGCCGTGATCACCACCGTCAACGAGGACGGCTCGCTGCACAGCTGCATCGTCTGGGTCGGCCGGGAGGGCCCCGCGATCACCCTGAACAGCAACACCGACCGGATCTGGCCCCGCAACCTGGCCAGGGACCCGCGCGCGACGGTCCTGATCTTCGCCGGCTCCGATCCGTACCACTACGTCGAGATCCGCGGCACGGCCCAGAGCTCGATCGAAGGCGCCGGGCCGCACATCGACGAGCTGGCGAAGAAGTACATCGGCGAGGACACCTACCCCTACCTCCAGCCCGGCGAGCAGCGGGTCAAGATCCTCCTTCACCCCGACCGGATCCGCCTCTACCGGCAGTAGCGGCGCCGGGCTCAGTCGACTGCGGCGATTCGGGAGCGGTCGGAGCGGCAGGTGATCCCCAGCGCGGCGCTTCCGTAGCGCCGGGTGCGCGAGTAATACGCGCCCGAGGAGAGCTTCTGGACCTTCACCTTCCAGGCGCCGTTGTCCTCGCTGCGGTCGACGCCGATCAGCTTGTCGGGACCGCTGCGGATCCGGTACAGCCTCACCTTGCGGTGGGCGACGCAGAAGGCGTTCCGGGAGTGGATCTTTCCGTGGAAGGCCGGGAACTTCTTGCTCATGTAGAGGTGGGTGTTGAAGGTCATGCCGGCACCCGAAGACGGCGCCAGGGCGCCGAGCAGGGCGAGGGGAAAGAGGGCTGCGGCGAGGCGGAAGCGACGATTCCATCGCGCGGTCATGGTGGGCCTCCAATCGAAGTTCTCGCCGCGACTCTAGGACGATGCGCAGGCGCCTGCGTACCCTTGGACGCATGGACGATCTCTATCGCGACCAGATCCTCGAGCACTACAAGCGGCCGCACAACTTCGGCCGGCTCGACGATCCCGACCTCTCCTTCGAGGACACCAACCCATTCTGCGGCGACGAGCAGCATGTGACGATCCGCCTCGACGAGGACGGCAGGGTGGCCGAGGTCGCATTCGACGGCAAGGGCTGCGCGATCTCGACCGCGGCGACCTCGCTGCTCACCGACGAGCTCGGCGGGATGAGCCGGGAGGAGATCCTGCGCCTGCCGAAGCAGTTCGTCCTCGACCTGCTCGGGATCGAGATCTCCGCGACCCGGATGAAGTGCGCCCTGCTCGGCCTCAAGGTGCTGAAGAGCGCAAGCCTCGGCGAGCCGGCCGACTGGGAGGACGAGGGCGAGCCCGGAGATCCGGTCGAGGCCGAGCTGGACCTCTCCTAGCCCGGCTCGAATCCGGGCAGCGTGAAGGCGACCCTGGCCCCTCCCAGGGGCGACTCCGTGGCGGCGATCTCACCTCCGTGCGCCTCGACGATCGCCCTCGCGATCGCCAGCCCGAGGCCGCTGCCGCCGGTGCGGCGGGAGCGCGAGGTGTCGGCCCGGTGGAATCGGTCGAAGACCCGCTCGCGCTCGGCGGCGGGGATGCCCGGGCCGTCGTCGTCGACGGCGACCTCGAGATCCGAGCCGAGGACCCGGGCGCTGACGATCACCCGGCCTCCGGCTCCCGCATGCTCGACCGCATTTCCGGTCAGGTTGCGGATCACCTGGGCGATCCGGTCGGGGTCGGCCGTGATTCGTCCCGGCGGCGCCGGGGCGAGCTCGATCGAGGGCCCGGCGTCCGGCTCGGCCGCCTCGACCAGCTCCTCGAGCAACGGCCCGAGCTCCACCGACTCGCGTCTCAGCCCACCCTCCTCGTCGATCCGGGCCAGGGTCAGAAGGTCGTCGACGAGGCGATCCATGCGCTCGACCTCACGGCTGACCGCGAGCTCGGTCTCGCGAACCCGCTCCGGCGATGGATCGGGCTCTCGCGCCAGGACCTCGAGCTGACCCCGGATCGCGGTCAGGGGCGTTCGCAGCTCGTGCGAGGCGTCGGAGACGAAGCCTCGCTGGCGGGCGAAGGCATCCTCCAGCCGGTCGAGCATGTGGTCGAAGGACTCCGCCAGACGGCGGACCTCGTCCCTGGGCCCCTCTGCCCCCACCCGCTGGTCGAGCTCGCCCGCATCCACGTCCGCGGCGATCCGCGCCATCCGCCGCAGCGGCGCCGCGGTTCGGGCGGCGACCAGGTACCCGGCGAGCAGCGCGGCGGCCAGGGTGAGCGCGCCGGCGAGGAGGAAGATCCGGGAGACCTCCGCCTGGGCCCGCTCGACTGACTCCAGCGGCTCCCCGGCCCGGATCACCGCGAGCGGCCCGCCGCTCGGGCCGGACATTCGCGTCGTCAGCACCCTCACCTTCCCCGCATCGACGAACTCGATGTCCGAGTATCCGCTCGGCGCAGTGAGCAGCGCGGCCGCCTGCCTCCGCTCTTCCTCGGCGGCGCCCGCCGGCTCGCCGGCCTCCGACCCGCCACGCAGCAGCTCCGGTTGGTTGGTGACCGATCCGGCCCCCGGGACGGTGATCACGAGCAGGCTCGTGGTGGCGCCGAACGTCTGGGCGCTGACGAAGGAGCGGGCGGCGGCCCCGACCGCCGCGGGCCGGGGCGGAACCGCGGCGAGCCTCGTCTCGACGGCGGCCGTCTGGGCCTCGAGGTCTCGGTCGATCCGCGAACGCAACTCCGAGCCGGTGGCGCGGTAGACGGCGACGAAGGTCACCGCCAGGGCGACGATAACGATCGCCGCGATCGAGACGGCGAGGCGGCCGCGGAGGCCGAAGCGCGGCTGCCTCGAGCGGCTCAAGGCACGGTGAGCCGGTAGCCGACCGAGCGGATCGTCTCGATCGGCGGCTTCTCGCCGCCGACCGTGAGGCGGCGCCGCAGGTAGCCGATATAGACGGAGACGACGTTGGTCCCCGGGTCGTGGTCGTAGCCCCAGACAGCGGCGAGGATGCGCTGACGAGAGACGATCTCGCCGGGATGGCGCATCAGCAGCGCGAGCAGCTCGGCCTCCCTGGCCGAAAGGCGGATCGCCTCCCCCGAGCGCCGTGCGGTGCGCCGGATCTGGTCGAGCTCGATCCCGGCCGCCCTCAGCACCGTGGACTCCGGCCTCGGCGTGCGCAGGTGGGCCCGCACGCGTGCCTCCAGCTCCTCGAAGGAGAAGGGCTTGGTCAGGTAGTCGGTGGCGCCGCGGTCGAGTCCCTCGACCCGGTCCTCGACCTGCGTACGAGCGGTGAGGAGGATCACCGGCAGCGCCGGGTCGGCACCGCGAATCGCCGCGAGCACGTCGAGGCCGTCACGGCCCGGGAGCATCCGGTCGAGGATCACCAGATCGCATCCCGCCTCGAGTGCGAGCCGCTGGCCCTCGACTCCGTCGGCGGCCACTCGGACCTCGTATCCGTCGGCCTCGAGACCGCGACGAATGAAGTCCGCGATCGCGGACTCGTCCTCGACGATCAGGATCCGCACCCGGCCGATGCTAGACAGAGAGCCCGCGGGACGCGGGTGGCGCCGCAAAGCTAAGAGGAATCTCACCGGATCCTTAGGGCCCGCTTCGGCTTCCGCGCGATCTTCTCCGGATGGAACCGGCAAGGCTCGATCAGCGGCGGCATGCCGCGATGCGCAAGCTCCAGCGCGCCCGTGCCCGTGCCGCACGGGCGCGGGCACGGGCGATCGCCCTCCCGATAGCGCTCTTCGGAGTCCTCTGGCTGGCGGTCTTCGCCCAGATGGCGACCGGGAATGACCCGGCGCTGGGTGGGAGCAAGGCCGCGGGCAGCACGCCGCAGTCCGACTCGAAGAAGACGGCAAGCCACGTCAGGAGATCCGCGCCGCCCCGCCAGACACCTCCTGCCACGCAGCTCGCCTACGACCCTGCCACGGGGACGATCGTCGAGGTCCCCGCGCCCCAGGGCCAAGGTGCTGCGGCGCCCGCGCCGGCCCCCGCGCCCCCGCCGGCTCCCGTCACCACCTCGCAATCGTGAGCGGCGGCGAGCCGGGCGACAGCTTCCGCTGTTTCGGCGGAACCGCGACGGTGATCGTCGGCGGCGGCGAGGATCCCGAGGCAGCGATCGCGCTCGCCCGCAGCCGGCTGCTCGACGCGCACATGCGGCTGTCGCGGTTCCTCCCGGACAGCGAACTGACGAAGCTCAACTGCGATCCAGCACCGACCGTCCCGGCGAGCCCGCTGATGCGCCGCCTGGTAGCCGCCGCCGCGGAAGCCGGGCTGCGAAGCGGCGGCCTGGTCGACGCCACCCTGCTCGGCCCGATCGAGGAGGCGGGATACTGCTTCTCGCTCGAGAAGGCCACCGGCTCGATCCCTCTGCGCGAGGCGCTGGCCCAGGCCCCGGGGCGGCACCCGGCGACGGCAAGCTCCGCCGGGAGCTGGCGCCGGTTGCACATCGACGACGCTGCCGGCACGGTCTCAAGGCCGCCCGGTCTGCGCCTCGACAGCGGCGGAATCGCCAAGGGTCTGCTGGCCGACCTGGTCGCCGCGGGGTTGCGGGACTACCCCCAGTTCGTCGTCGATTGCTGTGGCGACATGCGCATCGGCGGCGCCGCGGGAGCCCCCCGAAACGTGCGCGTCGACGGGCCGTTCGGCGAGGGGACGATCTGCGAGCTCGAGATCGCCTCGGGCGGCGTCGCCACCAGCGGCATCGGGCGAAGGGCCTGGCGCAACCCCGATGGCAGCATTGGCCACCATCTGCTCGACCCCGGCAGCGGCAGGCCCGCCTTCACCGGGTTGGCCCAGGTCACCGCCCTGGCGCCAACCGCGAAGCTGGCGGAAGTGCTTGCCAAGACGGCCCTGCTCTCAGGCCCCGGGAAGGCCTGGGCTCAGCTCCCCTTCGGCGGGGTCATCGTCGATGACGAGGGCGTCGTCGAGCGGCTCCCCCCGAGGGTCGCCCGGCTCGGGGCCGTGGTGGAGGCGGTTGCGTGATCGTCGAGCACCATCTCTTTTGGATCACCAGCAGGGCGGCCGGCACCGCCGCCCTGATCAGCGCCAGCGTCGCCGTCGCGGTCGGGCTGTTGATGTCCCGGCCCGGAGTCGACCGTTTCCCCCTGCGGGCGGCGCATGAGACGCTCTCGCTCGCGACCCTCGGGCTGGTCGGGTTGCATGGCATCACCCTGCTCGGGGACTCCTACCTCAACCCCGGGCTTGCCGGGATCACGCTTCCCTTCGCGATGCCCTACAGGCCGCTTTGGACCGCGCTCGGGATCATCGCCGCCTACGGGCTCGGCGGGCTCGGCCTCTCCTACTATCTGCGCGCCAGGATCGGGCCCGCCCGCTGGAAACGGCTCCACCGCTTCACCGCGCTGTTCTGGATCCTCGGCATCGCCCACTCGATCGGGGCCGGGACCGACGCGGGCCAGATCTGGTTCCTGGTCGCGATCGGCTGCGCGGTGATCCCGGCCGCCGTGCTGCTCGCCGGCACCCTGGCCCGCCGCGCCCGCCCGGCAATCGAAGCGTCCCGCGCTTCGCCCCCACCTGCCCGTCAGAGCACCTAGCTCGGCTCAGGCGCTCTGGTCGCTGAGCGCGATCACCCCGAAGTGGGCCCCGTGGGGATCGGTCAGCACCGCGAAGCGGCCCGCCGGCAGGTCCATCGGACCGAAATTGACTTGACCGCCCAGCTCCTTGCCCTTCTCGACCGTCGCGTCGCAGTCGGCGACGGCGAAGTAGGCCAGCCAGTGCGCCGGGATCTCGTCGGGGAGACGGCCGCGGATGTCGAGCATCCCGCCGACAACCGCATCGGCGCCGTCGCGATGCCACATGTTGTAGGTGCCGCCGTCGGGCATCTCGGTCTCCTCGGCGGTCCAGCCGAACACCGCCTCATAGAACTGCTTGGCGCCGTCGGGGTCGCGGGTGTTGAGCTCGTTCCAGGAGAGCGAGACGGGCTCGTTGACCACACCGGCGCCGGCGAACGTGCCCGCCTGCCAGATCCCGAAGACGGCGCCGCCAGGGTCGGCGAAGACCGCCATCCGGCCTAGGTCCATGACCTCCATCGGCTCGGCGAGCACCTTGCCCCCGGCATCGGTGACGGCGCTGGCGATGGCGCCGGCGTCGGCGACCGCGACGTAGCTCGACCAGGCCGGCGGCTGGCCTTCCTGCATCAGCGGCATCATCCCGGCGACGGGCTTGCCGTCGCGCATCGCCTGCCGGTATCCGCCGGTCTGCTCGGAGTTCGGGCCCTCGGGGATCGACCAGCCGAACAGGGACTCGTAGAAGCTCACCGACGCCTCGAGGTCGGGGGTTCCGAGGTCCACCCAGGACGGGGTGCCGGGCTCATAGCTGCTGATCTCGGACATCTTCTCTCTCCTTCGCGTGGGGTGTCCGACTCTCTCATGAATCCCCCTACCCGGTGTTGCCGCCTTGACCCACCACCATCTCGACAGGCGTGGCCGCTAAAATCCGACCTCGGAGCTAGGTTTTACGTGACGAGCGACACAACCCACTTGGAAGAGCGCGAGATGAGCAAGAGGATCGAGGTCTGCCCGGCGAGCGAGCTCGCTCCGGGCGAGACGCGCCTGATCGAGGCCGACGGCCGCAAGATCGGCGTCTTCAACTGCGGCGGCATCCTGCACGCGATCGAGGACCGCTGCTCCCACGACGACGGTCCCCTGGCCGAAGGCGAGTTCGACCCGGAGGCCTGCACCGTCGAGTGCCCCCGCCACGGCTCGCTCTTCGACCTGGCCAGCGGCAGGCCGAAGACTCTCCCGGCCTATGCTCCTGTGCAGACGTTCCCGGTCGAGATCACCGGCGACACCATCACCCTGGAGGTGGACTAACCGCATGGCAACACCCGAGGTCATCGCAGAGCAGCAGGAAGTCGCTGGGATCAACGCCGACTACAAGGAGAGGTTCGGCTTCCACGATCCCGAGAGCGGCTACGCCTACAAGGCCCCGAAAGGGCTCTCCCGGGAGGTCGTCGAGTCGATCTCCTCCTACAAGGACGAGCCCCAATGGATGCGCGACTTCCGCCTCAAGGCTCTGGAGCACTTCGAGAGCCGCCCCACCCCGACCTGGGGAGGCAACCTCGGGCAGATCGACTTCGACGACATCCACTACTTCGTACGCGCCTCTGATCGAAACAGCCGCGACTGGAGCGAGGTCCCCGACGACATCAAGAACACCTTCGACCGGCTCGGCATCCCCGAAGCCGAGCGCAAGTTCCTCTCCGGCGTCGGCGCCCAGTACGAGTCCGAGGTCGTCTACCACCAGGTCAACGAGAAGCTCGAGGCCCAGGGCGTGATCTTCACCGACATGGACACCGCCCTGCGCGAGCATGAGGACCTGATCCGCGAGTACTGGGCCACCGTGATCCCGCCGAACGACAACAAGCTCGCGGCGCTCAACTCGGCCGTCTGGTCCGGTGGTTCCTTCGTCTACGTCCCGGCCGGGGTCAAGGTCGAGATGCCGCTGCAGGCCTACTTCCGGATCAACACCGAGAACATGGGGCAGTTCGAGCGGACGCTGATCATCGCCGAGGAGGGCGCCGACGTCCACTACATCGAGGGCTGCACCGCCCCGGTCTACTCGACCGACTCGCTGCACTCGGCGGTGGTCGAGATCATCGCCAAGCCCGATTCCCGGGTCCGCTACACGACCGTCCAGAACTGGTCCCAGAACGTCTACAACCTGGTCACCAAGCGCGCCGTCGCCCAGGAGCGGGCGACGATGGAGTGGGTCGACTGCAACCTCGGCTCGAAGCTGACCATGAAGTACCCCTCGATCTACCTGCTCGGCCCCGAGGCGCACGGCGAGCTCCTCTCGATCGCCTTCGCCGGCAAGGGCCAGCACCAGGACGCCGGCGGCAAGATCATCCACGCCGCACCGCGCACCTCGTCGTCGATCTTCTCCAAGTCGATCTCCAAGGACGGCGGCCGCAGCACCTACCGCGGCCTGCTCGAGGTCGCCGCCGGCGCCACCGAGGCCCGCTCCAAGGTCGTCTGCGACGCCCTCCTGCTCGACGAGGATTCGCGCTCGGACACCTACCCGACGATCCGCATCGACGAGAACGACGCCGACGTCGGGCACGAGGCGACCGTCTCGAAGATCGGCGACGAGCAGATCTTCTACCTGCAGAGCCACGGCCTCGACGAGGAGGAGGCCTCGAAGATGATCGTCAACGGCTTCATCGAGCCGGTGACCAAGGAGCTGCCGATGGAGTACGCGGTCGAGCTCAACCGGCTGATCGAGCTGCAGATGGAGGGAAGCATTGGTTAGCGCCGCGGCGACGGAACCGGCTTGGCTTCAGGAGAGGCGCCGCAGAGGCGCCTCTCTCTCCGAGGAGCTGCCGCTCCCCGACCAGAAGGCGAAGGGCTGGGAGTTCACCGATCTGGCGGGGCTGGAGCTCGACGGCTTCGTGGAGGCATCGGGCGTCGAGCATCGGGCAACGGAGGTGAGCGACGGGGACGTGACGGTGATCTCGCTGCGCGAGGCGCTGGACAGTCACGCTGATCTGCTCCAGCAACGGCTGGGTTCGCTGGTCCCGATGGAGGATCCGTTCGTCGCCCGCAACGACGCCGCCTGGAGCGACGGAATCCTGATCCACGTCCCGGAGGGTGTCCGGGTGGAGCAGCCGATCGAGGTCGGGCTCGGCTTCTCCGAGCCGGGCTCGTCGCTGGCCTGGCGGACTCTGATCGTGCTCGAGCCCGGCGCCGAGGCCGAGGTCTGGGAGCATCACGACTCTCCCGACGACACCATCGAGGGAGTGCTCAACTCGGTGGTCGAGCTGGCGGTCGGCAAGGGCGCGACCCTGCGCTACGTCTCCAGCCAGGACATCTCGGAGTCGGCCTGGATCTTCTCCAGTCAGAGAGCGGAGGTCGAGCGCGACGCGAGGCTCGAATGGACCGCGCTGGGGTTCGGCTCGGCCCGCGGCAAGGTGCGGATGGAGACCAAGCTCGCCGGCCCCGGGTCGGAGGCGCGGGTCACCGGGGGCTACGCCGGCGGAGCGGGCCAGCACCTCGACTACGACACGACCCAGGAGCATGCCGCGCCGCACACGACCTCCGACCTCGCCTTCCGGGGGGTGCTCGGCGCGGGCTCGACCGCGGTCTGGCGGGGGATGATCAAGGTCGATCCCGGTGCACAGCAGACCGACGCCTTCCAGGAGAGCCGCAACCTGCTCCTCTCCACCGAGGCGCACGCCGACGCGATCCCGGGGCTCGAGATCCTCGCCAACGACGTCCGCTGCACCCACGCCGCCGCGATCGCCCAGATCGACCGCGACCAGCTCTTCTACCTGACCTCCCGCGGGCTGTCGCCGGCCGAGGCCAAGACGCTGATCGTCGAGGGTTTCCTCGAGGCGCTGGTCGAACGGCTCCCCGAGGGACCGGTCCGCGAGCGGGTATCGGCCGCCCTCGCCGAGCGGCTTGCGCAGGTCCTCGCTCAGCCCGGCGACTGACCGGGGCCACCGTTCCGGCCCGGCCGGCGCTTGCCCTGCCGGCGCTCCTCGCGCTCCTTGCGCCGCTCCGCGAGCGTCGTGCGGACGATCGCGAAGACGACGATCGCAACCGGCGGCACGTAGAGCAACCAGAGCCAGTGCCCGGCGTGGGCGAGCGGCAGAAAGAGGGCGGCGCTCATCCGTTGCCCGAGGAGAGCAAATACAGGCCGAAGCAGGTGAAGGCGACCATCACCGCCAGCATCCAGTACTGCGATCGCGAGGCCTGCCGGTAGTCCCGCCAGTAGGCGACCGCCCGGTCGTGGGCGAGCGTCAGGCCGAGCACGTGGCCGATCACCAGCGCCCCCACCTGCACGTACCAGATGGCATTCGCGCTGACCACCGTGTAGTCGACGCCGCTCGAGGCCGTGCCGAAGAGATCGGTCGTCGTCGTCCCCAGCGGGTCGGAGAGCAGGTAGGTGAACTGCGCCTGCTCCTGAAAGACGAAGAGGCTGAAGTAGTGGGCGACGAGGTAGGCGAAGGCGATCGGGATCAGCGTGTGGGCGAACCCGGTGCGCAGCTTCTCGACCGGGGGCGCTCCCCGCACGGTGCGCATCCCCTGGACCCCGAGCAGGTAGACGATCGCGATCCCGGCGATGCAGACGAGCAGGAAGATCGTGTCGGCGCCGCGCAGCGCCCAGGTCAGGTCGACGCCGCGGTCGGCCAGCCAGTTGAAGGTGTCCAGCAGCGGCTGCTTCAGCGCCCCCTCCTGCGCACCGTCGAAGCTGGTGGTGCCGATCGAGGCGATCACCACGGCTGCCGAGCCGGGCACCGTCGCCCAACGGGTCGCGGCGGTGAACGGGCGCCTCACCCCGAGCCTGCCGTCGCGCGCCTCGAAGGCGCCGAGCTGGGAGAACATCCCGAAATAGACCGAGAAGACCTCGCCGTTGCGGCACCACTCCTCGGTGCCGAACACCGCCATCATCGCCAGGGTGTAGACGCTGTAGGCGATTGCCGCGACCGCCGCCGCGTGCGGCGAGAGCCCCACCGCCACACCGCCGCTGGAGCCGTAGATGATCTCCAGCCAGACGACCGCGACCAGTCCCACCGCCGCCGGCCAGCGGCCCAGCCGCCGGGGATAGGGCAGGCGGGCCGCGGGCTGGCCGGCGAGGCCGCGGAAGGTCGCTCCCGCCGCGCGGCCCACCGCGCGCCAGGGGTTGAACGGCCTGAAGACGTCGCCGAGGAAGACGCTGAACAGGGGGAAGCCGAGCCAGGCGGTGACGTAGAAGAAGGTGAGGGCGAAGTTGCGATCGGGCGCCTCGGTCCCCCGCAGACCCGCGTAGATCGCCCACTCCGAGCAGGAATATCCCGACCAGGCCGCAGATGGCCTGCGCGGGGGGCCCGAGCAGGGCCCGCGAGAGCCCCGCCCCGAGCGGACGCCAGCCCTCCTGCTCGAAGCGGGGTCTCCGCCAGCCGACCGAGAGCGCGAAGAAGGAGACGATCAGGACGATCGACGCCCCCCAGGCGAACAGCCAGGCGGGGACCGGGAGGTCCTGCCTGGCGACCAGGGCGTGGGCTAGCGGCAGCAGGATCACGGGTTGACGGTGAGCTGGATGATCTGCTCCTTGCGGTTCTCCAGCTCGGCCTCGAAGATCCCTTCGATCGTCGCCGGGAAGTCGAAGCTGACCGATCCGCCGGCCTTGACGTCCTTCATGATGTCGTAGCCGTGCACGTGGACCTCGTCGCTGACGTCGGAGTCCACCTTGAAGCGGATCTGGTCGCCCTGGTTGTAGGTCAGGTCGGCGATCCCCCCGACCGGCTTGCCGTTCTTGACGACGATCACGGGCTCCGAGGACTTGGTGCCCGCCGACGCCCCGCCGGTCTTGGTGCTGGTCGTGCCCGTCACTTCCCCCGCCGCCCTTCAGCACGAGGAAGAGGACGACGGCCGCGGCGACGAGCAGGCCGCCGACGACCGCCCTTGCGGTGTTCGATTGCATTCGTCGATCACTCCTTCGCTTCGGGCGCGGGCCGAGGCGCCGCGCCGGTTCCGACCGTCGCCCGCACGGGCGCGGTCTCGCTTGCCTTCCTAGGACGTCGCGCGGGCCGGCGGGGGCCGGCGGGCGATCCCGAAGGCGAGCGGCGCAGCGCTCAGGGGAACCAGGAGGGCCGGACGGGGCCGCGGGGAAGGCGCGGGCCTGCGCCGCGGGGGCAGGGAGGCGCCGCCCCCCGCGATCGCGGCCTCGAGCGTGACGATGCCGCGATCGAGCAGCGCGCAGACGATCGCCACCAGGCCTGCGAGGGGGAGCGCGAGCCAGCCACCGTGGGCGAGCACCGCCCCGACTCCGCCCGGGTGGCCCGCGCAGAGCGCGCCCTCCAGTGATTCCTGGACGCAGAAGACGACCACGATCCCTGCCGCGAAGAGGGCGGCGCGCCGGCCGAAGGTATCCCTGCCGGGCTCCTCGGGGCACTCGCCGGGGGCCCCCGAGCGGCGGCCGAGCGCCGCCCGCAGTAGCCCGGCGGCCACCGCCGAGAGCAGGAAGGCCGCGAGGATGGGCAGCGCACCCGCCAGGTATCCATGGCCCTGCCGGGAGAGCTCCGACCCGGCGGCGTCGCCGTAGCCCGCGAGGTAGCGCAGCTGATGGACGACGAAGGCGCCGACGGCCATCAGTGCCGCCGTGCGGGCCAGAGGTCCGGCTGAGTTCCGGCGCATCGCGGTCAATCCTACGGCCGGCCGCTGCTCAGCGTCGCGACAGCGCCCGCAGCATTCGGCCCCCGTGCGGGCTGCCGAGCCCGGTTAGGTTGTCGTAGCCGCGCCGGGTGCGCAGGGTGCCGGCCGGCCCGACACTGCGCAGCGAGATCGTGATGCCGCCCGCCTTGTTGATCGTGTTGGTGTAGTCGCTTCGGACCATCGCCACCTTCACCCGGGGCGGCTTCACGTCGTGCAGGGCGTTGCGGCCCTCTAACCGGTAGAGGGCCGGGTTGACGAAGCCATGCGCGAAACCCGCCCGCTGGTCGGCGACCGCCATGAAGCCCGCCATCAGCGGCGAGGAGAGGCTGGTGCCGCCGTAGCGGGCCTCCGCGTAGGCGCGTTTCTTGCTCGGCAGGGTCTGGGTCTCGCCGACCACCATCCCGGTGGTCGGGTCGGCGAGCATCGAGATGTCCGGGGAGACCCTGCCCCGGCCGCCATAGCGGGCGGCGAGGTGACGCGGCACGACACCACGCTGGTAGCGGGGCTCGGCGAAGAACCGACTGGTTCCGCCGCCCCCTCCGTAGTAGAAGTCGCCGGGCGGCTTCGGGGACCAGTGCTTCCCCTCCTTGGTCGCGAGGTAGGTCCCCCAGCCGAGCTCGAAGCGGTAGTTGTTGAGCGGCCCGACCGCGAGCGTGGTGCCGCCGACCGAGGTCACCCTGGGGCTCGATCCGGGGTAGTCGGGCGAGACGTGTCCGATCGTGTCGCGCTCGTCGCCGTCGTCGCCCGAGGAGAAGTAGATGCCGATGCCCTCGGCCATCGCCTCGGCGAAGATCTGCTCGAACGCCTGCACCCCGACCCCGTACTCGCCAACGCTGCCCCACGAGTTGGTGACGATCCGGGCGGCCCGATGGTCCACCACCCAGGACAGGGAGCGGGTCAGCCCGGGGCCGGGGTTGGGCGCCGCCACGTAGAGGATCTTCGCCCCGGGCGCCATCGTGTGCACCGCGTCGAGGTCGAGCGTCTCCTCCCCCCACCATCCCTGCCGCAGGTCGGGCGGGCAGTTGTGCTTGCAGTTGCCGTGGACGATCTTCTGGCGGAGCCGCAGCCTGGGCATGCCGTGGCGGTGGCTGTAGATCCGCAGGTCGCGCCGGATCGTCGGCGAAGCGAAGGCGTCGATCACGGCCACCTTCTGGCCGCTGCCGTCGTTGCCGTGGCGTATGGCCCGGCCGACCCCGTAGGCGCCCTGGAGCTGCTTCGGGACGTAGCCGCACGGCGCGTAGGGCTGCTTCTGGCCGTAGGCGAACGGCGCCCTCTTCTTCTTCGCGAAGACGCGGCCCCAGAAGTTCGAGCACGGCTTGACGATGTTGCGGTAGATCGGAGGCGGCGGGATCCGGGCCGGTTGCTGGTAGCCGCCGTCGAGCCCGATCACCCCGACGATCGGCAGTCCGGCGGGGACGCTGACGGCCTCCGAAGGCGCCCGGACGGCGCTCCCGGCGTGGCGGTAGAGGCGAAGAGTCGTTCCGAAGGCGCGCTCCACGGCGGCGGTCGGGCCGCTGGCGTCGATCAGCATCCTGCTCGCTGAGGTCCCGTTCACCGCCAGGCCCTTGCGCCGGATCCAGGCGCGGACCGCGGCCGCCTGCCGCCGGGTCGGCGAGAAGCGGGCCCGGAAGCGGCGGGGCGAGAGATAGTCCGCGTAGTGCGGATCGGCGGGGTCGGAGACCTGTCGCCCGATCCGGTCCAGCGCGGCACGGTGGCGCCAGCCGAGGACGACGGAGAAGTCGACCTCTCCGCGCGCCGCCGACAGCGCTCTCGCCGGCTTGGCCCAGGACGGCACCGCCCCGGCGATCCTCGCCCGCGGGGAGCCCTGGCCGGCCGCTCCCCCGGGCGCCGCGAACAGCGCCGCCAGCGCCAGACAGCCGGCGAGCGAGACGGCGATCGCCGCCTTCGCCCCCCTCCCGCTCTCGGCCCGTCTCGCCCTCATAACCTGGAACCTATCCTGACCGCGCCCGCGGCGTCATCGCTGGATCCTCAGCGTGGCGATCGCGATGTGGGAGAAGTCGACGATCACCGGGAACTGACCGATCCGGGTTGCCGGGAAGGAGAACGTCGCTTCTGACTCGACGGTCTTCTTGACCCCGTACCCGGGGACCTCGATGCCCAGCGGAGTGTCGGTGACGACCCGGAAGCGAACCCTCCGGCCCTTCCTGAAGTCGAGCCGGGGCGGCCCGCTCGGGGGTGGCGCCCCGCCGATCGCCCGCACCACCGGAACCGGCTTCGGCTTCGGATGCTGCTTCCCGCCTCCCCGGCCCGGGTTCCCGGCGGCGCGGCTCCGCGCCGTGCCGTCGTTGAGCCGCGGCGCGTCGATCGTCCCCTCGCTGCCGAGAAAGACGAAGGCGGTGACGATTCCGATGCCGAGCAGGATGCCGAGGACGATCCCGATCGCGCGGTCGAGCCCGCGGTGCGAGCGGCGGCCGCCGCCCGTCTCGACCTGCCCCGGCGGAGCGCTGGCCGCTGGATCGTGCCCGAGCCCCTCCGTCAACTCAGCGGGGCCCGGCCCTTCTCGTCTAGACGCCGTCGAGCAGTCGCCAGTTGGCCTCGAACGCAGCTTCCGCGGCGGCGACAAGGCGGTCCTGGTCGGCGCCGTCGAGGTGGCGCTCGATCAGCGAGCGGCCCTCGGCCGCATGGCCGACGTCGGCCGTCTCATGGACCCGGAAGTACTCGTTGCCCGGGCCGTCCCCGATCCCGTAGTGCTCGGCGAGGCCCTCGCGCTTCGTCCTCGAGATCGCCGGCTGGCTGCTCTCGATCGCGTAGAGGCGCACAAGCTCCGGCAGCAGGCCGTCCTCGGTGGTCCAGGTCTCGACGCAGGCGCGCGTCTCGGCCGTCGGCTCGGCGCCGACCTCGCCCCCGACCGCCTCGACGAACCCGTCCCACATGTCGATGTGCTGGGCCTCCTCCTCGGCGTGACGGCGCAGCTCGGCGCGCTCGGCCTCGGGGGCAACCTCGGCGACGCTCGCACTGAGGCCGGCGACTGCGGCGGCCGCATGGCGATACTGGCCGGCGTAGCGCGCCAGCTCTTCACGAGTCAGCTCTCCGGCGGACCAGCGCACATAGAACGGGTGCTCGAGGACGTTCCACCTGAGGCGGGCCGCCTCGATTCGATTCCAGATTCCGTCGCTCACAACTCTCTCCCCTCTTCGGTGCCGGCAGCGCCATCAGAATAGTGATTCGATCCGGCGGTGCGCCCCCCGCGCCCCGACATCGCCGCGCCGGAGCTGCCGCCCGGGATCCGCTGGGTGGGCCCCGGCACGTCGCCCCCCTCGATGGCGGCGCTCACATCCGCGGGTCCGGCGCTCGTCCACTTCTTCGACTTCGCCCAGCTGAACAGCGTCAGGACGCTGCCCTACGTCGGTGAGTGGGACCGGCGCTACCGCGACTCGGGGCTTGCGACGATCGGCGTGCAGGCGCCGCGCTTCGAGTTCGGTGCGGATCCGGACGTCGTCGAGTCCGGGCTCGAGCGACTCGGGATCGAGTTCCCGGTCGCGCTCGACGCCGGCCGCGAGCTCTGGCTCGACTACGGCTGCGAGGGGTGGCCGAGCCTCTTCCTCTGGGGACAGGGCGGGCTGCTGCGCTGGTTCCATTTCGGGGAGGGGGAGTACCGGGAGACCGAGGAGGCGATCCAGGAGGAGCTGCGCGAGCTCGACGCCCTGCGGCGGCTGCCGGAGCCGATGGAGGCGATCAGGCCCAGCGATCGGCCAGGCGCCACGGTGATCGCGCCGACGCCCGAGCGGATCGCTGCCGACGGGCGGCCATGGACCTCGGAGGACGGGGCCGTGCACGGCGAGGAATACGAGGCCGCCGAGGTCTGGGCGACGGTCGAGGGAGAGGGTGAGATCGGGGTCAGCGTCGACGGGGGCGCCGCCGCGGAAGCTGGCGATCGACGGCGCCGGCCTCTATCCGCTCGCCGAGCACGGATCGAGCGGCTGCCACTCGCTGAAGATGGAGATCAGCCCCGGCGTCGCGGTCTGGTCGATCAGCTTCGCGCCGGGACCGCGGGCGCCGGACTGACATATTGGGGACTCCAGCCACCCCGAGTAGAGGAGGAGACCGATGATCAACGGCCTCGATTTCGTCGGCATCCCGTCGACCGACAGCGAGCGGAGTCGCAGCTTCTACGTCGAGACCCTGGGCCTGCGCCCCGACGAGCAGGCGCGCTTCGAGGTCTGGGCCGGCGACACCTGCTTCGGGATCTGGGAGCCGGCCAGCCTCGGCATGGAGTTCGCGCCGCAGAAGAACGCAGCCCCCGCACTCCACGTCGACGACGTCGCCGCGGCCCGCGCCGAGCTCGAGGCGAAGGGGGTGGAGTTCGCCGGGGAGACCTTCGACACCGGCGTCTGCCACATGGCGATGTTCAGCGACCCCGACGGCAACGACCTGCTGCTGCATCACCGCTACGCGCCCCGCGAGTAGGGCGCGACCGCCTCAGGCGCCGGCCGGCTGTTCCTCCCGGATCTCCCTGGGCAGCATGAAGCGGACGTTCTCGTCGACCGTGCGCAGCTCGGAGACCTCGGCGGCGCCGCGCTCGCGGAAGAACTCGACCAGCCGCTCGACCAGCTCCTCGGGGGCGCTCGCGCCGGAGGTGATCCCGACCGTCTCGACGCCCTCCAGCCAGCTCTCTTCGACCTGGGTGTGGTTGTCGATCAGATGGGAGCCGGCGCCGTGCTCGCGGGCCACCTCGACCAGCCGGTTCGAGTTCGAGGAGTTGGTCGAGCCGATCACCAGCACCAGGTCGCACTCGCTGGCGAGCTGCTTGACGGCGATCTGGCGGTTGGTGGTCGCGTAACAGATGTCGTCGCTCTTCGGGCTGACGATCGAGGGGAAGCGGGCCCGGAGCCGGGCGATGATCTCGGCGGTCTCGTCGACCGAGAGGGTCGTCTGGGTGATGAAGGCGACCCGCTCGGGATCGGGAACGTCGATCGAGTCCACCTCGTCCGCCGTCTGCACCAGGACGATGCTGTCCGGCGCCTCTCCGGTCGTCCCCTCGACCTCCTCGTGGCCCGCGTGACCGATCAGGATGATCGTGTAGCCGTCGGCGGCGAACTTGCGCGCCTCGACGTGGACCTTGGTGACCAGCGGGCAGGTCGCGTCGATCGTCTGCAGCAGCCTGGCGGCGGCGTTGCTGTGGACCGCCGGCGAGACCCCGTGCGCCGAGAAGACGACGATCTCTCCCTCCGGCACCTCGGTCTCCTCCTCGACGAAGATCGCCCCGCGCTTGCTGAGCTCCTCGACCACGTGCTTGTTGTGGACGATCTCCTTGCGCACATAGATCGGCGCGCCGTGGATCTCGAGCGCGTGCTCGACCGTCTGCACGGCGCGGTCGACTCCGGCGCAGTAGCCGCGCGGTGCCGCGAGCAGCACCCTTCTCGGCCCCCTCGCCGGGGACCGGTCGATCGTCGTCGCCATGCCCCAAGGGTAACTAGGCACTAGGATTTCGGCCGGTGAGAGGAGGGACCTGACAGATGGGATCCCAGGGCCACCTGGACCGCCTGACCGCGATCGACGCGTCCTTCCTGACCAACGAGACGGCCGACGGTCACATGCACGTCGGCGCGGTCCTTGTCTTCGAGGGCCCCCCGCCTGCCTATGACGATCTGCTCGAGCATGTCCGCGGGCGGCTCTCGCTGGTCCCCCGCTACCGCCAGAAGCTGGCGATCCCGAGGTTCGAGGCGGGGAGGCCGTTCTGGGTGGACGATCCCAGCTTCAACCTCAGCTACCACGTCCGCCACACCGCCCTGCCCGACCCCGGCAGCGAGGACCAGTTGCTGCGGCTCGCAGGCCGGGTCTTCTCCCAGCAGCTGGATCGCTCGAAGCCGCTCTGGGAGCTCTGGCTGGTCCAGGGCCTCGATCAGAACCGCTTCGCGCTGCTCTCGAAGACCCACCACGCGATGGTCGACGGGGTGGCGGGAGTCGACATCTCGACCGTCCTCTTCGACGTCAAGCCGGTGCCCGACCCCGCCCCCGAGGACGACGGCTGGGTGGCGAGCCCGGAGCCCTCGACCGCGGACCTGATCGGCAAGGGGCTGACCGACATCGCCGTCGCCCCGGTGAGGCTGGCCGAGCGGGTCGCCGGGATGGTCCAGCACCCCGAGGGCGTGCTGCGCCGGGTCGCCGCCGGCCTCGAGGGGCTCGGCGAGGTCGCCTGGGGCTTTGCCGACCCGGCGCCCGACGTCCCCCTCAACGTGCCGATCGGCTCGCACCGCCGCTACGTCTGGTTGCGGGGAGAGCTGAAGACCTACAAGCGGATCAAGGACGCGCTCGGCGGGACGATCAACGACGTCGTGCTGACCGCGGTCGCGGGCGCGCTGCGCGAGTGGCTGATCGGGCGCGGGATCCGCACCGAGGGGCTGGAGCTGCGCGGGCTGGTGCCGGTCTCGATCCGCGCCGAGGACGAGCGCGGGCAGCTCGGCAACCGGATCGCGGCGATGCGCGCGCCGCTGCCGGTCTATGTCGCGGACCCGGTGAGCAGGCTGCGGATCGTGCGCGAGTCGATGGACGGCCTGAAGCAGTCCAAGCAGGCTCTCGGCGCCGAGGTGATCTCCCGCTTCAACGACTTCGCTCCGCCGACCCTGCTGGCCCAGGCTTCGCGGATCAACTTCTCGACCCGCCTGTTCAACCTGATCGTCACCAACGTGCCCGGCCCCCAGATTCCGCTCTACGTGCTCGGGCGCGAGCTCGAGGACGTCTTCCCGGTCGCCTTCCTGCCCGAGAACCATGCCCTGGCGATCGCGATCATGAGCTACAACGGCGGCATCAACTTCGGCCTGCTGGCCGACTACGACTCGATGGAGGACGTCGGCGTGATCGCGGAGGGGATCGAGCGCTCGCTGGAGGAGCTCACCGAGGCCGCCAAGCAGCGCGAGGCCGAGTCGAAGCCGCGCAAGAAGGTGGCCGCCGGCTGAGCTTTTCCGTGCAGGTCGGCCTGCTGCTCGCCGTGGCGACGGCGCTGACCTCGATCGTCAGCTTCCTCTACAAGCATCGCGGCGCGGTCCAGGCGCCCGACGTTGAATTCCGCCGGCCGGTGCGCAGCACGCTGGTGCTGTTCCGGTCCGGCCCCTACACGCTGGGCATCGGGATCGCGCTGGTCTCCTGGGGGCTTCACGTCGGGGCGCTCGGCCTGGCGCCGATCTCGCTGGTCCAGGCGGTGATCGCCGGTGGTCTGGTCTTCCTCACGGTGCTCGCCGACCGGGTCTTCGGCTTCACGGTGACCCGGCGCGAGTGGCTCGGGGTGGCGCTCGCCGCCGCCGGCCTCGCCTTCCTCGCGGCGACGATCGAGGGCTCAGCCGACAGCGCCCACGCCGAGTATGAGCCGCTGACGATCGCGATCTACATCGCCATGCTCTCGGGAGCGGGCTCGCGGTGGCGGCCTTCGCCCGGGGCCGCCCCCAGGCCGGCGTCATCTTCGGCGCCTCGGCGGGGCTGATCTGGGCCGCCTCCGACGTCGCGATCAAGGGCTCCAGCGGCAACCTCGCCGACCACGGTCTGGCGGTGCTCGTCGAGCCGCTGGCCGCGGTGGTCCTGATCGCCTCGCTGACCGGGCTGCTGATCTCCGCCAAGAGCCTTCAGATCGGCGAGGCGGTCCCGGTGATCGCCGTGACCAGCGTCGCCGCCAACGCCGCGACGATCGCCTCCGGCCCGATCGTCTTCGGCGACCCGATGCCCTCGACCGCGATCGGCGTCGTCTCGAGAGTTCTCGCATTTGCCCTGGTGATCGGCGCCGCGGCGCTCACCCCCGCCCCGATCCGGGCCGCAGAGATCGAGGAGGAGCTGGGGGTCGAGGAGCAGCTGCAGCCCGCCGCCGAGCCCGCGGGCTGAGAGTCAGTCCTGCAGCAGGCCGACGGCGTGCGGCAGCGCTTCGCGGATTCCCTCGCCGGCCTCGGCGATCGCCTTCGGGTTGCCGGGGAAGTTGACGATCACCGTCGTGCCGCGGACCCCGCAGACCCCCCGCGAGACCATCCACAGCGAGGTGTGATCGCGGGAGGCGGCGCGCATCGCCTCGGCCATCCCGGGCGCCTCGCGATCGATCACCGCTCGGGTCGCCTCGGGGGTGACGTCGCGGGGAGCGAAGCCGGTGCCGCCGGTGGTCAGGATCGCCTCGGCCACCGCCCCGTCGGCGAGATGGCGAAGGCGCTCCTCGATCAGGCCCTGCTCGTCCGGCACGACCTCGCGGGCGGCGATCTCGAATCCGAGCCGCTCGGCGAAGTCGGCGAGCTCGGGGCCGCTGCGGTCCTCCGCCTCTCCCCCCGCCCGCGAGTCGCTGACCGTGATGATCGCCGCCCGCATCGCGCTCAGGAGGGGTCCTCACGTCGCCAGTCGTGCCGCCCACCGCTCTTCGAGACCAGGCCGACGCTGCGGATCTCCACCCCGCGCTCGATTCCCTTGACCATGTCGTAGACGGTCAGCGCCGCCACCGCCGCCGCGGTCATCGCCTCCATCTCGACCCCGGTGCGGGCCACCGTCCGCGCCTCCGCGGTGAGCAGCACCTCGCCGCGCTCCGGGTCGACGCTGGCCTCGACGTCGACGAAGGTCAGCGGCAGGGGATGCGCGAGCGGAATCAGCTCACCGGCTCGCTTCGCCGCGCCGATGCCGGCCAGCCGGGCAGTTCCCAGGACCTCGCCCTTCGGCCCGTCGCCGCGCTCGACCGCCGCCGCCGTGGCGGGCGACATCGCAACCCGGGCCTCGGCCACTGCCCGCCGCTCGCTCTCCACCTTCGAGCCGACGTCGACCATCCGGGCCGAGCCCTGCTGGTCAAGATGGGTGAGGCGCTTCTCGCTCAGGGTCGCGTCCCCTCCACCCAGCGGCTCTCGCCCGCCTCGACCTCCTTCTTCCAGACCGGCGCCTCCGCCTTGATCCGGTCGATCGCGTCGCGGGCGCCGGCGAAGGCCTCGGAACGGTGGGCCGCGGAGACCGCGACGACGACGCTCGGCTCACCGAGGGGCACCGTGCCGACCCGGTGCTCGGCCGCCGCCGCCTCCAGCCCGTGGCGCTCGATGCAGTCGCGGAGGATCGCTGCGATCCTCTCCTCGGCCATCTGGACATAGGCCTCGTACTCGAGCCGCTCGACATCGCGCGTGGTGCCCTGGAAGGTGACGATCGCGCCGGCGCCGGGCCGGCCGACCGTCTCCGTCACCCGCGCCGCGGAGAGCGGCTCGGCGCTGACCCGGACGTGGAGCGGATCGCCGCCGCTGACCGGGGGGATCAGGGCCAGCTCGTCGCTGGCGGCGATCGCCTGACCGGGGTCGGCGTACTCGCGGTTGACCGCGATCCGCACCGGCAGCCGCTCGAGCAGCTCGAGGCCGGGCAGCCGCTGCAGCTCGGCCAGCGCGTCGGCCGCGGTGGCGCCCTCGTCGAGGTCGATCTCGACGCTCTCGGACCCGGCCCGCTCGCGCAGGATCGCGTAGAGGCGGACCTCGAGTCGCATGGTTCGCGTCACCCGCCAATCCTAGATCCGGGGAGCAGCTCCAGCTCGACCCTCTCCCCCGCCGCGACCCCTTCGGAATCGGCCGGGATCAGCGCCAGCGCGTCGGCATCGAGCATCGAGGTGAGCACGTGCGACTCCTGGGCGCCCGTGGTGCGCGCCACCAGGCCATCGGCTCCGGCCCGCAGGCGGCAGCGCACCGCGTGGGCGCGTCCCGGCTTCTTCGGGTAGTCGGACTCGAGCACGGCGCTCGCCCGCTGCGCCTCGTGGTCGAGCCCCTGCATCGCCAGCAGCGCCGGCCGCGCGAAGAGGATGAAGGTGACCATCGCCGAGACCGGGTTGCCGGGGAGTCCGAAGACGAGGCCGCCGCCGGGGGAGATCCCGAACCAGGTCGGCTTCCCGGGGCGCAGCGCGACCCCCCAGAAGACCTGCTCGGCGCCGAGCTCCTCCAGGCAGGGCCGGACGTGGTCGTGCTCGCCGACCGAGACGCCGCCGCAGATGGCCGTGAGGTCGGCGTCAAGGGCTCGCTCCACCGCCTCGCGGGTCGCGTCGCGATCGTCGCCGGCATGCCCGATCCCGGCCAGCTCGGCCCCGGCGGCGCGGGCCAGCGCAGGCACCGAATGGGCGTTGGAGTTGCGCACCCCGCCCGGGCGCATCGGCTCGCCGGGCGCGATCAGCTCATCGCCCGTCGCCAGCACCCGGACCCGGGGCTCCACCGCGCACTCGACCCGCGGCAGCGCGGCGGAGGAGATCACGCCCAGCTCCGCCGGGCCGATCAGCCGCCCCGGGCCGAGGACCCGGGCACCGGCCTCGATGTCCTCCCCGGCGCGACGGATGTTGGCGCCCTCGGGCACCGCCGAGCGCACCTCGACGCGGCCGTCGGCGCGATTGGTGTCCTCGACTCGGACGACCGCGTCGGCCCCCTCGGGGACCATCGCCCCGGTCGAGATCGCGAACGCCTCTCCCTCGACGAGGACGCGGCCCGCCGGGTGGCCGGCCCGCGACTCGCCGCCCAGGCGAAGCGAGGCGGCGTGATCCGCGCTCGCCCCGCCGACGTCCGCCGCCCTAACCGCGTAGCCGTCCATCGCCGAGTTGTCGAACCCGGGCACCGCCTCGGCGGCGACCACGTCCTCGGCGAGGGCGCGCCCGAGAGCGTCATCGAGCGCGACCGGCTCGGTCGGCAGCGGCGAGACCCTCTCGAGGACGAGGCTGCGCGCCTCGGCGATTCCGGTCAGCCCGGCCATACAGCGAGCCTAGATGCTCGCTCCCCCTCGCGCGCCCGAACCGCGCACCGGCGCCCTCGCGGTGCCAGACTTGCGCGGTGGACGCCACCGTCGCAATCCTCGCCGGAGGACGCTCGACGCGGATGGGGCGGCCGAAGCCCGGCGTGCGGATCGCCGGCCATGCGCTGATCTCCTACCCGATAGCCGCCGCCCAGGCGGCGGGGCTGGAGCGCTTTGTCGTCGCCAAGCGCGACACCGAGCTTCCGGAGATCTACTGCCCGGTGGTGCTCGAGCCGGACGAGCCCCGCCATCCCCTCTGTGGCCTGATCTCCGCGCTCCGCCACCAGCGCGGCCCGGTGCTCGCCCTCGCCTGCGACATGGTCTTCATCGACGACAAGCTGCTCGCCTGGCTCGCCTCCCACATCGACACCACGGTGATCGAGGCCGGCGGCCGGCTCCAGCCCCTGCTCGCCCGCTACGACTACGGATCCCTGCCGCTGCTGGAGGAGGCCCTGGAGCGCGGCGACTCGATGCGCGACGCGGTCGCCTCGCTCGAGCCCAAGCTCGTCCCCGAGTCGGACGTGGTCCGCTTCGGCGACCCGGCCCGGCTCTGCTTCAACGTCAACACCCCTGCCGATGTCGAGGAGGCTGAGGGGATCTTCGCCGGCCTGCGGACCTGAGCCACGAGCCTGCGAGAATCGGGCCGCGATGGAGATCTTCAACCTCAACCGCGCGAACCCCGCCTACGACGATTCCGATCCCGAGGGCTACCGGGCCGGCATGGATCGCTTCGGCAAGCGGATCGGGGCGTCGGGAATCGGCGGCTCCCTCTACGAGCTTCCCGCCGGGCAGAGCATCTGCCCCTATCACTACGAGTACCCAAGGGAGGAGTGGCTGCTGGTGCTCAGCGGCGCCCCGACGCTCCGCCATCCGGGCGGCGAGGAGCAGCTCGAGCAGGGAGACGTGATCTGCTTCCCGGAGGGCCCGGAGGGAGCCCACAAGGTGACGAATCGCGGCGATCAGACCTCGAGGGTGCTGATGATCTCGACCCTCGAGGATCCCTCTGTCGGCGTCTACCCCGACAGCGACAAGATCGGCGTCTTCACCGGCGATCAGCGCGACGACGTGGTGGTCCGGCGCTCCAGCGACGTCCCCTACTACGACGGCGAGCTCTAGCTCAGGAGGCCGGAGCCCCGGCGGCGATCGGCTCGGCGCGGGCCTCGCGGCCGACCTCGGCGACCGCCTCCAGCCTCACCGGGATGCCGTTGAGGAAGGCCATCCCGGCGAGCCGCTCGAGGTCCTCGGGCTCCGAGGAGGCGAGCTGGTTGACGTTCGCTCCCCCGGCGGCGTTCGCCGTGCGCCAGCCGCCGTTGTGGCCCCAGCCGTGCGGGACGGCGACCGTGCCCGGGGCGACCTCGTCGGTGAGCCTCGCGCTCAGCTCGATCTCGCCGTGGGCCGAGCCGATCCGGCAGAGGGCGCCGTCCTCGACCCCGGACGCCGCCGCGTCGTCGGGGTGGATCCTCGCCGCGTGCTCGCGGCCGCCGCGCATCAGCAGCGGCGCGTTGTGCATCCAGGAGTTGTGCGAGCGCAGCTCTCGCAGGCCGATCAGCCTCAGCGGGAAGTCCGGGTCGGCTCCGTTGCTCGCCGCCAACCGCTCCGCCTCGGTGCGGATCTCGGCAACGTCGAGATGGACGCGGCGATCGTTGTGGCGGACCTTCTTGGCGAGGAGGCCGGCGCGCAGGTGCTCGTCGAGCACTATTCCGTGTGGGTTGCGGCGCAGCTTCGCGATGCCGAGGCCGCCCGGCCGCAACCCGAACAGGTCCCCCGCAGGCCCGATCCGCAGCAGCAGGTCGACGAGGCGTTCGGGCGAGAGCCGGAGCCCGGCGCGCCCCAGGGCGCGGGCCCAGCGGACGCTCGAAGGGATGATCCCGATCCGCTTCGAGATCTCCTCGATGATCTCCCACTCCTGCCTCGCCTCCCCGGCCGGCTCGACCACCGCGTCGGTCATCGTGATGTAGGGGGTGGTGAACAGCCCGAGGAAGGGCAGCGGGAAGTCCTCGCGCTCGTACATCGTCGTCGCCGGCAGGACGATGTCGGCGTGGCGCGCGGTGTCGCTGATGTAGAGGTCGATCGCCACGCAGAGGTCGAGCTGGCCGATCGCCGCCTCCAGCTCGGCGCCGTTCGGCACCGAGAGGACCGGGTTGCCGGCGGAGACGAAGAGCGCCCGGATCTGGCCCGGCCCGGGGGTGGTGATCTCCTTCGCCATCAGCGAAGCGGGCAGGCTGCCCAGCACCTCGGGGAGGTTGCCGACACGCGAGCGGACCTTGTCGTAGGTGGCCAGCCCGAGCCCGTGGGCGATGCCCTCGAAGTCGAGCGGCGGGTCCCCGAACATCGCGCCGCCCTCCCGGTCGAGGTTGCCGGTGACCACGTTCAGCGCGTCGAGCAGGAAGGAGACGAGGGTGCCGTTTCGGCCCAGGCAGGACCCGGTCCGCCCGTACACCGCGGCGCGCGGAGCGGCGGCCAGCTCGCGGGCCAGCTCGCGGGTGGCGTCGGCCGAGATCCCGGTGCGCCCCTCGGTCTCCTCCGGGGTGTGCGGGGCGACCAGCCGGCGCATCCCCTCCGCTCCGAGCGCCTGGCGCTCGATCGCGGAGGTGTCCTCGAGGCCCTCCTCGAAGATCACGGCCAGCAGCGAGAGCAGCCACCAGGCATCGGAGTCCGGGGTGATCGCCAGGTGCTCGAAGGCGCGCGCCGTCTCCGAGCGCCGCGGATCGACGACCACCACCCGCCCGCCGCGCGCCGGGATCGCCTGCAACAGGTCCTTGACCCGGGGGGCGCTCATCACGCTGCCGTGCGAGACCAGCGGGTTGGCGCCGACGATCAGCAGCAGGTCGGTGCGGGCCAGGTCGGGGACCGGCACCTGGAAGGGGGAGCCGTAGAGCATCTGGCTGGCGGCGAAGCGGTTGCTGACGTCCTGGGAGGACGCCGAGTAGTAGTGGGGAGAGCCGAGCGCGTCGGTGAAGCCCTTCGACCACAGCGGGTGCGAGTAGGAGAACGCTCCGGGGTTCCCCATATACCAGCCGATCGAATCGCCGCCGTGACGGGCGCGGATCCGCTTCAGCCGCGTCGCGATCTCGGTCAGCGCCACCTCCCAGGAGACCCGCTCGAAATCACCCGAGGGGGTGCGGCGCAGCGGATGAAGGACCCGGTCGGGGTCGTTCTGCACATCGGTCATCGCGATTCCCTTGGGACAGGCGAAGCCGGCGGAGAGCGGGTTGTCCGGATCCGGGCGGAGCTTGGTGAGGCGGCCGTCCTCGACCGTGGCGAGCATCCCGCAAAGCGGCTCACAGACGCGGCAATAGGTGACCTTCTCGGTTCCCTCGCCCGGCATCGCTGACGATCGTACCGCGGGCAAGGACGCTCAACCAGCGCCGACGACTCGGGTGGCGGTCGCCTTCCAGGCGGCGGTCACCGGCGATCCCGGCCGCAGGTCGAGCGCCGCGACCGAGCGAGCGGTCACCTCGGCGGTGAGTGCCTGCGGCAGCGCGATCCCGACCCGGACACGATTGCCGACCTCGGTCAGCGATCGCACCTCGCCGCCGACCCGGTTCAGGGCCGAATCGCTGTGGGCCGCTCCGGGCGGTTCCAGGGAGATCTCCCAGGGGAAGACGCTGAGCGCGACCCGCCCGTCCGCGCCGTCGGTGGAGCGAACGGTCCCCCCTCCGTCGAGAGCGATCGCGGTGAGCCCGTCGGGGTCTGCCGAAGCGCTGCCGCGCAGGACGATCGCCCCGGTGAAGTCGGCGACGAAGGCGGATGCCGGCTCCGCGGAGACCGCTGCAGGGGTTCCCTCCTGGACCACCCTGCCACGGTCGAGAACGGCGATCCGCCCGCCGAGCAGCGCCGCCTCGTCGAAGGAGTGGGTGACGATCAGGATCGGGATCTCGAGACCGGCCAGGAGCGAGTCGAGCTCGCGCAGCGAGGCCGAGCGGCTGCTGGGGTCCAGCGCGGAGAGCGGCTCGTCGAGCAGGAGGACGGCGGGGCGGGGCGCCAGCGCCCGGGCCAGCGCCACCCGCTGCCGCTCGCCACCGGAGAGTGCACCCGGCTGCGCATCTGCGAGCTCGCCGCAGCCGAAGCGCTCGAGCAGCTCCACCGCCCGCCTGCGCCGATCGGCCCGCTCGGCGCCGCGGATCCCGAAGGCGACGTTGCGCCATGCGCTCATCCTGGGGAACAGCGCGTATTCCTGGAACAGGTAGCCGCAGCGGCGCTCCTCCGGCGCCAGGTCGACCCCGGCGCCGGTATCGAGCCAGACCTCCTGATCGAGGGAAACGCGACCATCGGCGGGCGGCAGCAGCCCGGCGATCACCCTGAGCGCGGTGGTCTTGCCGGCGCCGGATGGCCCGACCAGGGCGAGGCGCTCCGCCCGGCCGACCGAGAGCTCGAGATCGAGGTCGAACCCCCGCAACCCGAGCCGCATCGCAACAACGAGCCCGCTCACAGACCGCGCCCCTCGAGTCCGCGGCTCCCCGAGATGAGCTTGACCGAGAGGAGGATCGCGCCGGCGACGGCGATCAGCACGGCGGAGAGGGCCAGCGCCGAGGTGAAGTCGGTTCCGAAGCGGGCGAAGATCGCCAGCGGCGCCGTCTGCGTGACCCCCGGGAAGGAGCCGGCGAACATCAGAGTCGCCCCGAATTCGCCCAGGGCCCGCCCCCAGGCAAGGGCCGTCCCGGAGGCGAGCCCGGGTCGGGCGCTGGGCACGGCGACGGTGAGAAAGGTCCTGGCCGGGCCGGCGCCGAGGGTGCGCGAGGCCTCCAGCCAGGACGGATCGAGCGACTCGAAGGCGGCGATCGCCTGGCGCAGGTAGAAGGGGGCCGCGACGAAGGTCAGTGCCACGACCACACCGGCGGTTTGGAAGACCAGCTCGATCCCGGCATCGTCGATCGCCCCGCCGAGGATGCCGTTCGGCCCAAGCGCGGCGAGCAGGGCGATTCCGGCGACCGCCGGCGGCACCACCAGCGGCAGCTCGATCAGGGTGATCACCAGCGAACGGCCGCGGAACTGCCGGGTCCCCAGCAGGTAGGCGGCCGGGGTGCCGACGGCGATGATGATCGCCAGCGCCATCAGCGAGGTCCGCAGGCTGAGCCAGAGCGCCTCGCGGGCGGCCGGCTCGGAGAGGCTGTCGAGCAGCCGGCCCGGCCCGCTGTTGGTGAAGACCGCGACCAGCGGCAGGGTGAGGAAGGTGAGCGCCAGGGCGAGGGCGAGGACGGTCAGCGCCCTGAACCCGGCCCCGCGAGTCACGGTGGGGGCAGGAAGCCGGCCTCGCGCAGGTCGGTCGCGCCGGCCCCCGGGGCCAACAGGCCGGCGACGAACTTCTTCGCCAGCGACGGGTTCGGGGAGTCCTTGACGATTGCGACGCCGTAGGCGACATCCGGTTGAAGCGACGCAGGGATCCTGAGCGTCTTCAGCTCCTTGCCCGCCGCCTTTGCGTCGGTGACATAGACGAAGCCGGCGTCCGCCGCCCCCTGTGTGAGCTTGCCGACCACCGCGGTGACCTCCGGTTCCTCGGAGACGACGTTGTCGAGGATCGCCTTGCGCTGTGCCGCCGGCAGCCGGTCGAGCACCTCGAGTGTGTAGGAGCCGACCGGGACCGTCTTGTCACCGATCACGATCTTCGTGCCAGGCTTGGCAAGGTCATCGATCGAGGAGATCTCGCTGCCCGCGGGAACCGCGATTGTCAGCCGGTTCCCGGCGAAGACCCGGGGCTTCTCGACCAAACCCCGCTGATAGAGCCTTCGGGGGTATTCGGTATCGGCCGCGGCGTAGACGTCCGGGCGGGCGCCCTGCTCGATTTGCGCGGCGAGCGTGTCGGAACCCGCGAAGGACTGCTTGATGTCGTCGCCGGGGAACGACTTCGCATATGCCGTAAAGGCATCGTCGAGCGAGGATGCGGCCGAGACCACCAGCTTGCCGCCACCGCCGCCCGACCCCGTGCTGTCACCGCTGCCGCCGCAGCCGCCGAGCAGCGCGAGAAGCGCGACCGCGAGGGCCGCGAGCACCCACCGGCACACCTACGCTCCCCTCTCCACCATCACCGAGGTCGCCTTCACCGTCGCCGTCGCCTCGACCCCCTCGGCGAGGCCGAGCTCCTCGACCGCGTCGCGGGTGATCGCCGCGGTGACCCGGTGCGGGCCGGCCTCGATCTCGACCAGGGCCATCACCCCGTCGACCTCGACCGAGCGGACCACCCCCGGGAAGCGGTTTCGCGCCGAGAACGAGTCGCCGGTGGAATGCCTCGCCGGCGCCGCGCTCAGCCGCTCGATCTCCGAGGCCGGGACCCGGCGGCGGTTGCTCTCGTCGCGGGTCGTGCGCAGCTTTCCGGAGCGGTCCCAGCGCCGCAGGGTGTCGGCGCTCACCCCCAGCGCCTTGGCCGCCTCGCCGATCGAGAGATCGCCCATCTGCCTAAGCATTACATAGGCAGAGATAGAAACGACCAGCGGCCGCGCTTTGCGGAAGAATGGGCTCATGGAGAGGGCGAACTGCGAGGGGAACGGAGGCGCCGGTGGCTGAGATCGAGGTCGAGGGCAAGGCGGGGACGAAGATCAAGATCAGGACCGCCGAGCAGGGAGGCGTCGTGCTTGCGATCTACACCGGGGAGGGAGAGGTCAGCGCTCCGGCGATCTGGCTCGAGACCGAGCAGGCCGTCGAGGAGCTGGCCGCGGCGATCAGGGACGCGCAGGGCAACTCGACCTAGAGGTTGGCCCGCCGGTCAGCCGCCGATCGCGCTCATCGTCCGCGGCGGCTGGCGGAAGCCGGGCTCGCCGACGTGGTGCTTCAGCTCCTTGCGCCAGACGGCGTCGCGGATCAGCCGCTCGACCTCCGTGTCGGCGGCGCCCTCGCGCAGCGCTCCGCGCATGTCGGTCTCGTGCAGCGAGAAGAGACAGGTCCGCAGCTTGCCCTCGGCGGTCAGCCGGACGCGGTTGCAGTCGGCGCAGAAGGGCTCCGAGACCGGGTTGATGAAGCCGATCTCCCCGCGGCCGTCGCGGAAGCGGAAGACCCGCGCGGTCGCCGAGGGCTCGCGGGGCACCTCCTCCATCGGGTGGACGGCGTCGATCATCGCCCGCAGCTCCTCGCCGGTTAGGACCGAGTCCGGCGTCCAGGCGTGGTCGCCGTCGAGCGGCATGAACTCGATGAAGCGCACCTGGAACGAGGTCGAGCGCGCGAACTCGGCGAAGCGGATCGCCTCGGATTCGGTGAAGCCGCGCATCGCCACGGCGTTGACCTTGACCGGCCTGATCTGCGGGAAGGCGGCGATCGCGTCGAGTCCCCGCAGCACCTGGTCGAGCGAGTCGCGGCGGGTGATCTGGAAGAAGCGGTCGCGCGCCAGCGAGTCGATCGAGACGTTGACCCGCTGGATCCCGGCATCGACCAGCGCCGCCGCGTCGCGCTCCAGCAGGTAGCCGTTGGTGGTCAGGGAGAGATCGCGGATCCCGTCCACCCCGGCGAGCATCGCGACCAGGCGGGGGAAGTCGCGGCGCACCAGGGGCTCTCCCCCGGTCAGGCGCACCTCCTCGATCCCGATCGAGGTGAAGATTCGGACCAGGCGCTCGATCTCCTCGAAGCTGAGGATCTCGGAGCGCTCCAGCCAGGGCAGCCCGTCGGCGGGCATGCAGTACTGGCAGCGGAAGTTGCAGCGGTCGGTGACCGACACCCGCAGGTCGGATATGCGACGCCCGTGGCCGTCTGTCAATGGTTCCGCGCTCACCTACACACAATTCTGGCGCATCCGGTCACCTCACTCAGGACGTGGGACCTTTGGAGCGCCTATATGGCGGCTGAAAGGTCCCACCCCCTCCCAACGTTGGGGACTCAGCCTAGCTCGGCCGAGGCCGCTGCGGGCTCGGTGTCGACCTCGAGCAGCCCAAGCCGGTCCGCGAGCCGCGCCGCCGGGAGCGCCTGGAGAAGCAGTGTGAGGATGATCGCCAGGGCGACGACGCTGGCGTAGAGGTCGACGTGCGGTACGCCGAGGCCGGCCAATACGCCGACCAGCGCCGCCGGTACTACCCCGGTCTCTCGAGTCCAGCAGAGAAATGCGAGCTCCTGCTTGGTCCACTGGCCGCCCTTGTCGGGGACGACGCAGGCCAGCACGGTCAGCGGCCTGGCGATCAGCAGCAGCACCCCGACCACCGCCAGCGCGGGCAGCAGGTTCTGCCCGAGCTCGCCGAAGGGGATGTTGGCGCCGAGCACGACGAAGACGAAGAAGGTGACCAGGTCTGCCGTGTTGAAGGCGAACTGGCGCATGTCCCGCTCGTGCTCGGAGTGCATCGCCAGCCCCAGCTGCTCCATGTTGCCGACGATCAATCCGGCCAGGAACGAGCCCAGATAGCCGCTGCCGCCGGCGGAATCGAGCGAGAAATAGCTGATCGTGACGACCATCAGCACCGCAGCCGCCGCCGACTCGCGCCAGATGCCCGTCCTGCGGCTGGAAATCGTCGCCGCGAGCAGAACCCCGGCGACGATCCCGATCACCGTACTGACCGCGAGGTTGCCGACGAAGTCAGCGGCAGGCGTGGCTATCGAGGAGTCGCCGCTGATCAGGACCCCGGCGAAGGCCAGCGCCAGGACCGCGCCGGTCGGATCGTTGAAGGCCGATTCGGCGACGACGGTCTGGGCGAGCTTCGGTCGCAGCCGCGAGCGGATGAACAGCGGGATCAGGATCGCAGGGTCGGTCGGCGAGAGCACCGCCCCCATCAGCAGAGCCGCCGACCAGGAAAGGCCAAAGGCGAAGTGAGCGGCGGCGCCGGTCACCAGCGCCGTCAGGATCACGCCCGGGATGACCAGCATGCCGAGTCCGACCCAGACCCGGCGCAGCACCGTCACCGAGAGGTTGAGGCCGCCGTAGAAGAGGATCAGCGAGACGCCGAGGGTGAAGATCAGCTGGGCGCCGATCGAGCGCAGCGGAACATCGATCACGTCGAGCGCCGAGGGACCGAGCAGGGCGCCGACCGCGACCAGCAGGAGGATCTCGGGCACCCGCAGGAGGCTGGCCAGGAAGCGGGCGGCCAGCGCTCCGCTGAGCAGCAGGCTCAGCGTCAGCAGGACGTCCTGGGTCACGTCGACTCGGGGCTGTCCGCCACCTCGTCGCGGGCGCGGCGTTCCCCCTCAAGCGCCATCCGCGCAACGTCGTTGGCGGTGACCAGCAGCAGGACGATGACCAGCGCCGCGCCCAGCGCCACGGCGATCAGCCGCTTGCGGGCGGTGTCCCGGGCGTCGTCGGCCGCCTGGCGGGCCGCCTCCGCCCGCCGCGTCTCCAGCGAGGCGAGACGCTCGGCCGTCCCTGCCATCGCCTTGAAGCGAACGATCTCGGGACCGAGGAAGATCCTCTTCGTCACCTCGGGCCGGCCCTGCTGCAGGCGCTTGAAGGCAACGCGGTCGAGCACCATGAACCCCCGAAACTCCCGATCGAGGCCGTCGAGGAGATCCTGCTCGGCGGGGTCGCTGAGCGAGTCCGCGGCGCGGCGGAGATCGCGCCGCAGGGTGGCGACCGAGCGCAGGAAGATCGGCCGGGAGCGGCCGCTGTCGTAGCCGTAGGCGGTCTGCCACCCGTTCATGTCGGTGACGGCGAACTTGATCTCCCGGGCGACCCGCTCGTCCGCCGCCCGCTCTCCGGCCTGGTCGAAGCGATCCCCCATCTCCGACATCCCGTGCAGCGCCACCGCCGTCGTCGCCAGCGGCCCGAGGATCGTCAGGACGATCGCCGCGTAGAGCTTCGCCCTGATGCTCACGGCGCCAGCCCGCCCGCGGGTGCACCGCTGCGAATAGGATGGCGGCCGCGATGATCCTCTTCGTCCTCACGGGCCAGATGCCACCGTTCCTCCTCCTGACCCTCGTGCTGATGGGCTATCTGACCGGATACGAGCTGGCCAAGGAGAACGACCTGCCGTTCATGATCAAGGCCTGGTGGGTCCTCTTCGTTCTGCTCTTCAACATTCTCGGCTTCGGCATCTTCTGGATCTGGCTGGCGGCCCGGCGCCGACGGCGACACGCGTAGGGTCATCGCCTACTCCTTCTCGGCGCGCAGGTTGTGGAGCCGGACGAGCTTCAGCGCCAGCTCCAGGGAGAGGAGATCCTCGCGGCCGAGATCGAGGTCGGCGACGCGCTCGATCCGCTCGAGCCGCTGGCGCACCGTGTTGGGGTGCACATAGAGGGCGCGGGCGCTGGCGGTGACGCTGCCCCTGTCGGCGAGGTACTGCTCCAGGGTCTCGACCAGCCGGGAGCCGCGGCGCTGGTCGTAGGAGATCAGCTCCTGGACCGACTGGTGGTAGCGGTCGCGCGGCGCGTCCTCGAGCTCAAGGTGGACGAGGTAGCGATAGGCGCCGAGCTGCTCGTATGAGACGGCGCCCCCCTCGGCCGCCAGGGAGCGCCCGATCCGCGCCGCGTCGCCGGCCTCCCGCATGCGGCGCCGGGCGCTGGCCGGGCCGCAATCGACGTCGCTGAGCCCGGCCACCAGCCCCTCCTCTCGGAGGAGGGGGTCGCAGGCGGATCGCAGCTGCTCGACCGTCAAGGTGCGGTCCGCCGGAAGCGACGCGAGGGCCCGGACGCGGTCGTGGCGCAGCTCGATGAACGTCCGCAGGCTGAGCCGCCGCAGCTGAGCCTCCAGCCGGCTCGCCACCTCGGGGCGACCCGGGAAGCCGTTCGGCGCCCCGGGCGCGGGCTCGAGGTGGAGGAAGACGTGGGGGCGGGAGAGGTCGCAGCCCGCATCCCGGGCCTTTGCCTCGCCGGCCTCGACCGACCCTGCGGCGAGCGCGTCGAACATGTCCTTGACGAGGTTCTCGGCGGTGAGGCGCTCGATCAGCTCCGCCTTCTTCAGGCCGACCGCGGTCTGGTTGGCCACCGCCCCGAGCAGCTCGGCATCCTCCTCGGCGAACTGGCGGCCGTGGGCGAGGCAGCAGAGGATCCCCAGCTGCTCATCGCCGGCGACCAGGGGCGCGACCAGCAGGGCGTTCTCGTCGACGCCGGGCCAGAGCTCGTGCGCCACCCGGCGGCGCCCGCCGCCCCGGCCGTTCGCCCGGCGCATCAGGTCGAGGACCAGCCCGGCGCCGCCCGGCCGCGGACTCGGGGCCGGCGCATCCTCGGGCTCGCCGCCGGCCAGGACGAGCTCGTCGGACTCGACGTCGAGCCGGTAGATCTGGCAGGCGTCGGCGTCGAGCAGCTCGCGGGCTCCGCGGGTGACCACCTCGTAGAGGTCCTCGCGTCCGGTCACAGCGGCCAGCGCCTGGCTCAGAGCGGTGAGAGTGGTCAGCGCCTGCACCCGCCGGCGGGTCTCCTCGTAGAGCTGAGCGTTCTCGATCGCGCCGGCGACCAGCGAGGCGGTGTGAACGAGGAAGTTGAGAACCTCGTCGTCGAACTCGCGCGGAGCGGCGGTGTGCAGCACCGCGACCCCGATCACGTCTCCCGACTTGGCGAGGATCGGCACCGCCACCATCGACTGGAAGCGCTCCTCCTCGAGCTCGGGGACGAACTTCATCCGGGGGTCCGCCATCGCGTCCTCGGGGATGAACTCCGGCGTCTTGGTCCTCGCGACCCATCCCGCCAACCCCTCCTCGACCCCGAAGCCGAGCTGGCCGACGAACCGTGAGTAGCGCGGCGAGGCGGCCCGGAGGATCAGCCGGTCGCCCTCCAGGAAGTAGATGAAGGCGGCGTGACAGCGGGTCGCCTCGGTCGCGATCTCGACGATCCCGCCCAGCACCCGATCGAGGTCCAGCGAGGAGGAGACGGTCTTGATGACCGCGTAGAGGGTCTCGTTCTCCTGCTGGGCGCGGCGCAGCGCATCGGCCTCATCGGCCGCCGGCTGCAGCGTCTCCACCGGTTGCAGCGCCAACACCCTCCTCCATTCGCCGGGACTGGTGGAGCCCATCGTATCCCGCCCACCGGGGTTTGCCCAATGTGGAAATCACACGCTCCAATGCGTGCAAATGTGTGTGAATTGCCCATTGTGTGGGCGTTGGCGGCAGGGATATGTTGGCGACCGTTGCCGGCAAGCGAGACCAACTCACTGCCATGACGGCCTGCACCCGCCGGGGGGCTAGGAGGGAGAGAGGATGATCCACGCGTTGTTCGCCCAGGCTCAGCTCCAGGATGCCGTGAAGACGATCACGGACTCCCAGACGCTCGACAGCGCGATCCTCGGCGAGCAGTTCTACTTCTTCACCGTCGTCCTGATGTGGCTGATCCACGTCGGCTTCATGACCTATGAGACCGGGGTCGCGCGCCGCAAGAACGCCCTCGCGACGGCGCTCAAGAACATCCTCACGATCGCCGTCGTCACCCCGACGATGTACTACCTCGGCTGGTGGATCTACAACTGCAACCAGCCAGGCCTGCCGATCGGACCCAATTCGACCGACTTCACCAGCGTCGCCTGCCAGGGCGGCATCCCCTGGTCCGACACCTTCGGCCCGAACCTCACCAACAACATCAACCTGGTCTTCTTCCTCGCCTTCACCCTGTTCTCCTGGACCACCGCCTCGATCATGTCCGGGGCACTGCTGGAGAGAGTGCGGCTCTCGGCCTACCTCGTCCTCGCCTGCCTGCTCGGCTCGGTCGTCTGGATGCTCGACGCGGCCTGGGGCTGGAGCGCCGGCGGCTGGCTGACGCTCCGCTTCGGCTTCCACGACTCGATCGCCTCCGCTGTCGTCCACGGCGTCTCCGGCGCCTTCACGCTCGGCGTCCTCTTCAACCTCGGGCCGCGAATAGGGAAATACACGAGGGATGGCCTGGCGCGAATATTCAGGCCCCACAACATCCACATGACCCTGATGGGGCTGATGATGATCTTCACCGGCTTCTACGGCTTCTACGCCGCCTGCCTGGTGATCGCCTCGACCGCCGTTCCCGGCTGGGCCAACATCTACCTCAGCCCGACCACGCTCGGCTCGATCGCGATGATCATCACGATGGGCTTCGCCGGCGGGTTCACGGGCGGCTATTTCGCCGCCCGCGGCGACCCGTTCTGGACCGTCTCCGGCGGCCTCGCGGGCGTGATCGGGGTGTCGGCCGGCGCCGACGTCTACGCCCCGACCATGGGCTACCTCCTTGCCATGGCGACCGCGGTGCTCGGCGGTCTGGGTCGGCAACTGGATCGAGACGAAGATGCGGGTCGACGACGTGGTCGGCGCGGTGGCGGTGCACGGCTTCTCCGGCTTCATGGGAATCATCTGGGTCGGGATCTTCGCCGCCGGCTACCCGACCGGGCTCAACAACGTCGACAGCTCGATCTGGGGACAGCTGATCGGCCTGGCGACCTTCGTCCCGCTCGGCTTCCTCAGCGGCTGGGTCGCCTCCTGGATCCTCAAGAAGCTCAACCTGCTGCGGGTGCCGCCCGAGGTCGAGCTCGACGGGCTCGACCCGGCCGAGTACGAGCTACGACATCCACGTGCCCGAGTTCGCCCACGGCCGAGGACCTGATGATCGAGCCCGACGGGACGCGGGTGCCGGCCGAGAGGATCCAAGGCTGATGGCGCAGAAGGAGCTGGTGAGATGATGCCCGGCGAGGACGCGAGACCGAAAGGCAAGGTGGCCGCATGCCAGCGATAATCGACAGCGCCCCGAACTGCATCCAGCACGGGGGCGGAGCGACGCCGGCCAGCGATGTCGCCGACTTCATCGTCGGCGCTCGCTACGAGCACTGCGCCGGGTTCATGACCTTCGGCCCCGGCTCCACCTACGGCGACGGCGGCCAGGCGGCCACCACCGCCTACTACGTCCTCACCTGGCTGGGGATCGTGGTCACGGTCCTCGTCCTGATCGGCTGGATCGTTTACGAGAACCGGAGGCTGATCGCCTACGCCGCGACCAGGGCCCGGGGCGGCACCGAGGAGGCCGCCTCGGCCGACGCCGGCCATGCGGAGCTGAGGCCATGAGCAACGGAAAGCAGATCGAGTTCCCCGAGAAGCAGACGCACGTCAAGGGCTTCGAGTACGGGATGATCGCCTTCTCGATCATCTGCATAATCGTGGTCCTGATTGTCGTCCTCGCAACCAACATCGGGGTCGAGTTCCGTCCCACAGTCTGAGCAGGAGCAGCATCCGGACCCGGAGCTGCTCTATCAGAGCTCGGATGAGGCCGGACAGCACCCAATCCGCGATCCGTCGAAGTTCGCTCCCACCTGGCCGCGGGTGGTGGTGCTGGTCGCGCTTGCTCGGCCTCATCTTCTTCGTCTCGCGCAGCTGCCAGCAGTCCCAGGTCAGGGTCAGCCAGAGCGAGGCGCTCGCCACCGCCAAGGCGCAGGTGCATTTCAAGCCGACCGACACGGCGATCCGGCTGCTCCGCCAGGGCCTCTCGACCACGCCGTTCTGGATCGTCGTCCTCTACACCCGCCACGAACGGCGACCTCGTACCCCGGGCGCAGGTGCACATCAACGCCAGGACCGGGGAGGTGACGGAGGTGACGCAGACCCGGGGCACCGGGAAGGGAAAACAGGCCGAGCCGTGACCGAGTAGGCCGGCGCCCGAGCCGATGCGGATCCTCGTCCTCCAGCACATCTCCTGCGAGCACCCGGGCGCCTTCTCGGAGGTGATCGGCGAGCGGGAGGTGGAGGCCGTGGCGGTGGAGCTCGACGAGGGCGAGGCGCTGCTCGACTGGCGTGAGTTCGACGGGGTGCTCGCGATGGGCGGCCCGATGGGGGCCGGCGACGACGCCGAGCACGGCTGGCTCGCCCTGGAGAAGCGACTGGTTCGCGACGCGGTCGAGGCGGGCCGTCCCTTCCTCGGCGTCTGCCTCGGCGTCCAGCTCCTCGCCGCGGCGCTCGGGGCCCCGGTCTATCCGCTCGAGCAGGCCGAGGTCGGCCTGCTCCCGGTGGAGCTCACCGCCGAGGGACGCGGCGACCCGCTGTTCGACGGGATCGGGGAGCACCTCGTCACGCTGCAATGGCACGGCGACACCTTCGAGCTCCCCTCGGGCGCGGTGCGACTCGCCTCCTCGACCCTTGTCCCCAATCAGGCCTTTCGCTGGGGGGAGCGCGCATACGGGATCCAGTTCCACCTCGAGGTCACGGCCGAGATGGTCCGGCAGTGGGCCGAGGTTCCCGAGTACCGCAACTCGCTCGCCCATACCCTCGGCGAGGAGGACGGCCGAGCCTTCCTCGCCGAGGCCGAGCGCCGCTCGGCCGAGTCCCATCCGGCCGCCCGCCGCCTCTTCGGCAACTGGCTCGACCTCGCCGCGGGGGCCCGCATGTAGGCCCAGGGGGCGTTTGTACCTTTTTGTCCAGCGCTTGCATATAGTGGGTACCGACCTGCTGTCGCAGACCGAGGAGAGGAGTCGGTGGTGGCCGAATCGAAGAATGGGGGCGTCTCGCCGGAGGTCCAGAAGGTGCTCGACTCGCCGAAGATCGAGCCGGCGCCGAAGACCCTGGAGGAGGCACGCAAGGCCCCCGGCCGCGCCGAGAAGATCGCCGAGATCACCTCCCGGATCGAGCGCGAGGGGATCGAGTACGTCTTCTTCCAGCAGGTCTCGATCAGCGGCCACATCAACGGCAAGGGGGTGGTCTCCAGCTGGTTCCCGCAGGTCGCCGAGCGCGGCTACCAGCTGGTCTACGGCGCCACCGCCGACCTGTTCACCGACCGCAAGGACAACTACATCGGCTTCGGCCCGGAGGAGTCCGAGCTGGCGGCGGTCGCCGACCTCGACACCTTCACCGTTCTCCCCTGGGATGAGCGCGTCGCCCGGGTCTACTGCGACTGCTACGACACCGAGACCGGCGAGCTGCTCGATGCCGATCCCCGCCAGAACCTGAAGCGGATCGCCCACGACGTCGAGGAGGAGCTCGGCTACTCGTTCTTCTGCGGGATCGAGCCCGAGATGATGTGGATGAAGATCCCCGAGGAGGGCCAGGAGCCCGAGGGCGTCACCAAGCCCTGGTGCTACCACATCAACCAGTTCGAGCAGCTGCGCCCGGTGATCCTCGACGTGGTCTCCTACGGGCGGGCAATGGGGCTCGACATGAGCTACGGCGACCACGAGGATGCCCCCGGCCAGCTGGAGCTGAACTTCCGCTTCGACCGGGCGGTGCGAACCGCCGACAACATCACCACCTACCGGCAGATCTGCGCCGCCGCCGGCCGCAACCACGGCCTGCACGCTTCATTCATGCCGAAGCCGTTCACGGGCGTCTCCGCCAACGGCCATCACCACCATTTCACCCTGATCGACGAGGCGGGCAACAACGTCTTCCACGACCCCGACGGGCCGGCGCAGCTGTCTGAGATCGGCCTGCGCTTCATGGGCGGGATCCTCGAACACTTCGGGGCCCTGGTCTGCATCGGCTCGCCGACCGTCAACTCGTACAAGCGGATGTGGGACTTCGGCTTCTGGGCTCCGGTCTACCGCAACTACGGCTGGCAGAACCGCACCTGCACGGTGCGGGTGGCCAGCGGCGGGCGGTTCGAGTTCCGCGGCGTCGACTCGGCCTGTAACCCCTACCTGACCCAGGCGGCTCTCTTGACCGCCGGCCTCGACGGCGTGCGCCGCGAGCTCGACCCCGGTGAGCCGCAGCAGGCGAACACCTACGACCTGCTGGCCGAGGGAACGGAGTTCGAGCGCGTTCCCGACCACCTCGGCGCGGCGCTCGAGGCGCTGGCCGCCGACGATGTCGTGCGCGGCTCGATGCCGGGCCGCCTCTACGACGTCTTCAACCACTACAAGAGCGACGAGTGGGAGCGCTACATGGCGGCGGTCACCGATTGGGAGCGCGACGAGTACCTGACGGTGCTGCCATGAGCAACCGCGGCTGAGCGATGTGCGGGATCGCCGGGATCATCTACCGCAACGGTGAGGGCGCCCACCAGGTCGGGCGCGACATGACCCGGATGCTCCAGGCGATGAAGCACCGCGGCCCCGACTCGACCGGGTTCGCGCTCTACCGCGGCGCGACCGAGACCAACATCATGCACGTCAAGCTGAGCGAGGCGGCCGACGACGACGCCGACCTCGCCCAGCGGGTCGAGCGCCAGCGTGGCCAGATCGAGGCCCGGCTCCGGGCCGCCGGGGCGGAGATCGCCTCGATCGAGGGGACGCCGCGGACGATGACGATCAGCTTCGGCTTCGACGGCGACCTGAAGCAGCTCGTCGACGCGGTCGAGCGGGTGCGCCACACCGAGGTTCTCTCCGTCGGCCACTCGCTGGAGATCATCAAGGACCTTGGCGACGCCGACACGGTCTCGGCCTCCTACGGGCTCGGCGAGCTACACCGGCACCCACGCGATCGGCCACGCGCGGATGGCGACCGAGTCGGACGTCGACATCGCCAACGCCCATCCCTACTGGGCCTACCCGTTCCCCGACGTCGCCGTCGTCCACAACGGCCAGCTCACCAACTTCCACGACTGGCGCCGCCGCCTGATCCGCTCCGGGCACCGCTTCCAGTCGGAGTGCGACTCGGAGATCATCGCCGTGTATCTGGCCGAGCAGATGAGCCGTGGCCGTTCCCTGGAGGAGGCGATGCACCAGAGCCTCGAGGACCTCGACGGCGTCTTCACCTACATCTGCGTCACCGAGGACGCGCTCGGCGTCGCCAAGGACGAGCTGGGAGCGAAGCCGCTGGTCCTCTATGAGGGCGACGAGCTGGTCGCGCTAGCCTCGGAGGAGATCGCGATCCGCCAGGTGCTGGATCGCGAGATCGAGACGCACGATCCCTACGAGGGCGAGGTGCGGGTATGGAGCAGATGAGCCAGGCGGACGCACCGAGGATGGACGAGCGGGGCCTGGTCGAGCTCGACGACGCGATCCCGAAGACCTCAAAGATCGACGGCGCCAGCGCCGAGCTCGACGCAGCGGATCTGACCACGCGCAAGATCAACGCGGAGCTGCGCTGGCTGATCTACGAGCAGGGCGTCAAGGAGGTCACGGTCGGCGAGCCCAGGGCCCTGCACTCGCTCGGGGTCGCGATCCTCGCCCGCTGCCGGATCCGCTTCGAGGGCAGCCTCGGGTACTTCGGCTGCGGCCTGATCGACGGCCCTGAGGTCGAGATCACCGGGCGGGTCGGCTGGTCGGTGGCCGAGAACATGATGTCCGGCGTCGTCGTGGTCCAGACACAACGCCGGCTCGCTGGCCGGGGCGGCGCTGCGCGGCGGCGACCTGGTCGTCAAGGGCGACGTCGGGGCCCGCACCGGGATCGACCAGAAGGGCGGCACGATCATCGTCGGCGGCAACGCCGCCTCGATGACCGGCTTCATGATGCAGCGCGGCCGCCAGATCATCTGCGGGAACGTCGGCCCGGGTCTCGGTGACTCGATGTACGACGGGACGATCTACGTCGGCGGCGAGGTCGCCTCGCTCGGCATCGACTGCGTCGAGGCCGAGTGGGACGGAGGCCGACACCGAGCTGGTCGAGCGGAAGTTCGAGATCCACGGCCTCGGCAGCCCGCCGGAGCTGCGCAAGTTCGTCTGCGGCAAGAAGCTCTACAACTACGACAACCTCGAGCCCAGCGAGCGCAAGCTGGTGCTCTGAGGAGGCGATCACGATGGCCGACGAACATGCCCCAAGCGACCGCGAGACGCTCGGCCGCAGCCGGATCTTCACCCCGGAGGTAATCGACGACATCCACATGAAGGCCGAGCTCGGCCGCTACCGGATGCGGGGATTCTCGATGTTCAAGAAGATCCCCCACTGGGACGAGCTGATCTTCCTGCCCGGGACCCTTACCCGTTTCGTGATCGAGGGCTACCGGGAGAAGTGCGAGACGAAGACGGTGCTGGGCAGCCGCTTCGCGAAGAACCCGCTGGAGCTCGACATCCCCGTCTACATCACCGGGATGAGCTTCGGGGCGCTCTCGCTCGAGGCGAAGATGGCGCTCGCCAAGGGCGCCTCGATGGCCGGCAGCGCGACCTGCTCGGGGGAGGGCGGGATGATCCCGCCCGAGCGCGACCTCTCGACCAAGTGGTACTACCAGGTGATCCAGAGCCGCTACGGCTTCAACCCCCACCACCTGATGCTCGCCGACGGGGTCGAGTTCTTCATCGGGCAGGGGTGCAAGGTCGGGCTCGGCGGCCACCTGATGGGCCAGAAGGTGACCGAGCAGGTCGCCGAGATGCGCTCGCTGCCGGCCGGCATCGACCAGCGCTCCCCGGCTCGCCACCCCGACTGGCTCGGCCCCGACGACCTCTCGCTGAAGGTCCAGGAGACCCGTGAGGCGACCAACTACGAGGTGCCGATCCAGCTGAAGCTCGGCGCCGCCCGGGTCTATGACGACGTCCGCATGGCCGCCAAGTGCGGGCCCGACATCATCTACCTCGACGGCGCCGAGGGCGGCACCGGCGCCGGCCCGCACATCGCCGCGGAGGAGACCGGGATCCCGCTGATGGCTGCGATCCCGGAGGCGCGGCGGGCGCTCGAGGACGTCGGGCTCGCCGACGACGTCGACCTGGTGGTCGCCGGCGGGATCCGCAACGGGGGCGACATCGCCAAGTGCCTGGCGCTCGGCGCCGACGCCGTGGCGATCGGCCACTCGGCGCTGATGGCGCTCAACTGCAACAAGGAGATCCCCGGGGTCACCGACTACGAGGGCACAGTCGGGGTGCCCGCGGGCCAGTGCTATCACTGCCACACCGGCCGCTGCCCGGTCGGGATCACCACCCAGGACGCCGAGCTGCGAAAGCGCCTCGACGTCGACGAGGCGGCCCAGCGGGTCTTCAACTTCCTGCACACGCTGACCCTCGAGGTGCAGATGCTGGCGCGGGCCTGCGGCAAGACCAGCGTCCACAACCTCGAGCCCGAGGACCTGGCGGCGCTCACGGTGGAGGCCTCGGCGATGGCCCGGGTGCCGCTGGCCGGCACCGAGTACACGCCCGGGGTCAGCGAGGAGCGGGCCCTGGCCGAGATCCGCACCCTGCTCGACAACTACCTCGAGAACCCGGTCGACTACCTGCCGGAGCCCGCGGGATCCGCTGCGGAGGAGTCGCAGTGACCCGCGCCGACGAGGTCCGCGAGCCCGAGAAGATCGTCTCGATCGACGCCGAGTACCTCTCGGGGAAGCGCTTTCCCTACCAGGAGGACATCTCGCTGGTCGAGGACATCGACCTCGAGGCGGCGACCCCCGGCAAGGACCTCAACTGGCTCGAGGACGTCGAGCTGCTCGAGGAGGAGGGAACCCCCGCCGTCTTCGACCGCTACTCGAACTCGTTCCTGCGGATCTACTTCCCGATCCCGGAGGGCCGCGAGGACGAGATCGCCCGCAAGGTGCTGATCGCCCACCTGACCGCCGGCAACTCCTACGGGATCCGGCTGAAGAGGGTCCACGCCAAGTTCCCGCAGCCCGAGCTCGGCCCCTGGGTCGAGGGCTCGGAGATCGTCGGCGCCGACTGGCACCCGCCGGTGCTCGAGGGCTGGGAGCCGCCCGACCACTGAGGCCGATGGCGGAGCTCCCGCAATCCGCTCCCAACCTGATCGTCGGCGCCGGGGTGCACGGCCTCTCGACTGCGTGGCACCTCGCCGAGGCCGGTGAGGGGGCCCTGGTGGTGGACAAGGCCAAGGTCGGGGCGGGCGCCTCGGGGATCGCCTGCGGGGTGATCCGCAACAACTACTTCCAGCCGGCGATGTCGGAGCTGATGGCGGCCTGCGTGGAGATCTGGGAGTCCGACCCGGAGACGCTCCACTACCACGGCAGCGGCTACGTCGCGCTCGGGCCCGAGGCACAGGAGCCGGAGCTGGCCGAGGTCTTCGAGCGCCAGCAGCGGATCGGCTATCCCTCCGAGCTGCACACCGGGGCGGCCGCGGTCGAGGCGCACATGAAGGAGCTCTACCCCGACTGGCGCGCCGAGGGGCTGACCGCCTGCCTTCACGAGCATGCCGGCGGCTTCGCCTTCAACATCGAGTCGATGCGGGGCCTGGCGGACAAGGCCCGGGCGGCGGGGGCGGAGATCGCCCAGGGGGTCGAGGTGACCGGCTTCGAGCGCGACGGCTCGGGCGCGGTGAGCACGGTCCTGACCTCGGCCGGCCCGGTCGAGGTCGAGCAGGTGGTGATCGCGGTCGGGCCCTGGATCCCCCACCTCTGGGAGATGCTCGGCCTGCCCGATCGCCTCGACGTCCGCCGTCCGGACGGCAGCGTCGACGCCGACGTCCCGATGTGGACCTACTGGTACCTGCAGGAGGGCGAGGTGGCGCTGCCGCCCTCGACGCTCGACGCCGCCGGGGGCCGCACCTCGCCGGTCCTTCACGTCGACTCCGACCGTCCCCTGCGCGACGACAGCGGCCGAGTGGTCAGCGAGGAGCAGTGGGGCATCTACGTGAAGCCCGACCGGGACTCGGTCCAGGGCGGCGCCCAGCCGCTCACCGTCGGCGAGAGCTTCGAGGTCGATCCCTACCCCACCGGGTCGGTCGAGCCGGGCTTCGCCGACCTCTGGTGCGCGGCGCTCTCGCACTGCATGGAGCGCTTCGAGGGCTGCCGGTCGCGTTACCGTCAGGTCCGCTCCGGCGGCGCCGGGGCGTTCACCGCCGACAACTTCCCCGTCTTCGATCGCATGCTCCCCAACGTCTACGTCGCCGCGGACTCCAACCACGGCTACAAGATGATCGCCGTCGGCCGCGAGATCGCCCGCGAGCTCGGCGGCGAGCACTCGACATTGCTGGCGCCCTTCCGCTACGAGCGGTTCTCGACCGGCGATCTTCACCCGGTCTCGCAGAGCCCCTACCCGTGGAGCTGAAAGTTCCACTAATGAGGATGGCGCCACCTGTTTCTTGCCATAGGTTCGCCTGGCTCGGTGAGGAGGGGTGGGGGACGTCACGGTTTATCCCAAGGACAGCTAGGAGCACTCAGTGAGGAAGACAGGCCTTGGCACGCCGGCGAACCCGCCTAGGTTTCGGACTGTTCCTCCTCGTCGTCCTTCCGGGCATCTGGGCGATGACGGCGCTTGCCCATCCGGCCGTGACCCCCCTGCGGGTGAGCAGCGACCCATATTCGGACCCCGGAGGCCAGCACCGCACCGAGGTTGAGCCCGACACCTTCGCCCGCGGCCGGACCATGGTCGGGGCGTTTCAGGTCGGGCGAGCGATACTCGGCGGCGCCTCGAACATCGGCTGGGTCCGGTCGCGAAACGGCGGGCGGCGATTTACCCACGGTTTCCTTCCGGGCACAACCAAGATCGTCGGCGGGCCCTATGACCGCGTCAGCGATCCGGCCGTCGCCTATGACGCCGCCCACCACGTTTGGCTGATCTCGAGCCTCGCTCTTGATGGAGTCATACCTCGCGGGGTTGCAGTCATTGTCAATCGCTCGCGCGGCGGGCGCCATTGGGGGCGGCCCGTCACCGTGGCCGCCGCCCAGGGCAGCGCCGACTTCGACAAGAACTGGACGGTCTGCGACAACCACCGCTCCAGTCCCTTCTACGGGCACTGCTACACGCAGTTCGACGACTTCGGGGACGCTGACCGGATCAAGATGAGCACCTCCACCGATGGCGGGCTCACCTGGAGCGCCCCGATCAACACCGCCGACAACTGGCTGGGCTTTGGCGGTCAGCCCGTGGTCCATCCAGACGGGACCGTGATCGTTCCGATTGAGAATTTGGTCGAAACAGGCCTGCAGTCGTTTCGCTCGACCGACGGCGGGAAGAGCTGGAGCGCTGTCGTGCAGGTCACCGCGACACCACACCACCCGGTGGCCGGGGGGCTTCGCTACGCGGTGTTTCCGTCTGTCGAGATCGACCGTGAGGGAAAGGTCTATGCGGTGTGGTCGGACTGCCGCTTCAGGGCGGGCTGCACCTCGAACGACATCGTCATTAGCACCACGACCGACGGGGTCGTCTGGTCGCCCGTGGCCCGGATCCCGATCGACCCGGTCAACAGCGGCGTCGATCACTTCATCTCCGGCCTGGCCGTCGATGCCAAAACGTCCGGCGATCATGCTCATCTCGCCCTCACCTACTACTACTACCCGGCCGCGGATTGCACCGCGGAAACGTGCCGTTTGGACGTGGGCTATATCTCTTCCGGCGACGGCGGCACCACCTGGAGCGCGCCCATCAAGCTCGCCGGGCCGATGGGGCTCAACTGGCTCCCAATCACGTCCCAGGGTTCTATGGTGGGCGACTACATCTCCACCTCCTTCGTCGGCGGGCGGGCGCTGCCGCTGTTCGCCGACGCGAGTGCGCCCAGCAATGGGCTATTCGATGAGGCGATGGCCACCATCCGAGGCGGGCTCGGGGGCGCCAGAGGAAGGCACGCACGCTCGCGCCTCTCCAGCTCTCTGGGGCGAGCCCTACCTGCGCCTTCAGCCGTAAGACCGCAGGCCGCCCGCTAGAAGGAGGCTTTCTCGATGTGGTCCGATGGGCCGGGGGGCTGGCCAGGCTGTTCATCGCCTAGATTCTTCGGTGGACACCTAGGCAAAACGAGGAGCCAGATTGCAGACCGTCAGCTTCACCAGCATGTCGGAGGGCACCGCGGAGGATTACGCCCTGCTCGAACGCGTCGAGGGGGGCTACATCGCCAGGCTGCCGGATCGGCTGCTGGCCGCGGTTGCGGCGCTCGAGCACTCCTTCGGCGGCTATCAGGTCTCCCGCTGCGAGCACTCGCTCCAGTCTGCGACCCGGGCATTGCGCGACGGGCGCAGCGAGGAATATGTGGCGGCGGCGCTTCTGCACGACATCGGCGACGAGCTGGCCCCCTACACCCACGGCCAGATGGTCGCCGCGATCCTCCGCCCCTATGTGGAGCCGCGGATCTGCTGGATCGTCGAGCACCACGGGGTCTTCCAGCAGTTCCACTACGGGGCCGCCTCCGGCGATGACCCCGATGCGCGCGAGCGCTTTCGGGGGCACGAGTGGTTCGACGACTGCGCCGAGTTCTGCGACCTCTATGACCAGAACTGCTTCGACCCCGCCTACGACTCGCTGCCGCTCGAGCACTTCGCGCCGATCGTCCGCCGCGTCTTCGCCGAGCCCCGCTACCTGGAGGCCGACCGGGAGCCCTGACCCCGAGGTGGATATGCCGAAGCTGGTGCTGATCGACATCCAACGCGACTTCTTCGAGGGCGGTGCGAGCCCGCTCCCCGACGCCGAGGAAGCCGCCTCGGTGGCCGCCACCCTGCTCGCCGCCGCCCGACGTGCGGGGGCGCCGGTGATCCACAGCAAGCACAACGAGGCCGAGACCGATGAGTACGGCTTCGTCCCGGGCAGCACCGGGGCCGAGCCTCACCCGAGCGTCGCGCCCGATCCGGGAGAGCCGGTGTTCGTCAAGCACACCCCCAATGCCCTTCTCGATCCCGGCTTCAGCCGCCGCGCTGGGCGCGCCGGGCACGGATCCCCTGGTCGTCTGCGGGATGATGACCAACCTCTGCGTCGACTCGACCGTGCGGGCCGCCAGCGACCTGGGCCACGAGATCGTCCTCGTCTCCGACGCCTGCGCGGCCAGTCCCCTGGAATGGGGCGAGCGCCAGGTCGTGGCGCCGGACGTCCACGCCGCCTTCCTCGCAGGGCTCTCGGAGTTCGCGACGATCGCCGAGAGCGGCGAGGCGCTCGCCTCGTTCGGCTAGGCGGCCGGGGTGGCCGCGGCCCCCAGCCACCTGATCGTCGGCGGCGGCGTCCACGGGCTCTCCGTCGCCTGGCATCTGGCCGAGCGACTCGGCGCCGACGGCGAGGTGGTCGTCCTGGAGAAGGAGCGGATCGGCGCGGGCGCCTCGGGCCTGGCGGGCGGGATCGTCCGCAACTACTACCGCTCGGCGGCGATCACCGCGGTGATCCGCGACTCGATCGAGATCTTCGAGGCCGAGCCCGAGGCCTACGGCTTCCGCCAGGTCGGCTACGTCGCGGTCGTCCCCGATCGCCAGGTCCCCGACCTTGTCGCGATCCGCGCCCAGCATGCCGACGCCGGCTATCAGTCCGAGCTGCTGAGGGGCGTTGAGAGCTGCCGCGAGTACCTCACCTGGCTCTTCCCCGACTGGGAGGCGGAGGCCGCCGGGGTGCTGAGCGAGCCCCGCGGCGGCTGGGCCGATGCGATGCAGACGGTGCGCCACCTCGCCGAGCGGGCGAGGGACGCGGGGGCCTCGATCCGCGAGGGGGTCGAGGTCAGCGGCTTCGAGCTGGGCGAGGACCGGGTCGAGGCCGTGCTGACCTCGGCCGGACCGATTCGCTGCGAGAACGTGGTCATCGCCCCCGGGCCGTGGGCCGCGCAGCTCTGGAGGATGCTCGGCCTGCCGTCCGAGCTGGAGGTGGGAACGAACGGGCCGAGCCGCAGCCGGCCGCTGAGCGCCTACTGGAAGGCGCAGGAGGGCGAGTTCCAGCTCCCCGGCGTGGGTCTCGGGGACCGGGCGGGCCGCGAGCCTCCGGTCGTCCACCTCGATCAGCCGGGGCCGCTCCTCTCGGACCGCGACGGACGGGTGATCGCCGAGGGGCCCTGGGGCATCTACTTCCGCTTCGGGCGGACCGGGACCGCGGTCACCGGCGGCGGCCTGCCCGTCGCCGTCACCGACCCGGCGCTCGATCCCTACGAGTCCGCAGAACCCGGTCCACGCCGCCGAGCCGGGCTTCACCGAGTTCTTCGTCTCCGGCCTGGCGACGGCGTTCCGGCGCTTCCGCGGGCGGGCCGCGGAATGGAAGGCGACCCCCGGGGGCGGAATCGTCAACCACACCCCCGACAACTACCCGATCTGCGACTGGGTGCTTGACAACGCCTACGCGATGATCGACTCCGGCCACGGCTTCAAGATGCTCGCCCTCGGCAAGCTCGCCGCCGCCGACCTTGCGGGCGGCGAGCCGCGCCTCGACCCCTTCCGCCTCGGCCGCTTCGCCCGCGGCGAGACCCACACCGCCTCAGCCGGCCCCTACCCGTGGACCTGAGCCCGCGGCCTCGAGGCCGGCCTCCCCCCGGCCCGGAGGGAGAGGTGGGCGCAGCTTGCGCTGAAACATCCGTCCGGCGCTCTGGAAGATCCCGCTCGGTCCGCTACTTTCCTGCGGCGCCGGCTCCCGGGCGGCAGACCCGGGTGTACCGTCGCGGTACTCAATATCACCAGCCCCAGATACACCTCCCCTCCGGACCATCTACGGGGAGGAAGCGATGACGAGCAAGAAGACGCCCGAGCCGTCGGCCGAGACACGCAGCAGATTGGACCGCCGTCGCCGGCGCGCGACCGATCGGGTACCCGAAACCCGTCGCGACTGGGCGCCGCCCCGCCCGGGGCGGGCCTGGATCAACGGCGCCGAGGTCGGCGGCGTTGATATCCGCTATACCCACCTTTCCGCCTGGCTCGACTGAGGCGCCCCGGCGCGCCGGCTTCTGAGGTCGAATAGAGTTTGGCCGCGCATGAGGCGTCTCTGCACGACCCTGGCGGGAATCGGGCTCGGGCTGATCGGGGCCGCTGCTCCGGCGGCGGCCGCGCCGTCGCCTGATTGCGCCGGCTCGCCCACCCCACGCGTGATCTATTCGAATCAGGGGGTGCTCGAGTCGGTGATCGTCGGTCCCGCCGGGCGCCTCTACTTCACCTCGACTCCGGCCGGCCAGAGCGGCAGGCTGATGAAGGTCGACCGCCCCGGTGCGACCCCGAGGGTGCTGACCGACGGGATCACCGGCCCCGGCGGGATGGTTTTCGACCGCTTCCGGCTGCTGCTCGGCTTCGGCGACACCGCGGCCAACGGGGTCGCCGGCGACGCCAACCCGACCGCCGGCCTCTACAGCGTCAACCCCCTGACCGGCGCCAAGCGGGTGTTCACCACCGGTCTTGGGATGGCCAATGGCGTCGCCCGTGGTCCCGACGGGGCGATCTATGCCTCCAACGACTTCGGGATGAAGCTCGACCGGGTCTTCCGCGGCGTGGTCGATCACGGTTGGGCCACGGTCAACTCCGCCAACGGGCTGGTGGTTGATCCCTCCGGCCGCTACCTCTACGCGGCACAGACCTTCGGGCCGCCGCAGATCGCCCGGATCCCGATCGCCAACCCGGCGAACGTCACGACCTTCGCCGCGGGCACCCCCGAGGACGGAAACGCGATCCTCGACGGGATGACCCGCGACCGCTGGGGCAACCTCTACGTCGCAGCCAACGTCGGTGGCCAGATCTGGAGGGTCGATCGGCGCGGGCGGATCTGCGTCCTCGCCCGCGGGCTGCGCAACCCGAGCGCCGTCGCCTTCGGACATGGCTTCGGCCGCTTCCACGTCGGCGACCTCTACGCGGTCACCTTCGCCGGCGACGTGGTCAGGCTGCCGGGAGCTGCATTCGCGACCTACCCCCACTGAGCCAGATGTCGGCACTCCGAGCGCTCGTCGCAGCCCTGGCCGCCTGCACCCTGCTGGCCCTCCCCACCGCGGCTCATGGGGCCTTCGTGGCGCCGTCGCCGATCCGCCAATGGAGCACCGGGCCGAGCAACCGAACTTCACCGTCACGGCATCGGCGTCAGCCGCAGCGGCAACATCTACGCGCTCAGGTACCGAAACTCCACTTCGTTCCGGGTGCTCGAGTACCGCCCTGACGGAACTCCGGTTCCCGGTCAGTGGAAGCTGATCCACGGCTTCACCGCAGGGGGGCTGACCACGGACCCGGTGGGCCACGTCCTGATCGCCGGAGCCCTCGACCGCGGCAGGGCTCGGCTCCTCGAATACACCGCCGACGGCGGCCTGCTGGCGGCAATTCCGGCAAAGCGCCTCTACGGCGGCTCCCTCGACTCCGACCGCCACGGTCGCATCTACGCGAACGGGACCTCCCGCTCCGGTAAGCCGTCGATCAACGAGTACTCGATCTTCGGGGCGAAGTCGAAGCTGATCGCCACAGGGTCCTACCCCGGGAAGCCCAGCGACACCTTCTTCCCAGCCAACTTCCTTGGGATCGCTGTCGGCCCCTCCGGCAACGTATACGGGAGCGGCACCTCGACCACGAGCAACTTCCTGGCCAGGTTCGTCGGTGGGCTCGGCCCCCCCGTGTCCTTTCTCGAGCAATGCCCGGCCGCGAGCGACGCCTGCTTCGGCGGATTCGGGGTCGGAGTGGCGAGCACCGCCTTTTCGCCGGACCCGGCCGAGCCGATGGTCTACGCCGTCGGGGGCTACGGGAACGGTGCGGTCTCGGGCAACTTCTACGCCACGGGGATCTACAGGGCCTTCGGTGATCCCTCCCAGTACCAGGGCAGCTTCAATTCGATCCCGCTACCGGGCTCCACTCTGGCGGTTCCGTACGATGCCGCCGGCTCCCCCTGCGGGGGTGTCGTCTACACCCTCAACTCTCGCTTCGGCGGACCAGGAGGAACCTACGACGGGGCGATTGTCCAGGAGTTCCGCACCCATGCCCCGGCCCCGCTCTGCTCGCCGTCCCCGAAGGCCGAGCTGACGGGATTGAAGCGCCGCTACAGCCTTCGACCCGCCCGCCACGCGAACGCTCCCTGCTCGCCCTGCGCCAAGCTCTTGCCCTCCGGCCGCTACGCCAATCGGCCCTCAGCCGCCTCCGCATCGGCGGCCCGCCTCCAGCGAAGGCCACGCGCGGGTCTCGTACTTCGCTTCCGTGCCTCGGCGGCGGCCGACGTGACCTTCGCCTTCAAGCGCGTCGCGGGCCAGGGGGCGAAGACCTCACTCGGCGGCTTCGTCTTCCCGGCGCGAAAGGGCCGCAACCGGGTCCGCTTCAGCGGGGTGTTGCGGGAGGGCCGCCCGCTGAGCGCCGGGGTCTACCGGGTGACCGCATCTGCCGGGGCGGCCCGGCGCCATCTGAAGCTGACGGTCCCGGCGAATCGCTAGGCATTCGGCGCCGGTGGCAATCGTTAGTGCTCTGAGTTAGTGTGGGCTGACCAGTTCGGGGGGCTGAGTAGGAGGAGATGCGATGCGCCTGATCGGCGCGGTGCTTTTGGCGGCGGTTTCATGTCTGGCGCTATCCGCCTGCGCCGCCTACACCGATCCGGCGTCGAACGTCGGCGCGCTGACCGCGACGCTCAACGCGCACGGGCGCACCAACGGCGATGGGACGCACTACTTCTTCCAGTACGCGACACGGGCGGCCGACCTGGACACCCAGCCCGGGCACAGGACACCGACTCGAGGCCCGATCCCTGCCAACGTCCCCGGCAACGGTGGCGACGTGGCCTTCGGCGAGAACGTCGGCGGGCTGACGCCGGGGACGACCTACTACTACCGGGTTTGCGGCAGGGACGAGCAGATCAACCCAGCGGTCTGCGGGCAGACGCAGCAATTCACAACGGCGTCGAGCCCGCAGTTCAAAGCCCACCACTTTCTGGAACCAGTGAGTGGTTGGCCACTCACTCCCGCGCTTGACGACATCACCTCGATCGGCTCGCGGCTCTATGTCAGCGGCGGTGCCTGCGCGGCCGCCGTCGCACGATCCGTGTCGACCCTTGCGCGATCGTCGGCAGCCTTGGTACCGACGGGGTCGAAGAAGGAGGTCGATTTTCCGCAGGACGCCCGACGGCGATCACTCGAGGCCCGGACGGCGATCCCTGGGTCCTGACCTCTCCGAACGGCGTGTCTAGGCGGTGGCGCGCTTACCCATTTCGGCCTGAACCTCGAAACGCTGCCCGGCGGCGTGGATTTCCGACTTAAGTTTCTCCAGGACGATGTCACGGCCGCCGACGGGGCGCTGTGGGTCGTCTCAGAATCTCGGGGGGACGACCGTCAGCCCCTGGAGGACCGACGGAACGCCGATCGTGGGCAAGGGGTACAGCCTCACCGGCATCGACCTGGACACTTCTGGCGGGGGAGAGATCACCACCGGCCCAGATGGGGCGCTGTGGGTCACCACCTACAGCACGATATGGCGGCTCACGACCGACGGCCAAAATGCCACCGAGTTCCCGTTGACTGTGGGCGCCCCCCTGCCGGCGATCACCGCCGGGCCCGACGGCGCCCTCTGGTTCACCGCCCCGGGCAAGGTCGGCCGCCTGACCACCGGTGGGGAGGTCCGCTACTTCGTAGTTCCCCACCAACCGAACGCCACTCCCGGAGACATCACCGCAGGGCCCGACGGGGCGCTGTGGTTCACGGAGGGTACGGCCAACATGCTGGGGCGGATCACCACGAGTGGGCGGATCACCGAGTATCCCGTCTCGGTTCTGCCCAATGGCCGCCCCAAGGCGATCACCGCGGGGCCCGACGGGGCGCTGTGGTTCACCGACGGTCGAGGCGACGGCGCCTACATCGTCCGAGCCGGCTGACCGAATTTCCGCCCGTCTACCGGGACTCGTCGAGTTGGCCGATCGGCACCCGGAGTGTACGGTGGGCTGACGAGCTCGGGTAGCCGAGAGGAGGAGATGCGATGCGCCTGATCGGCGCGGTGCTTTTGGCGGCGGTTTCATGTCTGGCGCTATCCGCCTGCGCCGCCTACACCGATCCGGCCTCGAACGTCGGCGGGCTGACCGCGACGCTGAATGCTCATGGGCGCACCAACGGCACGCCGGCGCACTACTACTTCCAGTACGCGACCAAAGAGGCCGACCTGGGAACCGCGCGCGGGCGGCAGACGCCCGAACGAGGGCCCATACCCCCGGACGTTCCTGCCGGTGGCGGCAACGTGGCCTTCGGCGAGTACGTCGGTGGCCTGACCCCCGACACGACCTACTTCTACCGGGTGTGCGGCGGGGATCAGCAAATCCATCCTGACGTCTGCGCACCCGTCAAGCAGTTCACGACTGCGTCGAGCCCGCAATTCTCGCCGCACCTGTTCGCGGTCTCCAGCTCGCTCAAGGACATCATCTCGATCAGCTCGCAGCTTTACGTCGCCGGGGAGCCTTGTCCGGATGCGGAGCCGCCTCCAGCGTCACAGTGCTCGTTCGTGGGCAGCCTTGCTCTGGACGGAACGAAGAAGCAGGTTGACGGTCCTGATGGTCCGGTGGCGGCAATCACTCGAGGACCGGAGGGTGACCCCTGGCTCCTGACCGCCGGAGAGATTGACATCGGCCCCGGTGGCGCGCTCACCCACTTTGGTCTGAACCTCGAAATGCTGCCGGGCAGTGTGAGCTTCGGCAGAAGCCCCCCGTCTGCCGTCACGGCCGCCGATGGGGCGCTATGGGTGATCGAGAATCGCGGCGAGACGACGGTCGGCGCTTGGAGGACCGACGGGACGCCGATCGTCGGCAAGGGATACAACCTCTCGGACATCGACCCGGCCACTTCAGGGGGGGCAGGGATCACCACGGGCCCCGACGGGGCCCTCTGGGTCACCACCTTCGCCAACATATGGCGGCTCACGACAGACGGCCAATCGGCTACTGAGTTCCCATTGGCACCGGGGATCGCCCCGCGTGCGATCACCGCCGGGCCCGACGGCGCGCTGTGGTTCACCGCGCCGGGCAAGATCGGCCGTATTACTACCAGCGGGGCCATCAGGTATTTCACGATCCCCAGCCAACCGAACGCGACCCCCGGAGGCATCACCGCAGGGCCCGACGGTGCGCTGTGGTTCACGGAGGGCTCGGCCAAGAAGCTCGGGCGGATCACCACCTCAGGACACTTCACCGAGTACCCGATCACACCGTTTCCCAACGGTGCCGCGGGCGCGATCACCGTCGGGCCCGACCAGGCCCTGTGGTTCACCGATAACCAAGGCGGCAGCGCCTACATCGTCCGCGCCGGCTGACCGTGCCCATCCCTGGTCGAGTGGACGATTCCGTCCGCGATATCGACGCTTTCGTCCACTCGACTCCCTAGCCCTCCACCGACGGGTGGAAGCTGCGGATCACGTGCAGGTCGATCGAGCCTGGGGTGAAGACGCTCGAGGAGTGCTGGATCGTGCCCCCGCCGGTGCCATGGATCAGCTCGACCAGCTCCAGCGCCGCGGTGACCCGGTTCGCCCCGAGCGCCTCGCCGAGGCGGCTGCCCGGCTCAATCAGGCGCGGGCGCACCGTGGTCCGGGCGAAGGAGATCGAGGCGCCGTGGTCGACCAGAACGTCGAGCACCATCCGCCCCGCATCCAGCGCCGCCTCCAGATCCTCCGGCGGCCCGAGGTCGACCGCGGGATGGACGACGTCGCGCATGTAGGCGGCGACGCTGCCATCGGCGAGCAGGGTGCGGTGGATCAGCGTCGCGCGCGACTTGCGCCGCAGGCCGAGCGCCTCGGCGATGAACCCCGGGACGGGCGCCTGCTCGATCTGCAGGTTGCGAACGCTGAGACGCTTGCGCTGGCGCCGCGCCAGCGAGGCGTAGGACTCGAGCAACTCCAGCCCCTCGCTGAAGGCCGGTGGCGAGGCGACCCGGCCCACGTAGGTGCCGCTGCCCTGCCGGCGGACGATCTCGCCGTTCGCCTCCAGCCGCTCCAGCGCCAGCCGCAGGGTCCCCCGCGAGACCCCGAGGCCCTCGGCCAGCTGCTTCTCGGGCGGCAGCCGGTCCCCCGGGCGCGCCCGCCCCGGGGCGAGGCGCTCACGCAGGGCGGCCTCCGCGGTGTCGACCAGGGTGGGCTCGAGCACCCCGTTCCGGCCCTTGGTCATCCGCCTCCCTGGTTGGCGGCCACCAGTGCCTGGGCCGCCGATGCGGCGGCATCGGCGAGCCGCGCCGCAACCCCGGCGTCGGGCGTGAAGGGCCAGTCCCCGGCGCCGGCCACCTCGGCGGCCATCCGCGACAGCTCCCCCGCCGCCTCGGCGACCTCCAGGGGTGGGCCGCTGGCCCGCTCCAGGGCGGCCGTGCGCTCCTCGCCCGCGGCCGCCGCTGCCACCTCCGAGTAGACGGCGACGTCCTCGTCGGCGACCGCAGGCAGCCGCCGGCGGAGTTGCCCGGCGCGCTCGGCTATCTCCCCCATTCGGCGCTGGCCGGCGTCGTCCTCGAGCCGGCCCGCCGCCAGCGTCGCGGTCAGCTCGACCAGCGACGCCGCCACCGCGCAGGCAAGCGCGGAGGCCACTCCCGCCGCGCGGCCGTCATCGGCCGAGGCGAGGCCCTCGAGCAGCTCGCCGACGGTGCTCTCGGCAAGGTCGGACATGCCTAGAACAGCCCGACGGTGCGCCCCTCGGCGTCGACGTCGACGTCGAAGGCGGCGGGAGTGCGTCCGAGCCCGGGCATCTGCTGGATCGCCCCGCAGAGCGGCACCAACCAGCCCGCGCCGGTGTAGGCGCGCACGTCGCGGACCGGAAGCTGGAAGCCCGTGGGCGCGCCGAGCAGCTCCGGGTCGGCCGAGAGCGAGAGCGGCGTCTTCGCCATGCAGACCGGCAGCTCGCGCCAGGCCCTGCTCGCTGAACTGGGCGATCTTCTTCTCCGCCTCCAGGTAGTAGACGACCTCGGAGGCCCCGTAGACGCGCTCGGCGATCGTCTCGATCTTCTCCTTGATCGACTCCCCATCCTCGTAGAGGAAGTGGAACTGGTTGGGCTCCTCGGCCGCGGCGACCACCGCCTCGGCCAGCTCGGCGACCCCCTTGCCGCCCTCGGCGAAGCCGCTGCTGACGGCGGCGGCGAAGGCCCCGCCCTCGGTCGCCAGCCGCCGCACCAGCTCGACCTCCTCGTCGCTGTCCTCGGGACGGCGGTTGACGGCGACCACCGCCGGCACGCCGAACTCGGAGACGATCCCGAGGTGGCGGTGGAGGTTGGCCATGCCGCTCTCGATCGCCTTCATCCCGTCCACTCCGCCGCCGTCCGCCTCGGCGTCGATCCCTCCATGGTGCTTCAGCGCCCGCACGGTGGCGACCAGGACCACGGCGCTCGGCTGGATCCCGCCCGCCCGGCAGACGATGTCGCAGAACTTCTCCATCCCCATGTCGGAGCCGAACCCCGACTCGGTGATCACGTACTCGCCCAGCTTCAGCCCGAGCAGGTCGGCGATCAGCGAGGAGTTGCCGTGGGCGATGTTGGCGAAGGGGCCGGCGTGCATCAGGCACGGCTGGCCCTCCAGGGTCTGGATCAGGTTCGGCTTGATCGCGTCCTTGAGCAGCACCGCCATCGCCCCCGCCGCGCCGAGGTCCTCGGCGGTCACCGGCTCGCCTTCGCGCGAGTAGGCGGCGGTGATCTTCCCGAGGCGCCTGCGCAGGTCCTGGAGGTCGCGGGCGACCGCGAGCACGGCCATCACCTCGGAGGCGGCGGTGATGTCGAAGCCGGACTCCCGCGGATAGCCGTTCGCCGGCCCGCCCAGCCCCAGGGCGACCTGGCGCAGCGCCCGGTCGTTCATATCGACGGCGCGCTTCCAGGTGACCCGCAGCGCGTCGATGTGGTGCGGGTTGCCGTGCAGCATCGAGGCGTCGAGCAGCGCCGCCAGCAGGTTGTTGGCGGCGCCGATCGCGTGGATGTCGCCGGTGAAGTGGAGGTTCAGGTCCTCCATCGGCACCACCTGGGCGAAGCCGCCGCCGGCCGCGCCCCCCTTGATCCCGAACACCGGGCCGAGCGAGGGCTCGCGCAGGCAGAGGACCGGCTTTCGACCGATGTAGCCCATCCCCTCGGTCAGCGCCACCGAGGTCGTCGTCTTGCCCTCCCCCGCCTTGGTCGGAGTCATCCCGGCGACGCAGATCAGCTTCGCGTCGGGGCGGTCGGAGAGGCGCTCGATCGCGTCCAGCGAGACCTTCGCCTTGAAGCGGCCGTAGGGCTCGATCTCCTCCGGCAGGAGGCCGAGCCCCTCGCCGATCGCGTCGATCGGCGCCAGCTCGGCTTCCTGTGCGATCTCGAGGCTGCTCTTCATCTGTGGTCCTCCTCGGCTCCTGGCTCAGTGGGAGACCGCCGCCGCCCCCAGCTCGGAGACCAGGCGGTCGCGGTAGAAGCGCTCCAGCGCGAATGGCTCGATCAGCTCGGGCGGGCGGCCCGTCGCCGTCTGCTCGGCCAGCGTCTTGCCGACGATCGGCGCTGCCTTGAAGCCGTAGGTGCCCCAGCCGGCGCTGACCAGGAAGCCCTCGACCTCGGTTGCGCCGAGGATCGGGCTGTAGTCGGGGCTGATGTCGCAGAGCCCCGCCCAGCTGCGCAGGATCCGGGCCCGCTCGAGCTGCGGGAAGAGCTCCAGGGCGTGCCGCGAGGACTCCTGCAGGAAGTTGAGCGTGCCCTGCTGGCGGTAGGTGGTCCAGGGCTCGATCTCCGCCCCGATCAGGAACTCGCCGCGGTCGGTCTGCGAGATGTAGACGTGCATCTGCGAGGAGACGATCACCACGTCGAGCAGCGGCTTCAGCGCCTCGGTGACGAAGGCCTGGAGGATGTGGGTGGTGATCGGCAGCTCGACCCCGGCCATCCCGGCGGTCGTCGAGCTCCACCCCGCGGTGGCGCTGATCACCGTGCCGGCAGAGATGCGGCGCCCGTCGGCGAGGCGGACTCCTCCGGCGCGACCGCCGTCGCCGTTGCCGGCGCCGGCCCGCTCGACCTCGGTGACCTTGGTGTTGGGGTGGATCTCGGCCCCGGCGGCGTCGGCCGCCCTCGCCAGGCCCCAGACGACCGCGTCGTGGCGGATGATCCCGCCGGGCGGGTGGTAGAGCGCGCCCATCACCGGGTAGATCGCGTCGGGCTCGATCGACATCGCCGGGGCGAGCTTGCCGATCTCCTCGGGGCCGATCACCCTCGAGTCGATCCCCTCGAGGCGGTTGACCTCGGCCCGCTCGTTCATCACGAACATCGCCCGGTCGGTGTGGGCGAGGGTCAGGTGGCCCTGCTGGGAGAAGAGCAGGTTGAAGTCGAGCTCCGCCCCGAGCCCCTCATAGAGCTTCACCGAGGCGTCGTAGAAGCGTGCCCCCTCCGGGGTCTTGTAGTTGGAGCGCAGGATCGTCGTGTTCCGCCCCGCCGCCCCGGAGCCGATGTAGGACTGCTCGAGCACGCAGACGTCGGTGATCCCGTGGTCGCGGGCGAGGTAGTAGGCGATCGCCAGCCCGTGCGAGCCGCCGCCGATGATCACCACCTCGTAGCTGTCGCGGAGCTCCCCGGTGGGACGCCACATGCGGCGCTTTCGGAACAGGTCACGCACCGGCCGCTACCCCTTCGCCGAAACGCGCCCCGAGGGCGTCGGCGCCGACCGGCGCGCCACCGAGGTCCGCGACCGCGTCGACGAACACGGTCCACACGTAGGAGGCGTAGCCGGCGCCGAAGAGGTGCAGGAACCGATCGCCGTCGGTGCGCAGGATCATCGCCGGGGTGCGGGCGACCGAGACCGGCGCGAAGCCGCCCTCGGCGAACCGCTCGGGCCGCAGGTCGAGCGCCGTGGCCCGGGCGAACGCCTCACGGGCCAGCGGTCCGAGCACGGCGTTCGACCCGAGCGCCGCGGTCAGCTCGACCACCCCTGCGATAGGAGCCGGCGTCGGCGGCGGCGGCCTCGAGCTGCTCGCGCAGCCGGCCGGTGGACTCCGGCGGGGTCAGCGCCAGCACCTTGCCGGGGCTGACCGGGCACCACCAGACGCCGTCCTGGCGCAGCGCCCGGCCGGGCGACGGCGCTCCGCCGCCGGTCAGGCCCGAGACGATCGACTCGAGCGCGGCCGGCTCGGCCTGCAGCTCGAGCTTGCCGAGATGCGAGAGGTCGGCGATCGCGACCGCGTCGCGGCAGGCCGCCGCCTCGCTCGCCCCTGCGCCGTAGCCGGCGACGACCCTCCAGCCGGCGCGCTCGGCGAAGCGGGCGCCGGCGTCGCGGTGCATCCACTCGATCGGGCTGCGCATCAGCGCCTCGGCCTGCGCCGGGGAGGCCGCGTCGGGAGCGAGGAACTCGAAGCTCATCCGCGCAGGCGCTCCTGGTCGGGGTCGTAGAACGGCGCCGTCTGCACCTCGGCGCTGATCCGCCGCCCGTCGTCGGCGAAGGTCAGGGTGGCGCCGTCGGAGGCGAGCTCGGCCGGGACCCAGGCCATCCCGATCGAGCGCTGCAGCTTCGGCGAGAAGCGCGACGAGGTGACCCGGCCGACCGGCTTGCCGTCGCGCACCACCGCGGCGCCCTCGGTCGGCACCGCCCCGTTGGCGATCGTGAAGCCGACCAGCTTGCTGCGCTCGCCGCGGTCGGAGACCGACTCCAGCGCCCAGCGGCCGATGAAGTCCTCCTCCTTGTCGAACTTGACGATCCACGGCATCGCCGCCTCCAGGGGGTTCGACTCGGCGTCGGTGTCCTGGCCGACCAGGATGTGCAGCTTCTGCAGCCGCAGCACCCGCTGCGGCTCGAGGCCGAAGGGGCGGATCGAGTCCTCCTCGCCTGCGGCCATGATCGCGTCCCAGAGGTGCTCGGCGAGAGGGCCGGGACAGTGCAGCTCGTAGCCGAGCTCGCCGACGAACCCGATCCGCAGCAGCAGGCAGGGCACTCCCGCGACCTGGGCGCGCTTGCCGTCGAGGTAGGCGAAGGACTCGTTCGAGCAGTCGAGCTCGGTCAGCCCCGAGAGGATCTGCCGCGACCGCGGCCCGGCGAGGTTGAAGGCGGCGAGCCCCTGGCTGACGTCGGTCAGCTGCACGTCCATCCCCCACTCGGCCAGCCACCAGGCGAACCAGCTCTCGACCGCGTCGGCGCCGCTCGAGGTCGTGGTCACGTAGTAGGAGCTCTCGTCGAGCCGGCAGATCGTGCCGTCGTCGGTGATCCTGCCGGCGTCGTCGCCGAGCACGCCGTAGCGGATCCGGCCCGGCTTCAGGTTGTCGAAGCGGTTCGGGTAGAGGCGGTTGAGGAAGGCGCCGGCCTCGGGCCCGCTGACGATCAGCTTGCCGAGGGTGGAGACGTCGATCAACCCGGCGGAGTCGTGCACCGCCATCGTCTCCGCCTCGGGGTCGCCGTAGTCGTAGGGCCGCCTCCAGTCCCCGGCCCAGAGCACGTTGCCGCCGAGCTCGCGATGGCGGCCGTGAACGGCCGAGCGCTTCGCCGGCTCGAAGGGGCGCCCGGCGAGGGCACCCATCGGCACGGTCGACCAGGGCGGGCGCGCCGTGGTCAGGCCGATCTCCGCCTCCGGGGCGCCGGTGTGGTCCGACATCTGGCGGATCGACGCCAGCTGGCACATCCGGCCCTGGCAGGGGCCCATGGTCACCGTCGTGTAGCGCTTCAGCAGCTCGAGCGAATCGAAGCCCTCGTCGATCGCGTAGTCGATGTCCTTGCTGGTGACGTCCTCGCAGAGGCAGGCGAAGCACTTGTCGCCGCGGCCGCGCGCCCCGGTCGCCGCCAGCGGCCGCGAGCCGCCGGCGGTCTCCCCGCCGCGCTCGAGCGCCTCGCGCTCGGCGGCGAGCCGGGCCCGCGCGTCCTCGTCGCCGAAGCCCAGCCCCAGCGCCGCCTCGGCGCCCGCGACCGCGCCCGAGATCTCGGCCTGCTCGGGGGCTGAGTGCCCTGCGACCGCGCCCGCCGCGCCGATCCCGGCGGGGGGATCCTCGGGGATGTGGGTGCCGCTCTCGCGCGTCCCAATGCGCCTTGGTCCCCGCCTGGAGCAGCAGCGAGGCCGCCGGGACGCTGCCCCCGGAGACCGCGATCAGGTCGCAGTTGAAGCCGCGCTCGGTGTCGGGGACCAATCGCCCTTCGCCGTCGAGCTCGGCGATCACCGCGGCCTTCACCTCCCCCCGCCCGACCGCGCGGGCGACGGTGCGGCCCTGCAGGTGGGGGATTCCGGCCTCCCTCAGCCCCGCGGCGAGCGACTCCTCCGCTCCGCCCGGGCGGGAGTCGGCGACTGCCGCGATCTCGACCCCCGCGCCATGCAGGGCAAGCGCCGAGTCCAGGCCGCGGTCCGACGTGGTGGCGATCACCGCGGTCCTTCCGGGCGGCACCGCGTAGAGGCGCGGCGAGTCGCTCGGCGCCGGAGCAGAGCATCACCCCGGGCAGGTCGTTGCCCTCGAACATCAGCGGCTGCTCGATCGAGCCGGTGGCGGCGATGTGGCGCTCGGCGCGAATCTGGTGCAGGGTGCTCCCGCACCAGACGGGGACGATCCCGTCGAAGAAGCCGAGCGCCGCGGCCGGCGCCAGGACCTCGACCTCGGTCTCGCCCAGGCGCTCGCGCAGCCCGGCGACGGCGTCGCCGTCGGAAGCGGCGAGCAGGCTGCCGCCGAGCTCGGGGCCGTCGTCGACCAGGACGACGTCGGCTCCCAGCTCCGCCGCCCGCAGCGCCGCCGCCATCCCGGCCACGCCGCCGCCGATCACCAGCACGTCGGCGTGGCGGCGGCGGTACTCGGTGCGCCACTCGCGCTCCGCCTGGCGGCGGCGCAGCCGGCCGAGGCCGGCGGCGTGGCGCAGCACCTTCTCGTAGAGAGGCCAGAGGCGCCGCGGCCTGATGAAGGTCTTGTAGTAGAAGCCGGGCGGGGTGACCCGGCTGCCGAAGATGTCGGTGGCCCGCATCGCGTCGAACCGCAGGGATGGGGCTGGCGTTCATGTGCGAGACCTCCATCCCGTCGCGCACCGGCTCGGTGCAGGCCCGGATCCCGGGCCAGCCGTCGACCTCGACCAGGCAGTTCGGGCACTGCCCGGCGCAGCAGAGCAGGCCGCGGGGGCGGTGGTACTTGAAGCTGCGCGAGATCACCCGCTGCCCCGAGGCGTGAAGCGCGGAGCCGATCGTGTCGCCCTCGAACGCCTTCACGGTGCGGCCGTCGAAGCTGAACTCGATCTCCCGCCCGCGGTCGATCCGCTCTCCCGCCTGCCGAGGAAGCCTGCTCACCGCTCCTTGCCTCCGGGCAGCCCCACCCAGCTCACCTCGTTGGTCGTGGTGTCGCGCTCGGCAAGGAACCAGTCGCGGCAGCCGGAGCGGTGATACCACCACTCGCGCTGGACGCCGGCGACGTTGCGGCGGAAGTAGTTGTAGGCGCCGAGCTCGCGCTCGCTCGGCTTGCTGGTCGGCCGCGGGACGACCTCGCCGCCGTAGGCGAAGTCGGTCACCTCGCGCGCGCCGCAGTTCGGACAGGTGAGCAAGAAAGACATGGGCCTAGGGCTCCGGTCGCGTACACTAGACAAATTGGTACAGAGGCGCAAGACAGGCCCCCCGAGAGCCCGACGCGGATCGATGGAGGGCAAGGCTCCTTCACCGGCCAATCTATGTTGAGCCGTGACATAGCGGCAGCGAAATATTGGCTTGCCGAGCCATTGCCTCCCAAGCCCGTATGTGAGATACACCCAACATGAGCAAGACAACGCCGCCCCACCGAAGACGATGTACGCAAGCTGGTCGCCGACGAGGGAATCGAGTTCCTCTTCGCCAACTTCGTCGACATGCACGCCCGCCCCAGCGCCAAGCTGATCCCGGCCGAGGAGATCGACGGCCTGTTCACCGACGGAGCCGGCTTCGCCGGGTTCGCCGCCGGCGACATCGGCCAGCTGCCGAGCGACCCGGACATGCTCGCGATGCCCGATCCCGGCTCGTTCACGAGGCTGCCGTGGAAGCCGAACGTCGGCTGGTTCGCCTCCGACGTCACGGTCGAGGGCGAGGAGTGGCCCTACTGCCCACGGACGATCCTCCGCCATCAGATGGAGCGCTGCGAGGAGGCCGGCTACCAGTTCAAGATCGGCTACGAGCTCGAGTACTTCCTGGTCCGCAAGACCGAGGACGGTGGGATCGAGCTGGCCGACCCGCTCGACGACCTCGAGCAGCCCTGCTACGACATCCGCGCCCTGACTCGCTCCTTCGACTTCGTCACCGAGGTGATCCGCAACGTCAACTCGCTGGGCTGGGGCATGTACGCGACCGACCACGAGGACGCCAACGGGCAGTTCGAGCAGAACTGGGAGCCCGCCGACCCACTGACCTCGAGCGATCGCGCCGTCTTCTACCGCTACATGGTCGAGGCGATGGCCCAGGAGCGGGGCCTGATCGCGACCTTCATGCCGAAGCCCTTCGCCCACCTCACGGGTAACGGCTGCCACATGCACATGAGCCTCTGGGACGGCGACACCAACGTGCTGCTCGCCGACCCCAAGGACGACAAGCACGGCCTCGGGCTGAGCGAGAAGGGCTACCACTTCATCGGCGGGCTGAAGAAGCACGCCAAGGCCTACATCGCGCTGACGGCCCCCACGGTCGGCTCCTACAAGCGGCTGGTGATCGGGGCGCCCACCAGCGGCGCGACCTGGGCCCCCGCCTACGTCACCTACGGCTGGAACAACCGCACGATGATGCTCCGGATCCCCGACCACGGGCGGATCGAGGACCGCACCGTGGACGGCGCCTGCAATCCCTACCTGGCGGCGACGGTCGTGCTCGCAGCCGGGCTCGACGGGATCGAGAACGAGATCGACCCTGGCGACCCGACCAACATCAACATGTACGAGACCAGCGCCGAGGACCGCGAGAAGATGGGGATCGACACGCTGCCCGCGAACCTGCTCGACGCCACCCGGGAGCTGGAGCAGGACGAGGTGCTTCGCAAGGCGCTCGGCAAGGTCCGCGACGGCGACTACATCGACTACTTCGTCAAGTGCAAGCGGCGCGAGTGGCAGCTGGCGCACGAGCAGATCACCCGGTGGGAGATCGACCGCTACCTCCAGCTCTCCTGAGAATGAGGCTCATCGATGTGCGGAATCGCCGGCCTCTTCTCTAAATCCAGCACCGTCGAAGAGAGCCTGGGCGCCCACCTCAGCGCGATGCTCGCCCAGCTCGCCGAGCGCGGCCCCGACAGCGCCGGCGTCGCCCTCTACCGCGACCCCGCTCCGGCGGGCTCCTGCAAGGTGTCGCTGTTCTCGCCGCAGGCGGACTTCTCCTGGCCGGAGCTGGCGATGGAGATGGCGGGGAGCTTCGCGACGGTCGGCGAGGCCGAGGTGGTCGCCTCCCACGCCCTGCTGATCGTCGAGGGGGAGCCCGGCGAGGTGCAGCGCTGGATCGGAGAGCGCCATCCCGAGCTGCGGGTGATGAGCGTCGGCGAGCGGATCGAGATCTACAAGGAGGCCGGGGACCCGAGGGAGTTCATCGAGCGCTTCCGCCTCACCGAGGTCTCGGCGACCCATGCCCTCGGCCACACCAGGATGGCGACCGAGAGCCGGGTGACGACCGAGCACTCCCATCCCTTCTCGACCGGGCTCGACCTCTGCCTGGTCCACAACGGCTCCCTCTCCAACCACAACCGGCTGCGCGCGTTCTTGCGCGGCGAGGGGATCGAGTTCCAGACCGACAACGACTCCGAGGTCGCCGCCGGTTACCTCACCTGGCGCCTGCGCGAGGGCGACGACCTCTCCTCGGCGCTCGAGGGCTGCCTCACCGACCTCGACGGCTTCTACACCTTCGCCGTCGGCACCGCCGACGGCTTCGCCGTGCTTCGCGACCCGATCGCCTGCAAGCCGGCGGTGATGGCGGAGAGCGAGGACTGGGTCGCGATGGCCTCCGAGTACCGGGCGATCGCCGCCCTCCCCGGGGCCGAGGACGCCGAGCAGTGGGAGCCCGAGCCGGGGCGCGTCTACTCCTGGCAGCGGGCGAGGGTGGCGTGAGCGCAACCGGGGTCGCCGCGGAGACCGTCGACCTCTCCGCGGGCGACGTCCGCGAGCTGAACCAGCGCCTCCACGATCTCCACGGCGCCGGGCCGAGCCGCTGGCTGGTCCGCAATCCCGGCGGCGCCCACGCGATCGCGGTCGGCCTCGACACCGAGGCCGAGGTCGAGATCGACGGGCACGTCGGCTACTACTGCGCCGGGATGAACAAGCTGGCGAGCGTGCGGATCGCCGGCAACTGCGGCGTCGGCGTCGCCGAGAACATGATGTCGGGGAAGGTCGTGGTCGCCGGCGACGCCAGCCAGTCCGCCGGGGCTACCGGCCGCGGCGGCCTGCTGGTGATCGAGGGCAGCGCGTCGGCCCGCTGCGGGATCTCGATGAAGGGGATCGAGATCGTCGTCCACGGCTCGATCGGCCACGCCGGCGCCTTCATGGCCCAGCGCGGCAACCTGGTCGTCTGCGGCGACGCCGGCGAGGACCTCGGCGACTCGATCTACGAGGCGAGGATCTACGTGCGCGGGGAGGTGGCGGGCCTCGGCGCCGACTGCATCGAGAAGGAGATGCGCGACGAGCACCGCGCCGAGCTGGCCGAGCTGCTGCGGCGCGCCGAGGCCGACGCGGATCCGGCCGACTTCCGGCGCTACGGCTCGGAGCGGAAGCTCTACAACTTCCAGATCGACAACGCCGGGGCCTACTGATGGCCGAGTTCGACGCGCTCGCCAAGGAGGAGGGCTTCCGGCCCGAGCAGGCCGGGCGCTGGCGTCCCGGGCCTGCGGGAGTCGGCGCTGTTCGACCGCAACGCGATCCACGAGATCCACCGGATGGCGCGGGAGGGGATCTACGACATCCGCGGCTTCGGCGCCAAGCGCCGCGTCCCCCACTTCGACGACCTGCTCTTCCTCGGCGCCAGCGTCTCCCGCTACCCGCTGGAGGGCTACCGGGAGCGCTGCGCCACCGACGTCACCCTCGGGACCCGCTTCGCCTCCGAGCCGATCCACCTGGAGATCCCGATCACGATCGCCGGGATGAGCTTCGGCGCCCTCTCGGCGCCGGCCAAGGAGGCGCTCGGGAGGGGCGCCAGCGCGGTCGGCACCAGCACCACCACCGGCGACGGCGGCATGCTGCCCGAGGAGCGCGATCACTCCGAGAAGCTGATCTACCAGATCCTCCCCTCCCGCTACGGGATGAACCCCGACGACCTGCGCCGCGCCGACGCGATCGAGGTGGTGGTCGGCCAGGGCGCCAAGCCGGGGGGCGGCGGGATGCTGCTTGGGACAGAAGATCTCCGACCGGGTCGCGGAGATGCGCGACCTGCCGAAGGGCGTCGACCAGCGGAGCGCCTGCCGCCATCCCGACTGGACCGGGCCCGACGACCTCGAGATCAAGATCGGGGAGCTGCGCGAGATCACCGATTGGCGCAAGCCGATCTACGTCAAGATCGGCGCCACCCGCACCTACTTCGACGTCGCGCTGGCGGTCAAGGCCGGCGCCGACGTGATCGTCCTCGACGGGATGGAGGGCGGCACGGCCGCCAGCCAGGAGGTGTTCATCGAGCACGTCGGCATCCCGATCCTGGCGGCGATCCCCGAGGCGGTGCGCTCGCTCCAGGAGCTCGGCATGCACCGCAAGGTGCAGCTGATCGTCTCCGGCGGGATCCGCTCCGGGGCCGACGCGGCGAAGGCGCTCGCCCTGGGCGCCGACGCGGTCTCGATCGGCGTCGCCGCGGTGATCGCGCTCGGCGACAACTCGCACGAGTTCGAGTCCGAGTACGAGGAGATCGGCACCTCGGCGGGCTACTACGACGACTGGCACGAGGGCCGCGACCCGGTCGGCATCTCGACCCAGGACGAGCAGCTGGCGCGCCGCTTCGACCCCGAGATGGGCGGGCGGCGGCTGGCCAACTACCTGCGGGCGATGGTGCTCGAGGCCCAGACCCTGGCCCGCGCCTGCGGCAAGTCCCACGTCCACAACCTCGAGCCCGAGGACATGGTGGCGCTGACCCTGGAGGCGGCGGCGATGGCCAAGGTGCCGCTCGCCGGCACCGACTGGATACCGGGGAAGGACGGCCGCAGCTGAGCCGCAACCTGGTAGAGCTGGTCCGCCGCCACCACGCCGAGCAGGCCCCCACCGCACTGGACGTCCTCAAGCGGGCGATGGACGAGCGCGGCGAGATCACCGACGAGGACCGCGGCCGCGCCGCGGAGCTCTCCGGCCTACCCGAGGCCGCGGTCCACGGGGTCTCCACCTTCTATGACGACCTGCTGCAGCCGCGGGGCCGCCGCCACGTCCGGGTCTGCACCGGCACCGCCTGCTTCGCCGCCAGCGGCGACCAGCACGTGCAGGAGCTGCGCGAGCGCCTCGGGCTGGAGCTCGGGGGGCGGAGCGCCGACGGCGAGGTCTCCCTGGCCGAGACCGTCTGCCTCGGCTTCTGCCACTCCTCCCCCGCGGTGCGGATCGGCGACACGGTCGACGCCGGCCCCGGCGTGGTCGAGCGGGTCGTCTCCGGGGAGGAGGCCGCCGCGGAGGAGCCGGCCTGGCAGAGCACCCTGCCCGAGCCGGTGCTGCTGCGGCCCGGCGACTACTCGGGCCTGCGCCGGGCGCGGGAGCAGATGACCCCGGCCGAGCTGCTCGAGGAGGTGAAGGCGGCCAACGTCCGCGGCCGCGGCGGCGCCGGCTTCCCGGCCGGGCCGAAGTGGGAGTTCGCAGCCGCCGCCCCCGGGGAGGAGAAGTTCGTCGTCGCCAACGGCGACGAGGGCGATCCCGGCTCCTACATCGACAAGTACCTGATGGAGCGCAACCCGGCGCTGCTGATCGAGGGGATGGCGATCGCCGCCTACGCGGTCGGCGCCGCCCACGGCTTCGTCCTCACCCGCTCGGAGTACCCGCGCTCCAAGCCGCTGATCGAGGCCGCCGTCTCAGACGCCGAGGAGCGGGGCGAGCTGGACGGCTTCGACGTCACCGTTCTCGAGGGCGCCGGGTCCTACGTGGTCGGCGAGGAGACCGCCCTGCTGGCCTGCCTGCAGGGGCTGCGCGGGACCGTCTCGGCGCGCCCGCCCTTCCCGGCCCAGCGCGGCCTCTTCGGGCTGCCGACGGTCGTCAACAACATCGAGACCCTCTGCAACATCCCCTTCGTCGCCTCCCGCGGGGCCGCCGCCTACACCGAGCTCAGCCCCGGGGCGACGCCCGGCTCGAAGCTCGTCTGCTTCAACGAGCGCTTCGCCCGGCCGGGCGTCTACGAGGTCAGCTTCGGCAGGCCGGTCCGCGAGCTCTGCGAGGAGCTCGCCGGCGGCCTCGTCTCCGGCCGCGAGCTCAAGGCCGTGCAGATCGGCGGCCCGCTGGGCGGGATCCTCCCGGCGCACCTGCTCGACACCCCGTTCGACTTCGACCAGCTCGCCGAGCAGGGCTGCATGGTCGGCCACGGGAGTATCTTGGGTTTCGACGACCGCACCGACATGAGGGACCTGGCAACGCATCTGCTTCGCTTCGGCGCCCACGAGAGTTGCGGCAAGTGCTTCCCCTGCCGCATCGGGCTGCGGCGGGCCCATGAGGCTTTCGCCCGCCCCGAGCCGGTCGACCGCGAGGCGCTCGAGGACCTGCTCGAGGTGCTCGAGGTCTCCAGCCTCTGCGCGCACGGCGGCGGCATCCCCGCTCCGATGCGCAGCCTGCTCGCCCACTTCCCCGAGGAGCTGGGGCTCGACGTGAGCGCCGTCACCGTCGACGGGAAGCCGGCCGAGTTCGAGAGCGGCGCGACCCTGCTCGAGGTGGCGCGGGCCACTGGGGCGACCGTGCCGACCCTCTGCTTCGACGAGCGCCAGGCGCCCTTCGGCGCCTGCCGGGTCTGCCTGGTCCGCGCCGACGACGCGATCGTCCCGGCCTGCACCACCCAGTGCCGCGAGGGGATGGCGGTCGAGACCACCGACGAGCGCGCGCGCCGGATCGCCAGGGGCGTGGTCGAGCTGGTCCTCTCCGAGCTCCCCGACCCGCCCGCGCCGCACACCGAGCTCGCCGAGGTCGCCCGCCAGCTCGAGGCCGGCGAGCCGCACTGGCGCGGCGAGACGCATGAGCGGCGCCACGACACCGCGCACCCCTACCTCGCGTTCCGCCACGAGCTCTGCATCTCCTGCGGGCGCTGCGTGCGGGCCTGCGACGAGGTCCAGGGGACCTTCGCGCTGACCGCCACCGGGCGCGGCTTCTCCGCAAACGTCGCCGCCGGGCTCGACCACGGGTTCCGGGAATCGGCTTGCGTCTCCTGCGGCGCCTGCGCCGATACTTGTCCAACCGACGCGATCACCGAGCAGACTCTGCTCGAGGGGCTGATCCAGTGAACGACGAGCGCTTCGAGAAGACCGTGACCACCACCTGCGGCTACTGCGGCGTCGGCTGCAGCCTCGAGGCACGGGTCGACGACGGGCTGATCCGCTCGATCGGCCCCGGGGACGGCCCCGCCAATCACGGCCACACCTGCCTCAAGGGGCGCTTCGCCCACCGCTTCTCGCGCCACCGCGAGCGACTGACGACGCCGCTGATCCGCAGACAGGGAGAGCTGCGCGAGGCGAGCTGGTCCGAGGCGATCGAGCTGATCACCTCCGAGCTCGGCCGGATCAAGGGAGCGCATGGCCCCGACGCGATCGCCGGCCTCGCCTCCTCGCGCGCCACCAACGAGGACTGCTACGTGATGCAACGCCTGATGCGGGCGGCGATCGGGACCAACAACATCGACAACTGCTCGCGCGTCTGCCACTCCCCCACCTCCTGGGCGCTGCGCCAGTCGTTCGGCCTCTCCGGGGCGACCGGCGCCTTCGACGACATCGATTTCGCCGACGCCGCGATCCTGATCGGGGTCAACCCGACCGCCGGGCACCCCGTGGTCGGGGCGCGCCTGAAGCAGGCCGCGATGCGCGGCTGCCGGCTGGTGACGATCGACCCGCGGCGAATCGAGCTGGCCGACTACGGCGCCCTGCACCTCTCGCCGCGACCGGGGACGAATGCCGCAGTGATGCTCGGCCTCGCCCACGTCGCGGCCCGCGACGGCTTCCTCGACGAGGGCTTCATCGCCGCGCGCACCGACGGCTACGAGGCGGTCGCGGAGCTGCTCGAGCAGTACTCGCCGGCGGCGGTCGAGGAGATCACCGGCATCCCGGCGGCGGATCTCGAGCAGGCCGCGCACATCTACGCCGAGGCCGGCGAGGCCTCCATCCTCTGGGGGCTCGGCGTGACCGAGCACAAGTACGGCTCCGAGGTCGTGCGGCTGATCTGCAACCTGGCGATGATGACCGGCAAGGTCGGCCGGCCCGGCTCGGCGCTGCTGCCGCTGCGCGGCCAGAACAACGTCCAGGGCTCCTCGGACATGGGGGCGCTTCCCGACACCTACACCGCCTACCGCCCGGTCGGCGACGAGGATGTCGCGCGCTCCTTCGAGGAGGCCTGGGGGGTTCCGCTCTCGCGTGAGAAGGGGTTCACGATCCCGCAGATGTTCGACGCGGCGGTCGATGGCCGGCTGAAGGCGATGTACATCTTCGGCGAGGACGTCGCCCAGACCGATCCCAACACCGCCCACGTCGTCGCGGCGCTCGAATCGCTCGAGTTCCTCGTCTGCCAGGACATCTTCGAGACCGAGACCAGCAGGTACGCCGACGTGATCCTCCCCGCTTCCTCCTTCCTCGAGAAGGAAGGCACCTTCACCAACGCCGAGCGCCGCATCCAGCTCGTCCGCCCGGCCCTCGACCCGCCCGGCGAGGCCCGCACCGACTTCGAGATCATCACCGAGGTCTCGCGGGCGCTCGGGCACGAGATGGGCTACGCGGACCCGGCAGCGGTGATGGACGAGATCGCGGCGCTCACCCCGCACTTCGCCGGGGTCAGCTTCGAGCGCCTCGAAGGCCGCGGCCTGCAGTGGCCGGTGGCGCCGGACGGGACCGACGAGCCGATCCTCTACGCGGAGCGCTTCGACAAGCCCGAGGGCCTGGGGCGCTTCGCGGCGATCCCCTACAAGCCGCCCGGAGACGCCGCCGACTCCGACTTCCCGCTGATCCTGGTCACCGGCCGGGTGCTCCAGCACTACAACGCCGGGACGATGACCCGGCGCACCGGCAACATCGAGCTGGTCGACCGCGACTGGCTCGAGGTCCACCCCGACGACGCCGAGCGCCTCTGGATCGGCGACGGCGACAAGGTCTCGGTGCGCAGCCGGGTGGGGCGGATCGAGCTGCACGCCAAGGTGACCGAGCGGATCGAGCGCGGCCACGTCTTCACCAGCTTCCACTTCCCGGAGGCGCGGACCAACCTCCTGGTGGGCAGCTCCGCCGACGTCAACACCTCCTGCCCCGAGTACAAGGTGGTGGCGGTGGACGTGCGGCCGCTCGCCGAGCAGCCGTCCGACCGGCCGGCGATCGGAGTCGCCGGTTGAGCGACCGCATGGTCGCCACAGTCGAGCACGACGGCCGCACCGACGAGGTCGCGGTCGAGGACCCGCTCGAGATCCGCGTCGACGGCGAGCCGCTGGCGGTGACCATGCGCACCCCGGGGCACGACGAGGAGCTGGCCCTCGGCTTCCTCTACGGAGAGGGCCTGATCGACCGCCCTCACAAAGCCGGTCCCACCGAGGACTTCGCTTCCAACATCGTCGAGGTGGCGGGGCCGCTGCTGCGCGATCCGGGGGCCCGCCGCTTCTACACGACCTCCTCGTGCGGGATCTGCGGACGGGGGGCGCTGGAGGAGGTCGCGGTGATGGCCCCGGTCGCGGCGGACGGCCCGCGGGTCTCACGAGAGCTGCTGGCGGATCTCCCCGATCGCCTGCGACAGCCGGCCTTCTCCCGCACCGGCGGGCTCCACGCCGCGGGCCTCTTCGATGCCGGCGGCGAGCCCGTGATCGTGCGCGAGGACGTAGGCCGCCACAACGCTCTCGACAAGGTGATCGGGTGGGCGCTGGGCGAGGGGCTGCTCCCATTGGGGGACCGAATGATCTGCGTCAGCGGCCGGCTCTCCTATGAGCTGGTGCAGAAGACCGCGGTGGCCGGCGGCCCGATCCTCGTTGGGGTCGGCGCCCCCAGCTCACTGGCAATCGACCTCGCCGCCGACCGCAACATCACGCTCGGCGGCTTCGCCCGCAAGGGCAGCATCAATGTCTACTCGGGCGCTCACCGCCTCGCCTGAGCCCGATCGCCGTCTCCGCCTTTGTGAGAGTTCTCTCATCCGGTCCTTAGGCCGGCCTAAGCCTCTGCGGCCAGGATCGCCGTTCGATGTACCGAGAGACCGACGGCATCGCCCGCGACGGGGTCGTGGGAAACGCGCGCGTGACCGGCGGCGCAGCGGCGATGCTGCTCATCCTTCTGGCGATCGAGGGGGCGACGATCCCCTTCATTCGGCCCTCTCGTCGGGCCTCACATCTTCATCGGAATGCTGCTCATTCCGCCGGTCCTGCTGAAGCTCGCCAGCACCGGCTATCGCTTTACCCGCTACTACTCCGGCGCGCCGAGCTACCGCCGCAACGGCCCCCCGCCCCTTGCGCTGCGGGTGCTCGCGCCCGGGGTGGTCCTGACGACCCTGGCGTTGTTCGGGACCGGGGTCGCGCTGCTGATCACCGGTCCGCACACGGGCTCGCTGACGGTCCTGCACAAGGCCAGCTTCATCGCCTGGTTCGTGCTGATGACCCTCCACGTGCTCGGCCACGTGCTCGAGGTCCCGAGGCTCGCCTTCGCCGACTGGCGGAGCAGAGCGGGTCGCGAAGCCGAAATCGCCGGCTCCGGGCTGCGGCTCATGCTCCTGGGTAGCTCAATCCTCGCCGGCTTCGTCCTCGCGGCGGCGACAATCTCCCTCGCCGCCCCGTGGCTCTCCTCCCTCCCAGGCGGCTGATCCCGAATCCCGGCGTGGCCGGCGCCCCGAATCCTGGTCGGCGTCGGCGCCCCCAGCTCGCTGGCGATCGAGCTGGCCGCCGATCGCCAGATCACCCTCGGCGGCTTCGCCCGCGAGGCCGCGTCAACGTCTACACCGGTCACGAACGCGTTCTCGACTACGCGGCGAACCGACTAGCGGCGGCGGACGGTCTCGACGTTTCTGACGCGGTCCTTGCGGCGATCGACGGTGGCGACATCGTTGTTGCCGCCCCCGCCGTTGACGTTGTCTGCCGCGCCGTCGGCGGCCTTGATCTTGTCGTCTGCGGCGCCGCCGGAGAGCCCGTCACGGCCTGGCCCACCATCGATGCTGTCCTTGCCTCCCTGGCCGCTCACCGTGTCGGCGCCGGAGTCGCCGCGTAGGTCGTCGTTTCCACCACCTCCGCGGATCACGTCATTGCCGCCCTCGCCGAGGATGAGATCGGCTCCGCCGCGGCCGTTGATCCGGTCGTTTCCACCCCGGCCGCAGATCACGTCGTCCCCCGTCGTGCCGTTCAGCGTGTTCGGCCGGTTGTCGCCGAGCACGGTGCACTTGCGGAAGAAGAAGATGTTGACGTCGGCCGCCGCGGTGGAGGTCTCGGTGCCGCGGATCCTCCGGGTCGACGGTGCTCGAGTAGTCGACGTTGAGCTGGTAGTCACCCGCGGGCAGCACGTCGCTGACCACGAAGCCGCGGTGGCGCGGACCCGATGGGCTGCAATCGCCACCGCCCCGGGCGACGAAAGTGTGGTTGATCGGCCCGGACAGGTCCACGTCGATCTCGGTGCAGTTGTCGTGATCGCTGTTCTGGGCGTTGAGGGCGCCCGAGAACAGGAACGGCGTCGGCCCGCTGGTCGTGAACTCGACCTCGGCGGAGCCCTCCGAGCTCGCCACCGGCACGCCGGGGGCCGGGTTGGAGCTCTTGGTCGCCTCGTCGCGAAGCCGCCCTGTGACCGCGATGTCGTTGAGCGGTCCTGTCGGGAAGGGCTTGCTGGAAGGAGTCTCCAGGGTCGTGCCCAGCGAGACGAACGTGTCGGCCTTGCCCTCCGGCCCGCGCAGAACGGCCGGGTGCAGGTTCTCGGAGAACCCGATGAAGTCGTTCCCGTCCTTTGTGCGGCTGCGCTCGTCGGTCGCGTTCAGGGCCTGGAAGGTGTCGATGCTCGCGAAGCTGTCCTGGATCGTCACGTTCGGCCCCGCGGGAGCGCTGCCGCCGAGCGCCGATGCAGCGAACGCGCTGCACCCGATCGCAACCAGTGCCAAACCCCCGAACCCCGCTCGAATGCGCATATCCCCCTCCAGATCGAACTCAGGACAAGCGTATTGCCTCGGCTGCCCCTCCGCAACCGTCGCCCTGCCCGCCGTCGCTCAGGGGACGACCAGCACCGGCTGCTTGGCGAGGTGGAGAAGTCGCTGGGTGACGCTGCCCACCAACACTCCGCCCACCGGCGAGTGTCCCCGGGTGCCCGTGACGATCAGATCGGCCGAGACGCGCTCGGCGATCTCCGCGATCACCCGCCCCGCCCCGCCGGCCATCACGTCTGCCATCTCGACCCCGGTCTCGAGGCCATCGCCGGCGAGCTCCTCGGCCAGCTTCCTGACATCGGACTGGATCTCCTGCTCGTCGAAATGGATGTCCCCGCCGCCCTTGGCGACGACTCTCTCGTCGACGTGGGCGAGGACGAGCTTCGCCCCGTCTCGCTTCGCCAGCTCGACTGCGACCGGGACCGCGCGCTTCGAGGTATCCGAGCCGTCGAGAGCAAGGACGATCGTCTTGAACACGTCGCTACGGCTTCCCGCCCGTCTGCTTGACGAAGGCGTACCAGGCGGGCTTCGGCTTTCCCTTGTAGGTGAAGAGACCGGACCCGCCGCAGATCGCGCAGTTGCTGCCCGGGTCGTCGTCCCAGGAGAACCAGTAGGTGCGGCCGATCTTCCATCGGGCCCGGTTCTTCCTCATCATCCGGTAGGCGAGCTGCAGCTGCTTCTTCTGGCCCTGGGGTCCTCTCGCCGAAGGCAGCGACGGGTCATGCCCGGAGCCCCAGCCGAACTCGTCGATCCAGAGCGGCGTCTTCCCGTCTCCAGAGCGCTTCATCAGCGCGCGGGTGTTGACGATCTGCCTCTTCATCACGCTCACGGTGGCCCCGTAGGGGTGCAGGGCGTAGGCGTCGAAGGCGGACTTCACACCCTTGACCTTGTAGAGCCGCCTCATGAAGGCGATGTCGTTCATGTCGCCGTTGCGCTTCGGCTGGTAGGGCTCTCCGAACAGGCCGCCGATCACGATCTTCGCCCCCGGATCGACCTTGTCCAGGGTCTGGCGGGAGATCTTCAGCATCCGCGCATAGCCGACCGGCGAGATCGGCTTGGTGAACGAATCCAGGTTCATCTCGTTCCAGATCTGCCAGAAGCGAACCGGTGAGTAGGGGACGTCCGGGTTGAGCTTCCAGAACGTGCCGTGCGGTCCGTATCGAGCGACCAGCGCCGCCAGGAACGTCGCCCAAGCGAACTCCTGAGCGGCGGAGCCGACCGGCATCGCCAGCCCGTCGCCGTGATTGACCCAGTAAGGGGTCCAGTAGATGAAGGGGAGAACGTCGATGCCGGCCTTCGACGCGTGCTTCATCACGTAGTCGACCGAGGACCAGTTGTAGACGCCGGGGAGGTAGTTGATCCCCCGCCAGATAGACGGGGGTCCTGAAGCTGCGGATCCCCCCGCGCCGCATCCTCGCGAACTGCGCCGGGGTCGGAGGGCCCGAGTTCGGGTTCATGCCGAAGAAGTCCGCGGGCAGGCGCGCATGATGGTGCTTGTGGTGATGCTTGGTTCCCTTCGAGCCCTGTGCCGCCGACCCAGCGACCAGGCTGAGCGCGCAGATCACGGCGATGGGCACGAGTTTCTTCCAGACCATGTTGCCTTTCCGCCTAAGTCTTCGAATCCCGGGCTATTCGACCCGGGCCCTGCAGCCGGGAAGGAGCAAACTACCGCTCCGCCGGCCGTCGAGTGAGTAGGTGAGACCTCACCTCGAACATCCGTTGAGTCAGGCGAGAAGCTTAGTCCGGTCAGGCGGGCGGTCGAGCAAGATCGGACCCGGCCACCACGGCCTCCGCAACCCGGGCAAGCTCGTCGTCGCGCAGCTCCGGGAAGATCGGCATGGAGATCTCCTCGCTCGCCCATGCCGACGCGGCTGGGAAAGAGCCCTCGAAATGGACTCCTGAGAGCGCCGGCTGGGCATCGAGGGCGGGCGAATAGTGGATTCCGGTGTCGATGCCCGCGGCAGCAAGTTGTGCCCGAAGAGAATCGCGGTCCTCGCAGCGGACCGGGAAGAGGTGAAAGACGGAGGAATCGCGGCTCTCCAGGGTGCGATATCGGTCAGGCAGGAGCTCCCGGTAGCGAGCCGCGAGGCGCCGGCGGGCATCGTTGGCGGCGTCGAGATCACTCAGCTTCAAGCGAAGCACCGCGGCCTGGAGGCCGTCCAGTCTCTCGTTGAAGCCTGGCTCGCGGTGGACGCCATCCTTGGCGCGGCCCAGGTCGCGGAGCGCCCGGGCTCGCTCGGCCAGCTGTGGGTCGTCGGTGCAGATCGCCCCGCCGTCGCCGAGCGCGCCGAGGTTCTTGCTCGGGTAGAAGCTGAACCCGGCGGCGAGGCCGAAGGAGCCGGCCCGGGCCCCCGGTGGGCCGGCCCCGTGGGCCTGCGCCGCGTCCTCGATCACCGCGATCCCGCGGGCGGATGCGAACTCAGTGACCGCCTCCATGTCGCAGAGCTGCCCGTAGAGGTGGACCGGCATGACCGCCACGGTTCTCTCGCTCACCCGCGCCGCGGCGGACTCGAGGTCGATCAGGCCGTCCGAATCGAGCACATCGCACAGCACCGGCGTCGCCCCGGTGTGGATCACGGCGAGCGCCGAGGCGACGAAGGTCATCGCCGGGACGATCACCTCGTCGCCGGGCCCGATGCCCGCAGCGAGCATCGCGATGGTCAGAGCAGCGGTGCCCGAGGAGACCCCGACGCAGTGCTCCACCCCGACGTACTCGGCGAACTCCGCCTCGAACGCCTCCACCTCCTCGCCGAGGATGAAGGCGCTGCGCCCGATCACCCGGTCGAGGGTGCGGCTCAGCTCGCCCTCGATCGCCGCGTGCTGCCGATCGAGACCGGCGAAGGGAACCCGGGCTTCCGCCATCGGCCTAGGAGGCGCGCTCGATCTCGCGGGCCGGGTTTCCGACCACCGTGGCGCCGGCAGGCACGTCACGGGTGACGACCGAGCCGGCGCCGACCATAGCCCCATCCCCGATCTTCACCCCGCCCAGGATCACGGCGGCGGAGCCCACCGCGGCGCCCTGCCCGACCTCGGTCTCCAGCAGCTCCCAGTCCTCGTCGCCCTTCAGCACCCCGTCGTCGGTGGTCGAGCGCGGCAGCTTGTCGTTGATGAAGACCACCCCGTGCCCGATGAACGCCCCGTCGCCGATCTTCACGCCCTCGCAGATGAACGAGTGGCTCTGGATCTTGCAGTCGGCGCCGATCTCGGCTCCGCGCTGGATCTCCACGAAGGTGCCGATCTGGCTCCTGGAGCCGATCCGGCACCCGTAGATGTTGGTGAAGGAGCGCACCACGACGTCGTCGCCGAACTCGACTTCGACGATGAGGCGATTGGGGGCGCTGTTGGCCGGCTCTGAAGGCATCGGCGGGAGGTTTACACGAGGCCGGCGGGAGCGTGGCCGCTCGTCCTCCCGAAAATAGGGGGTGGCGGTCCAGTTTGGCGCCTGTGCGCCGATAGCACCTTGATGCCGCGATCCCTCTGGCGCCTCCCGGGTTCGAAACCCCTTTCCGCCCTCCTCCTGGCCGCCGCGATCGCGCTCCTGCCCGGCGATTCCGCGGTGGCCGCGACCCTGCCGCCGGCGCCGACCCAGGCCTTCTCCCCCCAGAGCTTCTGGAACGCTCCGCTGGCAGCCGGCGCCCCGATCGATCCCAACTCGCAGGCGATGGTCGCCGGGCTCGTCGGCGAGGTCAACTCCGAGCTGGCTCGCCACTACGGCCCGGGCATAAACACGAGGCAATACAGCTCACCGATCTACACCGTCGGGCCGAGCCAGCCCACGGTCAGGGTGGCGCTGGACGGCGGCAACTCCCGAGCTGCAGAGTGCGCTCAACGCCGTCCCGATCCCGCCGGCGCCAAGCCGGCGGCCGGCAGCGACGCCCACATGATCGTCTGGCAGCCGGCAACGGACAGCATGTGGGAGTTCTGGCGGCTCCAGATGCGCTCCGACGGCTGGCACGCCGGGCGGCAGCGGGCGCCATGCGCAACGTCTCGACCAGCCCGGGCTACTACACGCCCGACGCCTGGTCCGGCGCTCAGTCCTGGTGGGGGGCGACGGCGACCGGGCTACCGCTCCTCGGGGGGATGATGACCATCGCCGAGCTGCAGCGAGGGCGCATCGATCACGCTCTGGCGATGGCCGATGCCCCACGCCCGAGCGAGGTGTTGGTCGTGGCCGGCAACGCACGGCGACGGCGACAGCACGGACCCCACCTCGCTGCCCGAGGGGGCGCGGCTGCGGCTCAACCCTGACGCTCAACCTGAAGAAGCTCAACCTTCCGCCGATGACCCGAATGATGGCCGAGGCGGCCCAGCGCTACGGGATCGTGATCCGCGATCGCGCCGGGGTGGTCGCCTTCTACGGGGAGGACCCCTCCCGGCTCGCCACGAACCCCTATCCAGCGATCTTCGGCAAGAAGTACCCCGATCAGCTGCTGGCGAGCTTCCCCTGGCGCTCCCTCCAGGTCCTGCGCCTCGATCTTCGCGGTTCCGGCTAGCCTGGACCCCTTGGGCCGCCACCCCCTTCCTCACCCCGATCGCGGGCGTCGCCCGGATCTGCGCGCGACTCGGCGTCGCGGTGGCCGCCTTCGGGTCGCTGCTGGCGCTGGTGCTGACCGGCTGCGCGAACGCCGGAGAGCCCAGTCGCGACCGACCGACCCCACACGGCTTCGGCCAGATCTTCTCCCCGAGGAGCTTCTGGAATCGGCCCCTTCGCAGGTCCGCGCGCGATCGACCCCCACTCAGCAGCGATGGTCAGCGGCTTGGTGGGTGAGGTGAACTCCGAGCTGGCTCGCGACTACGGCCCCTGGATCAACACCAGGGAATACAGCGTGCCCGTCTACACGGTCGGACGACGACAACGGAAGGTCAGAGTCGCCCTCGACCGCCATCTTCCGGCCCTCCAGCGGGCAGTCGACGCCGTGCCGATCCCCGCCCGGGCCCGCCCGGCCGCCGGAAGCGACCGCCACATGGTCATCCTGCAGCCCTCCACCGACCGGATGTGGGAGTTCTGGCGGATGCGCAAGGTCCATGGCCACTGGCACGCGGGGGCCGCCGGCGCGATGCGCCACGTCTCCACCAACCCGGGCCGGTTCGGCCCCCGCGCCTGGCCCGGGGCACAGCCCTGGTGGGGCGCGACCGCAACCGGCCTGCCGCTGCTCGGCGGCCTGATGACGATCCGACGAGCTGAAGCAGGGACGCATCGATCATGCCCTGGCGATGGCGATCCCCGACTCGCGAAGCCGGTGTCTGGGCGCGCCCGGCGACCCACGGCGACGGCAACGTGCTCGGACCAAACGCCCTCCCCGAAGGAGCCCGGCTGCGACTCGACCCGAGCCTCGACCTCGAGCAAGCTCCGTCTTCCGCCGATGACCCGGATGATGGCCGAGGCGGCCCAGCGCTACGGCATCGTGATCCGCGACCGCTCCGGAGTGGTCGCCTTCTACGGCCAGGACCCGACCCCGACCGGAAAGAACCCCTACCCCTCGATCTTCCGGAATCGCTCCCCAAGCGAGCTGCTGGCCAAGTTCCCGTGGCGCCGGCTGCGGGTGCTGAGACTGCACGTACGTCGCAGCGGCGTGTGAGGACTCGACTCTCGCGAGGATCGGCTCAGCTCTCACCCCGGAACCGGCGCCACCGCCGAACCGCCGGGCGGATGGATCGGCGCGAGGCTTCGGCTGAGCGAGACACCGCGTAGCCGGGACCGCTCATCATGCGCCTGCCCCTCGGTGCCGAAGGCAAACGGACTGCAGCGGCGCGAGAGCAATGCCATCGACGATCGAGTCGGCGGTCTCTGCGCCCTCGAGATCGATCGACATTCCGATCGGATGAAACTGGCGCGCGTATGGAAATCGAGCCCGAAGAACGGAACGAGCTCCGGATGGCGCTCGGCCAGGCGAATCCCCTCCCGGCCCGGAGCCCAGCCGTCGTACTTGCGATTCCAGACCTCGATGCCGGCGAGACGCGAGATTTCGATTTCGCCCAGCGCCTGCCAGGCGTCCCTTCGTCCCGGGTGGGCGAGGACCGCCGCCCCACCCTCCTCGGCGGCATCGGTGAGCAGCTGGTCGGTTTCCCGCGCTTCACCGAGGAAGGGGAGATCACCCCAAACCGCGATGTGCAGGTGATTCGCCCGATCCGAGTATTCGATGCCGGGAACCAGCAGTGCCCCCTGGGCGCTGGCTTCCCTGCAGGCCTCTCGATAGGCATCCCAGCGATCCTCGTCGAAGCCCCGATCGTGCTCCGCCATCAGAACGGCGCGCGTAGCCGCGCCGCCTGAATTCCCGAGCAATGTCCTCGAGCGACCAGCTTCCGTCATAGGACCAATCCGAGTGAACGTGGGCGGCTGCCTTCACGCTCACCTCTCTCTCCGGCGGCTGCGCCGCACCGCTCCGAGGACGGTCGAGACGGTGTCGTCGACCAGAACCCCGAGCTCCCCTCGACGCCAGTTGTAGGCGCGATCCCCGCGGCGCCAGCTGAGGACCTCCCGCACGGTTCGCAGCCCGGGAGGGCCATCTCACCCCGGCCGACGGCGGACCCCGGAGCACGGCCAGCAGGTGGACGGCCTCGCGGCCGAGATGGCGAGCGTGGACTCCCGAAACGGCGCCGCTTTCCGGGACCCCGTCGGTTCCTTCGCCCAGCGCCTGCGAGACGGCCCAAGCCGGATATTCGAGCGATGCAGCCCTCGATAGCGCCATGCTCCCCCAGGCTCGGCCGTTCAACTCGATGAACCACGGCTTCCCTTCGGTGTCGCGAAGCATCTCGATCATGAATATCCCCGACCAATCGAGTCCGGTGATCATCCGTTCAGCCGTCTCGCGAATCGAGTCCTGCAGCGGTATCGACATGCAGGCGCTCGATCCCGAACCGGCCGGATTCATCATCCGAATCCGTCGATGTGCGCTCCAGGCCCGAATGCCCGCGCTGGTTGCCAGACCGAAAACGCCCTCCCCTGTGCCCTCCAGGCGCGGTTGGGCGATCAGTGCAGATCCCTGCGGCGCCCGCCCGATCACTCGTGCCAGTTCATCCTCGTCCTCGCAGGTAATCGCCGCGCCCGCAAGAGTCAGACGCCCCCCTTGTTCCGATGCGGCCAGTGCCGGTTTGACGACAACCGGAAATCGAAGGCCGGGGTCGCCCCCGGGCGGGGTTCCGCCCTCGATCAGCCGGGTCTGTGGGATCGAAAAGCCCGCCCGCTCGGCTGCAGCTCCCTGGAGCCGCTTGTCGAGGGCGACACCCGTCTGCGATCTTCCCGGACCGACGAACACGGGCCCCACCCCGTTTCCCACTCGTCGAGAGAGCCATAGGGACGCGTCATCCAGCGGCATCAGGGCCTCGACATCCCAGGCGCGGCAGAGCGCTCGAAGATCATCAAGCGAGCGATCTACGTCTTCCTCCGGGGCGGTGATCGGACTCACTTCCAACCGGCTGCACCCTGCGCAGGGGCGGCGCTGATCCTCGTCGACTGAACGCGCACACAGAGAACCCCGAGTCGAGCAGACTCCAGGCGCTCTCGATCGCAGCCAGGGCGTCGGCGAAGCCGATCAGGACGCGCCGACCGCGGCCGCGCCCCTCGATCATCGTCTGGCCCCGGCGATCAAGCTCAAAACCCTCGCAGAACCGCCAGCCGCTAACTAGAGTCAGCGGCCTTGGGGCTGCTGATTGTCAACGCTGACGACCTGGGCTTCGACCGGGTGGCGACCGACGCGATCCTCACCTGCTTCGAGGCGGGGAGGATCAGCAGCGCCAGCGCGATGGTCTGGATGAGCGACTCGGAGCGGGCGGCCGCGCTTGCCCGCGACTCCGGCATGCCGACCAGGCTGCATCTGAACCTGACCGAGCCCTTCACATCCGCCTCCGTGCCGCCGGAGGTGCGGCAACGACAGGCAGACCTGGCTCGTTATTTCGCCAGCGCCCGATTCGCCTACTGGTTCTGCAACCCGAGGCTGCAGGCAAAGATCGAGGCGGCAATCGAGGACCAGATGCGAGGATTTGAGCTGCTCTACGGCAAGCGGCCGGTGGAACTGGACGGCCACCAGCATGTGCAAAGCTGCGCCAACGTCCTCTTGTCGCGCTCGCTCGGACAGGTCGAGGCGGTTCGCTCGACCTTCACCTTCTCCCCGGCCGAGAAGGGATGGGCGAACTGGATGATCCGCTCGATCGCGAACTGGGTGTTGCGCCGGCGCTTCAAATCGACCCAGTGGTCCGGATCGCTGCGGGCGCTCGACTACAGCCTCGACAGCGACCGTCTTGCCGAGTGGGTCGCCAGGTCCCAGACGTCCACGGTGGAGCTGATCACCCATCCGGCAAATGCGGACGAGCTGGCCTTCCTGATGTCGCGCTCGTGGATCGACGCCCTCGCGCCTGCATCGCTGGGAAGCCTGATGGATCTCTCTCACTGACCCAAGGCCGGTCAGGCAGCCGCATCCTGCTTGACCGCAATGCGCGCTCCGTGATCGACCCGCTGCAGGAAGATCCGCTGATCCCTGAAGTACTCGTCGGCCGCCTGTCGGGCGCCTTCCAGATTTCCGTAGTCATCGATTACCAGCACGCCCCAGGGCGCCAACCTTGGATACAGGTGCACAAGCTCATGGAGGGTGGACTGGTAGAAGTCGGTGTCCAGACGGAGCAGGGCGATCTCATCCGGCGCCGTTTCCGGGATCGTTTCCTCGACCGGACCTTCGACCAGGTGGATCAGATCTTCCTCGTAGCCGGTTGCAGCGAGGAGCTGGGCGACGCTCTCCCGGGACGTCCCGGGCGCAAGGTTCTCGGGTCGCTGGTCCTGCGGTAGACCCCTCCCCCATCTCTGCATCTGCCGCCCACCGTCCTCCTGCGGTGGGAGGGGTCATGCCCGAAAACGTGTCATAGCCATAGAGGGGCCGATCCGCATCGCCAGATCGATCAGCCGCAGCGCCGCCGCCATCAGGCTGCCGCCGCGCCAAAGGCCGCATCAGCGCACTCGACGATCGCCCCGGGGATGCTCGTGCTGGCGTATGTAGTCGATCGCTTCACACAGGGCGACGACTCGGACCGGGCCGGTCTTGGTGTACGGCGTTGTCTTCTCGACGATTCGCATGGTCGCCTCGTCCTGGTCGATGAAGCCGACTCGATCGGCGCTGGTCCGAGCCTGCCGGGCGAGCTGCTCCCAGAGAGGCTGGCCGAGCATCCGGCGAATCCGGGTCCGTAGCTGGACCCGGTTTCGCAGCTGCTCAAGCGACTCTCCGCGCGGGAGCGCTTGCCGCTCATCCCGATTCACCTCCGATGATGTTCGATTTTCCTTCGCCGGGATCGCCGAAGGAGCGAAGCACCGTCGCCGGCACCCCGCCAGCCAAGGTGTCGAGGAGGAACATCACGGTTGACGACCGCCCCCGCCGCGATCGCGGCCCCACGACCGATAGTCACTCCCTGAAGGATGATCGCCCCGGCGCCGATCCAGACGCCGTCCTCGACCACGATCGGCGCGGTCGTGAATCCTCGCCCTGGCCCGGCAGATCACTGAGCCCGTGGCTGACCGTCTCGAATTGCACGCGTGGCCCGATCTGGGCGCCGCTGCCTATCCGAACACCCCCCTGCGCGCCGCCGAAGCGAATCTCGGTGTTGAGGAAGGCTCCGCGTCCGATGCTGATCGCGCCGGCGGAGCCGATCGGCCGGACCGTGACAGGGCCCCAGACGAGGCAAGGCTCGCGGATCTGCATCCCCGCCCATCGCAGCGGGAGGTAGCGCCACCGGTCAAGTCGTCGCAGCCGCGGAAGGTGATTGGCGATCCAGAGAAAGATGGACTCCCTCAGCGCCGAGCCCCGCGCTACATCCCTAGGCGTCACGAATCCTCCTTCGTTGACGCGACCAGTCGCCGACCCAGGTCCTTGCCCGCTGGCGAGCAGACAGGAGCTCGCCAGAAACCATCCCCGGCTGCCTTCAGCGCTCGCGGGGTAGCCGCGGTTGAACGAAGCCCGCGATATGGGAGTCCGGTGCGCGCGGCGCGCGCGAGGTTGAGGGCGTCGGCCATCTCCTCCGCGACTGGGGACCTGGGGCGGAGCAGGAATCCCTCGTCATCCACAGCGTCGTGGTAATGGAGGATCAGCGGGGTCCCTTTCGGGGAAGACGACGGGTGGATCGGGATATGGGTTGGGAAGTTCAGCGTCACTGGCAGGGCTTCGACCGAGAGCTCGTCTCGGCGGCCCATATCGCCAGAGAGATCTGATCGGCGAAGAAATGGAGGTGCTTCGGCATCACCTCAGATCCCTCTCCAAGAGCATCGAGCACGGCGGCGTGCACGCCTCCCCACTCCCGTTCGAGTTGCTCACAGAACTCGCCGGGAACGGTCAGGACGCCGCTGTTGTAGCAAGCCGGGATCTCCTCTCCCGAGGCCGTCGTGCGGACCTTCGAAACCGGTGGGTCGACACCCATCACACGTCGGACTCGACGCCAGTCCGCTGTCGATAGTGGGTTGGCATCGACCGGCTTGGCGCCGATCATCCCCTTCGGGAGATGCGGGGCGACGTCTCCGACAATTGCCGATATCGCAATCCAGCGCGATCAGCGTCTCGAACTCGAACGAGCGGTGCAGCTCGAGCATCCGCAACTTGTTGCCCGGGCCACCTGCCGCCATACGGGCTCGACACTTCGCGCCGTCCGCATCAAGCCCTGAAACGGCAGCAGCCGCCCCGGCGGGGACCTGGCCGACGAAGTTCGACGACGAAGCGCGCGTCTCGCAGGCTTCCGCCGAAGCGTCTCAGCGAAGCAACGAGGTCGAGCACCCTCGGGAGCCAACGCGGATCGCCCTCTGAACGCAGGAGAAGAGGTCCCCTCAACGGGCATACGGCTCACCGCCCGCGACGCCTCCCAGGCGCCCGTCCTGCTCGATCGAAAGCCGCCTCCGGAGCCGCCTGGGCAGGGTCCGGCGGGCGATCGCCATGCCCAGCTCGCGATCCCTCGGCAGAAGACCGCCGATCAGCAGCACACAAGCGATGTAGGCGGCCGAGCCAGCAATCAGCGCCGCAAGCAGCCCCCCGGGCTGGGCGATCGCCCGGTCGAGCAACCGGGCGACGAGAAAACCGCTCGCGTACGCGGGCACCAGCGCGAGCATCTGCCGATGCGGCCAGTAATGGAACAGGGATCGCTCGAAATCCCTCCTCACATACACGAGCTGCGCGGCCAGAATCGCCACAAAGCCGAGCAGGACGCCGATGGCGGTTCCGGTGATTCCAATTGCAATCGTCAGTCCAACGCTCGCGGAGACGGTCACGATCAGCCTCCCGATCGAGAGCACCGAGGTGAGAGTGGGCCGCTCGAGCGCCAGGAGGGCCTGCGTCTGGAACACCATGGTGGTGGCCAGAGCCGGAACCAGAAGCAACAGTGCCAGAGCGCCGCTCGCCCGGGGGAAGCCCGGTCCGAACAGATTCATCACGCCCTCCGCCGCTCCCCCGGCAGCTGCCGCGGGAAGAAGCATCACGGTCACCACGTAGCGAGTTGCATCGGCCAGGCCTCGCTCGAATCCGGCGCGATCGTCGGCGGCCCACCGCTCGACCAGGGTCGGGAGCAGCATCTCTGCCAGACGAAGGTTGAGATCAAGAGTTCGCTTCCCCATGCTCCAGGCGACGTTCCACGCTCCGACGGCAGAGACCGTGCTGAGCAGTCCCAGGATCCAGGTGCCGGCCTCGGCACTTGCGCCATCGGCCAGGGACCCCGGAGTGACCCGAATCCCGAAACGGAGGATGTCTGGCAGCGTCTCGAAGCCCGCGCGCAGCTCGCTGCGTGGCACGATGAGCCGCATCCATTTGCGCACTGCGACGGCGCGATGGACCAGCGAGGTCATCCCGGCAAATATCAGGGCCACTACGAGGCACCAAACCGTAGTCGCAATCGTGGCGGCGATCGCAGCAGCGATCACGAATGCGAGGGCTTGGTGCAGCCGGATCCAGAAGAGTTCCCGGCCGGCCCGAAAGGCCGAGAAGAGGCCGTCGAGGTTCCAACCCAGGTTGATCACCAGGAGATACCCGGCGAGGCAGACCAGCGCCGGGGCCACCAATTCCGGCTGATCGATCGGGCCGGTGAACAACAGGTAGCTGATCACCGGCACCAATCGCCGATACAACGGCCGTCAGCCCGGATGAGAAGGCGAGGACGGCGCCGAAGATGCCGGTCACCAGCGGTGCCCGGGGTGGCAACTCATTCAAGCGCCCGGATCATTCCGGGCCGCTCCCTCACGGTCGAGAAGAACCAGACCATCCCCATCGGCGCGGTCGCCAGCGCGTACTGACCGACGACGTCGATCCCGTAGAGGCGGGCGACGACGATGCTCGAAACGATCCCGACGATTCCTCCGACAAGTCCGCTGAGGGCAGCAAACCCGAATCCCTCTCGAAATGACGGTCTCGCACGCTGCGTGCTCATATCGACCACGACGCGAACTCCCTACCGGTGATCTGTCTGAGGCGATCGGCCTCCGGCTTCAGCATCTCCCTGAGGCGCCCCTCTGTTTCCGGGTCGAGCCGCGCGGCCTCCACACTTCGCGAAAGCGCCCGCTTCAGCGGCGGCCCTGCCCGCTTGCGTGCCGGCTCCGGCAGCCAGCCGCCCACCGGTCGGAGAACACCGTTCCAGACCATGGTCGCCACGCCTCCCAGCGCCCTTTTGTCTCCCCTGGTGTTGAGCTGGCGCGCATAGGCCGGCGAGCGAAACAGGGGGTCGACGCCAATGAAGCGGAAACTTTCCTCGATCACTCCCGTCCGGTCCGCGCTCAGGTCATCCATGTCGAGGACAAGCAGCTGATCTTGCGAGAAGTATTCGAGGTACTGCTCCACCTGGGTCGCGTAACGGCTGGCGCAGACAAGACGGTGGTCGGGCCGCTCCAGATCGCTCAGCGCCTCCTGCAACGATCGGGGGTCCCCATCTTCCCGGGTCTGAGCCCAGTGCGCGACGATCCGGTCCACCGGATCCCTGACGAGATAGATCATCTTCGCGTCGGGCACCAGACGATGTATCCGTCGCGGCACGTCGCCCAGATACGGGTAGTGGGTGTACGAAGGCGTCGCCTCACCCCGCGCCGGTACCCGAGAGTCGAAGTGTTGCTTGTACCAGCCGAGCCTGCTCTCCCAATCGTCCCGCCAGAAGAAGCGCATCTCCTTCTGCTCGGTCCCATCGGGCCGGGCCATCAGAACGTCCGGGTGCTGGTCGAGATAGAAGTGAAGGCTCGTCGTCCCGCACTTCGCCGCCCCGATGATCAGGAAGGTGGGAAGGGCGCCCTCATCCTCGGCGGGGTTCATGCCGCACGCCTCAAGGCGCGATGCCCGACCGGTTGCGTTCGATCGCGGATTTCCGACAGCAGGCGCCGGGGCAACGCAGGTGGAGCCGAAGTCACGATTCGCGCCGAGCCCCAGGTTCGTCGCTCCAATGCAATCCACCGAGATCGGTCGATTTCCCTCGACGCGAATCGGCGGCGTCCGGGCGACGCGTTCTTCCCGCTTCCAAGGGGACGGGCGAGCCGTTGACCGAAACACGCATCCGGTCCACCCCCTCGAACCGAGGCATCTCGATCCGCACCTGGTCGACGCCACCCGTAGCCGGCAGCACCACCCTGGTTGAGTACATCCGGACACTGAGGGTCGACTCGGACCGCCTCACCAGAGCATTGGAGCGGGAGATCTCGCCCGAGCGAGGTCCAATGCACGTCACCGAGCCGATTGATGCGGGCGGCGATCTCCGCGAGCCGCTCGGGTCCTTCGGAGAGATCGTCGTGATGTCCGTAGAGCACCAGGGGCTGGCCCAGGAACGCCCTCAGGGTTAGGTCCTCGAGCGGGACACCGAAACCCTCGCGACGGAACACCGGCAGGCCTCCGCTGACGAACTCAGCGAGATCCCAACCCGCCAGCGGCTTCTCCGCCGGCGGTCTGAAGCGCCACGGGTTGGCCCGATCGATCACGAGCGCTTCGAAGCCGAGCCGGCGCATCGCCTCGGTGGCCACCGGAGAGCATCGCTCATGCGGGGCCACCATCACCCGGTCGATTCGCAGCCCCGAACGGGACTCGAGCTTGCCGACCCTTCGTAGCGCCCGGGATAGATCCCGCCGTGCTTCCGCGACTGATCGGAATCGCTCCAGCTCGTTCCTGCGATGGGCATGGCCATGGATGCAGAGTGAGATCGCCTCGCGGAGACTCGACGAAGACCCGGGCAGCCGCCGGGTTGACCGGCCATGACTCGGCAGGCACCGGGGCAATCGTGACGTGATAGCCGTTCGCCGCCGCGTGGGCCGCGAGGGAGCGGAAATCGATGAAGCCATAGGTTGGCCAGCGCAGGTTCGGATCATCGATGACGAAGCTCGCGCGGAGTGGGGGCCGACGCCATTGCAGTGGTCTGGTCAGTTCTCCCAAGAAAGGACGCAAGGGGTAGCAGCGAGAGAAACCGGCCCGCCCGAAGCTGAGCCCTCAGCGGTAGGGAGGAGTCGCTCTGCGCGGGGCTCAGAGCAACTCTCTGGACCTGCTTCGCTCCTTCGCCTTTCCTCGTCCAGAGAGGCCCGTCGGGACCCTCCGCCATTACCTCCTCTCCAGGCTCTGGCACCAGCGGTCCGACGCTCTCGGCCCGGGCGTCGTGGAGGATCGCCTCCCGCAGCGGGCGGTCGAGTTGCGGGGAGGATGAGAAGCGAACCTCGGCATGACGATCGCCGGTCGATTCCGGAGCGATGGCCTGGTCAACGACGAATCGGGGACAAGTCAACGAGTCGATTCGACCGTCGAGCACCAGGGCCGCGTCAAGATCGCGCGTCTCCCCGCCGATCCGTGCCTCGAAGCGGACCGGGAAGGCCAGCTCCAGGGCCTCGAAGAGTTCCTGGTTGCGATCCAGCATCGACCCGGGAAAGACCCCGACTCTCATTCGCGATTCCGCGGATCTGCGTCTTCGTCGTGTTCACCGCAGTCGCTCGGAGCCGGCCTCCGCGAAGCGATGGCTACTCGCCCAGACGATGCCGGCCCAAGTCCAGATGACGACCGGTGAGAACGGGCCCCTCGAGCGGCGTGAAGAGGACGACGATTCCCCACATCACGGCGATCGCCAACAATCCGATTCGCCATGGAACGGCCCAGGGAGGGCCCCGCCGAACTATGGCTCCGCCAATCGCAACGACTCCCGCTGCGATCCACAGCGTCACGCCGATCAACCCCAGCTCGGCGGCATTCGAGAGGTAGGCGTTGTGCACCGGCACAGTACATTGCGGCCTCGAGCCGTCGGTAGTCTGCCGCGCCGAGGCCGGGACCGAGTCGCAGCTCTGCGGCCCCACCGCGGTCAGGGGCCGGTCCGGCGCCTGCCAGAAGTACGGGGCGCTGACATCAGTGAAACGCCCCCAGCCGAAACCGAGCAGCGGCCTTGCCTCGACCATGCGCAGCGCGGCTGCGTTGAGATTCTCCCGGTCCCAAAGCGAGTCCTTCTGCTTGCCGCGCTCGTCGATGCTCGCAGCCAGCCCAGGCACGAGGAAGATCAGGGCAACCACCGCCAAAGGGATGACGATCAGAGCCGGGGCGAGCAGACCTCGCACCGGCCGGAAGAAGACAGAGGGTGAGGACGATCGCCACTGCCGCCCCGATCCAAACCCCGCGCGAGAGGCTGAACAGGCAACCTGCGAAGCAGAGGCCGACGACCACCACAGCACAGACCCCTGATCAGAGGTCCGGCCTTCCAGGTGCTGGCCGCCACCGCTGCCGCGATCCCGCATGTGAATAGAGCGATGCCGTTGGCCTCCGCCTCGAGGAACGGCCCCCGGGCTCGCCCGACGTGATAACCGAGCTCGGGGTTCGTGATGTAGCGCGGGAATACCAGCGCGTGCGGCCCGACGGTTTCGAACAGCGCCGTCAATCCCAGATATCCACCGAGCGCCACCAGGACGCCGAGGAAGATCTTCCGCTGCGCCTCGGTCCGGAAGGCGAGCGGAGCGATCGCGAACATCAGGAATGGGGCGATTCCGAAGCGATCGAACAGCCGGAAGAACTCGGAGTTCGAAAACAGCGTCCCGGAAAGCAGGGCCGAAACGAGCGCGAATCCGATCGTCGCAATCAGCAGCCAGTGGACCGGCTCGAGGCGTAGCGCCGGACGGTCCCGCGCGCCCGGGCGCGCGCAAGCAGGAGTGCCCCCGCGCCCGCCACCAGCAGCAGTCGATCGGGGGTGACGGGCAGGTATCCGAGCGGCCCAAGCTGACCCCAGTAACCACCGAACACCGAAAGGGCGATCGAGCCGCTCAGAGTCCAGGCCGGGTCGACGTTCCAGGCCAGATAGGCGGCGCTTGCGAGGCCGAGCAGTCCGAGCAGGATCAGCAGCGGCAGGGCACCGCGATGGACGGCGACGGCGACGATTGCGGCCGCGATCAAGTCCGGCGGTGGCCAGTCCGGCACCGCGCCAGTCCTGGATTGATCCGGGGGCTCTCGCTGTGGTCAGCCAAAGCCCGGCCAGCCATTGGCGCGGATGCTGGCAAGGGTGGCGCCCACAGCGATTCCAATCAGAAGGCCGATGAAGGCGAGCAACTCGAGCTTGCTGGTGCGATCGCTCGGACGCTTGCGCCGCCGGGTTTAGCACCTGCAGACGACCTGCTGAGGCGCTGCCTTCCTGGCTCGCCTTGTAGGCGGAACTTGCGGCTCCGGCCACCAGCTGCGGCCGCATCACGATCGGCACGGGCCTTGTTGATCTCCGCGGAGCTCGCCCCCGAGGCCTGCAGCGACTGGAGCTTCGACCGCAGGCGGTTGACCCGAACGCTGGCGGCGCGGAACTCGTTCAGGAGCCGCTTACGTGTCGCCGAATCGCCGTCGCTTACCCCGTTTACGTAGGCGATCAGGCGCGGCGCCGGTGGCATTTGCCAGTGCAACCGCCCGGTCGGCGGACGAGCTGACAGCCTGGATCCGCAACACCGGGCTTCCGGTTGTGGAGGAGGCCGAGACACTTGTCCTGATCTCCCCCTGCGAAAGATCGAGCCGGCGGGAGACCGACCGGACGACGTCAGGCGCGTTAACCGCCTGGCTGAAACCCGCTGCAAGCGACTGGCTGTTGGCGGCGAATCCGGCCAAACCGGCCACCCCGCCGCCGCTCTCGTTAATCGCCAGCTTGGCCTCCGCCGTGTAGTCCGGGGTACGGAGGATTCCAGCGAGGATGGCCAACCCGGTGATCAGGACTACGGGTATGAGGAAGGTCACCCAGTGCCAGCGAATCGCCTCCCCCACTCCGACCCTGGTCCATTGGAATGGTGGCGGAGGCTGTACCGGCGTGACTGGGGCATTCGGCGAGGGGGTGATCTCGCCGTTGCCGGCGGCGGCGTTCGTCGTCAGCTCACGGCCCTCGTTCATGTGACCCCGCCCTTGACGCCAGCGCCACTGGTGGACAGCTGCCCGTTGGTGCCGGTGGCGATTGTCGGCGCTGCGTTAGGCCGCGTCCGTCTCCGCAGAGCACTGCGGGCGGCGGTGCTCGTTACGGCGAGCGAGTCTGCGGCCAGTCCGTCCCAACCGACCTCGATCGAATCAAGTTCCGAACGCAGCCGGCGCGAGTCGTAGCCCATCGACAGGAGCCGCTCAGGTCCGAGCCAGGTGAGGTACCTTCGGCACCAGGCTTTGCGGAGCGGGTTTCGAATAGAGCGCTTCCACTTGGTCAGCGGCTCCAAGCTCAGTCCCGAGTACCGAGCAACGCCCGCCTTGTCGCCAAGACGGCCCCCCAGGTGGGTCTGGCCGAATGCCTCCAGCGAATCGGGATCGAACTCGAGCTCGAGATATTCCATCAGTCCCTGCCACGCCTCTGGATCGGCCGAAACCAGGTCCTCGTAGCGCACTGTGCATACCCGGTCCGCATGCTGTTCAGCTGCCCGCACGAGGTCTGCAGGCGCCGAGTAGAGGCTCGCGGGGTAACGGTTCGGCTGCCACCTCCCGGCGCAGAAGGTCTCGACGATCGGAGGCGACGACGGCCAGCGGATTACGCCACAGCACCACGAACTTGGCTTCGGGGAAGATCCGAGCCAGCTCTGGGAGAAAATGCGCGTAGGGCGGGGTCTTGTCGAGGAAGTAGGTCTCGCCGGCGGCAGCAGCCTGGGCATAGAGATCGAGAGCAAACTCGCGTACCGCCCCGAAGTAGGACTCCGAGCCAGACGGGAGGTTCTGGCTGAAATCCTCGATCGCCGCAGCCGATGTCACGTCCCAGGCTCCCCTGGCCGGAAGTGTCTCGTCGCTCGAGATCGACCCGAGGAACGGCATCAGTAGCCAGGTCTCCGATGCCGTGGCGATCGCCGGATTTCCGGCGAGAACCCTCTGGACCAAGGTCGAGCCGCTACGCGGAAGCGAGAGCAGGAAGATCGGTCGAATGTCGGGCGCGGTGGATCTCACGGGACTCGAGGGCGCGGATCGGAAACTTCGCTGATGATTACCCAATTTTCCCTGCCGATGCGATCCACGGCGCCCTGATCGCTTGGACGGGCGCAGGGATGCAGAACGCCAGGCGGGCCTCGCTGTGCCCATCAAGCGAATCGCCTCGTTGGCGACTACCCGGCCTTCGCACATCCTCATTGTCCGCGATTTCGAGGGTAGGTGCGTCCGAAGCCCGAGATCGACATCTCCGCGCAGTCGCTCACTCGACATAGCGGGCCCCAGCTTTCGCCTCGGGTCGATTGCCTCCCCCGGAGGGATCCGGGGAGCTCATCTGCTCCCGATGTCGGGCGGTGTGGGCCTCCGTGGTCCCCAAGGTTTTCGCAGGGTTGCCCGCAACGACTGTGCCCGGATCGACATCGCGGGTCACGACGCTTCCTGCTCCCACGATCGCGTCGTCCCCGATCGTAACCCCAGGGAGGATGATCGAATTCACCCCAACATAGACTCGTCTTCCGATCGTCACCGGCTTGACCAAGGTGTATCCCAGATGACGCTTGGTGCTCGCATCGTGGGCGAGGATTCTGGTGCCCGCGGAGATGACGGTTTCCTCGCCAATCGAGATCAGCGATATGAAGCCCTGGTCGAGTAGGACCCTGTCGCCGAGATAGACGTCTCTCCCCAGGCGCAAACCTCGAGCCACCTGAGATCTCACCGTCGGATAGCCCCTCAGCCGCATCGCCAATCTCTCGATATGTCGCCTCAAGTTGATGTCCCAACCTGAGTCGTCGAACTCGATTTCCTGAGCCATCGATCCGCGACCGGCAGGAGTCGATCCCGGCCTTCGCCCAAAGTCCTTCGGAACAGGGGCCAGACCCGTCTCGGCGGAGCGGGCACCCGAACAGGATCTACCGACCGCCTCGAGTCGATCCGAATCTCCGCCTTGCCAGGGGACGTCTGCAGGGGTTCGGAGCTCCAGCTTTGGTCCGTGCTTGCCAAGCGATGCGGGCGTCCGGCAACGCTGAGAACGGAGCCGTCCACGCCGCCATGAATGACGGGCGTCTCGATTCGAAGGGCGTCGACCCCTTCGGGCACATCGATGATGATTCGCCTCGACGACATCCGCACGGCCAAGCAGCCTCCCTCCATTCGAGTGCTGAAATTCGTCCGTGCGATCGAGGAGAGCGAACACCACTTCACATCGCCGAGGCGATTCACCTCCTCCGCCCCAGCTCGCAGCACGTCGAGTCCATCACAAAGATCCTTGTGGTGACCGTAGAGAAGCAAGGGTTGGTTCAGGAAGGCGCGGAAGACGAGATCCTCTTTCGATGCCGCGAGATAGTCTCGGGCCATCAGGGGGAGGCCGCCGGCGAGAAGCTCAGCCTGATCGAAACCGGCAAGCATCGGCTCTGCCCCAGGCCGGAACCGCCACGGGTACCGCCAATCAATGCAGATGCCTTCGAAGCCGAGACGGAGCATCGCTCGCATCGCCTCCTCGGAGCAGCGCTCGTGGGGCGCCGCCATAACACGAGAAACCGGGACCTGAGAGCGCCGTTCGAAAGCCTCGACGCGGCGCAGGGCTTGCGCGATCACTGCCAGGGCGAGCCCGTCGGACCTGAGTTCGCCGCATTCCCTCCGTGAGTGGTCGTTGCCATGGACGAGCACCGAGAGACACGACTGAGCTTCTCTGAAGAGCTCGGTGACCTCCTTACGGACGAAGCCACCGTCGAGTGGCACCAATCCAATGGCGACGTGATAGCCGAATCGGCGGGCGTCCTCCACGATTGTCGGATAGTTCAAATACCCGTATGAAGACCAGTGGAGATTAGGATCATCCACCACGAAGGTGGCTCGCACGGGAGGGTAGGACCATGCATGCTCGACCGTTACACCGCGGAGGAAATGGGCAAGCGGGAGGAGAGACAGGAAATGCCCCTGCCGTAACTGGTCGCGAAGAGGCTGCCCGTCGGGGGGCTCCAAAGGGCTGACAGCGGCGCGATCCATGCTCGCATCACCTTTGAGCCGAGTGACCCAGAGTGGATCCCCGTTGCGGGAAGCCAATATCTCATCGCCAGCGGAGACCGGCAAGCCAGGGACCCGCCCGGCACGCCCATCGTTCAGATGCGCCCCGCGGAGTGCTGGATGGATGAGTGGGGACACCGCCAGCTCGAGCCGTGCAGTGCAGTTTGTCCACTCCGTCGGCGCTTTCCGGGGACCTGGTACTGCAAGACAGGAAATCCCCCTGAGCCACAGCTCGTCTGTCACGGAGGATGACTCGCCAAATACCACCGCACCCTGAAGTCGCGCGAGGTCGTCAGCGTCACGCTCCTCGAAAGTCACCCCGAAGGCGCGCTCGAGAGCAGAAAAGAACCGTGGCCGTTGCGCTCTGATCCCCTGCGGGAACAACCCGATCAGTCTCTGATTCATCTGCTTTTCACACGTTCGAGCTAACGGGTTCGGAACCCCCGAGCGGAGGTTCTAGAGGTTGCCGGTCCGGGCTCGCCTGACCTCCGCTCGACAGGCGAGGAAACATCTGATGGGCCTCGTCACTGCTTCCACAAGAACGGATCCTGAGAAGCCGCACCAATGCGGCTTGCCGCGGCGATCCGACGAATGCGACCCCGGACGGACGGCGAATCAGGGACCTGACGCCATCGATCGCCGTCTCGTGATGCCGAACGCGGAGGCGCCGATCCGCGGAGATCGATGCCAGCGCCGGTTCCGACCAATCGTTAGGGAGGACAGAGATCGACGGCCAACCGTCGCGGTCCACCTCCGATCCTCTCCTCCGTATAAGAAAACGCCACAACAACATCCCGATCAGCCCCGTGGTGCGGTGACCGTGCGTTAGTATCGACGCCACCACACTCGCGGCGTTTCGATACCGGCGGTCACGCAGTGCAATCTTTGCGTTGTCCCAATCGGCGGTTGCCTTCCAGCGTTCGATATCACTTCGCACAGACCATGCGTGTCCCTCATAGAACAGGGCGGCTGCGATATGGGCCCTTTGCATCGCCCGAGCGTCCCGTGCCGACATCTGCCCTTCATGGAGGCGGTAATTGATGGTTACAAGCGGGATGAACGCCGCGGTGCCGGCCTCCAACAGCCTGATCCAAAGATCCAGGTCCTCGACCAGCCCATAGTGCGACCGAAAACCGCCTGCTGCCCTAACGGCCGAGCGCTGAACCATTGCTGCGCTCACACAGACGAAATTGCCGGGATAGATGAGTGCGTTCGGTGCATCGTGTACCTCGACCCTGTGCGCTACAGGACCCTGGAACCTGCCGAATTCCGCGTTGCCACGACACCTCAGCGCAGCGCTAGCCAGCAACACATGAGCATCGCGGTGTTGCCAGAGGGTGGCGAGATGGTGCGGTAACCACAGATCGTCAGAATCGAGCAGGGCGACCCACTGGTGTGATGCGGCATCGATCCCCGCGTTGCGTGCAGCACTCAGGCCGAGATTCCGCTGATGCTGAATGAGCCTCGCACCCGCTTGCCGGGCCACTTCCGCGGTACCGTCGGTCGAGCCGTCATCCACGACGATGACCTCCGCTGGCAGGCGTGGTCTTTGCGCGGCAACACTGCCTAGGGCCTGTCTCAACATCTCCTCTCGGTTCAAGCACGGAATGACGACGGAAAGGGGAAGTGGATTCTCCTCATGCTCCCGTCCCGCATTCGGCACTGGCGCCAAAGGCCGCACGGCCTCCTGCAGTGCTCTCCGGAGCACAAAGCGAATGGTCTCACTCTCTCGCATTACCGTGCTGCGGGGGGCTCAGAGGGCGGGCGCGCCTCAGTCGTCATATGGCATATCGCCACATGCGTTCCCTGATCTCCACCCGCATCTCGAACATTCGTCCAAGTCTCTCGTAGAGGGGAGCATCATGGGTCCCGTGGGCCGAAATGCAATTTTGTGCCCGAGACTCAAGTCGTGGAACGAAGTCGAGCGGGCCAGCCGGCTATGCGTGATGCGATCGAACTGCGGAGGCGGAGCTTTCGCCAGACGACTCGGACGCGCTCTCGGTCGCGGCCGTTCACGCCGCCCGCCAATACGAAAGCTGATGCGTACGCAACAGCTCCAAGCGCGATCGCGACGAAGGTGCCAAGCATCCCCGGCAGGAGAATGTCGCCGGCGCGGGCCGCGACCACGCCGACCACGTACGCGAACGCGAGGACAGAGAGCTCTCGCAGCGGCCAGAGAGTAAGGAATCCGCTCACCATGTGACGACGGCTCGTATGGATCATGATCCCCAGATCGACCGCAAAGCCGAGGACCACCGCCAGCGCCGCGCCGGTCACTCCCAACCATAGGGTCAATGGAACCGTCGCCCCAATCGTGGCCACCGCCCTGGCGAATGCTGCCGCCGAGCCCATCAGTGGACGATCTACCGCGAACAATGCGTGGCGCTGGATACTGCTCATCGTCGCGAGAGCTGGCATCAGCAGAAGTAGGGCCAATGCAACCGCGGCCGTGGAGAATCCCGGACCGAACAGATTCATGATTCCGTAAGCGGCACCGGCGCCGGCGGCCGCCGGTAGCAAGAGCCCGACCGCCGTGTAACGAAGTGAGTCGACCAGTGCCCTGTCGAAGCCCTTGTGGTCGCCTAGATAGTCCCGTTCGACGAGCGTCGGGAAGAGCATGTCCGTGATGCGGTCCTTGGATTCCACGAATCGGTAGCCAAGCTGCCACGCGCGGTTGTACGCTCCGAGCGAAGGGAGCGTTCCCGACGCCCCCAGGATCCACACGCCGGCCTGGTTGGCCAGGCCATCAGCGATGGTGCCGGGGACGATCTTCAGCCCAAACCTGATCAATTCGGGAAGAACTGAAAAGCCGTCCCGCAAGGCTGCTCGAGAGACCGAGTACCTCATAAAAGCTCGGATCGCGATGCACCTCCCGATCAGGCATACAAAATACGAACCGATCGTGGCCATCACCAGCATCCAAACTGTTGGCGACACCAAGGCGCCCACCACTGCCAGAAGGAAGTAACTGACCGCCTGCGCGAGTCGGATCCAAAAGAGAGCACGTCCTGCACGAAACGCCGCGAGCACCGCGTCCAGATTCCAACCCGTGTTGGTTATGAACAGATATCCGACCATGCTGACCAGAGCAGGCTCGACCAAATCGGGGTGGTCGATCGGGCCATTGAGCGCGATCACCGTCACGACCATCACAAGAGCCGCAACCACCAGGGTCAGGACAAAGGAGAACGTGAACACGGCGCCGAACATGCCGGTCACTCGCGGGTCCCGCGGGGGAAGAAGGGAAATCTTTCGGACCAGTGCTGCCTGCTCGCTTACCGTGGAAAGAGACCAGGCAATCCCGACGGGCGATATCACGAGCGCGAATTGGCCAAGCACAGTAATCCCATAGAGTCGGGCGACGGCAATACTGCTGACGATCCCGAGGACAGCGGCCAGGACAAGGCCCAGCGCAGCGAAGGCCGCCCCCTCTCGGTACGACGCGCGGCCGTTCACGAGAACGAGCCTCTGCGGGGGTCGACGCGAGACTCGGTGAAACCATGAAGATCGCCTACCTCGTCGGCCACTATCCGGCCATATCTCACACCTTCATTCTGCGCGAGGTCGAGAGTCTGCGCGCTCGCGGCGTGGAGATCGAGACGATCTCGGTCCATCGGGTGGCCGAGGATCAGCTTCTGAACGAGGCCGAGCGGCGAGAGCACGCCAGCACCTACACGATCCTCCCCCCACGCTGGGGAGACCTGGTCCGCGCCCATCTCTCCGCCCTCTTGCGCGCGCCCTCGGCCTACCTCTCGACCCTCGGCCTGTCGCTCCGCCTCAGCCGGCCCGGGCTCCGGGGGCGCCTCTGGCAGCTCTTCTACTTCGCCGAGGCGATGGTCGTCTGGAAGCGTTGCGAGGCGCGCGGGTTTCGCCACCTCCACGCCCAGTTCACCAACCAGGTGACCGACATCGCTCTGCTCGCCACCCACTATGAGTCCGGCGCGAGCCCGCGGTGGACCTGGAGCTTCACCGTCCATGGCCCGGACGAGTTCTACGAGGTCTCCCGCTTCAACCTCCGGGCAAAGGTCGAGAGCGCCGACTTCGTCGTCTGCATCAGCGACTTCGCCCGCAGCCAGCTGATGGCACTCGTCTCCGAGGAGCACTGGGGGAAGCTGCGCGTGATCCACTGCGGGATCGACCCGGCGGTGTTCGCCCCTCCGGCCGAGCGAGACGACAACGGGACCTTCGAGGTTCTCAGCGTCGGCCGTCTCGTCCCCTTCAAGGGCCAGGGACTGTTGATCGAGGCGATCGCGGCGCTGGCCGAGCGGGGCATGGACGCCCGGGCGACGGTGGTCGGCTGGGGCGAGAACCGAGACGGAGCTGGAGGCGCTGGCCGCCGATCTCGGCGTGCGCGATCGGATCGTCTTCACCGGCGCGATCGGGCAGGACGAGATCCGCGGCCATCTCGAATCCGCAGACGCCTTCTGCCTGCCGAGCTTCGCCGAGGGCGTCCCGGTCTCCCTGATGGAGGCGATGGCGATGGAGCTCCCGGTGGTCAGCTCGCGGATCATGGGGATCCCGGAGCTGATCGAGGACGGGGTCAGCGGCAGGCTGATCGCCCCCGGCAACCTGGACGAGCTGACCGCGGTGCTCGAACAACTCGCTACCGATCCCGATCAGCGCCGCCGCCTCGGGCGGGCGGGCAGACAGAAGGTCGTCGAGCAGTACGGGATCGAAGGCTCGGCCGAGCAACTCCAGGAGCTCTTCTCGCAGCAGATCGCCGCATAGGGGCTCCGCTCGCTCAGCGGCGCGCCTCCAGGTCCCCGGCAAGCATCCGCTCGGCTCGCCACATGTGCGTGCAGGCGAGGAGCGTGGCGGCGAGCGCCCAGCGGATGTGAGGCAGCGGGTTGCTCCAGTGGCGGCGCCGCTGGAACATGAAGAGCCCGTCCGGGCGGCGCATGTTGCGCAGCGACCAGTCGAACACCCTGCGCGCGGGCTCGATGTAGGAGGGGTCATCGAGCGCCGCGATCGAGAAGGTCTGGATCGCCTGGGCGACGGACTGGGAGTCGATCGGGTAGGTCTCGTGGGAGAAGTACCTGGGCGTTCCGTCGGGGAGGATCAGCTCGCGGCGGTAGTACTCCAGCCCGCGGTGGATCGCCTCGGGGAGGCGGTCGTCAAGTCCGGCGTCCGCGCAGACCCGCAGCGCGTCGAGCACGTAGCCGTGGTGGTAGCCGTCGACCCAGGCGAGGTCGGGCCGCTCGCCGTAGAGCCAGGACCCGTCGGGGTGCTGCTTTGAGAGCGCGTACTCGATCCCGGCCTGCGCGGCGGGGCCGAACCCCTCCTCATCCCCGTACCTGGTGAGCCGCGCCAGCACGGCGCAGACGTGGGTGTTGGCGTTCTGGATCGGGGCGCGGTCGCCGACGATGTAGCCGAAGTAGGCGCCCCGGTCGGCCTCGGTCTGGAGGATGTGGCGAAGGAAGAAGCGGCCGGCGCCCCGGGCCTCTTCGAGCAGCTCCTCCTCGCCGGTGCGCTCGTAGGCGTCGAGCAGGGCGTTGGCTGCGAAAGCCGTGGCGATCGTGTTCGGGGCGGTCTTCGAGTAGAAGAAGACCCGCGACTGGGTGTCGAAGGGATAGCCCCAGCAGGGCTCCTCGAAGCCGGCACAGCGCAGTCCGCGCAGCGCAGCCAGCGACTTCTCCAGATGACTCTCGGCGGTCTCCTCGGGGAGGAAGCCGTCGAGCGCGTAACTGGAGACGGCCCAGGAGATCGTCGCCGAGTTAAGGGTGGGCTCTATCCCGAGAAGCGGCCGCAGGTCGAGCGGCGAGCGCTTCACCGCCTGGATGATCAGCTGCCTGCCGCGGAAGGTGCTCTGCAGCCGGGTGAGGCGGGTCGCGTTGAGGCCCTCGTAGGGGTCGCTGCCGATCCAGCCGTTGCGATCGCCGTAGGCCTCGATCGTCCGCAGGACCTCGACGATCTGCTCGCGGCGACGCTCGTCGGTCGTCGACGGCGCCGGCGCGGGTGCCGAGGGACGCTTTCGCGCGAGGGCGCCGCGCAGGCGCCGTCGCTGCTCGGCCCTGGCGAAGGCCCGGAACTCCTCGTCGTCGACCCGCTCTGTCGGGCCGAGTGCGGCGCGCAGGTAGCCGTAGAGGAACGCGGCTCCACCCAGCAGGACCGGGCGGCTGCGGACGGCGAGCATCAGCGACCTCAGCACCGCCCAGAGGAACCCGTAGCCGACGATGTAGTGGGTGGCCCCGTGGCGAGCCCGCCCGCGCAGCACACCCTGCCTCGTCCCCATCGGGCGCAGGTGGCGGACCGGCAGATCGGCGAAGGTGCGGGCCCCGTAGCCGCGCATGCGGGCATAGGTCACGGTGATCGGGTCGGAGCCGAGCCGCTCGGGAATGCCGCCGATCTCCTCGAAGCACTCGCGACGGTAGATGCGGGCAAGGCCGGTTGCCTGGTCGGCGGGGGTGGGAACGACCCTCCAGCCGTTCTCGGAAGGCTCGGTCAGCGCCCCGCCGGCGACGCCGAGGCCCGGGTCCGCCTCGAAGCGCTCCAGCATCTCCTCGAGGTAGTCCGGCGGCAGCAGTGTGTCGCCGTCGAGCTTGCCGATGTGGCTGAACGAGCCCCATTCCACGGTCCCGAGCGCCCAGTCGAAGGCCCGCTCCACCGCGGCGGCCGCCAGACGGTCCCCCGCGGCCGAGGTGAGCCCGGACGGGACGGCGAGGACCCGCATGAACCCGATCTCGGGCTCCAGCTCGCGCAGCCTCTCCAGGGTCCCGTCATCGGAGTCGTCGTCGACGACCAGCCAGAGATCGGGCGGCCGGGTTTGGGCCTCGACCGCCCGCGCCACCTCGACGATGTGCTCGGCCTCGTTGTGGACCGCGGAGATCAGCAGGATCCGAGATTGCGCGGTGCCGTCGCGGTCGGGCGGCGAGACGGGAGCGGCCTGCAGCCTAGAGTCGCTCATAGGCCCCCAGCAGCTCCACCTCGGATCGCTCCCAGACCAGCTCCTCCGCCCGGGCCACCGCCCGCTCGGCCAGCTCCCGGCGCATATCGCCGCTCCGCGCCAGGCTGATGATCAGCTTCGCGAACCCGTCGAGATCGCCACAGGGCGCATAGAGCGCCGCATCCTCGGCGGTGCGGCGGGTCTCGGTCAGCCCGAAGGCGACCACGGGGCGCCCGGCGGCCAGGTACTCGGTCACCTTGATCATCGTCGAGCGGTGGTTGAGCTCGGAGCAGGGGGCCGGATCGATGCAGATGTCCGCCGCGGCGATCAGCTCCGGGACCCGGCGGTGCTCGACCTGTCCGGTGAACTCGACCCGATCCGATATCTGCCGCCGGGCGAATGCCGTGCTCAGCTGGCGGCGGATGCCACCGTCGCCGACCAGGGTGAGGGTCGCCGCCTCGAGGCCGGGCTTCGCCAGAAGCTCGGGAAGCTCCATGACCCCGTCGGTCGCCGCCAGCTCCCCGACGAAGACGAGGTGGGGATCGCTCAGCTCGCCGCTCCTCGGCTGCTCGGCGCCGGCGAGGGTAGAGCGCCTCGGCCCGTTTCGGACCACGGTGAGGCTCTCTGGACGCCCCCCACCCCGCGCCAGCGCCGTCTCCGCCTGCGAGCGGTTGGTGCAGAGGACCGCGGTGGCGGTCCGCAGGCTGGCGCGCTGGCTGGCGTCGGCGAACGCCACCAACCTCGAAGTCCCGAACTTCTGGGCGAACAGCTCGGGGAAAGGGTCGTGGTGGTCGAAGACGACCTTCCGCCCCATCGCCCTGGCCAGGAGCCCGACCGGGAACAGCGTGTCCGGGGGGTTGTGGAGGTGGATCACCTCGGCGCCGCGGAGCAGCTCGCGCAGGCCGCGGGCGAAGAGCTGCGCGTGGGCCACCGCGTACTCGACCAGGAAGCCGACCAACCCGCCGGATGAGGCGGGCAGCCAGTAGCGGCGGACAGTCACCCCGGCGATCCGCTCGGTGGCGGCCTGCCCGCGGGAGCGCGGGGCGATCACCGTGACCTCGTGCCCCGCCGAGGAGAGCGACTCCGCCTCGTTTCGAACCCGCACGTCCTGCGGGTAGGGGTTGTTCTCCAGCAGCATCGCGACCTTCATGCCGCCACCCATGAGGCGCGCCGGTCTCGCAGCCAGGCGGCCTCCTCGCGAAGCGCCGGCCCGAACTCCCGGCGCGGATCGAAATCGAGCTCGCGGACCGCGAGAGCCGGGTCGACGACGAGCCGCAAGCTCGGCCCGCGGCTCGGCGCCCTCTCGAGCTCGGGCTCGACCTCCAGCGCCGCGGCGACCGCCCGCAGCACCTCCTCGGTGCTTCGCCCCACCCCGGTTCCGAGGTTGATGGTCCCGGGGAGCGGCGATCGCAGGCAGCCGTTGAGGATCGCGGCGGCGACGTCGTCGACGTGCACGTAGTCCCTGATGTCGGTCCCGTCCCCGTGAAGGACCGGCGTCTCGGAGCGAAGGAAGGCCCGGATGAACGAGGGAACCGCCCGCGGGCCGTCCTCACCCGGCCCGTAGACGGTCGAGAGCCGGAGCGTGAGCACCGATCCCGGGCCGCGCGCGAGGCGACGCTCGGCTTCGAGCTTCGCCTCCGAGTAGGGGGTCTGCGGCTGCGGCGCTGTCTCCTCGGTCACCGGCGCCTCGTGCCAGGGGCCGTAGACGTCGACCGAGCTTGTGAAGACCAGCCGCGCCCCGGCATGGGCGGCGAGCTCGCCGATCGCGACCGCCGCCGCGGTGTTCACCTCCTGCTCGTGACGACCCGCCGAGGAGCGGTCGGGCGGCGGCTGATAGGCGAGCAGGGCAACCGCGTCCGCGCCGGCGATCAGCGGCTCGAGCGACTCGATCCGGCGCTGCTCCCACCAGCCGCTCAGGTCGACGATCGAGAGCCCCGGCTCGCTCTCCATCCCGGCCAGCCGCCACGGCTGCTTCGCGCAGCAGGCGATCACGGCCGCTCCGGCGCCGAGCCCCGCGCGGACCACAGCGCTGCCGATGAAGCCGTCGGCGCCGATCACGACCACCCGACGCCCGGCTGCATTGTCGACGGATGGGGTCACCCGCTACCAGTTGCGAACGGGCTGCGGACTGGCGACGGGCTCGGAGTTGCCCACCGCCGCCCGCTCCCCCTGCTGCTCGTGCGCCCAGGCGACGTAGCGCTCGAGGCCCTCGCGGATCGGGACCACCGCGCGGAAGCCGGTCGCCTCCCAGGCCTTGGTGGTGTCCGCGCAATGGTGCATGACGTCGCCCGGACGCCCGTTCACGTACTCGGCTTCGAGCTGCCCGGCGTCGAGGATCTCCAGCAGCGTCTCGCAGACCTCCCGCACGCTGACACCGGAGCCGTGGGCGATGTTCACGGCCTCCCCGACCAGCTCGTCGCGGGCCGCCGCCAGGACGATCCCCGCGGCAGTCTCCTCGACCCAGGTGAAGTCGCGGGTCTGGGTGCCGTCGCCGAAGATCACCGGCCGCTCGCCGGCGGTGATCCGGGAGACGAACTTCGGGATCACCTCGGCGCTGGTGCCCTCGGCGTGCTCGCGCGGCCCGTAGGCGTTGAAGGGGCGGATCACGATCACCGGCAGTCCGTAGGTGCGCATGCAGGCCTGGGCGTTGAGCTCCCCGGCGGCCTTGCTCGCGCCGTAGACGGTGGTCGGCTCCAGCGGATGGGTCTCGCTCATGCGACCGTTTACCGCCGACCCGTAGGCCTCCGAGGAGGAGACGTAGGCGAAGCGCTTCACCCCTGCCTTCACCGCCGCCAGGGCGGTGAGCAGGGTGCCGGTGGCGTTGATCTCGTGGGTTCGCTCCGGATCGCCGAGCGAGGCCCGCAGGTTGTCGCAGGCCATGTGGATGACGATGTCGGCGCCCGAGAGCAGGGGCTGCATGAAGGACCTGTCGAAGATGTCGCCGACCTCGAGCTCAGCTCCCGCGGCCATCGCGGCGGTGAGGTTCTCGGGCCGGCCGACGCTGAGGTCGTCGATCGCGACGACCTCGGCCCCGCCGTCGATCAGACGGTCGACAACATGGCTGCCGATGAACCCGGCGCCGCCGGTCACAACAACCCGCTTCGATGCGATCCTCATCAGCCAGCCACCACCTTTCGTCTAGTTCGCGCCCCTGCCGCCGATTATCACCGGCAGCGTCCTGACCAAGAGCCTGATGTCTTGCCACAGCGACCAGTTCGTGACGTAGAGGTAATCGAGCCCGATCATCTCCTCGAAGGGGATGCTGGTCCGGCCGAGCACCTGCCAAAGCCCGGTTATCCCCGGCGTCAGATCGAGGCGGCGCCGCCCCCAGCCGTCGATCTGCTCGTCTACCGCCGGCGGCATCGGCCGCGGGCCGACCAGGCTCATGTCGCCCTTCAGCACGTTGACCAGCTGCGGCAGCTCGTCGATGCTGGTCTGGCGAAGCAGACGACCGACGCGGGTGACCCGGGGATCGCGCTCCAGCAGTAGCCATGCCGGATGGGAGCTTTGGGAGCGAAGCTCGGCTTCGCGCTGCTCCGCGTCCTCGACCATCGTCCGGAACTTATAGAGGCGGAAGCGACGCTCGCCCCGTCCGATGCGCTCCTGGGAGAAGAAGACCGGGCCCCTCGAGGTCAGCTTGACCGCCAGCGCGGCGATCAGCATCAGCGGCAGCGTCACGAGCAGCACTGCGGAGGCGATGACGATGTCGAGCCCGCGCTTCATCGCACGCGAGGAGCGGGTCAGAACGGGCGGGTTGATGCCCAGCAGCGTCACCCCCTCGACGTCGTCGACCTCGACCGAGGAGCCGAGGATCTCGACCAGGTTGGGCACCAGGCTGATCTTGATCTCGAGGTCCGAGCAGCGCCTCGCTATGCCGAGGAGGACGTCTTCGTCGAGGTCCTGGTGCAGGATCACCCGGTCGACTCCGGCCAGCTGCCCGGCCGACTGGATGCCCGCATCGGTGGTGCCGACGCAGCGGACCCCGTCGATCTCCTCCTCCGAGCCCTCTCCCGACTTCAGGTAGCCGATCGGGTCGAGGCCGTACTCCGGGTGGAGCCTCATCTTCCGCACCAGCAGGGCGGCGGTCGGCCCGTCGCCGACCAGCAGTACGCGCTCACGGGGGCTCCAGCGAGTGATCGCGCTGCGCACCGCGGCCCGGGCGAGGAGGATCCCGGCGAAGGCGACGGCGAAGAAGGTCGCCTCCTGCGCGAGCTGGATCCGGTCCGGCCAGGCGACCTTCGAGTAGGCCCAGAGCCCCAGCGAGCCGACCACCAGCGCGTGAAAGAGCCAGGGGATGTCGTCGACGGTCGAATGGCTGACCCGCTTCGAGTCGCGGTCATAGAGCCGGTAGACCTTGAACAGCGCAACCCAGAAGGGCAGCGAGATCAGGCTCAGGGCGAAGTCGGTTCCGACGTGCGGTGAGGGAGTGACCAGGAACAACGCGATGGCCATCGCCGCCGCGATCGCGAGCGCGTCGGCTGTGGCGAGGGCTCGCCTGGTGATGTGGTCTCGCCGCCGCGGGACGACAGCGGGCGAATCCAGCGGCCGCGTTCCGACCACTGATCGCACCGCGGTCTGACCGGCAGTGCTCACGTCACGACCAGGACGCGGCGGCGGCTCTCGGGCTCGCCGCTCGACAGATCGCCGGCGGCATCTCCTCCCGGATCGACGAATGCTGCGATCGCCGCCATCAGCCCGGCCCGATCGCTCGCCTTGACAACCTCCCCGCGCACCCCGGCATCGAGCGCGCTGCGGACGTCGGCGGACTCGAGCGAGTTGGACCAGAGCAGGATCGGCACGCGTGGGCAGACCCCGGCCAGGGCCTCGGACATCTCGTCTGCGTTGACCTCCTCCGAGTCGCAGGCGAGGAGGATCAGGCTGAGCCTGTCTGCGGCTCGGTCGGCGGCGACCACGGCGGAAGCTCCGCACTCCGCCTCGACCACCTGATCGAAGGGCAGCGATTCCTCGAGCAGCGCCCGCATCGGCCCATGCCCGTTGCCGGAAGCATGGACGAGGAGGGCCGTCCGCTTGCGGCGCCCGCCGCGGGGATCCATCACGCTGGGGGGTTCCGGAGCGAGCGGCCCGAGGACGTCGAGGAGCGCTTGTGCGCTCGCCGCCTCGGCCCGCCTGAACGCCCGCCGCCTCTCGATCAGCACCGCCGATCCCCCCTCGCGCAGTGAGCGGTCGGCGGCTTCGGTGAGCAAGACGACGTCACGGGCTAGCGAGGTTTCGGTGTCCATCTGCCTGCCCGACCCTATCGCGTCACAGAAGGCCTCGATCTCGGCTCCGAGGGGCTCGTAGGTCTCCAACCTCGGGACCAGGATGTCGCCGGTGCGATAGGAGAGGTTGTACTCGCCGAAGGTCTCCGGATCGCGGTAGACGACCCCCTGGTCGTAGAGCTTGATCGGCTCGGCGCTGCCGTCGTCGTAGACGATCATCTTCTCGCTGCCGACGATCACCGTCCGGCGCAGCTTGCTCGGCGAGAGCCAGCTCAACTCGATGTTCGCGACTATCCCCGAGCTGAACTCCAGGGAGACGAAGGCGACGTCGGGGATCCCCTTGACGATCGAGGCACGACCGACCGCCTGCACCCTCCGCGGCAACTCCCCGAGCCAGTAGAGGAGGATCGAGAAGTCGTGCGGGCCAAGGTCCCAGACGACGCTCACGTCGCGCTGGTGGAGGCCGAGGTTGACCCGGCTCGAGGAGATGAAGTAGATGTCTCCCACCTCACCCCGGCGGAGCAGGTCCTTGGTGGTCCGCACCGCGGGGCTGTAGATGAAGGTGTGGCCCGGCATCAGGACGCGGCCGGCCTCGTGTGCGAGTGCGATCAGCGAGTCTGCCTTCTCGGCGGAGGCCGCGAGCGGCTTCTCGATGAAGGTGTGCTTACCGGCCTCCAGCGCCTGGCGTCCGAGCTCGTAATGGGTACCAATCGGGGTGGCGATCAGGACCGCGTCGACCTCGGGGTCTTCCAACACCTGCCCGAGCTCGGTGGTGAAGCGGACGGCCGGGTAGCGCCGACGGTAGCGCTCGAGACGATCCGGGTCCCGGTCGCAGGCCCATTTCACCTGCACCCCGCCCATCTCGATCAGGATCCTGAGCAGGTTCGGGCCCCAGTAACCAAGCCCGATCACGGCCATAACGAGTGGGGCTTCGGGGCCGCGACCGTGCCCGTTCGTAGTGGGTGCTTCCCACGCCCTGGCGCCCTCGGAAGGATTCATCACAGAATGCCGGGCCAGCCCCTTCGCCGAGGAGCCTCCTTCAAAGGCGTCACTACGGAGTCTCCTTCCGGTCGTCGATCGCGCCCATCAATACCACATAGTCAGTAGACTCTCTCGTACATCCGTTGAGAGTTCCGGACGGTGCAATCGTTCTTGCGCCGGAAGGAGCCGGCGAATAGGCGCCGACGGCCGTCAGGGCTGGACGAATCGTCCACCGCCCGGCCTTCGCTGCGAGCTCGCGCCCCGGGTCTGCTCGTTAATGACTGACGGCCGGGACTCCGCTCGATTTGGAGAAGCCGCGGACTAGCTGCCGGGAGCGCGGTAGCCCACGGACTGCTTCGCCGCTGCGTCAATCTCCTCCGGGGTCAGCAGCACGGTTGTCTTGCAGGCGACAGCACCAGAGGCGTTTACCGCAAGGGCAACGGCGGCAGCGCTCTCGTTGTCCGGCATCTCAGTGGTGACGTAGGCATCTGCGTCACCGAACCCAAAGTAGAAGCTCTCCAGCTTGCCGCCGAGTCCTTCAACCATCTCGGCGACTGCATCCCGCCGACTGCTCCCACCCTTGCTCTTGATCCCTGCGACGCCTTCTGGCGAATATGACGCCTCGATCAGGAACTTCGGCATTTCAGACCTCCTCGGTTGGCGTTTCACAAGCCGGGCGATCCTCCCACCCTATGGGGCGGCCCGCAATGTTCGATAGAACGAGCCTGTGTTCACAGGCCTCGGCCTCGCTCCGCTCGTCTTGATCTTCGCGGCCGCGGCGGCTGCCGTCTGGCTCGCGGGGATCCAGCTCTCGAACTCGACCGATTCACTCGACCTCCGGCTCGGGCTTGGTGAGGCACTCGGAGGAGTGCTCCTCCTTGCGGTCGCCACCAATCTGCCTGAGATCGCAATCACCTCCTCGGCGGCGCTTGCGCACCACCTCGGGATTGCGATCGGCAACATCCTGGGCGGGATTGCGATCCAGACAGTCGTCCTTGTGGCGCTTGACGTGGCGATGGGTCCAGAGGCTGCGCTGACCACACGGGCGGCCTCGCTCGTGCTGGTGCTCGAGAGCATGCTCGTCGTCGTCGTACTCGCGATTTCGGTGATGGGCGCGCAGCTGCCTTCCTCGCAGGGACGGTTTGAGCCGGCCGCCATACTGATCACGCTCTCCTGGCTGATGGGCGTCTGGCTCATCAGCCGAGCCCGAACCGGGCTGCCCTGGCATGACTCGACGGGTAATGCACCCGGCGCCCAGGAGAAGCCGCGAGGCCACTCCAAGGCGGTGATGGTGGAGAAGATGAGCCTTGCCCGTGCGGCAGTTGTCTTTGCTTTGGCTGCGGCCGTGACCCTCGGCGCGGGCGTCGTGCTGGAGAGGAGCGGTGAGAGGATCGCCTCGCATATCGGCCTCTCCGGGGTCGTCTTCGGGGCGACGATCCTCGCCGGCGCGACTGCGCTGCCGGAGCTCTCGACCGGGATCAAGTCGGTGAGGCTCGGCGACTACCAGCTCGCGGTCTCCGACATCTTCGGTGGCAACGCCTTTCTGCCGGTTCTCTTCCTAGTCGCGAGCCTGCTCTCCGGTTCGGCCGTCCTGCCCCAGGCGCAGCCGACCGATGTCTACCTGACGGCGCTCGCGATCGTGCTCACCGTCGTCTACGCGTGGGGCCTGATCACGCGCCCTCACCGACAGGTAATGCGCATGGGCACCGCTTCACTGCTGGTGCTCGGGCTCTACCTCGCCGGCATCGTCGGCCTGTTTGCCGTCGCCAACCATTGACTACTGAGACGCCTGCGCCGCCTCCGGCAGCGGGTTGCGTACCATGGCGATGCTGATCGCCAGGACGCCGATCAGGAAGCTGGCGACCGGCAGCATGAACCCGAGCGCGCCGTCTGACGCGAAGGCTCCGGTGGTCGTGTCGCCGATCCCGAACCCGCCCACCTGGCAGATCGCGGCCACAGCGCTGATCCAGGCGGCCCAGCCGGGCACGGCCCCGTAGCGGAAGCCGGCCAGCGCCGTGGCGGCAAAGAAGGCGACGAACGCCCCCGCAGCGGGTGCGCCCACCACGCCGAAGAAGTCCGCCAGCATCCGGGTCACGCTCGGATCGACCTCGGTGGGTCGGTAGGCGGCCGTCAGGCCCGCGGTGAGCCCGACGACGAAGAAGGCCGCCGCGACAGGAACCTCCTCTGTCGGAGGGCTGGGCTGCCCCCTTCGGACTGGAGCTCCGATACTCGCGCACGGGCTGGACCGATGGCAATGCTACGGCTGCAGACACACGCGACCGAAGGCCTTGCGGCTCTCGATGTATGCGTGCGCATCCGCGGCTTCTGCAAGCGGGAACGTCCGGTCGATCTCGACTCGCACTTCGCCGTTTGCGACCCGCTCGATGAGGTCGGCGATCATCGCGTGGACGCGGGGGTACTCGGTCATCAGCGCCCCGCCCAGGAAGACACCGCGCAGGGTGTTGTTCTGCGCCCAAAGCTCCCGCGCCTCCATGGCGGAGCCGCCGCGGCCCGCCACCCCCACGCTGACGAGGGTCCCGCGGTAGGCGAGTGCGCCAACGCCGTCGGCCAGGGTCTTGCCGCCCACGGAGTCGAGGATCAGGTCGACGCCACGGCCATCCGTCAGTTCGCGGGCGCGCTCGACGAAGTCTGTGGTCGCGTAGTTGATCCCGTGGTCGAGCCCGAACTCCCGAAGGCGCTCGAGCTTCTCGTCGCTTGACGCCGTCGAGATCACGGTCGCGCCTGCTTGCTTGGCCAGCTGGATCGCGGCCATCCCGACACCGCCCCCACCGGCTTGAATCAGGACCGTCTGTCCCGCCTGGAGGTTGCCCGCGGTGAACAGGCACTCCTGGGCGGTCCCGACCGCGACCGGGACACAGGCGGCTGGCGCCGGGTCCAGGCCCTCGGGAATCGGCCAGGTGGAGATCGCCGGAACGGCCCGTTTGGCGGCGTGCGAGCCCGCCATGTTCAAGGTGACGACTTGGTCACCGGCGGCTCTGTCCTCCACGCCGGCGCCGACCTCGACGACGGTGCCCGCGGCGAGGTAGCCCACGATGTGCGGGACGGAGGGAGGCGGGGAGCCGGCGCGCGCAAGCAGGTCCCCGCCCTCGACGCTGATCGCCTCGACATCGATCACAACGCAGCCATCGGGGCATTCGGGATCAGGCACGTCCTCGTATCGCAGGACGTCCGGGCCGCCGTTCTCGTAGATCACCGCCGCCTTCATTGGTTGAGGCGACTCTATCGCCGACGCTGAGCGGCGCCTCGCGATTCTTCTCGCTCAGAAGTGACGCCCAGGCTCGCGGGCCGACGTCCGGGACGGGTAGATTCCGCGCACGCTATCCGGGCTGCTCCGCCCGGAATCGAGTCGAGGGGTGGGAATGCGAGATCGAGCAATCGAGCCGCTGATGGCCATCGCGCTGGCGGGGCTCTGCTCGCTGGGGTTCGCGGCCCACGCCTCCGCCCACATCACCAAGGCCGTGGGCCCCCTGCGGGTGTCGCTCGGCTGGGGTAACGAGCCCGCGATCGCGGGACTTCAGAACTTCGTCGAGGTGGGGGTCACCGAATCGTCGGGGGAACCCGTCAGCTCGGCCACCCTCGAGGTTCAGGTTGCCTCCGCCGGCGCCCGGATCACCCTGCCCGTTCGCCCGGCGGAGGAGGCGGGGTCCTATGCCGCCACCCTGATTCCGACCCGGCCCGGCACCTACTCGTTTCACCTCACCGGGGAGGCACGCGGGCATCAGATAGACGTGATGGCCACCTGTTCGGAGGCCACCTTCGACTGCGTCATCCCCTCCTCCGAGGTCGAGTTCCCGATCAAGGATCCCTCGACGGCAGAGCTGGCCCAAAGACTCTCACGGCAGCTGCCACGTGCCGAGCAGCACGGGGATGGAGCCGACCAGGCGAAAGGTGATGGTGACCCTGTTCGCCTACGCCTATGCGGTCGGCGAGCGCTCATCGCGCGGGATCGAGCGCCGCTGCCACGAGGACGTCGCCTTCCGCGTGATCTGCGCCAACCAGGCTCCCGACCACGCCACGATCGCGCGCTTTCGCGTCCGCCACGAGGAGGCCCTGGCGGACCTCTTCGGCCAGGTCCTGGGGCTCTGCGGGAAGGCCGGGATCGTCGACGTCAGCGTCGTCGCGGTCGATGGCACCAAGCTCGCCGCCGCGGCCTCTGACGGAGCGATCCGAAGCTAGAGCAGATCGCCGCCGGGATCCTCGCCGAGGCCGGGCGCATCGACGCCGCCGAGGATCAGATCCACGGCGATGCCCGCGGCGATGAGCTGCCCGAGGGGCTTCGCACCCCAAACGGGCGCCGGGCATGGCTTCGCGAGGCCAAGGAAGAGCTCGAGCGCGAACGGGCCGAGCGCCCCGAGCCGGTGCGCGCGCGATCGCGCCGAGCGCCTCGAGACCTGCCGGCGGCGACTGGCCGAGGACTGGCGCGCCGAGCGGCGGGCAAACCAGGCCTACGAGGTTTACCGCGCTCGTGGGGTGATGCGCGACGGACGTCCATTCGGTTCGCCGCCGAAGCCCTACTCACCGCCCGAGGCACCCGAGGGCAAGGTCAACACGACCGATCCCGACGCACGGCGGATGAAGTTCGGGCGCAACTTCATGCCCGCCTACAACGCGCAGGCGGTGACCACCGAGGATCAGATCATCGTCGCCGCCGAGGTCACCACCAAGGGTGGCGACTTCGAGGAGCTCGATCCGATGATCGCCGCCGCCGAGCGCGCGCTGGCAACCGCCGGCGTTGAGGAGAGCCCCGGGGTGGTGCTGGCCGACGCCGGCTACTGGTCAAACGAACACATCGACTCGCTGCGCGAGCGCGGGATCGTTCCGATTGTCGCCGCCGACACCACCCGAGATCGGCCACGAAAGAACCGGCTCGGCGGGCCCTATGACTTCATGCGCCGGGTGATCGCCACCGAGGCCGGTCGCGAGCTCTATTCCAAACGCCAGTGCATGGTCGAGCCTGTGTTCGCCCAGATCAAGGCGAACCGTCGGATCGACCACTTCAAGCGAAGAGGCCGGGCGGCGGCACGCTCGGAATGGCGCCTTATTGCCGCCACTCACAACCTTCTAAAGCTCCACCGACACCATCTGGCCGCCACACCCGCCTGACCCGGGGCCGAAAGGCCCTGCCGTTTTCAGATCAGCCCGGCTTCATGACCGGCAGCCGCGATCGGTAGCTCTTTACGCGACAGCCTCACGCGGAAGCGGAAGTCAAGACCACGGTTCGTGCCTGTGTGCACCGCTGCGCTCAGCGGCCAGGAAGCGCTTTGGTTGCAAGTGCGTCCGCTTCGGCATTCCATTTTCGCGGAATCCACGAAATCCTGATGTTGGGAAACTCCTGGAGCAGGGAGCACGCTTCGGCGTGCAGGGGTCTGATGTGCTCCTTGCCAACCTCCGCGCGGCCGTTTACCTGGTCAACCACGAGCTCCGAGTCAAGGAACACCCGGATACGTTGGATTCCGCGACTGCGGGCGAGCTTGAGTCCTTCGATGAGAGCCCGATATTCCGCAACGGTGTTGATGGCGGGTCCGATCGGTTTGGAGATCTCAGCAATTAGGTGACCATCGGGGTCCTTGAGGACGACTCCGATCGCACCTTGAGCTGGATTGTCGGTGGTCCCGGTGCCGGAACCGTCTGCCTTCAGTAGATAGTTGCGCTTCGACGGCTCCGGATGGTCGCCTTCGTGCGTTTCGGGCACCGGCATGAAGTCAATCTATCTCACACCAAAGCGCGCACCGAACGGATGCCTCCGTTCACTAGCGCTTTGCGCGAGCAGGGGCAGCCGCCCCCTATGCGCTGCGGTCGTTCAGCGCGTCCTCGAGGAGCCCGAGGACGAGCCCGAACACAGCGTGGCGAATCGTCGCCTGGCCGAAAGCTCTGGGGTTGGTGGCGAGCTTCGGCAGCTCTTCGCGGGCGGGGTGGTAGTGGTCGAACAGCACGGTCAGGGGCCAGGCCGCGACGTGCTCGATGAGGCCCACCATCAGGCCGCGCAGAACGGGCGGCCCGGGCAGGGATGGCTTGAGCCGCGCGTATGCGACGCCGAACATCGCGCCGTTATGCACGTGGAGCACGAAGCCGATGGGTTGCCAGTAGTCACCGCGGGTTACGAGCTTGCCCAGGATCTCGACATCGTCGTACTTGGAGTCGAAGAGGCGTTTGTCGAGTGGCTGCTCGAGCGTCATCACCACCGTCGCGACAGCGCCCGCAACCCCGCCTCGCAAGCTCCTCTGAAGCATCGGTTGAGCATGCCAGGTTTCTGCGCCGGCACAACCACCGCACTAACGCCTCGATCGCCGATCTGCCACGCGTTGAGGTGCTTGGCGGAGCCCGGGCTAGGTCGACGCGCGAAGGTGATCTCGAAGTTGGTGAAGGCCTTGTGCCCAGGTGTGATCGCACCCCACCGACCGCGGATTTCAAAGGGCGGGACGCAAGACGAGCATCCCCCGGCTCAAGACCAGATGCGCCAAGTCGTCCGCCAAGCGTTGAACGTGTTCGCTCGCCTGTCCTCGGCCGTTCGGCTCAGGACGCGCCGCGCAGCTGCTCGGCGACCACGAGCGCGGCCAGCAGCGCGGTCAGCACTCCCAACGCGACCAGCCCGTCGGCGCCGGCGGCGAGCGGCACGGCCGCAAGGAGCGCGATGACCGCCACGGCTCGCGGCGTGCTCTGTGCCTGACCGATCCTCGCGGCGCAGGCCATCAGACCAGCGAGGAAGAGGGCTGGGCCGCCGAGTGCGACCAGCGCTCCCGCGTCATGCAGGGCGTCCGTCGGGTGCGCGATCACGAGCTCGTCGCCGACTGCGACGAGGACGATTCCCGCCACGATTGGGAGGTGTAGGTAGGTGTAGATGTCGCGGCCGATCTGGCCGCGCTCCTCGGCGGTGGCCGCGCGGATCCGCTCGAAAACCCTGGCGGCGACCTGGCCGAAGTACAGCCACCAGAGCGCCGTCGAGGAGAGGAAGGCGAGCAGGAGCGCCACGACGACCTCGAGGCTCAACCCCGTATCCGAGGCAGTGGCCCCTGCGAGAACGATGCTCTCGCCAAGCGCGATGATCACGAACAGCTGAAAGCGCTCGCCGAAATGGGCGCCCTCGATCTGCCACTGGCTCATGGCGGTAGCTCCAACCCCCGGCAGCCAATACCTCACCAGCGGCGCTGCGAGGTCAAGTCCGAGGGCACCGAGCCACAGGACCCAGCGCACCGCCTCCGAATCGACGATGCCGCCCGCGACCCACAGCGGCGCGGAGAGCACGCTCCAAGCCAGGATCTGGCGGAAGTTCTGGTTGAACAATCCGCGCGGCGTGACAACGACAACGAACACGTTGCGCCCGATCTGCAGGCCCGTGTAGGCGCACGCGAACAGCAGCGCGTGCGCGCCGAACCCCTCCGGGATCGCGACTGCCATCAGCAGGCTCGCGAGCATCACGAACACCAGCACCAGCCGGACCGGCGCCGTGTCCGGGTCGAACCAGTTGGTCATCCACGTCGTGTAGTTCCACGCCCAGTACACGGCGACGAGCATGAACGCCGTCTCGGCCGCGCCTGACCAGCTGATGTCCGCGAGCAGATGGTGCGACAGCTGGGTGACAGCGAAGACGTAGACGAGGTCGAAGAAAAGCTCGAAGAACGTCGCGCGCTGCTCGCCCTCCCCACGAGCGCGGATGATCGGCAGCTCCGGGACGATCGGGCTCCTAGCGGCCACCACGCCGCGAGCATAGGCGAGCCGTCGCGGATGACACGCGGTTTGCGGTTCAGCCTCCCGCGCCCTCGAATCATTCTGCGACCGCGCCTGGCAAAAACGTTGAGTACATTGCGTTCCGTTGATGGCGACGGCGGCAACACTGGTCATGTGGTTTTCTCTGCGCTCGCCCGAGCTGGCAGAGGACTTTGAGCGTCTGATGGCCAGCGATCGGGACATCGTCCGTAGCTCGCTGGACACGATGTCGGATTGGCGATTGACGCGGCCGCTGGATGTGCCCGGACAGGCAGGTGGGGGTGAAGCAGCCGATTACGTGCTGATGGCGGAGATCGTCAACGTCGAGAACTGGGAGCAACAGGCCGAGGAACGGACTCAGGAGTTGGCTGATGACTTGGCGCATCTGGTCTCCAGTCGGAAGTACCTCGTCCTCGAACGCGTCCTTTGAAACAAGTTTCAGTTCTGACGCCGCTCCTGCTCCGCGCGAGGATCAGCAGGCCGCCGAACTGCGATGTCAGGGTCAGAGAAGTTCTCTGAGCTCTTCGGCAGTCAACCCTGCGTCGCGCAGGATTCCAGCGAGAGTTCCTTTCTTGAGCTCCTTGTGAAGTGGCACGACCAGGGCATGCCGTCGACCTGTTTTCTTCAGCCTGACGTGGCTGCCGCGCTGACGAACGACTGACCAGCCGTCCCGCTCGAGCGCACGCACCAGCCCCTCGCCGGAGACGACCGGCTGTCGCGGACTCACGCCGGAAGCGAAACCTTGCGCCGGATCACGCCAGTATCGAGCGACCCGCCGTCCTCCCGCAGACCCTCGACGTAGAGCGCCAGGGCCTCCTTGGCAGTGCGGGTGGCGTCTTCGATGTCGTCGCCCTGGGTGTGCAGGCCGGGAAGGTCGGGCGCATAGACGTGGTAGCCGCCCTCCTCGGCGGGCTCAAAGACAAGCTCGATTTCGCGTGCCTCGCTCATGCCTCAAGGGTACGGAACCGCGCAGCGGTTTCGGCAGCGCTTCGCCCACCCGGCTTAGGGTCGCCTCCCAGTTCTCGCACAGAAGGAGAGCCCATGGCAACCGATTCGTTGACCGATGTCGCAGGACGTCGCCGCTCGCCAGCGACGTATCCCGGCTTTCACGCAGGTCGTCCACCGCGCAACAAAGGACGCAAGTATTCGGCGGACCCGCCCAAGGTGGAGGAGATAGTCGCCGTGATGCGCCGAGCGGGAGATCGTCCGCCAGGTCTGCGGCTCCGCGGCCTTGTCGTCGTGCTCTGGAGGGCGGGACTGCGAATCAGTGAGGCTCTGGCGCTAGCCGAGGCAGATCTGGAACCCGGACGCGGGGCAATGCTCGTTCGCCACGGCAAGGGCGGAAAGCGTCGCGAGGTGGGCATGGACGATTGGGGATGGCAGCAGCTTTCTCCATGGCTGGAGTTCCGAGTGAAGTTGCCAATCGGCCCGCTGTTCTGCGTGATCAACGGACCCACCGCCGGTCGTCCGTGGTCGGCGCCCGCCGCCCGAACCCAATTCCGCCGCCTTGCCCAACAAGCGGCTGTCCGTCGACGATTTGCTCCGCATCAGCTTCGCCACGCGCATGCGGTGGAGATGGCGCGCGAAGGCGTTTCTCTCAACGTGATCCAACGCCAGCTCGGGCACGCTGACCTTGGGATCACCTCTGTCTACCTACAGGGCATCGACAGCGGGGAGATCGTCGATGTTGTACACGCTCGTCGAGCTCCTGTCATACCGGCAGCAATCGCGCTCGGGTTGTGAAACGGATCGCACGGGGCCCCCGTCGCTTCGCACGGAAAGCATCAACGCTCTGACTCGCCGGGTGTCGCGATTGACGACCTAGTCGTCGCGGAATAGGGTCGCCCTATACGAGCGCGAGCACAGTGACGCGCACCGGGTGGCGGACGAAAGGACGAGTTGATGGCTACGTACGTGATCACCCATGAGGTGGACGATGTCGGGCATTGGCTGAGCTCGCCGAAGCGAGAAGAGGTTTTCGGGCCTATCGGCATTACCGTGCGGCCCTTTCACGACCCACAGGGATCCAACAAGGTCGCACTCATCGCCGAGATCCCCGACATGGATGCCTTCCAGGAGTTCATGCAGAGCGAGGCCGCCGCGGATGCGATGAAGTTCGACGGCGTCAAACCGGAGACGGTGCTCGTTCTGGGTGAAGGTCTCTAGCGGAGAAGACTCCGTCAGGAGTACCGCTCTGGACGAGTAGGAGAGCGGAGCGTTCGGTCAGCCAGTGCTGCTTCGCGCGTGTGGGAGTATCCGTCATGCAACGGGACGAGAAAGAGGCGAGATGGCGAGTGCGCGGGAGGTAATAGATCGTCACGTCGGGGCGTTCGGCGCCAAGGATCCGGACGCCGAGCCATGGAGTGAAGACGCCGAGATGGTGACCCCGGCCGGACGGTTTGAGGGCCGGGATCAGGTCCTTGGATTCTTAAAGGTGTTCTGGAATGCTTTGCCCGACGCGCGTCTCGAGATCACCCGCTCGATCGAGGATGGCGCGCTCGCCGCGGCGGAGGGAATGTTGACTGGCACGCAGACCGGTGCCCTTCAGACACCGGACGGAGAAATCCCGCCTACCGGCCGGCGCGTGGAACTTCGCTGGATGGGGATGTACGAAGTGCGCGGAGACCAGCTCGCCTCCGAGCACCTGTACTTCGATCAGGTTGACTTCATGACCCAGCTTGGGGTGATGTCGGCCGCGCCGGCTGAGGAGACTGCTACATAGATTCACAGGCGATGCGACGCAACCCTGAGCGGTTAGCGCTCACTGTCGCTTCGCGCGAAGAGCGAAAGCGGCCGCGGCCGAAC
>CAVRGL010000006.1:0-309225 GCA_963720735.1 uncultured Actinomycetes bacterium
GCCGAGCACATCGAGCGCCTGCTCAGGCTGTGCTTCGGCAAGGTGGATGTCGGCGCTGGTCAAGCGCACGGAGGCGGTGTCACGGTCTTGGGCGCTGACCCCTGCGAGCGCTGCGCGCGCCTCAGCCACGTGGCCCCCGCGCGCCGTCGCCCGCAGCAAGCGCGCCTGCGTGGCAACCGCGAATGCGTGCTCGCCGGCTAGCAGTGTTTCCATCCGCTGCGCCTCCCGAAATGCCGCCATCGCCTCGTCGACCCGGCCCTGCGCCAGCCGCAGGAGACCTCGTGCGTGGTGGAGGAGCAGCTCGGTGCCCGGCTCACCATCCGGCTGCATCGCGCGCCGCGTCCGCGCCAACCAGCGCTCGACCTCGTCAAAGCGCCCGAGCCACAACAGCGCCATCGCCCCAGTGGCCAAGCCGGTGCAAATGATCGGGTCGCGCGTCCAGCCATGGTCCTCGGCGATGCGGACCGCCTGCTCGCTGAGGTCGAGGCCGGCGGCGAGCGAAAGCCCTGTCCAAGGCCCGGCGATCCCGAGGTGTCCGAGGCCGCTGACCTCGAGAAACGGCCGTCCAGCGCCTCGTACCAGTACCAGCGCCTGCTCGAGATGGCGCCGTCCGTCTTCGAAGCGGGAGGACCACAGCTCGGCGATGCCGAGTTCCTGCAGCGCGACTGCTCGTAGTTCGTCGTTGAGGTCTCGCTCCGTCGTAGGCTGCGCGGCCAGCGCCGCCTCCATGGAGCGCATCGTCTCCAGCACCTCGGCGAAGTCGCCGTGCCGGCGCGCGAGCGCCAGGCTGACCGCGGCCAGGTGCAGGTCAAAGCGGGGCCTGCGCACCTCCGGAACTGTGTCGGCCATCCGCCGGGCGAGATCGACATACGCGGGGACCTCATCGAGCCTGGCTTCGACAATAAGCGTCACGGCTGAGGCGAGAGCCAGCTCCGCATCCCCGCCCGATTTGTCGGGCGGGAACATGCCCAGCAGCTCGCCGACCACGGCAACGCGACCGTCAAGGATGAGGCTGAGGTAGTTGTCGGCGAGCACGCGAGCTGCATGCTGCGAGTCCCCCGCGGCGTGGAAGTGGCGAATCGCGTCCACCGGATAATCGTGCTCGTGGTACCACTGGGCGGCCTTTAGGTGCAGGGCCTCGATGCTCGCGGGCTCAGTGCGCCGCAGCTCCAGGCGGAGAAAGTCGGCGAACAGGTGGTGGTAACGAAACCACGAGCGCGCGACGTCGAGCGAGCTGACGAACGCGTTTGCCTCCTCCAGCTGCTGCAGGATCCCCTCCGAGCCCGCACCGCCGGTTAGAAAGTCGGCCAGCGGGCCGCTTATCCGCTCGAGGATCGAGGTCCGCAGCAGCAGCTCGCGAATGTTCGGCGGCTGATGCTCGAGGACCTCGGCCACCAGGTAGCCGGCGACGTTCCGTTCGCTCCCGGAGAATTCGGTCACGAACCGCTCAGGGTCGGGGTGCTCGGACAGCGAGAGCGCCGCCAGCCGCAGGCCGGCAACCCACCCCTCCGCTCGCTCGTGAAGCAACCCGATCGCCTTGTCGGAGAGCTCGATCCCGCTGGTCTCGAGCAGCTCCCGAGTCTCCCCGGCCGTGAAGCGCAGATCCGGGTCCCGGATCTCGAGCAACTCGCCGGCGAGGCGAACCCGGTGCAGCCCGATCTGCGGCTCCTCGCGGGTCGCAAGCACCAAGCGCAGCTGAGTCGGCATATGAGTGACGAACAACCTCAGCCAGGCGAGTGCGTCTGGCGAGTGAAGCTCGTGGAGATCGTCGACCACCAGCGCCAGGGGCTCCTGGAGTGAGTCCAGGTCGGACACCAGGCGCTCGACGACCGCCTGCCCGCGGAAGTCCGGTGTGGGAGCGGTCCGCGCCACCGCCTCGCCGCCGGCCGCGTCGGCGAGGGCGTCGATCATCGAAAGCCAGAAGCGCTGGGCGTCCTGCTCCCCCCGATCGACCGTCACCCAGCCCACACGCCCCCCGAGGATCTGCGCTTCGACGCATGAGCGCAACAGGAAAGTCTTACCGCTCCCGGCGGGACCGCAGATGAGCACCACGCTGCCTGGCGGGGACGCCGAGATCCGCTGGAGAAGCCGCCGGCGATGGACCAAGCGGGTTCGCGCGGGCAGCGGTCTTGCCCGGCGCGTTGCAGTTGACCCATTCATCCGTCTCGTATCTCCCTTGGAGAGCCGAACGCCGCGTCTGGATGCGGATCCTTCGGCAGGCACAGCCTCTCACGTTCCGCGCTAAGCCCGCAAGATCATCAAGAATGGATGACGACCGCTCACCCGGCTGTCCCTCAGCCTCCGCGTTGACAACGACAGGAGGTTGAAATGGCTCTCTCAGACAACTTGAGCAAACTCGCGGCCCGTGCGAAGGAAGCGGAGGATCGCGGGAAAGCTGCGCAAGAGAAGGGGAAGGCAGATCTGGAAGCCGATCGCGACAACGCCCGCGCGGTAGGCGAGCAGCAGGCCAAGGAGCTGCGCGAGACGGCGGACGAGCGCAAGGATCAGATCTCGGAGTGGTGGAGAGACGTGCAGCGATCCTGGGACCAGAAGATCGCCTCGATGCGCGAGGACATCGACAGCCGCAAGGCCGAGCACGATGTGCACCACGCACAGCGGAAGGCCAATCTGGCCGAGGAGGACGCGGAGTACGCGATCGACTTCGCCTACTCGGCGATCGTCGAGGCCGAGTACGCAGTCCTCGACGCTGCCGTCGCCAGAATGGAGGCTGACGAGCTGTCCGGGAAATCGAGCGAGGGGGCGGAGCGGCCCCCTGAAGCCGGGTGCGTTCCCTTCGCCGCCGTGGCAGAGGCCTCCGATCCGGAGGCCTCTGCTTTGCCATTTGGAATCGGCGCCAAGCGAACATCGCGGCTTGCAGGGGAGAACGGTGGATCCATGGCGGTCTTAAAAACCGTTGGGCGTCGTAAGGTGTGGACGGTCCCGCGCGCCACAGGACATGGGGTGGCCGGGATCGCCGCCGTCGGTTCGACCGGGTGGGCCAGGAGGTGCTCCACCATCGCCAGGGGGAGTCGGGCGTTCCGCACCGAGCAGTGACGCACGCGCCACGATCCGCCGCGCGCCTGGCCGGACCGGGGTTGATGAGCGCCTCTCGCGTCGGTCGCTACTTGCCGGTGCGCTCGCGGTGCTTGCATCCAGGCCAGCAGCAGGGCCGACGCTGGCCTTCCTCGAGCTCCTCCTGGGTCCGACGAATGCGGCGCTCTCGGGTCATCTCCTGCTTGGCATCCTCGACCCAGCAAATGAACTCGTTGCGGGCCAAGGGTGTGATGTCCTTCCACGCGTCGAGCGCCGTGGTATTGGCGATCAGTGCCTTGCGCAGGTCTGCAGGCATCTTGTGCACTACTCCACCGGCGACTCGCTGGCTACTCATAGGCCAAACGGTAGCGAGCCCGAGGCGGCAGAGAAACAGTCGGCAGGCCAGGCGTATGCGGGCCCGCACACCTCCAGCATGCGTCAGGCGCCAGATCCCGCCCTACCGCACCTGACAGGAGGGGCTCGCCTGGCCGCCAATTGCGGGAGAACAGGACGCTATCTCTCGAGTCGCGCGAAACTGGCGCAAATCGAGGCGCAAGAGAATCTCGAAAGCGCCGATTTACAGGAGGAAAGCATGTAACCGCGTCGGTCTCGAAAACCGTTGTGGGCCTTAGGGTCTACCGTGGGTTCGAATCCCACCCCCTCCGCTTTGTATACCGTCTCTGAGGAGGCGAGCCTCCAAGCCTGAGCACACTTCGCAGCCAGAGTCCCGCAAATCGCCTTCCCCTGGAAGCGAAAGGCCGTCGCCCTCTCCCCGATGGCGTTCGCATCCGCCACCGCTTCGACTGCCCGCTCTCCTGGGCATGGCGATCCGCTCCCTTCAGTCGCTCCGAACGCCTTGCACTCGCTTGATCAGTTTCAATCTGCGGTGCTTGCTGCTGATCTTGGTTGCGGAAACGGCAAAGCGGATCCGCGCCTCGACCAAGACCCGTCCGGTCTTTTGTAGTTGTCGAGCGGCTTTGCCTGTGGCAGTGACCGATAGCGAGTACTTCCCCTTGGTCCGGACCGCTCTCGAAACCGACTTAAGGTTCGCGCCGCTCAACGACAAAGTCCCGCCGTTGGCGACCGAGACTTCAATCGTTGCCGTTCCGCGGCGACGCTGATGAGTGACGCCGACCATTGAGAAGCGCGACGAGGGGATGGTCGAGGTCGAGCTCGAGCCATTCTGCGATCCGCCAACGCTCTGATAGAGCTGCTGAATGACGGTGCCGAAGTAAGGCCCGAACATGTAATCGGCGAGGGAGGGAGGGAGGAGGTAGGAATAATCGGTCACCGAGAGCACGACCGGTGCCGAGCCGACTACCCAGGGCCCCCCGCTTGACCCTCCGGTGAAATCGCTGGTGATGGCCATGGTCGGCGGCGAAAAGGAAGTGTCGGCGCCGGCGTAGCCCGAGGTGAGCGCATAGAGCCTCGAGCCGTCGTAGGGCGTGTCCGCCGGGTAGCCGTATTCGGTGTAGGTCTTGTTGCGAGCTTGGTTAAAGCCGATGCCCAGCGCCCCGACCACACTCTGGAGAGTCTTCCCGGAATGCCCGTCGATGGTCAGCATCGCTACATCACCGGCCTCGTCGCTGTCCGCTGTCCCGGCTGTGGTGCTCCACTTCGCGGTCGTGGCGAACTTTGAGGCCGTCCACTCGCCGTAGGGCTCGTTGCCGTTGCGGTAGCCGGGGACAAAGACCAGGTTCCGGGCCTTGGCTTCACTGTCGGGGTCGATCACACAGTGACCCGCGGTTAAGACGACGTTTCCCGCGCTGGTGTTGATCACGCTGCCCGAGCAGCGGTAGCTCTCGACTTGGCCGCCGATCACGTACTGGCCGTAGACCACCCCGTTGGCCGAAGCCGGATAGGCGGTGGAAGTGCCGGTGTCAGTGCCTTCGACCCTGGCCGCGCTGCTCGCACGAAGGCGAACGCGGCGCTCGGCGGGAGGGGCGCTGACTCCCGGTTCGGCAGGTGGAACATAGCTCGGCTGACCATTTCCTTCGGGGACGACCTCGAGGTCGTTATCGGTGGCCTTTCTCCTGAGCTGACCCAAGGGCAGAGGCTTGGCGCGCCGCATTGCCTTGGCCGTCCAAAAAGCTCGCGGCTGATCGACCGATCGCACTTTGCGGACGACGATCGCGTGAGGCCGGCGGTCGCCGGAGTCAGCACGGGCCACGGTCTGACATAGGGCCAGGATGGCTACGGTGACCAGCGCAAGGCTTGATGCCCTGCCGGGCATCCGACCTGATCCGATGATCGGCCGTGGGCTTCCCAGCAGTTGGGGAGGTTGGCGATCGCTATTCATTCGGCACCTGGCCTTGAGAGGTAAATCTGCCTCCGAGGCGCAACCCTGACTACCGGAGGTAAGGAAACGGTTGGAGGCGGCTGAGAATCCGCTGGCAGGGCGACCGATCACGAGAGGAGGCCCCGTCCGGCAAGTGGGCCTGCAGAGGACGATTCTTATGCCCTCCTCAGATTTCACTCAGGAAACTCTCAGCTTCAGGGCGCAGCATGGAAGGAGTGAGCGAGCCAGCCGCGTCGATAGATGAGTTGCGCGTCCTGGTCGTCGACGACGAAGCCAATATCGCCGAGTTGCTGCTGATGGCGCTGCGCTACGAGGGCTTTGTCGCTGAGGCTGCGGGCAGCGGCCAGGAGGCGCTTGAGCGGTGCGACGACTTTGGCCCGCACCTGTTGGTACTCGACGTGATGCTCCCTGACTTCGACGGTTTTGAGGTGGCCCGCCGCCTCGAAAGAATGCGAAGCGGGGTTCCGATCATCTTCTTGACGGCCCGCGATACGACCGAAGACAAGGTCCGTGGCTTGACGCTCGGCGGCGACGACTACATGACCAAGCCGTTCAGCGTCGAGGAGTTGATCGCTCGAATCAGGGTCATCCTGCGCCGAATCGGCGTTAGCGCCCATGGGAGCGTTCTGACCTTCGAGGACCTCAAGCTCGATGAGGAGACGCGCGAAGTGAGGCGTGGGGCGAGATTGGTCGAGTTGACCGATACCGAGTTTCGCCTGCTGCGCTACCTGCTGCTAAACCCCCGCCGCGTTCTGCGACGCGGTCAGATTCTCGATCACGTTTGGGACTACGACTTTGGAGGCGACAGTCGAGTCCTCGAGACCTACATCAGCTACCTACGCAAGAAGGTCGACCGCGACGAGACGCCATTGATTCACACCGTGCGCGGGGTTGGGTATGTCTTGCGGCGCCCGAGGTCCTGAGATGTCACTACGGGCTCGCCTAGTGTTGGCCCTGCTGGCCCTGGCCGCGGTCGGCCTCGTGGTCCTTGACCTGGTCTCCTATGCCGCTCTGCGCTCCTATCTCTCCGACCGGGTGGACCAGCAGGTCGAATCGGCGATCGGCCCGGCGATATTTGCCCTCGGCATTTCGATTGAGCCCGGGGCCCCGGGTCAACCGAGTCAGTTCCCGCGCCTGCCCAACGGGGTTAAGCGGCCCCAGCCGCCGAGCGGGCGAGACGTTGGCGGCCCCGGCGGCCCGCAGCTTCCCCCCGGGACCTACGCGATCCGGCTCAACAGCAAGAACCAAGTCGTCCGCCGACAGCTCTTCTCCTACGGGGAAAGCGGCCTGCCGAAGCCCGAGCTGCCTTCCGAGTTGCCGCTCTCGAACTCTGCGGACGCACCCAGGCTCTTCACCTTGCCGGCCTCGGACAGCTCCGCTCCCGACTTTCGCGCTGTTGCTGTTCGTGTCCCTGGCGGTGGCGGGACGATTGTCGTTAGCGTGCCTCTGCGCGAGATGGCCCAGACCCTCGACCGGTTGCGGACCATCGAGCTGATCGTCAGCGGCGCGATCCTCTTGGCTCTCGGTGTCTTGGCTTGGCTGGTGATCAAGGCTGGGCTGCGCCCACTTGAGCGAATGGGCAAGACCGCCGACGACATTGCCGCAGGCGATCTCTCACGGCGGGTCGAGGAGGCCAACGAGCGCACCGAGGTCGGCCGTCTCGGCCTAGCCCTCAATGGCATGTTGGGGCAGATCGAAATCGCCTTTGCCGAGCGCGAGGCCAGCGAGGAGCGTCTGCGTCGGTTCTTAGCCGATGCCTCGCATGAGCTACGCACTCCGCTGAGCTCGATCCGCGGCTATGCCGAGATATTCCGCACCGGGGCAGCGCGCAAGCCTGACCAGCTGGCCCAGGCCATGCAACGGATCGAGGACGAAGCCGCACGAATGGGCGTCCTGGTCAACGACCTGCTGGCTCTTGCTCGACTCGATGAAGTGCGCGAGTCGCTCCGCGAGCCGGTCGATTTGGCCGCTCTGGCCAGAGCGGCCTGCGACGATGCCCGCGCGCTTGAGCCCCAGCGGACGATTGCCCTCAAAGTCGCCGGCTCCGCCGAAGTCCTCGGAGACCCCGAGCAACTGCGTCAGGTGTTGAGTAACTTGCTCGCCAATGCTGTGAAACACACTCCCTCGCGGATCCCAATAGAGGTCTCCCTGGGGGGCGATGATCGCTGGGCCACTCTGACGGTACGCGACCACGGACCGGGCCTTCAGCCACGATCCGAACGACAGGTCTTCGAGCGCTTCTGGCGCCAGGACAAAGCCAACCAAGATGACGGCGGGGGCAGCGGCCTGGGGTTGGCGATCGTCGCCGCCATCGCCAAGGCTCACGGAGGCCGCGTCGAGGCGGCCAACGCCGCCGGTGGGGGTGCGCAGTTCACAGTGACGTTGCCGTCACGCGCAGCCGCCGAACAACGGACCCCGGCCTAGCTCTCACCGTTTTCTCAGGCTGCTCTCGGGTCCCTCTCGCGCTAACTAGCTTTGATGGCGCAGCCCGGCGGTCGCCAACGGCGCTTCTTGCCCTATCCCGCCGACGGCACTCGCCGGGCCATAGCTAAGAACGAGAGGACCGTTTTGAAGCATGTTCTATCTGCGCTACATCTGGTCTGAGCTTCGCCGGCGTCGCGGCCGAACCGTCTTCACCGCCCTTGGCCTCGGCGTCGGCGTTGGACTGGTGGTCACGGTCAGCGCGCTGTCGAGCGGGCTCGACCAGGCCCAATCGAAGGTCCTCGAGCCGTTGACCGGTGTCGGTACCGACATGTCGGTCACCCGGCCGATCCAGATCACCGGGTCGGGCCAGAACCAAAGCTTTGCCCCCGGCCAGGGTCCGCAGCTCTCCAAGAAGGAACAGCGCGAGCTGCGGCGCGAGAACGGCGGCGGCCAATTCGACCTCAACAACCTCGGCAATCCGGGCGAGCACTTCGAGACGACCACCTTCATGACCACCGACCTCAGCTTCCCGACCAAGGAGGCCAAGAAGGTCGATGCCATCCAGGGCGTCGCCGCAAGCTCGGGTGGGCTGACACTGAACATGATCCACCTCTCAGGAACGGTCCCCAGCAGCTCCAGCCAGTCACAGGGCGGATTCGGCGCGCCTCCGGGCGGTGCCGGCGGTCCGGGAGGGAATGTCAACTTCCAGCCGATCACGGTCTCGGGGGTCGACACCGCCCATTCCGCCATCGGCCTGATCACCCCGCGTCAGATCACCAAAGGCGACTACTTGGGCAGGGGCCAGGTCCATCAGGCGGTGCTCTCCCAGACCTACGCCGACCAGGAGAACCTTTCCGTCGGCGATCACGTCAAGGTGGGCGATAAGAAGTTCAAGGTGGTCGGCGTCTCAGCGGCGCCGCTCGGCGGAACCTCATCGGACATCTACGTCCCGCTCAAGGTGCTGCAGAAGCTCTCTGATCGCCAGGGCCGAATCAACACGCTCCAGGTGCGGGCGACCAGCTCTGATCAGGTCGCCTCGGTGGCCAGCGCCATCAAGCAGACCTTCAACGGCTCGCAGACGACGACCTCCGCCGACCTGGCCAAGCGCGTTTCCGGCTCCTTGGTCGATGCCAAGAACCTCTCCTCGAAGCTCGGAACCGCTCTGGCCGTCGTCGCTCTGATCGCGGCCTTCTTGATCGCCAGCCTGCTGACCCTGGCCTCGGTCAACAAGCGCACGCGCGAGATCGGAACGCTCAAGGCTGTCGGATGGCGTCAGTGGCTGGTCGTGCGCCAGATCAGTGGTGAGTCGATCGCTCAGGGCCTGCTTGGTGGCGCGGTCGGCGCGGCGCTGGGGATCGCCGGCGCGCTTGTGATCGATGCCCTCGGAATCACCCTGAAGGCGACCGTGGCCTCGCAGTCGAGCGGGTTTGGGCCGCCCGGCGGTGGCCCGTTCGGCCAGGGCCAGGTCACGTCCGGAGCGAGCTCGGTGGCTTTGAACGCTTCCCTCCACGCCGGGATCTTGCTCCTGGCCATGGCCCTGGCCATCTTGGGCGGCCTCGTTGCTGGAGCCGTCGGCGGCGCCCGAGCAGCGCGCATGCGCCCGGCCGAAGCCCTGAGGAGCGTCGAGTGACCAAGAGACAACCGACAAAGGAAACGACAGTGGATCTGACCGAAGTCAAGGCGAACGACGGGCACGACCCGAGCCTCTACGAGCTGCGTGGGGTGGTGAAGAGCTATGGCACGGCCGAGGCCACCGTCCGGGCCGTCGACGGCATCGACCTGACCATCGTCAAAGGTGAGTTCGTCGTCATCGCCGGCCCCTCGGGCTCGGGCAAGTCAACGTTGCTCCAGCTGCTCGGCGCCCTCGATCGGCCTACCGCAGGCACGGTCAGCTTTGAAGGCCGCGATCTCGGCCGCCTCCCCGATGTCGGCCTGGCCGAGCTGCGCCTGCGCACACTCGGCTTCATCTTCCAGCAGTTCAACCTGATCCCGACGCTGACCGCCCGCGAGAACGTCGAGGTCGCCCTGGCCCCGGCCAGGCTCGAGGCCACTGCGCGCACTCAGCGGGCCGGCGAGCTGCTTGAGCGCGTCAGCCTCGGCGCGCGCGCCGACCACCTACCCTCTCAGCTCTCCGGCGGGGAGCAGCAACGAGTGGCGATAGCCCGCGCTCTAGCCAACGAGCCCGAGGTCCTGCTGGCGGACGAGCCGACCGGGAACCTCGACTCCAAGACCGGCGACGCCATCCTCGCCCTCCTCTATTCACTGTGGGAGGAGACGGGGCTAACGGTGGTTCTGATCACCCACGATCCGGCCATAGCGGGCACGGCGCCACGGGTCTTGCGCCTCGCCGATGGACGCGTCCTAACCGAGGAGCTGCCCCCTGCCGACACGGCCCCCGACCTGGCCTCGGCCGGGGAGCGATGAACGCCAAGCGAAAGGTCCTTGCGCTGGCAATGGCGATGGCCATGTTGGCCGTCGCCGGCTGCGGCGGGTCTGGCGACGGAAGCACCAGCTCGACCGTCGATGTCGCGTCCCTGCAGCAGTTCCAATCGTGCCTCAGCGAGCATGGAGTGCAGCTGCCACAAGGTGGTCCGCCGCCGAGCGGCCCGCCCAGCGGCGGCCAGCCGCCGAGCGGCGGCTTCCCCGGCCAGGGACAGGCTCCGAGTAAGAAGATGCAGCAGGCGATGCAAGCCTGTCAGCAGTACGCGCCGCAGGGCCCGTCGGGCGGATTTCCCGGAGCACCACCTAGCCAGTAAAGGCAGGAAGGGATCACCCCGTGTCGATTTCCCATCGATGGGTCTCAAGGTTTGGAGTCTTGGCTGCACAAGCAGAACCGGTCTCAGACGTTCATGACTGGAGACACTTGGAAAAACTGGCGCAAATCAAGGCGCACGAGAACCGCGAAAGTGCCGATTTGCAGGCATAAAGAGGGAGTTCGGGGCGATCTCGAAAACCGTTGTGGGCCTTAGGGTCTACCGTGGGTTCGAATCCCACCCCCTCCGCCTCAAGAAGGCTGCGAAGCCGCCTTTGAGTTGTTGATCTACGAGCCCGCCGTCATGGCGAAGGCGCTTGATCGTTCGACCGCTGCTCCGCGGAGTCCTTGGCTATCGCCAACCGTCCGCCTCCTTCCTTCCGATGACGGTTCCCAAGGTTGGCCTCACTACCGGCTCGCGGGCTCCAGCCACGCGTAGGCCCACAGCTTGACCTGGTCGAGCAGCAGGATCCAGATGATCGCGTAGCCCCAAGCGAGGGCCGCCAGTTTCCAACTGAGCGGGTGCATGAGCAAACCGGAAACGGCGATCAGGGTGGCGAGAACCTGGGTGCCGACCACGGCGATCAGCAGCACCCAGGCGGGTCGGTGGGACCATAGCCGGCCGCGGGTGCGGGCCACGAACAGGGTCAGGTGTCCCGCCACCGACAGCTTCAGATACATCAGGGTCTGGGCTTCGGCGTGGCTCACCCCGAGCGGGCCGATCGCGATGCCGACCAGGGAGAAGGACTCGACCACCCCGGCGAGCCCAAGCAGGGTGGCGATGCTCAGCACCTCGCGCAGGTCCCAGCGCTCCGGGCGGGGCGAGGGCACGACGCGATCGTAGGCGATGGTCAGGATCGCCGCGTCGTTGAGCATCGCCAGCAGGACGATCTGGATCGGCGTCACCGGGAAGAAGTCGAAGGCGAGGATGGAGAGAGTGACGAAGAGAACGATTCGGATCGTCTCGGTGATCCGGTAGATCGCGTAGTTGGTCATCCGCCGGAACACCTCGCGGGCGCGGTGGATCGCCTCGACGATCACCGAGAGTCCGGGCGCCAGCAGCACGATGTCGGCCGCCGCCCGGGCCGCGTCGGTGGCTCCGGAGACGGCAATGCCGGCGTCGGCGCGACTCAGGGCCGGGGCGTCGTTGACGCCGTCGCCGGTCATGCCGACGATGTGGCCGCCGGCCTGCAGCGCGGCGACGATCCGGTACTTGTCCTCGGGCACGACCTGGGCGAAGCCGTCGGCCTCTTCGACCGACTCGATCAGGGCCTTGCCCTCGAGCCGCTCGATCACGCCCGACTCGAGCACCTCCTCCCCCATCCCGACCTCAGCGGCGATCTCGCGGGCGATCTCGACCCGGTCCCCGGTGACCATCTTTATCTCCAGCCCGAGCGCCCGCGCCTGCTCCAGCGTCTGGCGCGAGTCCTCGCGTGGGGGGTCGGCGATCGCCAGCACGCCGATCAGCCGCCAATCGCCCTCCTCGGCCCGGGCCACGGCAAGCGCCCGTTGGCCCTTGCGGGCAAAGTCCGCGGTTGCCGCGGAGACTCGATCGGCTCCTGTGGCCGCCTCGCCGGCGAGCTCCAGGATCGCCTGCACAGCGCCCTTCGCGACCTTATACTCGGCGCCGCCCGACTTGCGAACGAGCGCCTCGGCGCGCTTGCGGTCAGCGTCGAAGGGCTCGAAGTCGAGCACCTCGCAGTCCTCGACCGGCCCGCCCAGCGCCTCCAGAATCGCGGCATCGATCGGGTCGCGACCGCCCTGCTCGACGGTCAGCGCCGCATCACGCAGGACCTGGTCGCGACGGGCCCCCTCTCCAACAACTGCGACATCGGCGATCGCCAGCTCGTTTCGGGTGATCGTCCCGGTCTTGTCGGCGCAGAGCACGTCGACGCCCGACATCTCCTCGACCACAGGCAGATGGCTGACGACCGCCTGGCGTTTGGCCAGATCGCGAGCGCCCACCGCCATCGTCACCGAGAGCACCGCGGGCAGCGCCACCGGGATCGAGGCGATCGTCACCACCAGCGCGAACTCGAGCGTCGTCGCCAGGCTGTGTCCACGCAACAGGGAGACGACGACGATCACCATGACCAGGGTCATCGCGATCGCGATCAGATACCTGCCGATCGAGTAGATCGCCACCTGGAAATGGCTCGGCGGGCTCTCCTCGCCAGTTAGCGCGGCGGTGCGGCCGAACTCGGTCGCCGCAGCGGTGGCGAGCACCCGCGCCGTCGGCGCCCCGCGTGAGACGACGGTGCCCGAGTAGACGTCCTCGCCGGGCCCTTTGGCGACGGGCAGCGACTCTCCCGTCAGCGCTGACTCGTCGGCGTCCACGGTGCCCGCGACGATCCGCGCGTCGGCCGGGATCACATCGCCGCGCTCGACCATCAACAGATCGCCCGGGACGATCTGCTCGGCGCCGATCGTCTGCCACTCACCGTCGCGCTTGACCCGCCCCTGCTTTGCGAGCTGCTCCTTCAGCGCGGCGATAGCGTTGGCTGCCTGGTGCTCCTCCCAGAACCCAACCAGCCCGTTCAGCAGCAGCAGCGCGAGAATGATCCCGAAGTCCGGCCAGCGCGCCGTCACCGCGGTGAGAACCAAGGCTACCTCGATCATCCAGGGGATCGGCGCCCAGAAGTGGGAGAGGAGCTCGAGCAGCACGCTGCGCTCATGCTCGACCAGAGCGTTGGGCCCATAGCGTCCGAGCCGCGCGGTGGCCTCACCACCGCTCAGCCCCGTTTCGGTGCTGAGCCGCTCGTCGGCGCGGCGGTCCTCCTCACTGCGCTGGTCCTGGACGCCGTGAGCGGGAGCATCCGGCGCGGCGACGGCACCAGACCCTGAGGCGTCGCGTCGCAGCTTCACCCCGGCGTCTCCACCCCCAGCAGCTCACGGGCGGCCCTGGCGGCGATCAGCTCCTCGCGGGCACGGACCACCAGCGCCCGCACCGCTGAGAGGTCGGTGGCGATGTCGCGGTCCCCCTCGGCGACGGAGTTTCGGTCCGGGTCCAGATGGAGACCGAGAAAAGCCAGCCGCTCGCAGACCCGCTCGCGAGTCGCGGCCGAGCCCTCGCCGATGCCAGCGGTAAAGACGAGCGCGTCGATGCCGCCGGCGGAGCAGGCCATGGCCGAAACCGCGGCGGCCACCCGGTGCGCGAAGACCTCGGTCGCGAGCGTCGCGTCGTCCTCGCCGCGCGCCACAGCCCGCTCGATCTCGCGCATGTCGCCGGAGCCGCCGGCCAGGCCCCTCAAACCAGAATCGAAGTTGAGCGCCCGCTCCAGGCCCTCGCCGCCCAGCCCGCGCTCCCGCATCAAATACACCAGCGCGCCGGGGTCGACGGAGCCCGAGCGGGTCGCCATCGGCACCCCCTCCAAAGGGCTGAAGCCCATCGTGTTGTCGACCGAGCGCCCGTCGCGCACGGCGCTGACCGAACAGCCGCCTCCGAGGTGGCAGACGACGAGCCGCAGGCCCTCGACCGGGCGGCCGAGAAGCGCGGGGGCCCGCTGCGTCGACCAGGCGACGGAGAGCCCGTGGAAGCCATAGCGGCGCACGCCCCACTCCTCGCGCCAGCGGCGCGGCACCGGGTAGACGGCAGCCTCGGGAGGGATCGTCGCGTGAAAGCCGGTATCGAACACCGCGACCTCCGGCACTCCAGGAAGCGCTGCTCGCGTCCGATCGATCGCCGCCAGGCAGGGCGCGTTGTGCAGAGGCGCCAGCGGCTCGGTCGCGAAGATCTGCTCGTGCACGGTGGCGTCGACCAGGACCGGGTCGCGGAATCGCGGGCCGCCGTGGACGACTCGGTGGGCGACCGCGGCGACCCGGTCGGGGTCCACGGACTTGATGTCCTCGATCCGTTCGCTGCGCTCGCTCGCATCGACGAGGTGCAGCTTGAGGGTCATCGAGCCGGCGTTGACGACGAGTATCTCCCCCGATCTCACCCGACCATTTCCCGCAAGACGGCGAGATGGTCGCGTAGCAGCCGTGGCAACAGGAACCGCTCGCGTACAGCCTCGGCCCCCGCGGCGCCCATCTCCCCGGCCCGCAGCGGATCCTCGAGCAACTCGACCGTTCGCGTCGCAAACTCCTCGACCGACTCCGCCAGATAGCCGCCGACGCCGTCCTGCAACTGCTCCGGGATGCCCCCGGCCCGCCCGGCCACCATCGCCGTGCCCTTCCAAAGAGTCTCGGATACGACCAGCCCGAACCCCTCGCGGATGCTCTTCTGGATCGCCACGTCGGCGACCAGCTGGAAGGCGTTTACCTCGTGGGCGGCGACGCCCATCTGGTCGGTGAACAGGAAGCAGGATGGCTCGCCCGCGGTCTCGCTCTCGATCTGCTCGTAGATCCGCCAACCCTCGGGGTCGTCGGTAGCCATCGATCCGACCAGGGCCAGCTGCAGGTCGGGAAAGGTCTCGCGGACACGTCGCCATACCTCGACCACGCCTAGAGGGTCCTTCCAGGGATCGAAGCGGGAGACCTGCAGCAGCAGCGGGCGGGCGAGGTCGACACCCAGCGCGGCCACCGTCTGGCGCGCCAGATAGTCGGGCAGCCGCTGGTTTTTGGAGCCGATCGGGTCGATTGCGGGCAGCAGGATCGAGGTCGGCGTTGCCAGGTCCGGGGGTACGAACGACTCCAGCGTGAAGATCGCGCGGTCGTGGCGCTCGAGGTAGGGGCGCAGGAACTCCCAGACCGGCCGGTGCGGGGCGGAGGAGTCGATGTGGCAGCGCCAGACCCAGCGCTTGGCGAGCTCGGGGGCGAAGCTGCGGATCGCCGCAGGCTGCGGGTCGTGGACGACGATCGCGTCCCACTCGCCCGCGAGGGCCGCGGCGTTGGCCTCGTTGTGGCTCAGGTACTCGGAGCATTCGGTCTCGCTCAGCGCGACCTCCATCCCCTGCAGCCCGTTGTGGATCCGCTTGGTGATCTCGAAGAAACGGGGGTCGCCGGCGATCACCCGCCACTCCGCCTCGATGCCGAGGTCGCGCTCCAGCGGGACGAGCGAGGCGAGTAGCTCGGCGACGCCACCGCCGGTCGCGGTCGCGCTCAGCTCGAGGACTCGCAAACCGCGCAGCGCCTCGCCGATCTCCCGCACCTCGGAGACGAGCTCGTCGCCAACCAGTTCGCGGTAGCTCTCCAGCGCCGCCCGCTTCAGGCTGACCCGGCGGGGGCTGGACCTCGAGCCGTGCGCCGGGCTCACCCCGGCCACTTCCACTCGCGCACTTCCGGATGGTCCTCGCCGTGCTCTCGCGTGAAGGCGCGGCAGGCAAGCCGCCGGTCGGCCATCTCCTGGCGCAGCTCGGCTGCCCGAGCCCCCAGGCCCGGCACCCGGTCGATCGCGTCCATCGCCAGGTGGAAGCGGTCGAGCCCGTTCAGCATGACCATGTCGAAGGGAGTCGTCGTCGTGCCCTCCTCCATGTAGCCGCGCACATGCACGTTGGCGTGGTTTGAGCGCTTGTAGGTGAGGCGGTGGATCAGCGCCGGGTAGCCGTGAAAGGCGAAGATCACCGGCCGATCGAGCGTGAGCAGGGAGTCGAACTCGAGGTCGGAGAGCCCGTGCGGGTGCTCCCGGTCGGGCTCCAGCCGCATCAGGTCGACGACGTTGACGACCCGGACTCTGAGGTCCGGCAGGTTCTCGCGCAGCAGCGCGGTCGCCGCGACCGTCTCCAGCGTCGGCACGTCGCCGCAGCAGGCCATCACCACGTCGGGCTCGCCCTCGTCGTCCTCGTTGGAGGCCCACTCCCAGATCCCGATCCCGCGCGTGCAGTGGTCGATCGCCTCCTCCATCGTCAGGTAGGTCAGCTCCGGCTGCTTGCCGGCGACGATCAGGTTGACGTAGTCGCGGCTGCGAAGGCAGTGGTCGGCGACCGAGAGCAGGCAGTTGGCGTCCGGCGGCAGGTAGACGCGGACGATCTCGGCCTTCTTGTTGACGAGGTGGTCGATGAAGCCGGGGTCCTGGTGGGAGAAACCGTTGTGATCCTGGCGCCAGACGTGGGAGGTGAGCAGGTAGTTGAGCGAGGCAAGCGGCCGCCGCCAGGGGATCTGCCGGCTCACCTTCAACCACTTGGCATGCTGGTTGAACATCGAGTCGACGATGTGTATGAAGGCCTCATAGCAGCTGAAGAAACCGTGCCGGCCACTCAACAGGTACCCCTCCAGCCAACCCTGGCAGAGGTGCTCGGAGAGGACCTCCATCACCCGGCCGTCGGGCCCCAGGTCTTCGTCGGTCTCCATCCGCTCGGCCTCCCACTCGCGGTGGGTCGCCTCGAAGACCGCGGAGAGGCGGTTGGAGGCGGTCTCATCCGGTCCGACGAGGCGGAAGTTGTCGGAGTTGCGCTCGATCGTGTCGCGCAGGAAGCCGCCGAGCATCCGGGTCGACTCGGCGCTCTCGGTGCCGGGCCGCGGCACCTCCACGGCGTAATCGCGAAAGTCCGGCAACAGCAGCTCGCGCAGCAGTAGGCCGCCGTTGGCATGCGGGTTGGCGCTCATCGTCCGCTCGCCGCGCGGCGCCAGCTCCGCCACCTCGGCGACCAGCGCCGCGCGCTCATCGAAGAGCTCCCACGGGCGGTAGCTGCGCATCCACTCTTCGAGCTGGCGCAGGTGCTCTGGATTCTCGCGCACATGGGGCAGCGGCACCTGGTGGGCGCGCCAGGTCCCCTCGACCGGCAGCCCGTCGACCACCTTGGGACAGGTCCAACCCTTAGGGGTGCGCAGCACGATCATCGGCCAGCGCGGCCGCCCTTTGGCGGCGCCGGAGCGGGCGGCGCGCTGGATCGCGGCGATCTCCTCCAGCGCCTCGTCGAGAGCCGCCGCCAGCCGACCGTGCACCGCGGCCGGCTCCTCGCCGTCCTGGCCGCCGCGGACGAACAGGGGCCGGTGCCCGTATCCCTCCAGCAGCGAGGCCAGCTCGGGCTCGGGGATGCGGGCGAGCAGGGTCGGGTTGGCGATCTTGTAGCCGTTGAGGTGGAGGATCGGCAGCACCGCGCCGTCGGTGCGCGGGCTCAGCAGCTTGTTGGAGTGCCAGCTTGCCGCCAGGGCTCCCGTCTCCGCCTCGCCATCGCCGATAACGCAGGCGACCAGCAGGTCGGGGTTGTCGAAGGCGGCGCCATAGGCGTGGGCCAGCGAGTAGCCAAGCTCGCCGCCCTCGTTGATCGAGCCCGGCGTCTCCGGCGCCGCGTGGCTGGGGATGCCGCCGGGAAAGGAGAACTGGCGAAACAGCTGGCGCATCCCATCCTCATTGCGGCCGATGTGGGGGTAGACGTCGGTGTAGGTGCCCTCGAGGTAGGCGTTGGCGACGATCCCCGGGCCGCCGTGGCCGGGGCCGGTGACGAAGATCGCGTTCAGGTCGCGCTCTCGGATCGCCCGGTTGAGGTGGGCGTAGACGAGGTTTAGGCCTGGCGTAGTGCCGAAGTGCCCCAGCAGTCGCGGCTTGATCTGCTCGGGGACCAACGGCTCTCGGAGCAGCGGGTTGTCGAGCAGATATATCTGCCCGACCGAGAGGTAGTTGGCTGCGCGCCACCAAGCGTCGATCACGGCACGGCCCATTTAAGCGGAGCGATGCCGAGATCCTCCGCCACCATCGGGTTCATCACTCACCTCGCGCACCCGAACCCGATGAACCAAGGTCGCCCAGCTCGCCGCCGCAGCAAACGCGGAATCGGCGGGCTGGGTGAGAGATGGGATCGAAGCTAAGCAGAGTCACCGCGCCGATCGCGCTCCTGGCATGGACGCTGGGGTAAGTGGCGGTACTGGGTACCACAGCGGCCGACGCCTCGCCGGCACTCTGGTCGCCTCGTCCCACCACGGCGCCTCGGCAGTGGCAGCTACAGGGGAAGATCAAGACGACTATCCCGGCAGCCGTCTACGACGTCGACGGCTTCCAAACGCCGGCCAGTACGGTGCGCCAGCTGCACCGGCAGGGTCGCAAGGTGATCTGCTACCTCGCTGTCGGCAGTTGGGAGTCCTACCGGCCCGACAAGGGCCAGTTCCCGCGCTCGGTGATCGGCCGCCGCTGCGCCGGCTTCCTATGAGCGCTGGCTCGACACCAGCCGCTTTCATCTCTTCGAACGGCCGTTGAAGCGGCGCTTCAACATGTGTGCGCGCAAGGGCTTTGACGGCCGTCGAGCCCGACAACCTGGCGGGCTGGGAAAAAGAAAACCACACCGGCTTTAAGATCACCAGGGCCGACCAGCCGACCAGCTGCGCTTCAACCGCTGGGTCGCCCGCCAGGTGCACGGGCGCGGCATGTCGGTAGCTGCTGAAGAACGACGGCCGTCAGGCCTGCGAACTCGTCAACTACTTCGACTTCGCGATCGTCGAGCAGTGCTTCCAGTACCACGATTGCGGCTACTACAAAAGCACCTTCGTGCGGGACGATAAGGCGGTCTTGGAGGCCGAGTACGAACAGGAGCCGAAGAAGTACTGCAAGACCGCGAGGGCAATCGACTTCAGTGCGATCCACAAGTCCTATGACTTGTTCGCACGATCCTGGCAACCATGCGTGCGCTGAAGAATCGCTCACCGCGCATTGTCAGGTCAGCGTCCGCCTGCAGTAGGCCGGGCCCGGTGCTGCTCGCCTAGCCGAGCAGCTTGGCCTTCTGGGCCGAACTCCTGGTGACTTGCCAGCAGCTCAACTAGCTCTTCTTGTGCCTACAACGAAACTCGGCTCAGAAAGGCCTTGCTCCGAGAAGAGAACGTTCGACCAGACAAGCGTCCTGTCACCTGCTTTCGGGTGGTTGCGAGCGCGTCGCCAGACGCCGCTCGCGCTTCTGCAAAGGGCGAAAAGGAGCAGCGTCACCTCGCGCAGCGGCCTGCATGCCGGCCGGCAGTTGCAGCTGTCGACCGACATGTTGCCCGTCGAATGGCGAGTTGCCCGAAAACTGGCGCCGATCGGGGCGCACAAGAATTCGGAGAGTGGCGATTTGCAGGCATAAGGACTGGAACCGGGGCGGTCTCGAAAACCGTTGTGGGCCTTAGGGTCTACCGTGGGTTCGAATCCCACCCCCTCCGCTTTGCACCTGGGATTCCGCTTTAGCAAGCGGGATCCGGGTGTCTAGCGAAGGGCCAGCCAATCGCATGGCGGGTCATGGAGGTCATAGGGATGCTGCAGCGTGTCCCGCGGGATCCCCGGCCACCCCTATCTGCGGCCGCGGCGCCACGGGTCCCATATCTCTGGACTTGTGTCCAGTCCATCCACCGCCCGTGGGCGATCCACGGCTTCTCCGGGACGGTCCCCGCCAGATCTGAGGTCGGGAGCATTTTCACGACCTCTACGCTTGGGGCGAGTTCTGGTCGTAGCTCCGTCGGGCGGGGACCCCGCACCGAGCTTTCGAAGCCGCCGGACTGTCGGAGTAGGCGCCGTTGGGGGCGCTTTAGCTCTCAGAGCTACTATCGGCAGCGGTGACTCCCCAAATCGGACCCCTGGAGTTGGTCGTCGTCCTGATCATCGCCCTGCTGGTCCTCGGACCGAAGCGCCTGCCCGAGGTCGGCGCTTCCTTGGGCAAGAGCTTCCGAGGGTTCAAGGATGCGCTTGAAGGAAAGGAAGACGAGGAGGAAGACACGCAACCACCGGAGGCCGAGCTCGTCTCGGATCTTGAGTCCGTCCCGGAAGCCCCCGCCGCAGCTTCCTCCAAAGCCAACGAGTAGAGCTCAGGACGGCGCCCCGGCAACCTCAGGGCGCCAGACCGGACCGGCGGCCACTTGATGGTCGCGACTCCGCCGGACCCGAAGCACCCCCAAGGAAGCCACTTCGAGCACTTCGGGGCCGCGAACGAACCAGCAGCCCAGACCGCCAACAGCCTGGCGCAATCTCGCTGTTGCTCCGGCTCGAATCCGGCGGCTCGATGATTCGCCGACGGCGTGCCCCGCCTTACCCCGCATGAAGGGCTCGACAGGCAGACCAAGACGATGGAGATCCGCAAGGGCAGCCCCGCCTTCAACGCCGGCTCCGCCCTCTGCACGGATGGCGATCAGCGCGGGGTGAGGTGCCCCCAGGGTCGCCGCTGCGTCATCGGCGCGTTCGAGCTGCAGCTCTAAGGTCCGCCCGGGCTGCGACGGCCCCAAACCCAAACCGCCAGGCAGCCAGAGCCACCGGGCAGTTCCGGGGAACGTTGGCGCCACACTCGTACGAAACCGGGAGCCCCCGGGCGACTAAGGTACTCCGCCGGGCCGAGCTTGAGGAGTTGGCGATGTTGCGAGAACATATTGCAGGAGAACGAGGGGAACTACCGGTCCCCTGAATGGGGTGTGCCGGCTCGATCAGGTGCCGCGGTTCTGGAGCGGTTCGGCAAGTGATGGGAGTCCGTTCGGATGGAGCTACATGAATTCCTCGAAGCGGGTGCCCAGGTTGCGGTGTCCGAGGCACGTCGGCGGGCGATTGGGAGGGTCCCCGGCCAGTGACCTTCCGTCGAGTATCCACTCCATGACGCTCTCGCCCGAGGAGGCGGCTCGGGTCTATGACCGCATCGGCCGTCTTCAGGACTCCCAGGCCTTCTACGAGGATGCTGCGATCGATCGCATGATCACCCTCGCCGATTTTCCCCATGCTGGCTCCGTATTCGAGCTCGGCTGCGGGACCGGCCGGCTGGCCCGGCGCCTGCTAGCGGGGCACCTCCCGCCCGATGCCAAGTACCTGGCAACCGACGTCAGCACCCGCATGGTTCACATCGCCGAGGGCCGGTTGAGCCCATGGGCGAGCCGGGCGAGCGTCGTCGCGCTCGAACCCGCGGCCCGGGGTCTCCCCGGCCAGACGGGGGCCTTCGACCGCTTCGTCGCCACCTATGTCTTCGACCTGCTCGATAACGGGGACGCGCGCCGGCTGCTCGACGAGGCGGCGCGGCTGCTGGATTCCGACGGCCGGCTCTGCGTAGTCGGCATCACCCCGGGACCGAAAGGAATGACGCGGTGGGTGATGCGGGGCTGGGGAGTCATCGCCAAGAGGCTTCCTCGCCTCGTCGGCGGGTGCCGGCCCATCGACCTGCGCGGACTTCTTGACCCCGAGCGCTGGAACCTCGAGGCCAGCGAGGTCGTGACCCGCTGGGCGGCGAGCTCCCAGGTCGTCGTGGCTGAGCCTCGAGATTGCGGCCACACCCGTGTCCCGGCCGGCTGATCGCAACCGCACCGCCCCGCTCGTCCGTCTCCGCGGGGTCGCCAAGACGTACGGGAGCGGCGAGGTTGCGGTCCACGCCCTGCGCGACGTGGACCTGGAGATCTGGCCGCAGGAGTTCGTCGTCCTGCTCGGCCCAAGCGGCTCGGGGAAGACCACGCTGCTCAACGTCATCGGCGGAATCGAACCGCCGAGCCGGGGAGAGGTGATCGTCGCGGGCCGCGAGGTCGACGCCCTCGACGAAGAGGGGAGGACCGACTTCCGACGCGAGACGGTCGGCTTCATATTCCAGTTCTTCAACCTGATCCCGACTCTGACCGCGCGCGAGAACGTGGAGCTGATCGCCGAGCTCCAGGGGGCCGCCGCCGAGGCGACGCCGCTGCTCGAGCGGGTCGGACTCGGCGAGCACCTCGACCGCTTTCCGGCCGAGCTCTCGGGCGGGGAGCAGCAGCGGGTGGCGGCGGCGCGGGCGCTGGCTGGAGCTCCTCGCCTCCTGCTCGGTGACGAGCCGACCGGTGCCCTCGACCTCGAGACCGGCCGCACGGTGCTCGACCTCCTGCACCGAATGGCGCACGAGCTCGATCAGACGGTGCTGATCGTCACCCACAATGCGGCGATCGCGGGAATGGCCGACCGGGTTCTTCGCATGCGCGACGGCCGGATCGTCGCCGACGAGCGCAACGAGCACCCTCTCGATCCGTCAGCGCTCGAGTGGTGAGCAGTGAGGGTGCTTCGGGTCAAGCTTCGCCGCGACCTCAGGCGCCAGCGCGGCCAGTTCGCCGCGATCACGCTGACGATCTTCCTCGGGGTCACGCTCTTTGGCGGTACGTACGACGCCTACCGCAACCTCAAGGCCTCCTACCAGCAGGCCTTCGTCCGCTATCGCTTCGCCAACCTGACGACCACCGCCGGCCCGACGGCGCGCATCACGCGCGCAGCCCGTGCCACTCCCGGGGTGGAGGCGGTGCAGGCGCGGGCCCAGGCCGACATCCCGTTCGAGATCGGCCGCACGAAGCTGCTCGGCCGGGTCGTCGGCCTTCCCGCTGCCCACCAGCCCGCGGTGAACCGGGTCGAGGTGGACTCGGGGGGCTACCTGAGCCCGCGACGGCCGCGCGGCGTGCTCGTCGAGCGTCACACCGCCGACCACTTCGGGCTCGAGCGCGGCGATCGCCTCGAGGTTCGGGGCGCGACCGGGTTGAAGCACCTGCGTGTGCTCGGGGTCGCGACGTCCCCCGAGTATTACTGGCCCACCCTCGACCGCCAGAACGTGCTCCCCTCGGCGGGCGACTTCGGCGTCGTGTTCGCCCCCGAGGGCCTCGCCGAGGAGCTTGCGGGGGTGAGGAGACCGAATCAGGTCGCGATCTACTACCGCGGCGGTGCAGAGGATCCGTCGCTGACCCGGCAGCTGACCGCGAAGGCCGGCGGCGCCGACGCGGCGCCTCGGGCGGACCAACCGTCAAACAGCGCCCTACAGCAGGACGTCAAGGGCTTCCAGGAGCTGGCCATCCTGTTTCCGCTTCTGTTCCTCACGGCGGCTGGGCTGGCCACCGCAGTGCTGATGCGGCGGGTCGTCACGGCGCAGAGACCCACGATCGGCATGCTGCGGGCCTGCGGGTATTCGATCCGGCAGGTGGTTGGCCACTTCATCTCGTTCGGCCTCGTGGTCGGCGTCGCAGGCGGCCTGGCCGGCGCGCTCGCTGGACTCGCGCTCGCGGGGCAGCTCACGAAGGTCTACACGGGGGAGCTCTCGATCCCCGTGTCGCTAACCAGCATCTCGCCGGTGACGGCCATCGTCGGCCTCGGCTTCGGCCTCGCCACCGGAATCGGTTCGGCGGCCCTTGCGGCGCGGGCAGCGTCCCGGGTTCCGCCGGCCGAGGCCATGCGCAGCTTCGTTTCTGCCGCACGGGGCAGACTGAGCCTGCCCGAGCGCGTGTTGCCGCCGCTGCGCCGCCTGCCCGTCCGCTGGCGGATGGTCCTCCGTTCCCTCGGCCGCAATTGGCGACGCAACCTGGCGACGGGGCTCGGGGTCGTCCTCGCCCTCACGCTGATCCTCGTCTCGTGGGGCATGATCGACACAACCCAGATCCTCGTTGACCGCCAGTTCGACGTGATCGAGCGGCAGGACGCCCAGCTCTACCTCGACCGCCCGGTCGCCGCCGCCGAGCTGCGCTCCGTCGCCGGCGTACCGGGTGTCGCCCACGCGGAACCGGCGATCGACGCCCCGGTCTCGCTGGCTGCGGGTGGCGAGCGCTATCAGACCGCGCTCATCGGGCTGAAGCCGAATACGCAGCTCCACCGGTTCCTTCTCGAGGGTGACGGGACGACGCAGCTGCCCGCGGACGGCGTCCTCGTGGGCCAGGCGCTCCGCTCGCGACTCGGCTTGGCGATGGGAGACGAGCTGGCGATATCCGCGCTCGGCTCGGACCTCAAGGCGCGCGCACCCGTCGACGGCTTCCTCGACGAGCCGCTCGGAACGTACGTTTACGGGTCCCTGCCGACGATCCGCGCAGCGGCGGGCGCCCATGCCCGACCCAACTCCGTCCTGGTTCGCTACGACTCCGGCGCCGATCGGGAGATCATGCGCCGCCGCCTCAGCGCCCTGCCCGGAGTGACTGCGTTCGAGGACACCAGCGCGCTGCACGACGCGGTGAACAGCTATCTGGGGCTCTTCTATGCATTCGTGGGCGTGACGCTTGTGCTCGGCGGGGCGATGGCATTCGCCCTGATGTTCAGCGCGATATCAGCCAGCATCTCCGAGCGGCGGACCGAGGTCGCAACGCTGAGGGCCGCGGGAGCATCCTTCGGGACGATCTCCCACCTGATCACCGCGGAGAACGTGCTTGTGACCGTCGCAGCGATCCCGCTCGGCCTGCTGGTGGGCTACGTAACGGCGGGGCTCTTCATGGACTCCTTCTCGAGCGACCAGTTCAGCTTCGCACTGGAAGTCCGAGCCTCGACGTTCGGCCTCTCCGCGGTGGCGATCCTCCTCGTCGCCCTACTCTCGGAGCGCCCGGGCCTGCGGGGGGTTCGCAGGTTGGACATCGCAGAGGTGGTCCGTGAGCGCTCGGTCTAACCGCCCCTGCCCGTGACAGCCGCCAGCTGAACCGTCGCACCCAGCAGATAGAGCGTGGTCGCGGCGAACATCGAAAGCGGCCAGGCGAGCCAGCTCGGGATCTGGGCGATCAGCGCAACCGCACCCACCGCCGCACCCACCGCGAACCAGTGCAGGACGCCGGCCAGCACGCGCTCGCGTCCAGAAGCCACCTCCTCGATCGCGCCCAGCCGGCGATGGGCCACGAGGCCGATCACCGTGAAGCCGGCGAGCGCTCCGGCGGCGAAGAGGAAAACGTCGCCTACATTGGGCGCGCCGCGAAAGTGGATCAGCACGGCACCCGAGCTCCACACGGAGATCGTGTAGCCATAGGGCGCAGCGCTCGAGGAGGCAAGAGTGCCGAGAGCTTCGCCGAGGCTCTCGGCTCGCTTTCGTTCGTTCATGGGGGCAGCCTACGCCGTCAGAACAGATCAGACGGCGGTCCTCGACTTGCGCCTCCAGACACTCAAACCCTACGACACGCCTGACGGCACACCTGAAGCAATCGGCGCGACTCGATCTTAACCAGCGACCGCTCGGCCCCCAGCCGGAGAACCTCGGTGCTCCATGTGTCCATACGCGTCCCCGCCGTCCCCCGGAGCTGCCCGCCGCCGGCGGCGCCGCACTCGGCGTCTCTGTTGGCGCCGCTCACCAGGCGCGCTGGCTGATCGAAGAGCAGGGGATCCGCATCCCACTGCTGGTCGATCCCGAACGCCGCGTACATGACGCGCTCGACCTGCCCCGCAGGCGGTGGGTGAGCCTCCATCCGCGCGGGTGGTGGAACTACCTGGAGTGCGAGCGATCGCCCGCGGCAATCGGCAGGGGAGGATCGTCGAGCCCAACCAACTTCCCGGCCTCGCCGTACTCGTGGCCGACGCCAACGCTGTCTGGATCCACCGCGGGCGGGCGCTCGGGACTATCTTTAAGTTGTTGATCCACTAGCCCGCCGTCATGGCGAAGGCGCTTGATCATTCGACGGCTGCTCGTGACGCGAAGGGGGCAGCGTGGTCGGACTTACTCAAGCCGCAGCCGATAGAAACGCTCCTCGAACTTGAGCAGCCGCGCGATTGAATCGGGCTCAGTGTCAGCCACCTCGACGTCGGTGATCTTCCACCCAGGGAACGCTTTCTCGATATCGGCGCGGCTCGCGCCATGCGGCAGCGGGCCTCTACGCCGGGGAGCGAAGCAATCGAGGATCAGGGTGGCGTCCGGGCTGGCGACCGCCGTCACTTCCTTGCCCATGGCCAGCCGTTGGGCCTCGTCGAGGCCGTGGAAGGTCCCGGTGTCGAGCAGCAACCGGAAGCCGGAGCCGACCCCCGCCTCACTCAACGCGGTCACATCACCGTTCACGACTTGGATCGCGACCCCATCCTTGGAGCCGCGCTCGCGAGCGCGGCTAAGGGCCTTCTCGACGATGTCGACGCCGGTCACCGCCCAGCCGCGTTTCGCCAGTCGCACGCCCCAGACTGCACTGCCCGTGCCAATGTCCAGCGCCTTGCCGTACGGGGCTTCCCGCCCGTCCTCCTCGCGGGCGACCAGCTCGAGGAGCGTCTCGGCGTAGGGCGGGTGCTCGGCGAGCTCCTCCCAGGGATGGAATTTGATCGCGTAGGCGAGCCTGTAGTTCATCGGTCCTCCCCCTCGATGTCGGCGAGTAGCGCTCTCAGGAACGCATCCGGCTGCTCGATCGGGGGATCGTCGCCAGCGTGCTCGATGACGTGCAGCGGCCATCCGTAGCGCTCGCTCGCGGTCTCCGCGACCCGCAGCCGGTTAACGGGATCATGCCGTCCCCAGATCAGGCTGGTCGGGACGTCGATCCGCTCGAGGTCGGCCGGTGGGATCGCTGGCACGGCCAGCTCTCGCATCAGGACGCGGAGCGCGGCCTTCCCGCTCGGGGTGCGGGCACGGTCGAGCGTGTACGCGGCGTATGGGTTCCAGCGCTCGCCCATTCCCGAGCGCACCCCCGCGTAGTCGACCGTGCAGCGCTTCATCAGCCCGTCGTAGGTCCGCGGAGTGGGACGGGCGACGTACCTGAACAGGGCGAGAGCGAAGGCCGGCGAGGGCCGGAACCTACCGAGCCCGAAGGAGTCGACCAGGACCAGCGAACGGAGCCGGTCGCTGTGCTCCGCCGCAAGTCGCGCCGCGATCGAGCCGCTGCCCAGGTGGCCGACCAGTGCCGGCGGTGTAGGGCAAGTGCGCTCGATCAGCTCGCCGAGCCACGCCAGGATCCGATCGCCGCCTAGCTCGCCCTCCGTCACCTCGGATGCGCCATGGCCCGGGAGATCCGGGGCGATCACCCGATGGGCCCTGACCAGGTCCGGCATCACCCGCATCCAATGGCCCGTGAACGACCCCGGCTCGTGCAGGAGGAGGAGCGGTGACCCGTCGCCCCCCTCCAGGACTGCGGTGGAGATTCCGGCCAGCTCCAGCCGTCGCTCGGCGACCGGGGCGCCGACGAAGAGCCGCTCGCGCGCGTCCTCGGCGGCTCTCACTTCCTCTGCTTCCTGGCGCTGAACGTTGGTTTCGACTGCCATTTCTCCTCCTCGGTCGGGGTTGAACTGGGCGACCGACGGTATGGCGAGGCAGCCGGCGCCGCATCGGCTGAACCACCCAACTTCCGCGACGGCGAGAGATGGGTGATTTCGCCGAGCGGCGCTCAGAGGAGGCTGTGCTCGTGTGCGTAGGCGGTGGCGGCTGCCCGGGAGGAGACGCTGAGCTTCGCGTAGATGTTGCTTACGTGCCGGTCGACGGTCCTCACGCTTACCACCAGGCGGGCGGAAATCGCCTTGTTGGTCTCGCCGGCCGAGAGGTGGCGGAGTACCTCGAGCTCGCGCCCGGTAAGCCCATGACTATCGATGGCCCCGGCGGTCTCGGCCAGCATGCCGACCCTGGAGAGGTCGGTCGCCGCACCAAGCTGCCCGAATGCGTCCCGCGCGGCTTCAAGCTCGAGCATCGTGGTGTCCTCGTCTCCGAGCTCCCGGCAGGCGAGCCCGATCATCTCGCGGACCCGCGCCAGCTCGTACGGGACATCGAAGCGCTGCCATTGCTCCGCCGCCCGGCGGAGTGAAGGAAGCGCGGCGCGGGCGTCGCCCTCGGCCAGCTCTAGAGCACCGCGCGCCTGGTAAGCCATCCCCCCGAGCGCTCCACTCTCCTGCCGACGGGCGATCGACTCGAGCTCTTCGCATGCGCGGCGGGCAGACTCCAAGTCGTCGACCGCAAGCATTACCTCGACGAAGGCGGGCAGGAGGCCCGCCCGCTTGCCCAGCTCGGCGGTCTCAGCATCGACCCTGCGGATCGCCGCCTCGGCGGGGTCGGCCTTGCCCTGCGCGAGGCGCGTCAAGGCGAGGCCCGGCTGGGGCTCCCAGCCGTACCCGCTCGCCTCTCGGTAGGCCTCCTCGGCGGCTCCGTAGTCTCCGAGCAGACGGTGGACCTCACCGCGCTCGTAGCAGGCCTCGCCGGCGGCCGCCGGATTCTCGCCCCGGAGGCAGCGCTCGGCGGCCCGGCGCGCCTCCTCGATCGCCTCAGCCCAGGTGCCGTGCAGCCGCATGATTTGCGCACGGTGGACGAGGCAGCGGCCAGTGAAGGCGACCAGGTCGGGCTGGCGCTCGCACCAAGAGCTGAGGGCGGCGGTCCATTCCTGCGCGCGGCTCAACTCGTGGGCGTCCTGGCAGGCGAGGATCACGCCGCAGTAGACGATCCCAGCGGGGATCGAGGACAGCTCACCCGCGGTGACGGCGACCATCGACTCGTCCAGCAACGCTAGGCCTTCCTTGATCCGCCCGAGCCGGATCAGGATGTGGCCTCGCTCGTGGGCGGCGAGGGCGAACAGGTCCGTATTGTTGAAGCGCTCGCCGATCGCCGCGGCCTCTGCGGCGGTCGCTGCGGCTGCCTCTAGCTCGCCACCTGCCTCCTGCTGGAAGACGAGCGGAAGGAGCAGGTAGCCCCGCTCCACCCGATCTCCCCCCTCCTCATCGAGGAGCCGCTGGGCGCGGCCGAGCCAGCCGCCCGCCTGGCCCATCTCGCCCCGTTGGGCGAGGTTGACCCCGATCCAGAAAGCGCACCGGAGCGCCGACAGAGCCTGCCCCGCGTCGAGGTGGGCGCGGTAGGCGCGTTCCAAGGTTTCGAAGTAGTCCTCCTCCCGACCGAGCATGTAAGCCGAGTTGGCGAGCAGCTCCAGGTCGTCCGCTCCGAGCCCCTTCGATAGGTCGGCGGCCGCCAGTGACTCGTAGGCGTCGTTCCAGGCCTCGCCCCGATAGGACTCGCGTCCCCGTTCGAGCTCCTCGATTGCCTCCGCCACAGTGTGATTATCGTCGACAGGTAGCAGCTATTTGCGCGATGGAGCAGCGTAGAAGTCGCGAGCGTAGCCACCTGAGGTGGACCCGGCGCTCCGGCGCACTGGAGGCTGGATGCTGTTGCCCGAAAACTGGCGCAATTCGAGGCGCAAGAGAACTGAGAATATGACGATTTGCAGGGAGAAAGGGTGCCTGCGTGGCGGTCTCGAAAACCGTTGTGGGCCTTAGGGTCTACCGTGGGTTCGAATCCCACCCCCTCCGCTTTGTAGAGCGAAATAGCAGGAGCTGACTTCGAGTCATCGCTGTCGCCCTCCGGCTCCGGTCTTCCGCTGGAGACCGCAGGAGACCGGTTGAGGCAGCCGCGTAGTGGCGCAAGATGTGGCGCACCGCCAGTCGATACCCTCGATTTGCGGGCAGAACACAGGCACGTGGCGGTCCGGAAGGTCGGCACAGCTCGGCGCACACCGAATTTGAGCTCCACGGTGTGAATCCTTGGAATGAAGGCCATCACCGCGTCCGCCGCGCTCGGAGCGAGCCTCATCTCCACCATGCGTCCACCCAGCCCGTGGTGCTGGCAACCCTGTGGAAGCGACCCTTGCCCTCCGCCGGCGGGGGCCATGAACGTCTTGATGCATTCAGTTCTGCGGGGCGTTATCGGGTATGGTCCTAACCAGCCAGATGAAGCTCTGGCGCGGAGAGTAAATACGCGGTCGGCGGGCAAGCGCTCCGAGGAGCTTGGCGCCAGCCGCCACCCCAAAAGTAGGGGAGGAGCCCGCAGCGGAGGTGGTCGGCCATGCGGCGGCCGTCTAGAATCTTGGCTCAGAGACCGCACCGGATGGCCGAAGACCGAGACCTCTCCGCCTCTTATCTCTCGCTCAGGAACGAGGCCGAGCGCCTTGCCGGCGGTCCTGGAGACATCCCGCCACGCGCTGCGGCGTTGCACTCAATCTTCGTCGACTCCGGTGGCAACCACGCCTTCCCGGAGGTCGCGCTGCACGGCGCGCTATGGGCTTTCGGTTTCTATGAGCGACGTGGTGTGGTCAGTCGAATGATCAGTCATCGCTACTTCTACGATCGGGAGGAGCGCGCCCGTCGCGCCTACATGCTGTTCGAGTTCGCCCAGGGCTTCAAGGAGGCAAACCGCTCCGTTTTCATCGACACCTACACGAACTACTTCTTCACCAAAGCTCACGGGGACGAGCCAGGCGCCGAACGGATACTGGCGCCTGAGCTGATCGAGGCACTCGGTCGCGTGCACCAGGCTGCCCGCTCCGGGCGGCGGCTCCGGCGGCGCGAGCGAGCCGATGTGTTTCGCACCTCTCTGCTGTTCGAACAGGAGAACACGGTGGGCCCGAAGGTGCGCGAGGAGGTGGCAAAGTTCGAGTGTCCGGTCCTAACCGCGATCGTCCTCAAGCCTGTGGTGCGATTCGGCTACTTCCCGAGGACCGCCTTCCTTTGGTTCCGCGACTTCGGTGACACAGATGAGCGGATCGAGAAAGCCATCCGGAGCTATGAACTGGCGGAGCGCCAGGGCTGGGATCTGGTCAGTGGGACGATCCGTCTACAGGGCGTGCTGCCACCCCGCTACTTTGCCGACCCGCTCGGCTACGTGGACGAGATGCGCACTACTGCTTCCGCCGCTCAACAGCACGCCGTCGTGACAGGGGCTGCAGCAGGTAGAGCAGCAGCGACGGTGGGTCGATCTTATGGCGGGCCGCCATCGCCGACGAAGAGCGAGGCTTCCGGATGAAGCTGGTACGGGGGCGGATCCCGCCTGGCGGATCCGGAAATTCTTTGCCGTCCATCGCGCTGTTGAAACGGCGTCAGCGCTCGAAGTCGTTGAACTGGACCGTCACCGCATTCTCGCTCGACGGGTAGTTCGGGAGGCTCACCCTCCGCACCGGTCCGGCGCCCCGCGAGAGCAGCGCGACCGACACCGTCCCTGTGGGCGGTGAGACGGCGGGGATGAACATGTCCACCCCGCTGAGGAAGGGGAGCGCCAAGAACACGGGAATCGGCGCGCTCAGGTCGGTGACGCCGTCCGAGCCCTGGTCGAAGGCGAACATCCCGATCGTCCTGTTGCTGATCGGGCTGTCGGCGGCGTTGATCAGGTTGGTCCCGTTGACCGCGACGACGTCGTTCTCGGCGCCCTGATCGCCCCAAAATTCCTTGTTCCTGGTGAAGATCAGGTTGAGGTGGTTCGCGCTATGGGAGACCAAAGAGTCGAGCCCGGTGCCGGGCACCTGAGTGAGAAGGCGAATCAGATGGTCGCTGCGGCGGAAGGGCTCGTAGAAGAAGTGATGGACCTGTCCGGCCTGCGCGAGGGCAAACTCGTAGCGCTTGCCGCTGTGAAGCCTGACCGGCCCCCACGACCCGTCGCTGGCCAGGGCCGGGGTCGCAACCGGAGATCCGATCCGGCGGCCGCTTGATTTCTTGACTCTCCAGATGGTCAGCGTCGTTCCCGGGTCGACGCCGACGTTCTGCGGGAAGTAGACCGCCCGTCCCGCAACAGTGATTCTGCCGTGTTGGCACAGGATGTCTGTGGTCTTCGGAGGATGACCCGTGAAGAAGTCAAACATCTCGGCAAACGACTCGGCCGACGTCGCTGTCTGCACGTGAGTCTGGTTTGGGATCGTGACGTTCATCGCCCCACCGATCGCTCGACCGGGCGTCCCCCTCCCCGCCCACAGGGCCAGGGTGGGCACCCCGCCCGGCGGCGAGGTTGCCTGCGCCCCGTCGATGTTCACGTAGTGGGCGACGTTCGCCGCGTGCGCGGCCGAGCCGTTGAGGTACGCCTGGGAAACGAAGGTGCCGAGCGAATGCCCGAGGAGGTCGACCCGGCTCTTGCCGGTCTGCTGCTCGACCTGGGAGATGAAGCCCTCGAGCCTCGCCTGGACCTGATCCTGAGACTCGACCGCGAAGGTCGAGTCGTACTCGAAGACCCGCACATAGTCGTCCGGATAGCCGTTCTCGGTAAAGCGCATCTTCTGCGATTCGAACTGAGCTCCCGAACCGAACCCACCGTGGACGAAGATGATCGGGTGGAGCCTGGCTCTCGCCGCCCCCCCGTGGCACGACCACGATCGGTGATGACACGAACCTCGATGAGCACTGGCCGCCGGCGCGGCGAAGAGCAGCCCCAAGAGTCCGAGAATCAAGACGATTCGCCGGAGCGCGGTTGCCAACTTCCCCTCTCTCATTTGCTGCCGAGCCTGCTTGGCGTCGGCTCTCGATAGAACGCCATCCTCCGAATGCCCCCCGAAATCGGCCTCCCGAATGGGAACGCTGACCGAGGCTTACCCATTATGCGTTAAAACCTAACATCGCCAGGTTGATGGCGTTTGAGCTTTGTTGATGGCGTTTGAGCTTTGACCGAAGCGGGTCAGGGCGAGGTTTGGTTCTGCGAGCTTGATCCCACCCGTGGGCGCGAACAGGCTGGCCGTCGCCCTGTTGCGGTGATCTCCGTCGATCAGCTCGGAACCGGGCCGAGCGGACTCGCAATCGTCGTGCCGCTGACGACGACGCCGCAGGACAATCCCATTCGTCCGCAGATCGATCCGCCCGAAGGCGCCCTTCGGGAGCGAAGCTGGGCATTGCCGGACATGATTCGCTCCGTGGATCGCTCCCGGCTGGTGGACAGACGGGGAAGGCTGCCGCCGGCCACGGTCGATCAGATCGCCGCAAGGGTTCGGCTGCTGATCCGGACCTGGGACGGGCCCGGCGCTCCGGCGCACTGGAGGCTGAATGCTGTTGCTCGAAAACTGGCGCAATTCGAGGCGCACGAGAATTCGGAAGGTGGCGATTTGCAGGATGAAGGGTCAGTCCGCGGCGGTCTCGAAAACCGTTGGGCGTCGTAAGGCGCCTCGTGGGTTCGAATCCCACCCCCTCCGCTGGCAGGAATCCCTGATCGCCAGCGTTAGGCAGCGCGGACCGTGGCCACCGCTCTCAGCGTCGGTTATAGTCGGACCGACCAAGGGCCTTGGGCGCGGATGAGCCTTAACTACATCAATGGCGGGGCATGGGTCTTCCGGCATGGCAGCAGGACCGCGACCGGCAGGGCGCTGATCGGGCTGGCTGCTCTGGTCTTGGTCTGTTTGTTGGTTCCAGTTCTCGGGGGCGGCGTCCCCCAACGAGCCCGGGCCAGTCAGCTGACTCCGGTGCTCCAGTCGGTGCCTTCACCGCCTCGTTGGTGACGACGGTGCCTTCCACGTCGAGTACGAGCTGTTGCTCACCAACGCGATTCCCTTGCCGGTCAAGGTTGCATCGGTGGAGGTGCGCGCTGCCGGCGGCCGTCGCGTTCAGGCCCTAACGGGGCCGCGGCTGCGGCAAGCCATGACGCTGCTCGGAGACGAAACGCCGACCACGGAGCTCCCGGGATCATCAGTCGGCGTCGTCTGGATCAACCTCGATCTGGCTACCAGGAATGCGATACCGAAGCGGCTCAAGCACCGGCTGACGATCGACATCGGGCCCGGTTTTCCCGTCGGGCCGCTGATCACGGACATCGGAGGGCGCGCACGGGTGGTGCGCCGCGGTCCGGTGGTGATCGGCCCGCCGCTTCGCGGTGGGCGATGGGTGGCGGTCGTAGGCCCCCACAGGCGTGCGATGCAGCCCATCGACGGAAACCTGCGCTCTGGACAGCGCTTCGCGATCGACTTTTCCGCCCGCCTCGACGGCAAGGGCCGCACGCACATTGGCAGTCCGTCGCGCAACACCAGCTATTTCAACTACGGGCAGCCGGTGGTGGCGGTCGGCACCGGCAGGGTCGTCGAGGCGGTGGACCGCTACCCGAACCAGATCCCCAATCACAAGATTCCCGTCTCGACCGCTGCACAGGACGGAAACCACGTGATCCTCAAACTCGGCCAGCGGGTCTTCGCTGGATACGCACATCTGAAGCCCGGAAGCGTCAGGGTGCATGACGGCGAGTGGGTGCGGAGCGGGCAGGTTCTGGGCAAGCTCGGGAACTCGGGAAACACAGGGGGGCCTCACCTGCACTTCCAGCTGATGACCCGACCGTCGATTCTCAACTCCGACGGCCTGCCGTTTGTCCTTCGCAGGTTCAGGCTCCACGGACGCGTCCATTCGCTGAAGGCCTTTCTCGACGCTGATCTCGCCGGAACGCCGGTCCCTATTGATCGCAAACCTGCGGGGACTTTTCGGCGGCGCGGGTTCACCGATCTCGACGTGGTCACATTCCCGAACGGCTAGGTTCTCGAAGCCATCTTCGGCTTGGTTGTTGGTCGCCGAAAAAGGGCCTCTCGGCTCGATCGTTTCGCGCTGCGGATCGTCTCGAAAACCGTTGGACGTCGTTAGGCGCCTCGTGGGCTCGAATCCCACCCCCTCCGCTTTGCAACGCGAAAACTGACGGGGATTCCACCGTCACCTCTGCTGAGTCCCGGAACGGAACTGCCGCTCCATCCGCCGCAAGCCGGAGTGGCCGTCAGGACGCCTAACCTTCGTTCGGGATGAGCCATATGGACACCACGCTGCACTTCGCCTCATGCGGCGGTCCGCAGTGGAGTCGCTAGCAGCGGTTCAACGGGCTCGCGCGTACTCCGAAAGGCGAGCATGGGGCGACGCATACGAGGCCCTCTCGGCAACTGATCAGGACACGTTTGGAGCGGCCGACCTCGAGTTGCTGGCGACGGCCGCCTACCTGACCGGGCACGACGACGCTTACTCGAGCGCTCTGGAGCGCGCCCATCGCGCCTACCGGGACTCCGACGAGCCGCTGCCGGCGGCCCGCTCCGCCTTCTGGCTGGGGATCCATCTCGCAACCCGGGGAGAGATGGGCGGCGCCGGCGGCTGGTTCGCCCGCGCGCAGCGCCTGGTGGACCGGATCGGGCGCGACTGCGTCGAGCAGGGCTATCTGCGGCTGCCGGTTGCGCTGCGCGAGGAGACCACCGGCAATTACATGGCGGTGCGCACGATTTCCGCCGAGGCTGCCGAGGTCGGCGAGCGCTTCGGCGATCCGGATTTGCTCGCTCTTGCTCTGCAGCAGCAGGGCCGCGCGCTCCTCAAGCTGGGGAGGTTCGAGGAGGGCATCGGATTGCTCGACGAGGCGATGGTGGCCGTGACCGCCGGCGAGACGTCACCGATCGTCACCGGGCTGGTCTACTGCAGCGTGATCGATGGCTGCCGGGAGGCCTACGAGCTGTCGCGCGCCCAGGAGTGGACCGCTGCCCTGACACGGTGGTGCGAGAAGCAACCGGACTTGGTCCCCTACACCGGGCAGTGCCTTGTGCACCGGGCGGAGATCATGCAGCTACGCGGGGAGTGGCCGGACGCGCTGGAGGAAGCCCGGCAGGCCGGGCGGCGCTTCGCCGAGCGGATCGACGTGAACAGGCCGTCCGCCGCCCAGGCCTCCTACCGCGAGGCCGAGGTCCGGCGGCTGCAGGGCGAGTCTGCAGCCGCGGAGGAGGGCTACATAGAGGCGAGCCGGCACGGTTGGGAACCCCAGCCGGGCTTGGCCCTGCTGCGCCTTGCCGAAGGCAAGATCGAGGCGGCGGCCGCGGCGATCGGCCGGGTCCTGTCGGAAACGGCAGACCCGCCGGAGCGCGCAAGACTCCTTCCCGCGCGGGTCGAGGTGATGCTCGCCGCAGGCGAGGTCAGGGAGGCGCGGGTGGCCTGCGACGAGCTCGACCGGATTGCCGAGAGGCGGGAGAGCGGGATGCTCGAGGCGACCGCCTCGTATGCACGGGGGACGGTCGAGCTTGCTGCCGGCGAGCCCGGGATCGCGCTTATCTCGCTGCGGCAGTCGTGGGAGCTGTGGCGAGAGCTGGCGGTGCCCGACGAGGCCGCCCGGGCGCGCCTGGCGGTGGGCCTCGCCTGCCGCGAGCTGGGCGACGAGGAGACCGCGGAAATGGAGCTGGCGGCCGCCCGCGATGTCTTCGCCCGGCTCGGAGCGGCGCCCGACCTGGCCAGGGCCGATGTGCTTCTGCGGCGCGCAAAGCCTTCCCGCGTCGCGGGTCTCACGCCGCGCGAGCTGGAGGTTCTGCGCCTTGTCGCTGCCGGGAAGGGCAACCGCGAGATCGCCTCGGAGCTTGTGATCAGCGAGCACACCGTCGCCCGGCACCTGCAGAACATCTTCGTAAAGCTGGGTGTCTCCTCGCGCACCGCGGCCGGCGCGTTCGCTTTCGAGCACCACCTGGTCTGAACGTCGCCGAGTGGTCAGAACTGACCACGCAGAGCTGCCGCGAAGTTGGTGGATCCAGGCGATGCGGGCTGGTGGTTTGCGCCATAGGGTCGCCTGCGAAGCGACCAAAGGAGATGAGATGGCAACAGCGCACACGACAACCCCGACCGAAAGACAGAGATCGGGCGCACCGCCGGATTCTCGCCCCGAGGGCGATGCCCGAGATCGGCTGCTCGCCGGGATCCCCGCCACCGAGCGACGGCTGACCCTGGCCGGCATCGAGACCTCCGTCCTCGAGGGCGGCGATGGGCGGCCGATCGTCCTTCTGCATGGCCCGGGCGAGTTCGCCGGCAAGTGGATGCGAGTGATACCTGGGCTGGTGGGAACGCATCGGGTCGTCGCCCCCGACCTCCCGGCCCATGGCGCCTCCGGGCTGCCCGACGGGCCGCTCGACTCCGATCGCGTGCTCGCCTGGCTTGGTGAGCTGATCGAGCGCACCTGCCCCGAGCCCCCGGTGGTGGCGGGGCACGTGCTGGGCGGCGCGATCGCGGCCCGCTTCGCGATCGAGGAATCGCACCGGCTTCGCGGGTTGGTGTTGGTGGACACCCTGGGCCTGGCTCGGTTTCGGCCCGCGCTGAAGTTCGCACTAACCATGATCGCCTTCCAGGCGCGGCCGACTGAGCAGAGCTACGAGCGTTTCATGCGGCAGTGCTCGCTCGACCTGGACGGGCTGCGCGAGGGGATGGGCGAGCGTTGGGAACCCTTCGCCTTCTACAACCTCGAGTCCGCTCGCGGGCCGAACTCGAAAGCGGTCGGCCGCCTGCTGCGCCAGGTTGGCCTGACGCCGATCCCGTCCGCCGACCTGGCCCAGATCACGGTGCCCACGAGCCTGATCTGGGGACGCCAGGATCGGGCCAACCGGCTACGGATCGCCGAGCAGGCGAGCGCCCGTTACGGATGGCCGCTGCACGTGGTCGAGGACTGCGCCGACGACCCGGCGCGCGATCGGCCCGAAGCCTTCATTCGGGCGCTGCATGAAGCCATTGACCAATAGATGGGGTTCGGACGGCAAGACCCGAAAGCGACGCCGGCTGTAGCCCGCGTGATTTCGTCGGCGTAGCCTCGGGCGAGACACTGCCAACCCTCATGAAGAACGCGACTTGCGCTCGCGACAGAAGGCGCGGACGATCTCGTTGAATCGCTCAACCTGCTCGAGATTGCTGACGTGACCGGCGTCGGGGATCACGACCAGTTCTGAGTCCGGGATGGCCTGCTCGAACTGGTGGGCGACATTGAGCGGCGAACGGGCGTCGAGCTCGCCCCAGATCAGCAAGGTCGGCACGGTGATGAGGGGCAGCAGGTCGCGCTGGTCGGCCTCGGCCATAATGGACAGCTGCGTCCTGAGGCTTTCGGGGCGGACGGCGGCAGCGATCTCTTCGAGCAACGGAACGAACTCAGCCGGCGGGTCGCCGGCGAACAGGTCGGGAAGCGTCGGATCGAACTCCTCGGCGGAGGCTGCAAACATTTGATGAGCGCCCGCGACCCTGGCACGCACCTCCTCCCCGGGCAGCGACCCCTTCCAGCCGGCGTAGGTATCGATAAGGATCAGGGTTGCGACGAGCTGTGGATAGCGGCGATAGAGCTCCTGCGCGATAGTGCCGCCCCAAGAGAGGCCGGCAACGTGGGCAGGACCAAGCGCGAGCGCATCGATCAGCGCTGCGAGGCAGAGCGCGTAGTCCGACAGGCCGAAATCTGCGGGCAGATCCGAGGAGCGACCCGCCCCAGGCTCATCCCACGCAACGACCGTGAACTCGTTGGCCAAGTCTGTTAACTGTGGCCGCCAAACGCGGCCGTCGGCGGCGGCGCCGTGCACAAACACCAGTGGCGGTCCCTCGCCGACACTTTGGTAGGCGATCTCGAGGCCCTTCGTCCAAACGACGTTCACGTATTCAAACTACGCGGTACTGCGATCCCATCCCCGCAGACATCGCGGCGGGTGGGCCCCCGAAATTGCCCGATCTCGCCGAGGCTCGCCAAACCTTCCCGATCGCACGGCGACCACGGGTCGGCGCCGCAGACTTCCATTTCGAGCCCACCAGAGCTGGCTTTCTCCGGTGATCATCCCACCCCGCTGGCCTGCGGCCATGAGATTTGGAAAAGCTGGCGCAATTCGAGGCGCACGAGAATTCGAAAAGCGGCGATTCACAGGCATAAAGCCTGAATCCGTGCCGGCCTCGAAAACCGTTGGGCGTCTATGGCGCCTCGTGGGTTCGAATCCCGCCCCCTCCGCCTCAAGAAGCTGCGAATCCGGCTTTGAGTTGTTGATCCACGAGCCCGCCGTCATGGCGAAGGCGCTTGCTCATTTGACCGCTGTTCGGGTCACGCGGAGGTGGAAGTCTCGCTTTGCATGGAGCCTGTCGCACAAACCTCCGTCCGCCGCCGCCCGGAGCATCCCCCGCATGAGCCAGAACTTCCTCTCATGCGACCGCGACCAACAGCTGCTCCTGCCCGCCGACATGCGCGAGTGGCTGGCCGAAGATCACCTCGCCTGGTTCGTCCTGGACGCCGTCTCGGAGATGAACCTCGAGCCGTTCTTTTCCAACTACCGCGACGACGGCTGGGGCCGCGCCGCCCACGACCCGGAGATGATGGTCGCGCTTCTCCTCTACTCCTACTCGGTCGGCGAGCGCTCCTCTCGGCGGATCGAAAAGCGCCTGACTGAGGACATCGCCTTCCGCGTGATCGCCGCCAACCAAACGCCTGATCACTCGACGATCGCGCGCTTTCGGTCCCGCCATGAGAACGAGCTCGCCGAGCTCTTCAGCGAGGTCCTGGTCCTCTGCGCCAAGGCCGGCCTGGTCAGCGTTGGGACGATCGCCCTCGACGGCACCCGGATCCAGGCGAACGCCGCCGATCGCCAGAACCGCACCTATGAGCAGCTCGCGAAGGAGATCCTCGAAGAGGCCGCCGAGGTCGACGCCGCCGAGGACGAAAAGTTCGGCGACAAGCGCGGCGACGAGCTGCCCGGCGACCGAAACAGCCGCCGCCAGAAGCTGCGCGAGGCAAAGCGCCGCCTCGACCAAGAACACGAGGCCAAGCAGGCGGAGATGGCCGCTTGGGAGCAGGCGATGGCCGAGCACACCGCCGCCACCGGCTACGTCCGCAAGAACAACCCGCCGAAGCCGCGGCCGCTGCCCGACAAGGCAAAGCGCCGCATCAACATCACCGACCCCGACTCGCGGGCGGTCAAGACCCGCCACGGCTTCATCCAGGGCTACACCGCCCAGGCGGTCGCGACCGAAGGCCAGCTGATCGTCGCCGCCGAGGTGATCACCGGAGGCAATGAGCGCCACCGTCTCGAGCCGATGGCAAAGGCCGCGCAGGCCGAGCTCGAAAAGGCCGGGATCGACGAGCGGCCCGAAGTCGCGCTCGCCGACGCCGGCTATTGGAACCGACCGCAGATCGACTCGCTCGAAGCTCGCGGAATCACCGTCTACTGCCCGCCCGACGCCGACAGCCGAAAGGCACCGGCGAAGATCAGATCCGGCCCCGACTACGAACGGATGCGACGCCGGCTCAAAGAGCCCGACGCCGAGGCGGCCTACCGGCGAAGACAGCAGATGATCGAGCCGGTCTTCGCCCAGATGAAACTGAGACAGAGAGTCGCGAAGTTCTCACGCCGAGGCTTATCCGCTTGCCGCGCCGAGTGGCGTCTGACGGCCGCAACCCACAACCTGCTGAAGCTCTATTCGGCCGGTTTGAGGCCCCAGGCGGCCTGATCGGGAGCTTCGGGGTCTCGATCCTCGATCACTCACCGTTACTGCTTCGTTTCGCCGGCGCCGCGGTGGGTTTTTGCAACAGGCTCCATGGAAAGCACGAGCTGGTGCTGCGCCGTGTCCGTCACTCTCCGGGCGGAAGTCGTCGAGGCTCGAGCCCGGTCTGCGCCTCAAAGCCGGCGACGCGTTCCCTGAGCACGGCGAGGGTATTGCGGAGCGCTTCGGATCCCAGGATCATGCGCAGCGGAGCGGGCTGCTGGTCGACGCCGGCGATCATCGCCGCCGCCTCCCCGGGTCGAGGATGCGCAGCGGGGCGCGCGCGGGGGTGTGTGGTCGTAAATCGCGCACCTTCCTGGCGACCTGCTCGCCTCCCTAGAGTTCAGTCCATCGGAGCGTCCATCCCCAGTCCCTCAAGCAACGGCATCCACCTCGGACCGTTCCTATTCCACGCCTACGGCCTCGCCTATGTGCTCGCCCTCGCGGCCGCCCTGCTGATCGTCGGCCGCAGGTGGGAGAAGGCTGGGGGAGACCGCGGCCTGGTCTACGAGGTTGCCCTCTGGGGCTTTCCGGCCGGGATCCTCGGCGCGCGCCTCTACTTCGATCTGACCAGCTGGAGTTCGGTCCCGCCACATTGGTGGGGACCCATCGCGGTGTGGGACGGCGGGCTCGGGATCTGGGGTGGAATCGCCGCGGGCACTGCCGCAGGGTTGGTCGTCCTGCGCCGACGTGGCGCCGACATTCCGCGTTTCTTGGACGCCGCCGCACCCGGACTGCTGGTCGCCCAGGCGATCGGCCGGATCGGCAACTACTTCAACCAGGAGCTCTTCGGCGGCCCGACCAGCCTTCCGTGGGGCCTGCAGATTGCGCCTGATCACCGGCCCAGCGGTTATCAGCATTTCGCGACCTTTCATCCGACCTTTCTCTACGAGCTGCTGTGGAACCTGGGGCTCGCCGGCGGGCTGGTCTGGCTCGGCCATCACCGTCGCATCCGACCTCCGGGCCTATTTGCGCTCTACGTGGCCGGCTATTCGTTCGCCCGCATCGGCGAGGAGCTTCTGCGGGTTGATCCAGCCCACCACATCTTCGGGCTGCGGCTGAATTTCTACGTTGCTCTGTTCTTGTGCATCGGCGGGCTGGCCTGGTTCGCCCAGCTCCAATACGGGGTGTTCAAGCGCCGGGGAAGCGGGCGGGGTGTCGCCTTGCTCGTTGCCGGATCGGCCATTGCTTTTTCCGGATGCGGCCATCTCAGCCGTGCGAGCGCTGCCGACCCATCGGCAAGTCAATCGAGGCCAGAGAGCGATCTGACCCTGGAGCCTAGGTCAGCGCTGGGGACTTGGAAACGCTCTCCGCCTAGACAGCTCCAACTGGCCAGGGCAAGTAGGGATGGCTCGGCTGCGGGACGCGCTTGATCTGCTCGGCATCGACGACCAACTTGTCCCCATGCTGAGCCAGGGCGCCCTTCACTTCGAGCCAGCTGTCCTGGCTGAAGCTTCCATGGGCCAGCGTCGGATAGACGGGGACCGAGACCGGAATCGCGTCCGCCACGCAGCAGGTGATGTAAAAGCGGCCGAGTTGGAACGGCGCCTTTGGAGATGCCGCCGGCTGCATCACAAACCCGGTGAGGTCAACCTGCTGACCCGGACCAAGCCCGATCTTGCTCGCCTCCTCAGGATTGTCGCTGGCCGCCTTCACCTCGACGAAGGTGATCGGTGCAGCGCTGCTGGCCAGCGTCTCAGCCAGGGCGTCGAGATCGACGCCCCGGGAGGTGAGCTTTTGCGAGGCGGCAAGTGCGCCGAGGGAGACGTTGGACAGCATCATCGCCAAGAGGATTGGGGTCAGGAGCGAGAGCAACCCGAGGGTCTCACCAACGGAGACGCCCCGCCGGGCGTCAGCCGATCTTGCGCTCACCTGCGCATAGATGATGGTCGCGATCGTCAAGGTGATCGCGCCGAAAGTCACCACCCATGCCGTTCGCGGTCCCAGGTAGCGCAGCACCTGGCCGCTGAACCAAAGATAGGCGAAGAAGGCGCTCCAGGCCCCAAGCACCAGTATTCGCAGGTTGCGCAGGCTGAGAGTCATGTCACCGCTCCAAAGAGGACGGTGCCGAGGACGATCAGTGGCACCGAGACGATCAAGAGCCGACCGATGAACGGGCGGTTGAAGGTGGCCGAGTAGATCGCGGCGAGCTTGGTGTCGAGCACCGGTCCAAGCACCAGGAAGCCGAGCTGGGCGCTGAGCGGAAATGCGGTGAACGAGCTGGCGACAAAGGCGTCGGCCTCAGAGCAGAGCGAGAGCATGAAGGCGAAAGCCATCATCGCCAGGGTGGCAATGACCGCCATGCCCGCCACACTCGACAGGACCTCTTGGGGGAAGAAGGTCTGCATCAATGCGGATACCGCCGCGCCGAGCACCAGGTAGCGGCCCATGAATAGGAGATCTCCCGTTAGGTGGCTGACAAATGCGACCCGGCGGGGCCCGTCTTCGTGGTCATGCTGATGAGCTCGGTCCGAGCCGTCCTTGCTCTCACGGAGGAGGTCCGTCCGCCGGCGGCTGATGAAAAGCGCGCACGCCATGGCGACGCTGAAGCCCAGGATCGCTCGCCCGGCGAGCATTTCGCCGCCTCGGGTGCCGCCGCCATATGCGACCCAGGTGGAGATCAGCACTATCGGATTGAGGATCGGAGCCGCGAACATGAATCCGAGCGCGGCCGAGGGGTGCAGGCCGCGGGCGATCAAGCGGCGGCCAATCGGAACAGAACCGCACTCGCATACCGGGAAGGTGAATCCGGCCAACGTCGCCCCCGGAGTCTGAATGTGACGCGGAAGGCGGGCGATTCGCCCGAAGATCGAGTCCGGGACGAAGACCGCCATGATCGCCGATACCAACGCGCCGAGGAGGATGAAGGGCAGTGCCTCGATGACGATTGAGGACATGATGATCCCGAAGGTGGTGACCTGGGCAACATTGCCGAGCTCCAGCTTGTGCGCCGCGAAGATCCCGAGATAGACCAGCCAGAAAGCCAGCGCCGCCTGCCAAAAACGGAGAACGCGCGGCGGGCGGAGGATGGACGCCGTATCTGTGGATGGTGGTGCAACCACATCCGCGTCGGGGAGCGAAGCTTCCCGGGGTAGGTCAACCGCACCAGCCGGCGGGGACACGTTGGACATGCGCAGTTCTACCTGTCCTTCCGCTCAGGAGCTAGGGCATACCGCCGATCAGCTGCCTCACAGCGCGGCCGAAGTAGGGGCCGTAGAGGCGGTCGTACTGGTTCTGGTAGAAGTAGTCGACGACTCCGTTCAGGTAGCCCCCGGCGGTGACCCAACCACCCCCACTGGCCCCTTCCCCCATGTCGCACTCGATTCGCACCGGGCGTGGACCCGGGCGGCGGTCCTGGTGGGCGTCATTCCCGTACCAGCCCGACATACAGGTCTGCATCCGTTCGGTATCTCCTAGGTTGGCCGGGTAGCCGAAGACATCCCAGACCTGGTTCCGGCTGAGGCCGGTGGCCCAGCCCACCGCCCCTGTCACCTTCCCCAGCTTCCCGAGTGAGTCGGGATAGACGACGAAGGCGCCGACGTCGAATTTGATGTTGCCGGCGATGTGAGCCTTCAATACACGGGCCCAGCGTCCGACGAACGTCCCGAACGGTCTCGCCTTGTCGCGATAGGCCGGAATGTATGCGACGTGAGTCGCCCAAGAGCCATGCGGGCCCGGATCCCGCAAGCAGTGCCCAGCGGTGAGCACAACACTGAGGCTCGGGGTGTTGACCGCCGATCCGGAGCAGCTGTAGCTGATGTGGTTGAGGCGAAAGAGGATCTTGCCGTTGGTGCGATAGGGCTCGCGGTCGCGTCAACTACGGGACGGCAAGGCTCGCTGCCGCGCCGCCCGGCGGCACACCCGGAACCCGGGTGAGCGGCCCGCGGGCCGGCGCCTTGGCTCGGTCTGCGCCCGGATTTCTCTCCCGGCGGAATGAGACGGACGCCGGATGGCGAACGGCGGATTGGACCCTAGCCTCAGACCAGAAGCGGGCGACGGCGGCTGGGCTCGCCGCAAAGCGATGCGAGGCGGGCCCGCTCGCCATGCACGGCGAGGCCACGGCGCAAGTTATGCCCATGAATGCCAGAAGTGTCAGGCAGGCGCGGTGAGCCACAATCGATCGAGGAACATCCTAGGGAGCAGGGGCCCGGCCCCTGGCTCGAGTTGCGCAGCCGCACCGCCGCATCAACTCCGGCGACTACCGCACCGCGGTCTGAACCGGGGAGAGCACCGTTTCGATCGCCCTGTTCCCGCGCCGGGGGTGGGCCGCGTGACTCGGGTCCAGGGCGGCGTCTATACTCGCGGCCGCGATAGCCGAGTTCTCCCCGCACAGGCCGGGGGGAAGCGGAGGACCCGAAAGAGACCTTGCAGGTCTCCGGGGCGAATCGGACGAAGAAATAGTCCGTAGCGCAAGCTCTTTCAGCGCGAGCCCGACAGCTAACTCCGCAGGCGACGAAAGAGGAAGGTGACCGTGAGCTGGGCCAAGGCTTCCTGTCTGCGGGGTTTGGCGAAGACCATTTCGATTGCCGTGGTGCTGACGATCTCGAGCGGAGGGGCTCGCCGTCGCCAGCGGCGGGGTGGCGCCCCCGAAGACGCCTGTGCTCACGGATGTCGTCTGCCTCACGGACTGCGTCGGCCTGCGCGAGCCGACCGTCGGTGGCACGGTCCAGGTCGACGGCAGGCATCTTTCCGAGGTGAGCCGAATCAGCTTCAAGGCGAAGAGCGGCCGGATTCTCGCTCCCGCCTTCGGGCAGTCGGCGACGACCGCTGAGGCACGGGTGCCCGCCGGAGCGGTCGATGGCCCGGTCAGGGTCAGAGACGACTTCGGCGGCGTCTCGAACCTCAGCCGTACCACCTTGGACATCCGACCCCGAAACGAGCTCGGTGCGAGCGGGCCGCTGCGGATCGTCTCCGCGGCCGCGACCCCGCACAAAGCGTTCTATGACGGTTTGAACCGACCGACCCTTGCCTTCGTGGTCGGCGCCAACCGCCCGACGAGTCTTCGGATCGACGTGGTCAGCTCAAAGGGAGCAGTCGTCCGGAGCTTCTTTCGCCGGGAGATCGATCCGAACACGACCCAGTCCCAGCTTTGGGCCGGCAAGGATGAATCCGGCAAACCTGCCCCAAGCGGGAGCTATTACTTCCGCATCCGCTCGCCGAATGGCGAGAGTGCTCGCAGGGGTTCGACCGACATCCACATGGCGTTCCACCTCTATGGCTTCATCTTCCCGGTCCGGGGACGACACGACTTCGGCACCGCGATCAATCGCTTTGGGGCGCCCAGGGCAGGGCACACCCATCAGGGCCAGGACGTTCTCGCCGGATGCGGAGAGAAGCTCGTGGCCGCGAGGGGCGGGAAGGTCCAGTACTCGGGCTACGAGGCCAATGCCGGCTACTACGTCGTCATCGATCAGAAGGGGTCGGGCTACGGGAACATGTATGCGCACTTGGTCCGTCACTCTCCCCTTTCGACCGGGGATACGGTCCGGACCGGTCAGCGGATTGGCAATGTCGGTGAGACCGGAGACGCCGTTGGCTGCCACCTGCATTTTGAACTCTGGACACCTCCCGGTTGGTATCTGGGCGGGCATCCGATAGACCCCCTGCCGTACCTGAGAAAGTGGGATCGCTACAGCTGAGCTCAGCGGCACGAAAGGCTGGGCCGGCGACGCTCAATCTGAACAGCGCAGACAGTGACCACGGAGCACCACGTCGTGCTCGTCGACCTCGAACTCGAGCTCGCGTGAAACCCGAGCGATCGCCCGCTCGAGGCCAGCGTCCTCGAACGGCTCGATCCGGCCGCAATGACGGCAGACGACGTGATGATGGTGATCGCCGCTGGGCTCGACCCGCTCGTAGCTCGCGGTCCCGCGGGCGACGTCGAGCTTGCGCACCAGCCCCAGCTCCTCGAGCTGCTCGAGAACCCGGTAGACGCTGGCCCGTCCGACGGCGGCGCGCCGGCGTCGCAGCTGCTCATCGATCTCCTGGGCGGTGACCGCGCAATCCTGCCTCCCCAGCAAGCCGACCACTGCGCTCCTCGCCTCACCCTTGCGATAGCCGGCGACATCGAGTCTGCCCATCGCGTAGTCGACCCAGGCTGTGGTCGCAGCCGTCTTCATCGCCGCGATCGTAGTGGCTGTCCTCACCGTGCCGCCGGCGTGGCACCCGCCGGGACGCCGCGGCCGATCGCGACCGCCACTAGGTAGACGACGACGATTGTCCCTGCGACCGAGGCACCGGCGGCCGTTCCAGCGTAGTAGGAGAGATAGAGCCCGCCGATCCCAGCGGCGCTTGCGATCCCCACCGCAGCGAGCATCATCGGCATCATTCTTTCCGTCAGCTGGCGGGCTGCCGCTGCGGGGCCGACCAGCACGGCGACCACGAGCAGGTTGCCGAGTCCCTGAACGGCAACGAGGATTGCCGCGGCGAGCAGAATCAGGAGGGTGACGTCGACGAAACCCGGCGAAACGCCGAGCGAGCGTGCCGAGGTGCGGTCGAATCCAACCGCGAGCAGGCGCCCGTGCACGAGCCGGAGCGCGATCACGATCGCCAGCGCCAAGCAGGCGGCGAGAGCGAGATCCGAATCCGACGGGGCGAGGATGTCGCCGAATAGCAGCGCTCCGATCCCGGGAGGCGAGGCGGGAGAGAGCGCCAGCAATGCGCCGGCGCCGAACATGGTCGTGACCACGATCGCCACCCCGACCTCTCGGTCGATTGCCGGCACCCTCGAAGCGACGGCGATCAGAAGGGCAGCGATTCCGATCGCCGGCGCGCCTCCAAGCAGCAGTGGGATTCCCAGCAGGGCCGCGGCGACCAGGCCGGGGAAGAGCGAATGCGCGAGTGACTCGGCCGCATAGGAGAGGCCGTAGAAGATGACCCAGCAGCCGAGCGTGCCGCCGGCGATGCCGATCAGGACCACCTCCAGGACCGCCCTCTGCATGAAGCCCTCGCGCAGCGGATCGACGATTTCGCTCCAGACCGAGGCCACGGTGAGGCTGAGAGTGAGAGCGCAGGTCATGGTCAGTGATGGTGCGGGGGCAGGATGCCGAGGCCTCCGTCCCCGGGGATCTCGACGATGGCGCCGCCGTAGGTGGCCTCGAGAACGTCGCGACTCAGCACCTCCGCCGGGCGGCCGAAGGCGACCTGGCGGTGGTTGAGGCACAGAACCATGTCCCAGCGTTGCGCCTGGGCGAGGTCGTGGGTCGCGATCACGACCGCGCGCCCCTCCGCCGCGAGCTCGGCGATCAGGCCTTCGAGCAGACCCGCGCTTTGGGTGTCGAGTCCGCTGAAGGGCTCGTCGAGGAGCATCAGGCGTGCGTCCTGGACGAGTCCACGGGCGATCAGAACGCGCTGGCGCTGCCCGGCCGAGAGTTTGCCGAAGGTCTGCTCGGCGAGCGCGCTGAGGCCGACCCGCTCAAGAGCGGCAGACGCTGAGCCGCGCTCGGCACGGCCGGGCCTTCTCCACCAGGGAAGGCGCGAGAGCGCGCCCATGACCGCAACCTCCCGAGCGGAGACCGGGTAGTCGAGGCGGGAGCGCTCGGTCTGGGGGACGCTTCCGCAGGCGACGCGGACCTCGAGCCGACCCGAGAGGGTCCTCAGCTCACCGAGCATCGCCCGCAGCAGTGTCGTCTTGCCGCCCCCATTCGGCCCGAGGAGCGCCAGTCGCTGGCCCGGAGTGAGGTTGAACGAGACCTCTGAGATCGCGGGACTGCCGTCGTAGCCGGTGGCAAAGTCGGTGGCCGCGACGAGGTCGCTCATCGGAGCCCGGCAATCCGGCAGCCGCGCGCCCCCCCTGTGAATCCACGCACCATCGCGTCAGCATTTGCCTGCTCCATCTGCAGGTAGGTGGCGCCGTCGGAGCCGGCCGGGCCGAGCGTGTCGCCGTAGAGGGTGTGGTCGGCCGAGGCGCCGGTGTCACGGGCGATCGTCTGGGCAAGCTTCGGACTTAGCGAGCTCTCCGGAAAGACCGCCCGGACGCCCTCCGCTTCGATCAATTTCGCGAGATCACTGAGGTCCTTTGCCGACGGTTGGGCCTGGGTCGTCTGCGATGGGATGACTGCGCCGATGATCTTGATCCCGTAGCGACGAGCGAAATAGCCGAATGCGTCGTGGTCGGTTACCAGCTTGCGATCGCCCTCGGGAACCGAACGCATGCAGGCCGAGATCCCCATGTCGAGTCTCCGCAGCTTGGCCAGATAGGCGTCCGCGTTGCGCCTGAAAACCGAGCGCTTCGACGGCTCCGCCCGGGCCAGGCTTCGCTCGATCGTTCGCACCGCCGCCTCGGCATTGCGCGGGTCATGCCACCAGTGAGGGTCGTACTTGGAGGCTTCGGCACCCTCAGACTCACCGGGCAGCTTCACCGGAGCCGAGGCTCCGAGGTCGACAACGTTGGCGTCACTGCCACTGTCGGAAATCACCTTCTCGATCCATGAGTCGAGGTTGTCGCCGCTGGCGAAGACCAGGCTGGCGTCGGCGGCGCCCTCGACGTCCGAGGGCCGGGGCTCATAGTCGTGGGGGTCGGTGTTGGGCTGGAGGATCTGGTCGACGGAAACGGCGCCGCCGCCGACCTCGCGGACGAAATCGCCGATCTGGGTCGTGGTCGCGACTACCTTCAACTCTCCGTTGCCAGCCGAGCCCGAGCCGCATCCGACCATCACCAGGAGGGTCGCCACCATAGTCGCCGCGACCGCTGCCAAGCGGCCGGGGAGGGGGGCCATGCGAACGGCGGCGGCAATTGCGAAGACCACTCCCGAGACGACTGCGATCGTGGCCCCCGGAGGCGCGTCGGTCTTGACCGAGAGCCAGAGCCCGACCGTCCCCTCGAGCGCGACCAGGCCAACGCTGCCGAGCTGCCAGGTCGTCAGCCGTTCGGTCCAGAGACGCACCGTCGCGGCCGGAACGACGAAGAGGGCGGAGACGAGCAGTGCGCCGACAACCGACAGCGCTGCGGTGCTCGCGAGTGCAATCAGCCCGAGAAGGGCAAGCTCGAGCGTTGGCGAGCCGGATCGGACCGATCCCGCCGCGCCGGGGTCGAAGCCCGCGGCAAGCCATCTGTGGCCGAGGAGGACGGTCGCAGCCACCGCCGCACTCGCGGCCACCGCCGCGAGGGCGATGTCCCTGCCGTCGATCAGCAGCAGGCTGCCGAAGAGGAGCGTCTCGATGTTTGCAGCCGACTGGAAGACGTCGCTGGCGAGGATCACACCCGCGGCGAGGAAGCCGACCAGCACCATTGCGGTGAGGCTGTCGTAGGAGACGCCCCGGCGGCGCGAGATAGCGGATGTGAGGACACTGAAGACGACGGCGGCCCCGAAAGCTCCGAGTGGGGCGGCGAACCCGAGGCCGTCCGCGAGCACGAGACCGGGGAAGGCCGCGGTGCCGACCGCGTGGGAGAAGAAGGCGAGGCCCCGCAGGACGATCCACGTTCCCAGCAGGCCGGCGGGGATCGCGAGGAGAAGAACCTCGAGCAATCCGCGCTGAACAAAGGGCAGTTGGAAGGGCTCAAGCAACGGCAGAGGGAATGCGTCGTCGGCGAGCGATAACGTAGCTTACAAGAATGAGAACCGTTCTTACTTCCAGACGCGCGTCTGGGCCAGTCTCATATTTCCTTAGGTTTAGCTCCTCACGTGGTCACCACGCCCGGTGCGAGAGAAGATCCGCTTCTTGAACCCCGGCGCCCGGGCGAGCTAGAGTCACGAAGGAGATGATGCCTCTGCTGGATAGGTATCTACCAGTGCGTTGGCGGGGCGCGGCCTTCGTCCCGGCCGGAGTTCTCGCGGTCCATCAGCTTCGTTACCAGCTCGCATTCGGTGGTCAATCCGGCAACGAGCTCTCCGCGCAGGGGCACGCATATCTGAGCTCGCTCGCTCCTCCGATCGCGCTGCTCTTGGCGCTGGGATTGGGGTTGACGCTGGCGAACCTCGCCCAGGCCTGGCGCAGCGGGCGCGTCAGGCGCTCGCCCAGCCACCCCCTGCTTGCGCTGTGGCTCCTCGTCTCAGCAGGATTGGTTGCTGTCTATATCGGTCAGGAGTCGCTCGAGGGCCTGCTTTCGAGCGGCCACCCCGGTGGGCTTGCGGGGATATTCGGCGACGGTGGATGGCTGGCGATCCCGGCTGCCCTCGCAGTCGGCGGTCTGATCGCGCTGGTGCTGAGGGGCGCGAGTGCCGCCGAGCGGTGGGCCGCACGCCGTTCTCGATCATTCCGCCAGAGCCGGCGGCGGACCATCGCTACCCCGCGACCGCTGGAGGTCTGGATTTCCCGTCCCGAGCCGCTGGCCAGCGAAGCGGCGGGTCGCGCTCCTCCCCGGGTAGCCCCGACCTTCGTCTGACGCTCTCGGTGCCGGTGGCGCTGCTGAGCGTCGCCATCTGATCCGAAGGAGCAGAGATGAACCGCGTCAAGCGGACGGTTCTGCTGGCAGCGTGCGCGCTGCTGGTCGCCGTCCCCCAAGCCCTCGCTCATGGGGGCAACCCGGACTACCGCTCGGTCATCCGCAGCGTCATGCCGAGCACCCCGAACGTGACCTTCCAGGTCCTCAACTACGACAGTTACATGCAGCTGCTCGACCAGCACGGCCACGAGGTGATGATCTACGGCTACAGCGGCGAGCCCTACGCCCGCGTGCTCAAGGACGGCACGGTCCAGGTAAACGAGCGCTCGCCGGCGACCTACCTCAACGACAACCGCTTCGCCGAGGTCCAGGTCCCCGCAAAGGCGAACCCGCGCGCCGCTCCGCAGTGGAAGACGGTCGACACCTCCGGGACCTTCATCTGGCACGACCATCGCATGCACTGGATGTCCCCGGCTACCCCGGCCAAGGTCACCGACAAGGGTCGCAAGACGAAGATCTTCGACTACAGGATCCCGCTCCAGGTCGACGGCCGCCGCGCCGACATCAACGGGACGCTGTTCTGGGTCGGGCCCGCCGACACCTCCAAGACCCCGTTCCTGATCGCCGGTGCGGCGATCGTCCTCCTCGGCGGAGCGGGAGTGCTCTGGCTCAGGCGGCGGCGGACGGACGACGATGAGGAACAGCCCACGGATCCTCCCGCGAGGGAGGCCTGGTAGTGACGTCGTCTCGGGCAACTCCCGTCGGCCTGCTGGCAGCGATTATCGGCTTCCTGTTGATCCTCCCCGCCGGTGCCTCGGCTCACGCTCAGCTCGAGGGGACGAGCCCGCCGCAGGGCGCCACGGTCAAGCACGAGCCGGCCGCCGTCATCTTCCGCTTCGACGAGCCCGTCGAGGGAAATTTCGGTGCGGTGCGGGTATATGACGCCGACGGCGCCAGGGTCGATCAGGGCGACGCCTTTCACCCCGACGGCGACGGTCCTCGTCTCGGCGTTCATCTGAAGCCCAGCCTCCCCGACGGCAGCTATACCGCGACCTACCGGGTCGTCTCGGCCGACGGCCACATCGTCTCCAGCGGCTACGTCTTCTCGATCGGCAAGCCGGGGAGGGCGCCGAAGCAGACCGTCGCCCAGCTTGTCAACAGCTCGGGCAGCGGGCCGGTCACCGAGGTTGCGTTCGGTGCCGCACGAGCGTTTCAATACGCGGCGATCGCCGTCGGCCTCGGCGGCATCGCCTTCCTGATCCTCGTCTGGCTGCCGGCCCTTGCCGCTGTCGCGGCAGGGGATGAGAGCTGGATTCGAGCCGCGCAGGGTTTCGCACGGCGGAGCCGGCATCTTCTGTTGGCAGCAGCCATTCTCGGCGCGCTCAGCGCAGCTGCCGGGGTGATCCTCGAGGGCGCCGAGGGCGCCGGGGTCTCTGCCTGGTCGGCACTCGACGGAACGATCATCAGAGAGGTGCTGGGCACTCGCTTCGGGCTCGTCTGGGGGCTCTGCGCGGCCGCTTGGGTCGTGGTCGGGGTGGCAGTTCCACTCGTGCTGGGCGGGCAGCGCCAGCCATCCCTCGCGCTGCGGCCCGCTCAGCTCGGCGCCACCGGTCTCGCCCCGGCGGACCGCCGCGCCACCGCGGTCCGCCTGCTGCCGATCGCGATTCCACTCGCCTTCGTCGTCCTGGTGCCGGCGCTCTCGGGACACGCCAGCACCCAATCGCCGGTCGCCCTTCTATTTCCCACCAATGTCGTCCACGTCGTCGCGATGGCGATCTGGCTCGGCGGCCTCGCCTGCCTGCTTCTCGCCGTGCCCGGCGCGACCCGTGCGCTGGCCCCGCCGGATCGAGGCCGCCTGCTGGCCGGAGTCCTGACGCGCTTCTCAACTGTCGCCCTGATCGCCGTCGCCGCGATCCTCGCCTCGGGCCTCGTCCAGGCTTACGTCTACGTCCGGCACCTGCACAGCCTGCTCGACAGCGGGTACGGACGCGCCGTCCTGATCAAGCTCTGCCTGCTGATCGTCTTGATCGGGATCGGCGCCTACAACCGCCGCGTATCCGTCCCGCGCTTGCAGCGGGTCGCCGCCGGCGGAGAACCGCCCGGGCAGGCAGGGATCCTGCTGCGGCGAGCGCTGCGGGCCGAGGTGGCGCTGATCGTCGTCGTCCTCGGCGTGACCGGGGCCCTGGCGAGCTACGCGCCCTCCGTCTCCGCCCAGTCCGGGCCGTTCTCGACCAGCACCACCCTCGGGCCGACCGAGTTCGAGATCACGGTCGACCCGGCCCGGGTCGGCGCCAACGAGATCCACATCTACCTGTTCGACGCGAGCAGCGGCAGGCAATTCACCGGCGCCAAGGAGGTCGATGTCACCGCGACCATGCCGGACAAGCGGATTGGCCCGCTCACCCTGCAGCCGCAGAAGTCAGGGCCCGGCCACTACACGGTCCCCGGCGCCTTCCTCAATGTGGCCGGCGACTGGAAGATCCAGACGACGCTGCGGGTCTCGGCCTTCGATGAGTACACGAAGACGATCGAGGTACCGATCCGGTGAGGCGCCCCGGATTCACGCTGGATGTATCCCCGCTGCTCGGGGGTGTCGCGCTGCTGACCATCGCGGTGATCGAGATGCAGCCGAACTACTCGGCGCCGGCGATCCTCTGGCTCGCGCCCGCGCTGCTGATCCTGGCGGTGCTCTCGCTCGGGCGCTACCCGGGCGAGTCGATACTGGCCAGGCTGGTTAGATCGCCGCCGCCTCGACCCCGGCGTGCTGAGCGCAGACCTCCACCGGTGGAGCGCCGGGCCCCCTCGCCCAGGGGCGGCGAGCTGATCTCGACCGGTCTTGCCGGGCGGGCTCCTCCCGCTTCGATCGCGGTCTGAGGAGCGTCCGAGGACGCCGGAAATCAACCCTTTCGAAGGAGTGAACAGATGAAACTCAAGGCAATTTTCGCTCTCAGCCTGGTCGGGATCGCGATCCCGACTACGTCGGCGCAGGCCCACGTGAGCATCCACCCGAACGAGGTTCCGACGGGATCCTTCGCGACTCTCGACATACGGGTCCCGAACGAGACCGACAACGCAAATACGAACAAGGTGGCGGTGCAGTTCCCGCCTGGGTTCCTCGATGCCTCGACCGAGTTCCTGCCCGGGTGGCAGGCCAAGGTCCTGACCCGCAAGCTGGCAAGTCCGGTGAAGACCGCGGACGGCACCGTTACCGAGGAGGTAAGCGAGATCGTCTGGACCGGAGACGGCAAGCTGGGCAAGGTCCCACCAGGGAACTTCCTCAACTTCCCGATCTCGGTCGAGATGCCGGGCAAGGCGGGTCAGACCCTGACGTTCAAGACCCTCCAGTACTACGACAACGGCCAGGTGGTCAGGTGGATTGGACCCCCGAGCTCGGAACAGCCCGCCCCGACGCTCGCCGTGACCGCGGCCGGCGGAGTCCTCCAGGACGTCGCGGGCACCGAGACCGGCCCCCCGGCAGGCCGGACCTCATCGACCAGCGGTGGGAGCGCCCCGGCGGAGTCTTCTGACTCCGGCGATAGCGCCAGCAAGGGCCTGGGCATTGCCGCGCTGATCGTCGGCGCGCTTGGTCTACTCGCGGGCGGAGTGGCCCTAATCCGTTCCCGCCGACCCGAAGGAGGCGCAAATCCGAGCTAGGGCACGGAGTGGGGCGAGCGGGTCCAAGGCCCGCTCGCCCCACCAACCCCCATGGCCATGGGTATCCATCGACAGCTCACGGCGACGGGTCGGTTGCCGACCCGGTGGCGGACACTTTGGGCTTTTCGGGCACGCGTTCGCCGTCGTCGGGCCCAAGGGGACAAAGGCGGTTGGCACGCCACAGTCGGCGATGGCGATCGAGTCGGCGATTCAGGAGGTGAGCTGACCGATGACCTCGATTGAGGCTGGGGGCGTGAGACGCATCGAGCGGACACCGGCGGCGGAAGGTATGGACCCACATGGCTGACCTTGGCCCGAGCAAGAGGCGCTCCTTCCCGCTCCACCTCCTGCCGCTGGTGGCGATCGTCGCGATCCTGGCCGCGGTCGCCCTGCTCATCTCCAATACTGGAGGTCTCTCTTTGCCAGGCGGTGCCAAGGACGTCAAGTCCGCACGCTTCGCCGGGCTCGCTCTCAGACCACTTCGCCCGGCACCGCCGATCAACCTCCGCAACGACCTCGGCCGGCCGGTGACGCTTAGCCAATACAGGGGCAAGGTCGTCCTGGTCACGTTCCTCTATACCCATTGCCCCGATGTCTGCCCGTTGATCGCCGCCCACCTCCACACCACCCTGCAGGAACTCGGCCCGCGGGCCGCGGGTGTCAAGTTGATCGCTGTCTCCGCCGACCCTCGCGGTGACACTCCGAGTACGGTCGCGACATTCCTCAGGGAGCACGAGCTGACCGGGCAGATGCAATACCTGATCGGCTCGACCGACCAGCTGGGCCGCACCTGGAGCGCCTGGAAAGTTGGCTCGAAGCGGGACGCGGTTAACCCAACGCTGGTGGCGCACTCGGCTTTGGTCTACGGAGTCTCCGCCGGCGGGACGCTGACGACTATCTACCCCGCGAACTTCAAGCCACCACAGATCATCCACGACGTGCCGCTGCTCGCCTCCCGATGACTCCGTCCATCCGCCGCAGCCGGATCCCGGGAGAAGGCTGCACTGAGGCTCGAGCTCGAACCGCGCAGCAAGTGGGGTCAGGTCCAAGCGAGTGGGGCCCTTCGGCGCGAGGCCGGGCCACCCGCGAGCGGCACCGCATCGACAAACGGCGGCAGCGCCAGCGTGGAGGCCTCCGACTCCGGAGACAGCGCCAGCAAGGGCCTCGGTATCCCGGCGCTGATCGTCGCCGCCCTCAGCCTGCCTTTAGACCTCGCTGGCGCTCTGGTGGGAGGGACGATGGCGTCTGAGATCGGGCAGAGGCGCCTCCTTCGAGCATTGCTCGCGGTGTTGCTGACGGCTGGCCTCGCTGTGGGCTGTGGCTCCGGTGGCGGCGAGATGAGCGACCGTTCGGCGCCCTCGGCCGCGCAGTTCCCCAGCGCGAAGGGCGAGACTCTCAACAGCCTGCTGGCGAAATCCGACGGGCAGAGCTCCGACGCGGTCGCTCCCACGCAGGAGGTCTACTCGAAGGGCCGCAACCGGTTCGGGTTCGGGCTCTTCGACCGTGGCGGGAAGCAGGTCACGGACGGCGATGTGGCCCTCTACGCAGCCCACGGCGCTTCCGGCAAGGTCGAGGGTCCCCTTCCGGCCCGGGTGGAGTCGCTGGCGACCGAGGCGGCCTTCACCTCGGAGACGACGGCCAAGGATCCCGCTGCGGCGAAGGCCGTCTACGTCGTCCGCGACATACCGATGAGCTCCTATGGAGAGTGGCGCCTGGTGGCCCTGATCAAGAGGGGCGGGAACCTCGCGGCGACCCGGGTTCCGAGCGCCGTGGTCGGGCCTCCGGTTGCCGGCGGCGGGGGGTCGAAGAGCTCGCGACCGCCACCGAGCGTCGGCCAGCCCGCCCTCCGGATCCACACACCCACCGCTGCCTCGGTGGGCGGAGATCTGGCGAAGATAACGACGCGAATTCCGCCGGACACGATGAACAGGGACGACCTCTACAACGTGCTCGGCCGCAAACCTGTGGCGCTCCTTTTCGCGACCCCCCAGTTCTGCCAGAGCCGTACCTGCGGCCCGGTGGTCGACGAGGCCGAGCAGGTCCAGCAGGAGACCGGCGGCAAGGCGGCTTTCATCCATGTCGAGATCTACAACCAGAATGACCCGAACAAGGGAGTCCGTCCCCAGGTCAGCGCCTACCGGCTCCCGAGCGAGCCATGGTTGTTCGTGATCGACCGCCACGGAGTGATTAGGACCCGAATCGAGGGAGCCTTCGGCATCAGCGAGCTGAAGGATGCGGTCGACGCGGTGATCGCCAGAAAGTGAGGTCATCGGGCAACATACCTACGACGTACGAATGGTCGAGCGGGTGCGCCTGACGGTTTGACGAAAGTGCCGCTTTCTCTTTAAGGAGGGCCCCGATGTCAAGCGGCGGCGATCGTCCCGCCGTCCACTCGCTCCGCAGTCGTTGAGTTGTGCTCATTTCTCTTTCGGCGCTTGGGTCAGCGCAGATCGTTCATCGGAGCTGCCTCGGCTTCTCAATTCCATGCAGGGCCGTCAGGCGGCCAGAAAGCGGGGGGAGCTTGCCGGGGCAGGTTGGGATTGACCGCCACCTGGGCGGGCAGCTTTGAAGGGCTCACCTCGCGAGAGCATGTGCCAGGCTGAGATCAGCAGCTTTCGCGCGACCGCTGACTTGGCCGGGTTTCGGCCGTGGCGGTCGCTGATCTCGCGGTAGAGGCCGTGCCACGGATTCGACTCTCGCCAGGCCTGGTTGGCGGCTTCCACCGCGGCCCAGCGAAGCGTCCTCGAGCCGGCCTTCGATAGGGCGCCGGTGCGCGAGCGCTCCCCCGACTGGCTGATCCGCGGCGCCAGGCCCGCGTAGCCGACCAGCTTGGCGGCCGATGAGAAGCGGGCGACATCGCCGATCTCGGCGGCGAAGGTGAGGCCCAGAAGCGGGCCGATGCCCGGCATCGTCTGCAACAGCGCTGCCCGCTGATCGGCGGCCGCGATCGGGGCCAGCTCGCCCTCGAGCACCGAGATCCGCTCGCCGAGTTGCTCGATCACCTCCAGGTGCTCTGCAATCGATGCCCGCCAGACCTCGGGGACGCCGCGGTTCTCGAGCAGTCCCATCGCGTCTGCTTCGCGCAGCCGCCGCAGCGAGATCCGCAGCCCCCACTGGGTGAGCAGGCCGAAGATCCGGTTCATCGCCGAGGCGCGCATCCGGACCAGGTGCATGCGCCGGCGAAGGCGCTCGCGCAGCTCGCGATCTGCAAGCGGCGGCACCCAGAGCTCGGGGACCAGATCGCGCCGGCAAAGCTCGGCCAAGACACGGGCGTCGACCTTGTCGGTCTTGCAGGCAAGGGGCGCCACGTCCCTAACCTTGCCGGCGTGGGCGACCTGGACCTGCCAGCCGGCGTCGGCGAGCCGGTCGCGAACCCAAACCGCGCCGCTCATCATCTCCACCGCCGCCTTGGCCTCGGTGCCGAGATCGTTGATCAGCCGGGCGAGGCCGTTCTCATCGGCGGGCAGCATCCCCTCGCCGCTGATCTCGCCCGCCTCTGATCGTGCGCACCACGCCGCGCGTGAGTACGCCCAATCGATTCCGACATAGTGCATGCCGGGTCTCCTTCCGCTGGGAATGACAGTTGCCTAAACGCCGTTGTACTCGGCGCGGAGGAGGCCCTCCTCATGACATTCCATGGAGCCTGTTGCACAAACCTCCGTCCGCCGCCGCCCGGAGCATCCCCCGCATGAGCCAGAACTTCCTCTCATGCGACCGCGACCGCGACCAACAGCTGCTCCTGCCCGCCGACATGCGCGAGTGGCTGGCCGAAGATCACCTCGCCTGGTTCGTCCTGGACGCCGTCTCCGAGATGAACCTCGAGCCGTTCTTTTCGCGATCGACGGTCTGGACACCGGCCGTCGCGGTGGCCCCGAACCGGAGGTAGGCCGCGGGGATCCGCGATCGCGCGCCTCCGACCGGTCGGCCGTCCGCCGTTCGCTGAAGGTGGATGCGCCCTCGTCGAGCACAGAGGCAGCGAGGTCGTCGACGGGATGGCCATTCGAGATCGCGACCCGCGTCCGAATCAGCTTCGAGAGGGACGGGTCCAAGTGGAGGCCGGCGATCACCTCGCCGGCGCTATCGGCGTCCGTGGTCGGTCCGGCGGCGATGCGGTCGAATGCGGCCTCGAGGGCGGCCTGCGGAACAGCCTCTTCGCCGATCGGGACGCGGCGCCCGTAGGGCGTCCCCTTGAGCACCAGCGGAATGCCGAAACGCGCAGCCAGGGCATTCATCGAGTCATAACCGGGCAGAATGAACTCGGCGCCGCGCTCGACCACCGCTCCCTCCCCGATTGGCACCGACCACACACGTCCCCCCACCCTGTCGCGCGCCTCGAGCCTCCGGGACACCAGTGACCCGAAGGTCGCGGGTTCGAATCCCGCCCCCACTACTCCCCAAGGTCCTCGTCCCGAGGGCCCTTCGTGTGTCGAGGCAGGTCCGGCCGGACTGCGGCTAGCTGAACTGCGGAACCCGCTCACCGGCGACCAGGCGCAGGGTCAGCAGCGCGATCAGGAACATCACCGAACAGACCAGATACGGGAGCGCATCGCCGGCTAGCTGGGCCGCGCCGGACCCGCCCGCTGCACCGAGAATCTGGCCCCCGGCCCACGCGATGTTGACCAGCGCGAACGCATAGCCCTGGTCGAGTCCCTCCCGCTCGGCCGATTCGCTGAGCAGGGCGGTCGCCGGCGCCCACAGGATTCCGGTCCCGATCACCGCAGGGAAGAGTGCGGCCGCCAGCAGACCAACGGTTTCCGGCAAGGGAAGCAACACGGCGGTAACCGCCGCGAGCAACAGCCCGACGCTGATCGGCAGCATCCTTCCTCGACGATCCGAGAACCCGCCCATGAAGCGAGTGGTGATCGCCTCGCCGATCCCCGCCACGACGAATGCGCCTCCGATGGCCAGGCCACTCGCCCCGAGGTCGTCGAGGCGCAACGGCACCAGGACCTCCAGGACACCGGCGTACTGCGACGGAAGCAGGACGAGGCAGAACGCGATCAGGACCGAGGGCTTGACCATGAGCCCCGGTTTCAGCGACTCGTGCCTTTGAGCGGCGGGCGGCGCCGCGATGGTGGAGGCCCACCAGCACAGACCAACGCCGAGGAGCGCGACACCGCTGAAAACGACTTCGGGGCTGAGCACGACGGCCACACCCCCGAGGGCCGGACCGAGGATCACCCCGACGATCGCCGAGGCGATCGTCGAGCCGATCAGCCTTCCGCGGCCCTCCGAAGATTCAGCGACCAGCCAGCTGAGCACTCCCGTCCAGCTGAACGCTCCCCCCACCCCCTGCAGGAAGCGGGCGGCATCCAGAACCGCTATGTGCTCTCCGAAGGCGAAGAACAGGCCGGAGACACTGAGCAGGACGAGCCCCGTGGTGGTCGCACGCTTGGGGCCATACCTGGCGCCGAACCACCCGGCTGGGAACGATCCGACCAGAGTTCCGGCCGCATAGGAAGCGGCGAGCAGCCCCGCCGCGGCCTTCGACAGATCCAAGTCGGACGCGTAATGGGGCAGCAGTGGGGCGATCGCCGCGTAGAACATGGTGTCGACGAGGACGACAACGGCAGCGAGTGACAGGAGACGGCGCACGGGCCGACGCCTACCGCTCAGACGGTGCGATGGCGGCTGCTTTAGTCGACCGGAGGCGCACTGGATGACCGATCCCCGAGGCTATTGAACACATCACACAGCCCGCGGAAGACCCGGAAATCCTTCTTCCCCACGGGCATCGTTGGAGTATCCCGCGTCCACGGGTCCCTGCAAAGTTCCCGTCGCGCCTTGCGCGTCCTAACCGTGGATGCAGGAGCTAGCGCCTTCGGGCTGGGTCGCGACTGATCTCTCGCGTAGGCTGGTGGGGCGACGCGATTCAGCTCCAAGCCGAGAACCCAACACAGTCATGACCAGCTGAGGCCCGGATGAGGACGCTCTCGATCGCCGCGATGCAGACGGCGCCGATCGCGCGCGATCCCGGCGCAACCCTGGACCTTCTCGCCAAGCGGGCCTCCGCCGTCAAGGACGCCGTGCCTCACGCCCAGCTCCTCGTGCTGCCGGAGCTTCACCTCTCGGCCCTGCCGGAGCTGCTCGACGAGTCCGACGGATACGCCGATTCGGTCGCAGTGTCACCTGCCCGGCCCCCTCACCGAGCGGCTCGGCGAGATCGCCCGCGCGTCGAAGCTTTGGATCGCCGCCGGCTCGGTCTACGAGCGCTCCGACGAGGGCCACATCCACAACACCGCGGTCGTCGTCTCTCCGAAGGGCGAGCTCGCCGCTCGCTACCGCAAGGTCTTCCCCTGGCGTCCGACCGAGCGCTCCGTTCCGGGCGACAGCTTCGTCACCTTCGACATTCCGGGCGTCGGCCGGCTCGGCCTGGCGATCTGTTACGACGGCTCGTTTCCCGAGGTGATCCGCCAGCTCGCCTGGCTCGGAGCGGAGGTGGTGATCCAGCCCACGCTCACGACGACCTCCGACCGCGAGGCCGAGCTGATCACCGCTCGGGCCAACGCGATCTTCAACCAGCTCTACGTCCTCAACGTCAACGCCGCGCAGCCGGTGGCGCTAGGGCGAAGCCTGGTCGTGGACCCCGAGGGACTGGTGCGAGTCCAGGCCGGGGAGGGGGAGGAGCTGCTCACCGACGTGCTCGATCTCCATGCCGTGGAGCGGGTGCGGAGCTTCGGCGTCGCCGGCGTGTCGCGGTTGTGGGAGCAGCTCGACTCACTGGACGGCGCTGGACCGGAGCTGCCGATGTACGGCGGCCGGATCCGTCGGCGCCCGGGCGCCCGGCGCTCTTAGCCGGACCCGACGCGATCGAGCAGCGCGGCAAGGCGCCGCGCTGAGCTCAGCCGGCGGCGGCAGTCTCCGGATCCGGCTCCTCACCCTCGAGGGAAGGCGTATCGCCGATGCCCGAAGGGAGGGGGCGCAGCGCGTCCACGGGTAGGTGGAGCTGCACCGGGGTGCCCTGCTCGTAAGGGATTCCGCCGCCGGTGTTCTGAACGAGCGCCTGGAGCGATTCCCCGGTGGCGGCCCGGACGATCACCTGGATCACCGAGCCCACGTAGACGACGCGCTCCACCATGGCCGGGATGCGGTTCGGCCCCGACGGAGACCCGTGCTCTTCGAGCTCGATGCGCTCCGGTCGGATAACGATCTTCGCCTCCCCCGTGACGTCGCGGTCCGTTCCGCGCGTCTCGAGCTCGTAGCCGTCCAGCGCGACGCGGCAGGCGCTCGTGCCGGCACTGACGATGGTGGCCTGCATGAGGTTCGACACGCCGAGGAAATCGGCGACGTAGAGCGTCTCGGGATCCTCGTAGACGTCCTGAGGCGCCCCGACCTGCTCGATGTGCCCGTCCTTCATGACCGCAAGGCGGTCGCTCATCGTGAGCGCCTCCTCCTGGTCGTGGGTGACGTAGAGGAACGTGATGCCGACCTCCTGCTGGAGCGACTTGAGCTCGATCTGGAGGGCCTTGCGGAGCTTCGCATCGAGGGCGCCGAGCGGCTCGTCAAGAAGGAGCACGGCCGGGTTGAGGACGAGAGCGCGCGCTAAGGCAACGCGCTGCTGCTGCCCGCCCGAGAGCTGGGACGACTTGCGACTCCCGTAGCCCGGAAGCTGGACGAGCTCAAGCGCCTTGCCGACGCGCTCGCTGATCTCGGCTTTCGGCCGCTTCGCCCGCTTCAGCCCGTAGGCGATGTTGTCGTGGACGTTCAGGTGCGGGAAGAGCGCGTAGTTCTGGAACACGGTGTTGACGTTGCGCTGGTGAGGCGGCGTGTAGGCAACGTCTGTGCCGTCCAGGAGGATCTCACCGGAAGTCGGTTGCTCGAAGCCGGCGATCATTCGCAGAGTGGTCGTCTTCCCGCAGCCGGAAGGCCCGAGGAGCGAGAAGAACTCACCATCCGGGATGTGGAGATCGATGCCGTCCACCGCGGTCACCTCGGCGAACTGCTTGGTCAGCTTGTCCAATTCGATTTCGCCGCGTGCCATTGGTCTCCCGAAACTAGTTGAGGTTGAAGGCGCTGCCGAAGTCCTCCGCCGCTTTGCCCCTCTGACGCTCTCCGCGGGTGAAGACGCGCCAGAGGAGGAAGCCGGCCGTGACAATGAGGAGGGTTGACACCATCATGATCGTTGCGATCGCGTTCACAGACGGTAACGGCGCGGCGCGCGTCGCTGCGTAGATCTGGATCGGGACGGTGTCCGTGGGTCCGCCGCTTGACAGCCACTGGCTGATGACGAAGTCGTCGGCCGAGATGGCGAACACCACGGCGGCCGAGGCGACGATCGCCGGGGTGAGCAAGGGCAGGAGGACGCTCCTCAACGCGACGAACGGCGAGGCCCCGAGATCGGCGGCGGCCTCCTCGTACTGCCTGCCGATCGAGAACAGCCGACCGCGCACGATCACGACCACGAAGGAGATCGAGAAGGTCACGTGGCCGAGGATCTGGGCGACCGTTCCCGTGTGAACGAAGGTGAAGATATGGGTGAAGACGAGGAGGAGCGACACGCCCATGACGATCTCGGGCGTGACCAACGGAAAAAGCATGATGAAGTTGGAGGTGCCGGAGCCGCGACCGCGCCAGCGGGCGAGACCGAGGGCGAGCAAGACCCCGATCGGGACAGCGATGAGAACGTCCGCTCCCGCCAGCTTGAAGCTCTGAACAAGAGAATGCCGAAGGGTCGGGTCGTGCCAGACCGAGTCCACTGGATCCCCCCAGTACCAGCGTGTCGAGAAGGAGTCCCAGACCGTGCGCGAGCGGGTCGCATTGAAGGAGAACTGCACCGCGATCAGCACCGGCACGATCGACCACACGATGTAGGCCCAGGTGACGGCCACCAGGAAGCGCGGCTTTCCCCATGGGTTGCGGAACCAGCCGCGAACGCGGGTCGAGCTCGAGGGCTGCGGCCTCGCTCGCTGCGGCCTCGCTCGCGGCTCGGCGATGACCGTCATACCGCGCCCACCGTCCCGGCGTCGCGTTGGGCGCGATGGATGCTCCACATGTAGTAGAGCATGAGGATCGTCAGGAAGGCGGCAAGCACGATCGTGAGCGCGGCGCCGATCGTCGGCTGCGGGCCGCCGTGGAAGTAGAGGTCGATCTGGTTGCCGATCAGCGACGTCGTCGGCGAGCCCGAGACGATGTTCGGCGTGTAGTAGTCGCCGAACATCGGTAGCGTGATGAGGACGGCGCCCCCCAGGATGCCGGTCTTCGAGAGCGGGAGGGTGACCGAGCGAAACGCGGTCCAGGGGCTCGCACCGAGGTCACGTGCCGCTTCCAGGTGGCTGCGGTCGATGCGATCGAGCGCGGCAAAGAGTGGCAGGATCAGGTACGGGATGTAGCCGTAGACGAGGGCGAAGATGACGGTCGAGGCGCTCCCGCCGAGCCAGTCCCGCGGCTGGCTGAGCACGTGGGTGAACGTCAGGAAGCGGTTCACGTAGCCGTCCTCCTGCAGGAGATTCACCCAGGCGAGCATTCGCATCATGTAGCTGATCCAGAGAGGAAGGATGAGCAGAATGAGAATGAGGCCTTTCCACCGCCCCGCGTGCCGAGCCGTGTAGTAGGCGACCGGATACCCGATCAGCAGGCAGAGGGCCAGGGAGATGAGGACGTAGACGATCGTCCTGACCTCGACGTCGAACCAGATTCCTCCCGGGGCGAGCCGACCGAGGACCTCGTTGAGCCAACCCACGTTCCATTCGAGCGGGTTCCAGGTGGGGACCGGTTGGAAGAGGACCGGGTCGACCGATCCAAACGCGACCCCAAGGACCGCATAGAACGGAACGATGAAGAGGAGAACTAGCCAGAGAACTCCCGGGAGCGCAAGAGCGGGCCACAACCAGCGCCGGTACACGATGCCCTAACGCTCCCGCCCCGGACCCGTCAACTCCCCCCTCCGGCGAGGAAGTCCGAGTAGCCGTTCTCCCACAGCTGCTGTCCCTTAGAGGTGAGGGTCCCGTACTGCAGCGAGTCGGGCCCGAGATCATCGTTCGTCAGAACGCTGTCCGCGAGGTTCTCGGGCACGACTCCCTTCTGCACCAGGGTGTCCGGATCGATTTCGTTCAGCGGGGGCTGATACCCGTTGAAGTCGACGAAGTTCGAATAGGCGACGCCGTTGTCGAGGAGGTAGTTGAGGAAGAGATGCGAGAGCACCGGCTTCTTCGTGGTCGAGCAGATCGCGAAGCAGTCGTTCTGGATCGGCCCCTTGCCCTTGGGTGGCTTCCAGAAGGCGAGGTCGCTCGCCGGCGTTCCCTTCGGGAGGTAGTAGATGTAGCCCGCGATCATGTCCCCCGACCACGCCTGGTGGAGCCAACTCGACCCCTCCGGGACTGTCTGGTACTGGAGGTCGTCCACCTTGACGTTGCAGATGCCGTAGAGCTGCTTGAGGTCGGACACTGCCTGGTTCACTAGCGCTGGATCCTCGGTGTTGATGTCCGTGATCCCCTTGCGCAGGAGCGCCATGCCGATCGTCTCCCGGTTCTCGGAGAGAATCCCCACGTTGCCCTTGTACGCTTGAGCCTCCCAGAAGATGTCCCACGGCTGCTTCATGCCGGCGATGTCCGCTTTGACCTTGTCCGCCCGCCAGGCGATGCCGGTGGCGTAGACGGTGTAGGGAACGGTGTAGCGCGACCCGCTGTCGTAGAACGGGTCGACGAGCTGCGGCCAGACGTTCTTCTTGAGGTTCGGGATGTAGTCGAGGTTGAGCGGCTTGATCAGCTTGCCGGCAACGCCGATATCGAGAGTGTCCGGCGTGATCTCCATCACGTCGGGCATGACCGCTCCGGAGGCAAGCCGCTGGATTCCGGAGTTGACGTTGTCGAACGGCGTGTACTGGACGTCGACGTTGTACTTGGCCCCGAACTCCGTGAGGAGCTTCTTGTAGAGGTAGGAGGGATAGTTGAAGACGGTGAACGTCCCGCCTGTCTCCGGCGCGAGCCCAGACTTGATGGGATCCTCCCAACGCGGCAGGGTCACGCGCTTGTCGGGCCTCGCGAGCGGCAGGCCTCCCGGCCCGAGGAGTGCGCCGCCCGAGCCGGTGCTCTCGGGGACGTTGGTCGAGTTGCCGCAGGCGGCGAGCAGAGGGCCAGCACCGGATAGGGCCACCGCGGCTCCTGCGCCTCGTAGCAAGAAACTCCGCCTGCTCAGGGGGTTCGGCCGTTCCTTAGGGTGGTGCGTCATTCGAGTTCCTCCTGAGTTCGGTGTTCGCGAGGTGGGGCACGGTCTCGCGGACAGCGTATTTTGCTGCGCCCGATCCACCTCCCGCCGCGGCCTCGTAGGCCGCCGCCCCCCACTCACAGTCGAGGAGCGATTCGGCCATCTCGAGCGCACAGCGAAGCATCCGCTCGCGACCTACATCTGGGTCATGCAGCGTCGCCTGGACGGCGAGTCCGTCGAGGAGCGAGCCGAGCAGCAGAGCCACCTCGTCGGCATCGGCGTCACCGAACTCACCCGCCCCCTGCCCGGCTCGGATCACGGCCGCGATCTCCTGGCGCCAGCGGTTGTCCAGTCGCTGACGAGTTTGTCGCGATCCGGGTTCACGAAGAGCGCGGGCCCAAAGCTCGATCCAGAGGGTCCAGTCGTACTCCTCGGCGCAAGCCTCGATCATGAACCGCAACTGGTCGCGCGGGCGCTCCAGCAGGTGAATGCGTTCGCGCATCGCGACGTAGAAGCGCTCCTCGTCGACCGTCAGCGCCTCGGCGAGCAACTCGTCCTTCGACCGGAACCAATAGAGCACCGCAGGTGGGCTGGTGCCCGCCCGCTCGGCGACGTCCGCGATCCGCGTCTTGACGAGCCCGCGCTCGGCGATCACCTCGGCCGCTGCGGCGAGGATCTGGGGTCGCCTGACGTGATCGATCTGAGGCCGAGGGCTCACCTCGCTAGTCGCTCTTCTCCTTGAAAGCTGAACGGCGGTTCAGCTTATGCGGTGAGCGCCGCGGGATCAACCCCCAATTCGGCGCCGGCGCTTGGCTGCGAGCCGGCGCGCGTTCTCCAGGTCCATCGCCGGGTCGCGGATCAGAGCGCGTACGCCCAGTCCGTCGAACAGAACGCGGCGGTCTCGATAACCGTTGTGCGTCGTAAGGCGCTTCGTGGGTTCGAATCCCACCCCCCCGTTGATTGGTCTGAAGTCCCTGCAAAGAGTGCTTTCTTGGCCGAACGTTGGGCCTGACCTTCCCTTTCGAGCCCAGCAGAGCTAGGATCGCGGGGTCGTGGTGTCTCGTCTACTGGCCCTTGGGCTCGCAATTGGAGCGCTGCTCGCGTTCGCCGTTCCTGCGGATGCGGTGCTCTCGGGCACGAACGGCCGGATTGTCTTCATAAACGGGCCCGCCTTCGGCAACACGCAGCTGTTCCTACGCAGCGTCACGAGCAGCACAGGTGCTGGGTCCACCACCGGTCCGCTCGCCACGGGGCTAGCGCAGCAGCACCGTCACCCCACCTGGTCGCCTGACCGCACCAAGATCGCGTTTGCCGAAGGCCCCGGCGGTGCGACCGGGTACGACATCTACACCCTCGATCTCACCACCCCGGGTGCGACTCCCCAGAACATCACGAATTCCTCCGGCGTAACCGACGACCGCCCTGCCTGGTCGCCCGACGGCACGCGCATCGCATATGAGAGCGGCAACGACATCATCGTCCATCCCCTGAGCGGCGGCGGTGATCTCAACCTGACCAGCACCCTCACTCCCAAGGCGTGGAAGGCGGCCTGGAGCCCGGACTCGCAGACTCTCTACTACTCGGTCGGGGATATCACGCAGCCGCCGAACGGCAATACCAACGACGTCAGGCTCTACCAGCAGCCGGCGAACAACTCGAGCGCTGGGACAGAGCTGCTCCATGTCAGCGGTGCCCACGTGTTCCAGCCATCGATCTCACCCGACGGGACGAAGCTCTGCTACACGTTCAGCACTGCCGCCGGGAACAGCACCAGCGCCGATGTCGTAGCCGCCCCGCTGAGCTCGCCCCCCTCTCTAACCGTTATCGCGGACAGCGGTAAGGGCGACTACAACTGCACCTGGTCGCCGGACGGAACCAAGATCGCATACACCGAGGACTACGCGGCCAACGGCGAGGTCTTCATGAAGAACTCCGACGGGTCGAGCATTCCCATCAACTTGAGCAATACCGCAGGGGAGTTCGACGGCAACCCCGACTGGGCACCCGATGGCAGGCCCGACTGCCCCGACAGCACTGTCAGCACGACTCCGGGCACACCGCTCACGATCGAGCTCGAGTGCACCGACACCGGCCCAGCCTACGAGCGCACCGACCCGAACGGCTTCGTCGCCAACAATGGTGGCCCGCTACACGGAACCACGAGCGATCACTCGCCTCTCTCTAACCCGTCCACCGTCAAGTACACGCCGAATCCAGGCTTCACGGGCACGGACAGGATCATCTTCAACAGCTTCGACGACTTTGGCTTCGGCACTGACACCGGGACCGTCACGATCAATGTCGGCAGTTGCTTTGGCCAGGCCGCGACCGTGGTCGGCACCGCGGGCAAGGACGCCCTGAAGGGAACCCAGGGCCGCGACGTGATCGTTGCGCTCGGCGGCAAGGACACGGTCAGGTCCTTCGCCGGCAAGGACCTGATCTGCACCGGGAGTGGCAGGGACAAGGTCAAGGCCGGCGCCGGCAACGACAAGGCCACGGCGGGCGGCGGAGCGGACCGGGTTCTCGGCGGCGCGGGCCGCGACAGGCTCTATGGCCAGGGGGGCGCCGACCGCCTCTTCGGCGGCGGGGGGCGCGACAAGCTGTTCGGCAACAAGGGCCCCGACCGCCTCAACGGCGGGCCAGGGTCAGACCTCTGCAAGGGTGGCCCCGGCGGCGATTCCGAGAAGCGCTGTGAGCGCTGACGAGGAGCCGGCATCGTCTCGAAAACCGTTGTGGGCCTTAGGGTCTACCGTGGGTTCGAATCCCGCCCCCTCCGCTAATAGGCCGCAATCCCGCTCTGCTAGCGGGTTTGCGCCAACCTGTTGGCAACGACTGGTGCTAGCTCGGGATGAAGCCAGGCGACGGCTCGGGCCAAATCTGCGCGTATCTGGCTTCCCCGGTTAGCCAGCCCCTGATTCCTCCATCAGCACGGGCTACAGGATTGAGGCCGTGGCTCTGCTCGCAATGCCTACGGAAATGCCCGGCAAATGTTCCCGGCACCCGCCCACAGAAAATAATGGGTCAGTGGACCCCCGGGCCGGAGAGGAACCCGACCATGAAGCCGACTGTAACCGCGCCGCCCGTCGCATTGCCCAAGCGAGGATGCCCTGAGCTTGATCCGCGCCTGGTGGCTGAAATAGCCCCCGGTCGGCTTATAGATCGACGTTCGCCCATAGCCAATGGCGACAGCTTCCCCCCAATGCTTCCAGTGGATATTTGTCACGAGGCCGCTGGGCACACCACCGTTAAAAATCCGATGCGGGTGCCGATGGCCGAACCCAAACCCATTCGGCGCAAACTCCTTCGATCCAAGAACAACTCCTCCTCTGCTCGCCCCAGCTAAGGCAACATAACCAGCAGACAGGAGGATGAAGCTACAGGTGATGACCACGCAGAGTCGCTTGCCTACGAACACCTCAACCTACCCTTCACTCTCGATTCGGTCACGCTGAATACTCACGTCCGTGTTCGGAGGGCCCACGTCGGGGCAGCTCCTCCATGGATGAGGATGGCGGTGCCGATGGTGCTGGCCGTGATGAGGGGGACATGCCGGATCAGCAACTGCTGTTGGTCGCCAGGGTGAACGAGCTTTGACCGATCGTCTTTCCCCCTTGGGTCATCTGGAACTTCCACTTCCCGTCGGGGAGGCCAGAGCTGTTCGATATGCCGGAACTGTAGGGGCCCGCCCTGCTGGTTTTGATCCAATGGGCACGGAAGATGTCGCGAGCCTGGCCGTTCACCAGCCATTTCTTGACGATGTGCTTTCCCGCAACGATCCTCTGGTAGCGACCGGAAATCTGCAAGCTCGTGACCGTGTCGGTGGCGCAGTGTTTGTAGGTGGACCCCGGCGACACTGAATGCGCCGGCTGGGCCGCCGAGCCGACGATCCACTTGTTGATCGTGATATGTGTGGGCTTGGGCTTGTGATGGTGGCCGCCGCGATTTCCCTGTGCAACAGACGGCCCGATGAGCGCCAGTACCGCCACCGCGGACAGGCCCAAGCGGATCAAGAATGTTATGCGCTTGATTCCGTCTTCTCCCTCTTTGTGGAATGCGCCCCTTCTAGCCATTCTCCAACCTGGCGGGGCGTTGTCAAGACTCGAAATGTCGCCGCGAGGAGTTGCGCCGGCGCGCCGAGAACGCTCTCGGCACCTAGGCCGGGCGGCCGAGCAAGAGCTCACGCACCGCGACAAGGCCGGCCATGTGGCCGCTGCCGGCGGCGATCGGCACCTGTTGCGGCGCAACTGCGACGTCGCCAGCGGCGTAGACACCGGGCAGGCTGGTGTGGCCAAGCGCGTCGATTGCGACCAGGCCATGCTCGGTGAGCTCTAGTCCGAGACTTTCCGCGATATGACCGCGGCGGCGCAGCGGTGCATGCAGGAGCACCGCCTCACACGGAAGCTCAGAGCCATCGTGCCGAACCAAGGCCCGGACCGTCTCATCGTCTTCGCCGCGCAGTCTGGCCACCTCACCCGGGTCGACCACGGTTACGTCGTCTGTCCATCCACGGGCGAGAGCGGCCAGGCGCTCAGCCATTTCGCCGTCGGCATAGACGACCAGCTTTCGGTCGCGAATCTCCCAGCCGTGGCAGAACGGGCAGTGAAAGACGGCGCCGCCCCAGCGCTCACGAAAGCCCGGGACATCGGGCACTTCGTAATCCATCCCGGTGGCCAGGATTAACGAGCGGGTGCGGACCTCGTCATCGCCAACTGCCAGCGCGAAGCCATCCTTGCTGGCGCGTGCGTCTGCGACCTCAGCATCGCGCGTGACGACCGAGTCATAGGCCGCCAGCTGAGCGTTGCCCCTTTCATACAGCTCGTCGGGCGGGGTGCCGTCGAGCCCGAGACCTCCACCGACGTGCGCGGCCGCGCGATTGCTCTGTCCGCCGCGGTCGACCACGAGGGTTCGTCTGCGTGCGCGACCAAGGACGAGGGCCGCGCTGAGACCTGCTGCACCGCCACCCACGACAACAGCTTCCCACTGTTGATGCCCGCTCATCCGCCAAGAGCATTACCACGTTCTCCTGCGACAACGTTCAGCGGGCGGAGCGTCGTGAGGCTGGACTTGTTTGTGCGCAAGGCCCAGGCCATCGAAGCCGCCGGGCTATGGAGTAGGCAAGAATCGCGGGGGCCTTTAACCCCCGGAGCTACGATCGGAGGCGGTGACTCCCCAGATCGGACCTCTCGAGTTGGTCGTCGTGCTGATCGTCGCTCTGCTGGTCCTCGGCCCGAAACGCCTTCCCGACGTCGGCGCTTCGCTGGGTAAGAGCTTCCGCGGGTTCAGGGACGCCCTGGAAGGGAAAGACGAGGAGGAGGAGGTCACCGAGCCCCCGGAGGCGGAGGTCGTCTCGGAGCAGCCTGAGGGCGTTCCGGAAGCTTCCGCCGAACCCGACACCAAGCACAACGAGTAGATCGCGATCAGCGTCCCCGCAGTAGATCGCGATCAGCGTCCCCGCGCCCTAAGGGCACCAGACCGAGCGCCGGCACCCGCGGTGGCCAAAGGAACCGCGAGGCCGGTACGCTCGTGCTGCAGGGGACGGGCTTTTTCGGGCTCGAGCGGCTTTTGACGAACTCACGAGAGAACCCAGGAGACCAAGCATGCTGTTGATGGCAATGAATCCGTGGACCCGCGTGGCCAAGAAGGGCCTGGTCCGGCTGACTGTTTCGCTCGCGGGGATGCTTGCCATCTGGCTCGCAGTGGCCCCAGCAGCGAATGCCGCGTCCTGCCCCCAGGTTGTCAATCCCGCCCATCTCGCAAGCAAAGCCCAGCTGCGAAAGATGACCGCGAAATTCAACAGCTTCGGTCCGCGCATACCTGGGCAGCTCGGCCCACAACAAGGCGATCGATTGGCTTGAGCACAGGGCCCGCGGGATCGGACTCAGGGTCCACTCGGAACCGTTCCGGCCCTACACCTGGCTGCCCCGCACGCATTTCAAGCACCGACCCGGTCTCGACATCGGCGCCGCGGGCGGGCTCAGCGTCAGCAAACCCGATGGGTCGAAGGTGAACGTCCCCGACGCGGGAGCCGTTCACTGGTCCAAGCCGACCTCAAGAAAGGGCGGGGCCAAGGGCAAGCTCGTCTACCTTCCGGCCGATCAGCCGATCACCGCTGAGAACTCTGCCGGCAAGGTTGTCATCCGCGACTTCCAGCTCGGTTCGCTTCCCTTCGGCGCTGTAGGTCCGCTCCTCGGGCTCTACTTGACGCCCGACCTCGAGGGCTACACCGACTACACCCGGCCCTACCTCAGCCCGAATGCTCACACCGACCTGATGGACGCGAGCCTGGCCGGGGCCGCTGGGGTTATCTATACCTTCGACGTTCCGGGCAAGCAGGTTCGCGGTTACTACGACCCGCACGTGGGGACGCTCTACAGGGTGCCGGCGGTCTTCGTCGGCAACGCCCAGGCCACCCGGCTCAAGGCTCTCGCAGCACAGGGCAGCTCCGCCCGCGTGACCGTCCGCGCCAAGGTTGCTCGGAAGAAGACCCGGAACTTGATCGCCAGGCTTCCCGGGCAAAGCTCGGAGAAGATCGTCCTCGTGGCCAACACCGACGGTAACTCGTGGGTCCAGGAAGACGGCGTCATCGGCATGCTGGCGTTCGCTCGCTACTACGCCAACCTGCCGAAGGCCTGCCACCCCCGCACGCTGGAGTTGTTGTTCTCAAGCGCTCACGACGGGTTCCGCAACGACGGGACGAACCCAGACCATTACCCCCTGGACAAGAAGAAGATCGCGTTTGCGTTTGCGATCGAGCACCTCGGTACCCGCGAGATCCTTCCGATCGGCGACGGCGCCAACAGGCATCTGGAATTCACTGGCATCTCCGACCCGGCTCTGTTTGGCGCCGGCGACAGCGATGCGCTGCGCGAGACGGCGGTCGCGGCGACCAAGCGCCGGAACCTCCCCCGGACCGCGGTCCTGAAGGGACTCGCGGTTCCCAACCCGAACCAAGCGCCACCGATCTGCTCGATGGGCGGCCTCGGTAACGCATTTCACCCGAAACTGGTCCCGACGCTGGCGATGATTTCGGGGCCGTGGTCTCTCTATGACCCGGTGTTCGGACGAAAGGCGATCGATTTCGGCCAGATGCGGTCTCAGGTGCTTGCCGCCGGCGATTCCATCCTCGCTCTCGACGGCCTCCCCCGCGCGCAGATCGCCGGCGACTACCCCGCGTTGCAGGCGGAGCTGGATGCGGGGACGAAGACTCCCTGCCCGACCGAAACATTCCCTCAGTTCGCGCCTGGTCCGAGTCAGTGAACGGCTCGTATCAATGAGCCCGCGACGCCTCAACGTCGCGGTCGCAGGCGTACTGGTGATCGGCCTGCTGTTGGCGCTCGTCAGCTCCGTCGGCGAAGCCGATCGTGCCGAGGCGGGGGTCGCCGTCAAACAACCGCCCCAGCCGAAGTCCGGCCCGGGTGGAAGCAACTACACCCACCACTTCCGCGTCCATGCCGGTGGTAGCGGCAGCGACGCCTGGTACGTCTTTGAGCCGACCCAGCCGAAGCCGGAAAAGGCACCGGTTGCAGTCGTCATGCACGGCTACTTCGAGTATTCGGGCTATGCCTCGATGGCCGCACTCATCCGCCACACCGTCCGCAAGGGGACCATCGTCGTCTATCCCCGCTGGCAGACCGACATTGCGACCCCCTGTCCGGGCCCGATCGACATCGAGCCATGTATTGCCTCCGCCGTCAACGGCATTCGCGGCGCTCTGCGGTATTTGCGCGCGCGTCCGAATCGGGTCCAGCCGCTGGTCGGCCGAGCGAGTTACTTTGGCTTCTCGTTCGGAGGCATCATCACGGCGAATCTCGCCAACCGATGGCAGTCGCTCCATCTCCCGAAGCCGCGGGCAATCTTCCTCGACGATCCACACGATGGTGCGCTCACGGGGACGGACGAGCCTGCGCTTGATGACGACCTCGGGGGGATACCGTCCTCGACGCTGTTCCAGTGCCACGCGCCCGCCAACGGAGTCATCGGCGGGACCGACGCCCAGGGCCAGTCGACGAGGAACGGAAGCTGCAATGCGGTGTTCCCGAAACTCACGAGCATCCCGGCAAGGAACAAGGATCTCGTGCTCACCCACACCGATACTCACGGCGACCCGACCCTAGCCGCGATCCACGGGGTGTGCGCATCCGGGGCGGACCCGGGCGGAAGCGACTTTGGAGCAACCAACGCCTACGACTGGAACTTCTGCTGGAAGGTTTGGGACGCGCTGCGCAGTTGCGCATTGCGCGGCAAGTACTGCCGCTACGCGCTTGGCAACACGAGGGAGCACCGCTTCCTTGGCAAATGGAGCGACGGCGTCCCGGTTAAGCCGCTGAAGATCCAGGACGCGGCTCCAATCCTGCCCTAGTCGCCTACTAAGCGAACCTCCGAGTAGGCGATGCGGTGCCGCCGCCCCCTTGCTTGGGGGGTGAGCGGAGTGGAACTCGGGCTAGCCGGAGGGCACAGATCGCCACTGGCCCGCGGCCAGGACGATCATCCGCATCCGCTTCTGCGCGGTTCGTCGGATTTCCTCGTTTCCCATGGAGCTTGAAGTCGGCGTGTCCAGGATGTCCTCGATGATCGAGATCATGGCGTTGACGATCAGGCCGGCCATGACCCGAAGGTCTTCGGCGCTCCATCTACTCATCTCCGGGACGCGAACGAGGTCGGTTGCCAGCTCGCTGGCGAAAAGTCGGATTTCGGCACGGATTGCATGTCGGAGGACTGCGACGCCGCTGAAACGCTCCCGAGCGATGAACTGAAACTGGAGCCGATGCTCGTGGACGTGGCTGATGAGCATGTCAACCGAGTCGCGGATCACATGCTCGAACTTCGCCGACTCGGCTCGAACTTCGCGGATCACCTCCCGCAGAGTTCGGAATGACTCGTCGATCAGAGCGAGCCCGAGCTCTTCCATGCTCTCGAAATGGCGGTAGAAGGCTGTCGGCACTACGCCGGCCTCGCGCGTGACCTCGCGCAGGCTGACGCTGGAGAAGCTCTGGTCTTCGAGCAATGCCAGCGCCGCCTGCATCAGCTCTTGGCGGGTCCGCTCCTTGCGCTCAAGACGACTCTCGGAGGTACGGATGTTCACGGAGTGAGTGTGACGAACTTCACGGACGCAGGCGTTTCCATTCTCGTTATAGGGTTATTCTGTGCACAGTCGTTCACTCAAAGAGGATTTCCGATGCCAACTACCAGGACCGCAACTCGCCTGCTTCGCTCACGGCTTCTCAACGCCCTCACCTTCCCGCACGGCGCCGAGCGCTATGTCGAGTTGGTCGATCCGCTCGCCTCCCGCGACGATGTCAGGGGCGAGATCATCGCGGTTCACCGCCAGACCCCAAAGAGCGTCACCTTGACGCTCGCCCCGAACGAAAACTGGGCCGGTGCCCGGGCCGGCCAGTTCGTCGGGCTGAGCGTCGAGATCGATGGTCGCCGTGAGACCCGCCCGTACTCACCGACGAGTTCCGAGCACCGGCCTGGCGGCCTGCTCGAGTTCACGGTCTCCACCCATCCCGACGGCCTCGTCTCCCGCTACCTGCGGGAGCAGGCCCGCCCCGGGATGCTGATTCACCTCGAGCCGGCGGCCGGGGAGTTCGTCCTGCCGGACCCGCGGCCCGACCGGATACTGCTGATCAGCGGCGGCAGCGGCATCACACCGGTGATGGCGATGCTGCGCACGCTCTGCGATGAGGGCTACGCCGGCGAGGTCGGCTTTCTCAACTACGCCCGCTCGCCCGACCTGGCGCTGTATGAGACCGAGCTCCAGATGCTCGCCGGCTCCCACCGAGGGGTGCGGGTCGCGCGCGGCTTCACCCAGGCATCCGGTGCCCCGCTCCAGGGCCGATTCGATCGAAAGCACCTCAGCTCCGTGATCTCAGACCATCGCGACGCTGCGACATTCGTATGCGGTCCGCCGGCGCTGATCGACACCGTGCGGTCGACCTGGGCGGCAGACGGACTGTCGACCCCCACGGTCGAAACCTTTGCCCCACCCACCGTGGCGCTCGATCCTGACTCGGCTGAGGGCACGGTTCGGTTCGACAGCAGTGGCCGCGAGGCCGAGAACTCCGGCCTGCCGCTCCTCGAGCAGGCGGAGGACGCCGGCCTATCGCCACCGCACGGCTGCCGGATGGGCATCTGCAACACCTGTTCCTGCCGCAAGACGAGCGGGGCGGTGCGCAATCTGCTCACCGGCGAGACCTCCACCAAGGAGGACGAGCTGGTCCGGATCTGCGTCTCGGTCCCCGTCGGCGACGTCGAGATCGCCCTCTGAACCCTTCGACCCCCCACTTCACTCCAATCACTACCTGAGGAGACAAAGCATGCCCAAGCCACACCCCACGCTGACCGATGAGCAATTCGAGGCCTTCGGCGCCGAACTCGACGCAATCCGGGCCCGCGCCGTTGCCGACCTGGGCGCGCGCGACGCCGACTACATCAACCGGGTGATCCGCGCCCAGCGCGGGCTCGAGGTTGCCGGCCGCGGCCTATTGATGATCGGCTTCCTGCCGCCGGCCTGGCTGGCCGGGACCGCCGCCCTCTCGGTCTCAAAGATCCTCGACAACATGGAGATCGGCCACAACGTGATGCACGGCCAATACGACTGGATGAGGGATCCCCGCCTGAACGGCAAGACCTTCGAGTGGGACACCGCCTGCCCAGGCGACCAGTGGCGCCATTCTCACAACTACATGCACCACACCCACACCAACGTCCAGGGAAAGGACCGCGACATCGGCTACGGGGTCCTGCGGATGTCGGAGGATCAGCCCTGGCGTCCCTACTACCTGGGCAACCCGCTCTACGCGACGCTGCTGGCCGCCTTCTTCCAGTACGGCGTCGCGCTGCACGACCTCGAGACGGAGCGGATCGTCGCCGGCGAAACGACCCTGGCCGAGAAACGCAAGATGGCCGGAGAGATCTGGCAGAAGGTCCGCGGCCAGTGGCTCAAGGACTACGTGCTGTTCCCGGCCCTCTCGGGCCCGTCCTTCCCACTGGTCCTGGCCGGCAACGCGACCGCCAACCTGACCCGCAACCTGTGGTCGTTCATGATCATCTTCTGCGGGCACTTCCCGGACGGGACCCAGGAGTTCACCGAGGATGAGGTCGAGGGTGAGACACACGGCCGCTGGTATTTCCGCCAGCTGCTCGGCTCGGCCAATCTGACCGGCAGCAAGCTCTTCCACATCATGTCGGGCAACCTCAGCCACCAGATCGAGCACCACCTGTTCCCCGATATTCCGGCCCATCGCTACGCAGAGATCTCGGTCGAAGTCCAGGAGATCTGCGCGCGCTACGGGATCCCCTACAACACGGGGCCGCTGACCAAGCAGTTCGGCAGCGTCGTCCGCAAGATCGCCAGGCTGGCGCTGCCGGACCGACTCTGGGGCGGCGAGAGAGCGGAGAGGTCAGTGCCTCCCGCTTCCCGCCGCGAGAGCAGCGAGTCCGAGCCCACCGAGCGCGCCCTGACGCTAGCCTAGGCTGGTCCCGCTTCGCTGACCTAGACCTGCCTCCAGATGAGTCGCCAAATGCCGCCGCTTAGCAAGTCAGAAACCCGCAAGGACACGGCCCAGGTCGTGATCGAATCGGGCGCCACACACGTCGGCCGGATCGCCAACATCGTGACCAACGCCGTGCGCGAGGTGACCCGCGAGCTCGGCGGCTTCGCGACGGAGATCTTCGAGATGCGAGATGCATCAAAGCGCGCGGAGGCCGACGCTGACACGGCGGCCGAGTCGCCTCAGGACGCTGATCGGGGCTGATCCCGACACCAAGGACGGCCGGGTTACGAACGGTCGGGAGCACTTTCACGACCTCTACGCCTGGGACGAGTTCTGGTCCTAGCCCTCGCCGGCATCCGGTGCCGGACTCTGGCAGGCTGCACGCATGACCACGGCAACATCAACGGCCACGGGCCGTCTGCTCAATCCGGCGACCTACGACGCTGCGGAGTTCGACGATGCGACGCGGCGATTGTTCCGCACGACAATCGACTGGTTCGAGGCCAAGGGCAAGGTCGCGGTCATGGCCGAGACACGCAGCGACCAGTGGTACGGGGACTTCATCGAGCTTCTGAAGCGCGAGCGCGTGTTCGCAACCTTGCTCACCCCGACTCGCGACGCGGGCGGCGACGCCGACAAGCGCTGGGACACGCGGCGCAACGCGGTCTTCAACGAGATCCTCGGCTTCTACGGGCTGCCCTACTGGTACGCGTGGCAGGTCACGATCCTCGGGCTCGGGCCGATCTGGCAGTCCGACAACCCCGCCGCCCGTCAGCGTGCCGCCAGGCTCCTCGACGACGGAGCCGTGTTCGCGTTCGGCCTCTCCGAGCGCGAGCACGGCGCCGACATCTACGAGACCGACATGATCCTCACGCCCGACGGAGAGGGGTTGCGGGCCAGCGGCGGCAAGTACTACATCGGCAACGGCAACGTCGCCGGGATGGTCTCGGTCTTCGGACGGCTCGCTGATGTCGAGGGACCCGACGGCTACGTGTTCTTCGCGGTTGACAGCCACCACCCCGCCTACAAGCTGCGCAAGAACGTGGTCCAAGCTCAGATGTACGTGAGTGCCTTCGACCTCGAGGACTACCCCGTCGCGCCCGAGGACATCCTGCACCGCGGCCCCGCCGCGTTCGAGGCCGCGCTCAACACGATCAACGTCGGCAAGTTCAATCTCGGCTTCTGCGCGATCGGCATCAGCGAGCACTGCTTCTACGAGACGGTCACCCAAGCCGAGAACCGGGTTCTGTTCGGCAAGCGCGTGACCGAGTTCCCGCAGATACGGAGGATCCTCACGGAAGCCTACGCGCGGCTGCTCGCGACGAAGCTCTACGCGGCACGCGCGATCGACTACGTCCGCAGCGCGAGCCTGGAGGACCGCCGTTACCTCCTCTACACGCCGATCAACAAGATGCGCGTGACGACGGAGGGGGAGCGGATCGTCAGCCTCCTGGGAGAGGTGATCTCCGCCAAGGGATTCGAGCGTGACTCGTACTTCGAGGCGGCGAAGAACATCATCGGCGGGCTGCCCAAGCTCGAGGGGACGGTCCACCTCAACCTTGCACTGGTCCTCAAGTTTCTGCCCAACTACCTGTTCGGGGACGAGGCCCTGGAACCCGCTCCCGCTCGCTATGAGGCTGACGACGACGCATTCCTCTTCGCCCAGGGGCCGACCCGGGGCCTTGGCAAGGTCAAGTTTCCGGACTGGCGCCCGGTATTCGATCGGTTCGCGGAAGTTGCGAACGTCGCGCTTTTCCGCGAACAGGCCGAAGCGCTCATCGCGCTTGTTGAGGCGGCGCCGTTAACGCCCGAGCAGATCGGCGAGGACCTCGACTTCCAGCTGTCGCTTGCCGAGTTGTTCACGCTCCTGCCCTACGGGCAGCTGATCCTCGAGCAGGCGGAACTTGCCGACACGCATCACGACATCGTCGACCTGATCTTCGAGTGGCTCGTCCGCGACTTCACCGCCTACGCGATCGACCTCCACGGCAAGGCGTCGTCGACGGAAGCCCAACAGCGCTGGGTGGTCGACAGCATCCGCAAGCCGGTGATCGATGCGCTTCGCGAGGACCGGGTCTACCCGGAAGTTCGGGCACTTGCCGACGCGTACGTGATGCCCACCTGAGATCTGCGGCGGTCTCGAAGTTGTGCGGCCTCCTCCCAGCGGCCCGCTACACGCGTGTAGTGCTTGGCCGCCTCTCTGCCGCTTGACCCGCCGCGAGCCACTCTTCGAACCTGGGGCCGGCGAGCTTCGCGCCCGGGTTGGGCAGCGCAGCGCCCTCCGCATATGCCGCGGCGTCCGGGTCGCCGGGCTGGCGGCCCTCGCGGATCTCGAACGAGTCACCACGTCTGGCGAAGAGCGTTGCGGCCGCAGTGGCGAGACGCTCCTCCTGCGGGCCGGCGATCTCGGTGATCCTGCCGTTCTGGATCTCCGGCTCCTCGGCCGCGTCGGCGAGGGCTTCGGCGACGACGCGGGCGGCGACGAGCTGCGTTCGCATCTCGGGCAGGTAGGCGACGTCATCCTGGATCATCCACCCGACCAGTTGGTCGACGAACTCGTGGAACTGGGCCGCGCGAACGATCCGGACTGGGACTGGGCCTTCGAGCAGTGTCTGCTCCTGCACCACCTTCGCCGCGTTGTAGCCGCCCTGGAACTTGTCGATGCCGATGATCGAGACGACGACGATCCGGTTCGCCCCGGCTGCGGCGCCGGCTCGCTGGAGGTTCCGTGCCGAAGCGGTGAAGAACTGCGTCGCCGCTTCCTGGTCGGGCGAGGGCCCCGTGGCCGTGTCGATGATGGTCTCGGCCCCGGCAAGCGCCTCGGCAAGACCCTCGCCGCTGACCACGTCGACCCCCTTGGAGCGCGCGATCGGGACCACATCGTGTCCGCGCTGCTCGAGGATCTCGACGAGGTGTGATCCGACCCGGCCGGTGGCTCCCGTGACGGCAATCTTCTGGCTCCTGTCTTCGGTCTCCATCGTTCTTCCTTTCAAGCGCCGGCGGCTCGACGCCGGCAAATTGATCTGTAACTCGGCTGACACCCCGCGGCGCGAAGATCTGACCGATGGCAGACCACGAGTCGTAAGGACGTGGTCCCGTCGGCCGACCCGCTCGGCTCCGGCAAGGGAAACGGGGTCAACGCCGTGGCTCCGGACCGGCCCTGACTGAGGAGCATCGGCGCCGCGCCCGCCGGGGTCGCCTTTCTCCAACCTACCCACGTTGGCATCGCAGAAACAACGATCTGCGGTGCGCTCAGCTTGGGCGCCACGCCGCTCCGAAGGGTCGGGAAACGCGCGCAGCGTCGCCCTCGCAGCCCTGGTCGTCTGCGATTGCCGGCACGGTGACCGGGTACTTCCGAGTGGTGGAATCCCTGGAGCGAGGCTGACTCGAGAGGAGCTGTCATGAAACCGGTCACCGCCACAGTCACCGTTCTCCAGCCGCGCGAGGAGGTCTTCGACTTCCTGGACGTGCTCGCCAACCACGAGCGGTTCACCGACCACTTCCTGGTCGACTGGGAGCTCTCCGGCCCCACCGCCGGCGTCGGCGCCCGCGCGCACATGCGTGTCAAGAGCCCCGGGCCCAACGACTGGCTCGACATGACGGTCATTTCGGGCGAGCGGCCACGCACGACGACCGAGGAGTCGATCGGCGCCAGGGGCAAGCGGCGTACGCGCGGCACCTACAGGCTGGAGGAGATCCCCGACGGCGGTACCAGAATCAACTTCGAGCTCGCGTGGCTCGAGGCGCCGCTCGCGGAGCGGCTCCTGGCCCCGATCACCAGGTCGGTCGTGGGTCGCGCGAACGAACGGTCGCTTCGGCGGCTGGTCGACGTGCTCGCTGAGAACGAAGAGGAGGAGGCACGATGAAGCTCTTTGTCGCAGGAGGAACCGGAGCGATCGGCAAGCAGCTCGTTCCCCAGCTCGTCGACGCGGGCCACGAGGTCGTGGCGACGACGCGCTCCGCGAACGGCGCCGAAGCGGTGCAGGAGCTCGGCGCCGAGCCGGCGATCGTCGACGGGCTCGACGAGGGCCAGGTCGCCGACGCGGTCCGCCGCGCCCAGCCGGAGGTTGTGATCCACGAGATGACGGCGCTCGCCGGCAAGGCGGACCTGCGCCATTTCGACCGCATGTTTGCGAGGACGAACGAGCTTCGGACCAAGGGCACCGACAACCTCATTCACGCGGCGCGAGAGGCCGGCGCCCGACGGGTGATCGTGCAGAGCTACGCGGGCTGGCCGACTATCCGCGAGGGCGGCCGGGTCAAGACCGAGGTGGATCCCCTCGACCCCAATCCGCCGAAGTGGATGCGGGAGTCGATGGCCGGGCATCTACAACGTCGTCGACGACGATCCGGCGCCGGCCCGGGCATGGATCCCGTACCTGGCCGAGGTGATCGGCGCAAAGCCGCCGCGGCGGGTACCGGCGTGGCTCGGTCGGATCGTCGCGGGCGAGGTCCCGGTGATGATGATGACCAGCGCCCGCGGCTCCTCGAACGAGAAGGCAAAGCGGGAGCTGGGCTGGCAGCCGCGCTATCCGAGCTGGCGCGAGGGCTTTGCCGCCGAGGCCGGCGCGCCCGCGGGCCAGGATCAGGGCACCGCGTTGAAGATGTCGTAGCGGCCGGGAGCACGGCAACCTCAGGTCCGCAAACGGAACCTTCGAATCCCACCCCCTCCGCCTCCCAAGTCCCGCTCAGCTGAAGAGGGGGGCGGCTGAAAATTGATTGAATCTCACCGCTCGGGGGAAATCTTGTTGAGCGCCGGGAGTTTCTGGATCGGATGAGCGTCCAGGCGGCATCGGCACAATTGCCGACTCGGGCATTGCGCCTCCTCGTGCTCGGCCTTCGCCTTGCTCGCTTCGACTGGCAGGCGACCACTTCGCCCTGAAGGGTGGGAAGTGGGTCCAACAGGAGTGGCTCGCATGCCACGGATGATCGGAAACGCGGGTTGCCGAAAATTGTCTGCTTTGGGGCTGGCGCTGGGAGCAGTCGTTCTCTTCGCCGGTTGCTCGGGCAAGACGACTGGCGCGACCAACGTCACGACCACTTCACCTTAGCCCGTCAGGCCATCGAGTACTACCGGATCGCAGAACGGCTGGAGGTTGCATGCTGCCCTGAGCCGTTCAGTCAACTTCCTCGGCGTCGACAACCGCCCACCCGACGCGCTCAATCAACTGGGCTGAGTAGTGCTCGCTCTCGAGACTGCCGGGAACGACATGCTCTCGCATGGTGACGGTCGCCGGGCCATTTTCGGTTGAGTCACTGGTAACGATGATTGTTGGCATTGAAGTGGTTCCTTTCAATCGTGGTGGAGAGGCAAGTTCTGGCCCCGCTCTGCCGGGGTTGGTCGGAGTAGTTGTGGCTCGCGCCGGGTCGCCTGCATGGGCTGACGCCGACTGCCCGCATCGTTGCTTATCGATCCTCGTACCCCTCTTTGGGGATCGCACGAGGAAGAGGGAGTCCCGACGAGCGTTGGCTGATGACTAATTCAGGCACCCCTTGACGGCGATGCCAGTTACTCCAAGCTACAGGGTCTTCGTAAGTTTCCGGTGATCGGGACGATGAACGGCCGTGAGCCTGCGCCGGCGGGTCGGCTGTTGGGCGTGGAACGCGAATACTTGAGATCTGCTTCAATCGATCAAGGAGCGGTCTGAGGGCCTCCCTGCCAAGACACCCTCGCGTCGAGCGAGATCGGTTCGCGGGTTGCCTAACACCGACACCCCCAGCGCCCCTCTTGAGTACCAGGATCCTGGTCACCTGACCAGGATCCGGGCCTTGGACCCAAGCGGGTTTCGGGAAGACCAGCCCCACCGAAAGGGATACAGATGAGTGCGCAACAGAACAAGCAAGCGGCGCAGGACGCCTACGCGGCGTTCGGCAAGGGCGACGCCGAGGGCGCGATGCGAAACATCGACGACTCAATCGAATGGACGGTCCGCGGCGACAACGCGCTGACCGGGACCTACAACGACAAGCAGGCAGTCGGCGAGTTGTGGGGGAAGTTCATGAGCAAGGATTTCCGCAGCACTCCGCACGACTTCGTTGCCGAGGGCGACAAGGTCGTCGTTCTCACCAGCGTCCAGCTCGAGGGCGAGACGGTCGAGAGCGCCGACGTGCTCACGTACAACGGTGACGGCAAGCTGGTCTCCTTCGAAACGCTCGGCGACGCTACGGTAGCCAACCGGGTCTTCGCCAAGTAGGCGCCACAAGGGCGCAAGGATTCAAGGGCGCCGCGATTCGACGCCAGCGACTGGCGCGATAAGCGGCGCCCTCCAGGGCGCGATGACAGAAGATCCGCCCTGAAAGCCGCCGGCCTCGGGGTAGCGCCCTGATCCGCCGTTGCCTTTACCGCCGCTGGCCAAGCAGTCAAGCTCGCGACATTGACGGCGCGGAAACGCCATGGCAATGCGTCTTGGGCAGCATTGGTGGCGCTGCCGAATAGCCGCGAGAGTCGGGCCATCGGGCCGGGCCGCAGTTTGCAGCTTCCGACAGTCCGGTGGGGTTGATCCCACGGGGATATGGGAACAACTGGAAGGGATGGGGAAATCATCAACCGTCAGGCAGATCAGGGTTCAGGGACGCGGGACGAGGAACAGTCCGGCGCCTCGGGCGATGGCAGGCTCGTTTCCGACGCCGTCTCGCGTGCCAGGGAAGGCGACATGGAGGCGCTCCACTTCCTCTACGTCCGCTACGCGCCCGACGTGCTCGGCTACGTGAAGAGCATCGTCAAGGACCACCACGAAGCCGAGGACATCACCCAGGACGTCTTCATCAAGCTGATGACCGTGATCAGGAAGTACGAATCGCGGGGAGACGTCCCGTTCGCCGCTTGGATCCTGCGGGTTTCGCGCAACGCCGCACTCGACCGGATGCGGGCGAGGCGGGCGATCCCCACCGAAGAGGTGCGGGTGCGGGACTCCGGACAGGGTCAGGTCAGTTCCGAGCGGTTCAACGACCTCAACCAGGCGCTCGACGAGCTTCCCGAAGGGCAGCGGGAGGTGCTGGTCCTGCGACACATCGTCGGCCTCTCGCCGATCGAGATCGCCGACGCGCTCGGCAAGACCGAGAGCTCGGTCCACGGCCTTCACCATCGCGGGCGGCGGACCCTGCAGTCGGCGCTGGTCGAGCTGGGCGCCGCTCCGGTCGTATTCGCCGGCGCCTAGCCGGGGAGTTGGCTCAGTCCTCGAGCACGGTGTCCTATCAGCGCGCGGTCCGGGCCGAATAAGCTGTCAAAGATGAGGGAGGGGGATCGCGATTCGACACGCGGGGCGAAGTGGCGCCCTTTCGCGCTGGCGGGAGCCCTCGCCGGCCTCGCCATCTTCCTTGCGATCGGAACCGCGGCCGGGGCGGGCTCGGGTGGCCTCGAGTATCTGACGAAGAGCAAGTCGGTGCCGAGCACGAATTCACGCGAATTCGACGCGGTCTTCTGCCGCCACGGTCAGTCAAAGATCATCGGCGGAGGCGTCGAGATCACTGGCGATAACAGCGACCTCGGGCTCGAGGTCGGCAGCTCCTCGCCTACTCGGGGTGGCGACCCGGGGAGTTGGTTTGCCGAGGCAATCAACAGCTCCGCCTCACCGGCGCAGATGACGGTGACGGCGATCTGCGCAAGGGGCAAGTTCACCTACACGAGGCGTGAAAGGCTCGTCGCTGCGGGCGGCCAGGACCAGTTGAAGGTTCCCTGTCCCGCCAGCACCAAGGTGACCGGCGGCGGGGTCATCACCACCGCAGACTCCGCGAAGGTCGATGTCGCATCCACCGAGCCCTTCGACGGCCCCGATCACGGCTCTGACCCCGACGATGGCTGGCTCGGCACCGCGAACAACGCCAAGAACTCGAGCACGCGAATGGTGGTGTTCGCGGTCTGCGCGAAATCCGGCCACTACCGCTACGCCCACTCCGCCCGAGAGCCGCTGCCCGACAACAGCGAGGCCTCCGCCGAAGCCCGCTGCCCGGCGGGAACCACGGTCACGGGAGGCGGGATCGATAACTCCGGCATCGATATCGGCGCCGAGATCAAGAGCACTTTCCCGTTCGATGGCGGCGACCTCGGCTTCACGCCCGATGACGGCTGGGAGGGCAGCGCCAACAACGACGACACCGGCCGGTCCGAAAGGATGCAGGCGTTCGCGATCTGCAGAGTTTCCGAGATTCGAGCGTTCTCGGGCACGGCCAACGGCGGCACGGTTACCTTCAAGACCAAGTTCGACGGCGGCAAGACCGTCAAGGTGTTGCCCCGCCTGACATTCGGTGACGTCCCGATCCACTGCAGCAACGCGGACACGACGCACACGGTGATCGTCGACGATGCCCGCAAGGTCCGGAATAACGCGTTCGGCGCGCGCACCGCCTCCGAGGTAGGGCAGCCTCATGCGGCGTTCACGCTCGCCGGCCACTTCAATCGCGCCGGCACCGAAGCCAGCGGAACGTACCGGGAGCACGGCAACCTCAGGTCCGCAAACGGAACATTCGTCTTCACTCACTGCGACACCGGCACCGTCCACTGGAGCGCGCAGGTGAACCCGTAGGGATCTCGCGGCTCGCCGCTCGACTCCACCGCTAGAGGCGTCTTCTGGGGTCGAACCTTATGAAGGGCTGAGGCCTCGCTCGAGCACTCCGGTGAGCAACGCGCCGGCGCTCCCACCGGGGTCGAGCTCGGGGTTATAGATCGTGACCTCGACGCCCGCAACGCGGCCAGTGGCCATCGCCGCAGCGAGCACGGTCGCAAGCTCGTCGGGGGAGAGGCCGCCGGGCTGGCGATAGTCGACAGCGGGCATCACCGCGTCGTCTAGGACGTCCGCGTCAACGTGGACCCAGAAGCGGGCGGGGGCACCGTCGCGCGTCAGGTGGGAGAGGGCACGCTCTGTAGCTGCGGACACGCCAGCTGCGCGGACCGCTGTGAGATCGAGGGTGAGGAGTGCATCGGGAATCGGCTGGCTGCCGTCGCGCGCCTGCTCCTCAGCATCTCGGAAGCCGACGATGACGGCGTCCTCTGCCCGAACTAGCGGCGAGCGCCCCTCGAGGTCTCCGACGGTTGGTGGCCCGCGGCCGGTGGCCAGGGCGAGGTCCATCGACGCCGCCTCGCCGAAGGGCTCGGCCGAGGGCTGGTAGAAGTCAGCGTGTCCGTCGAGGAACAGGAGCCCGGCGCGCCCGCGGCGGTTCAGCGCCAGCGCCCCGCCGAGCAGGACGCTGCAATCGCCGCCCAGGACCAGGGGTACGTCATTGCCGTCGAGCACTTCCCCTAATTCATCCGCGAGGGCGAGGGCGTACGCGGCAACCTCGGGCCCGTTGAGCACGCCACTCTCCGGATCGCGCACCCCAGACGCCGCCGGAGGCGTGACAGTTGTGGCGTGGACGGCGCCGAGAGCTCGCGCCAGACCTTGCTCCAACAGCGCGTCGCCCAGGCGCTCGACGCCCGCCGCTCGCAGGCCGAGGCTTGAGGGCGCCTGGACGACGGCGAAACGGCGGGCGGCCGGCGGGTCAAACATCGCGGTCAAAGCGTCCCACGCGATGGGGCTCTTCAAGGTGCGATCAAGGGCGAGGGCCTGGCGGAGGCGAGCGCGGCGCTCGAGGGCGCCGACATTTCTTCAAACGAGAGGCGGGGCATGCTCTTCGGCATCGCTCAGATCTCCAATCCGCGGATCGTCGCCACGGTCGAGGCGGATACAGCGGAGGGGGCCGAGGCGCGGGTGCGAGAGGTCCTGCCCCAGAGCGCCTACAAGGTAAGTGTGAAACCCGGGTAGGAGGCCTTGGTCACCCGGACACCTCCCGGAACGGGCGACTAGGCAATCCCAGTCTCGGTTTGCGCTTCAGCCTCGGCGGAAGCGGTCACCGGAATCAGCAGCCAGGCTGTCGTGACGGCCCCGGCAAACGCCAGCACGGCGCTCGCGATCAGCGCGTGGTGGAGCCCGTCCACGTACGCCTGGGGATCCCCGCCGAGCGCGGCGCCGGCCGGAACCAGGGCTCCCAGTGCTGCGATCCCCACCGCCACCCCCGCCTGGCGGAAGGTGTCGTTGGCGCCCGCGGCCAGACCGCTCTGCTCGTGGGGCAAGGCGTTCAGCGCGAGGGCACTTCCGGTCGGATTGAAGAGACCCGTGCCCACGCTTGTCACCAGCAAGCCAGGAAGCAGCGCCGTCCAGGAGGAACCGACCCCGATGATCAGCATCCCGGCCAACCCGGCCGCCACGAGCACCAGCCCCACGCTCGCGACCTTGGCCGCAGCGAACTTCGTCAGTACCTGCGCGGTCATCCCTGAGACGACGAAAACCAGGAAAGTGCCGGGAAGGTAGATCAGCCCGGTCTGTATCGGCGACATGCCGAGGACCGTCTGGAGGTAGAGGGTGAGGTAGAGGAACACTGCGAAGAACGATGCCGCGATCGCAAAGACCGCAACCTGCGCCCCGGCGAACCGGCGCCGGCGCATGAGGCGGAGCGGCAGCATCGGATCGCGCGAGCGCTGCTCCACGACCACGAAGGCGATCAGCGACACCGCCGCCCCGGCTAGCGCCACGATGATGCCCGCGCTGCCCCAGCCGTCCGCATTGCCGCGCAGGAGCGCCAGGATGAGCAGAAACAGACCCGCGATGAGGGTGATCTGCCCGGGCACGTCGACCCGTCGCGGCGTCGGGTCGCGACCCTCGGCGACACGGCGGTAGGTGATCCACAGAACGATTGCGCCGATCGGCACGTTGACCAGGAAGATCGCCCGCCAGCCGAACACGGCGGTGAGCGATCCGCCGATGAACGGCCCGAGCGCAAACGATGCGCCAATCGCGGCCCCGTACGCAGCCAGCGCCTTCGCCCGGTCTGCGGGATCCGGCGTTACCTGGGAGATGAGCGCCAGTGCCGTCGCGAACATCATCGACGCCCCCAGCCCCTGGATCGCCCGGGCGCCAACCAGCACCTCGATCCCGCCGGCCGCTCCGCACAGTGCCGAGCTTGCCGTGAAGACCATCAGACCAAGCGCGAAAAGCCATCGGCGGCCGAACCGGTCGGCGATCGCGCCGGCCGTGAGAACAGTCGCCGCGAGCGGGATCGTGTAGGCGTCTACCACCCACTGGAGCCCGCTGAGGCCGGTATCGAGACCGTGGGCGATGTTCGACAAAGCCGTGTTGATGACGCTGATGTCGAGCATCAGCATGGCGGTCGCCAGGCAGGCGGCGACGATCGTAAACATTGGATTCGCTCGCTCAGCGCGATTCATCAGATCCTCCGGCGCGGTATGGAAGCGGTAGATCCGGCCGCAGCTCGCGCCGGCGTTGACCGTCGAATAGGTTGACCATAGGCGGAATGTCGGTCAGCCAAGAACTCGGCGAGCGCAGCATTTTGGAGCTGCCGGCGGGCAGGCTCGAGTACCGCGAGCGAGGCAGCGGGGCTGCGCTTGTTTTCGTGCACGGCGCCGCGGTCAACGGCGATCTCTGGCGCAATGTGGCGCCGCAGCTGGCTACTGACCACCGCTGCATCGTCCCCGATCTGCCGTTGGGTGGGCACACGCTGCCCCTTGATGGGGAGCCGGACCTCTCGCTCTTCGGGCTCGCCGAGATTCTCGCGAGGTTCATCGAGGGACTGGATCTGAGCGAGGTGACATTGGTGGCGAACGATACGGGAGGAGCCATCTCGCAGGCGCTCGTCGCCAGCCGGCCAGAACGGATCAGCCGACTCGTGCTCACATCCTGCGATGCCTTCGATAACTACCCGCCGAAGGCGGTGGCATACCTGAAGCCGACCGCGCGCCTGCCCCCCGCGATGTGGCTGTTGGTGCAGGCGGTGCGCCTGCGGCCGATCCAGCGCCTTCCGATCACCTACGGCTGGGCCACACAGGCGCCGATTGAGCCTCGAATCATGGACTCCTACCTGACCGCGGTGCGCACGAATCCGGCCGTGCGCCGCGACTTCACCCGCTTCCTGCGGGCGGCGGATCGTCGCCACATGGAGGACGCCTCCGAGGGCATTGCAAGCTTCGATCGGCCGGCCCTCGTGGCGTGGGGAGCCGACGACCGCTTCTTCCCCCGCGAGCACGGCCGCCGCCTCGCCGAACTGCTGCCGGGCGGGCGCTTCGAGCTGGTCGAGGCCTCCCGCACCTTCATCCCCGAGGACCAACCCGCGAGACTGCTCGCACTGGTGCGGGATTTCCTTGACAGCACTGTGGCGCCTGCATCATGAGCGTCAGAGCCGCTTACTCTCCGGGTCACCCTGAGCAGAGGGGCCCGGCGTGGCGCGGCTGGTCTCATTTGTTTAGCGGTCGGCAAAGGTGGGGAGCCAATTAGGACGATGGCGGAGCAAAGGACAGGAACGCGGGAGGAATGGCAGGCGGCCCGCGACGAGCTGGCGAAGCTCGAGGCGGAGCAGGCGCAGCGCAACGAGGAGATCAAGCGGAAGCGGCGCCAGCTCCCCTGGGTCCCGGTGGAGAGGGACTACGAGTTCGACACCGAGGACGGCAAGAAGACGCTCGCCGAAGTCTTCGAGGGCCGCTCCCAGCTGCTTGCCTACAACATCATGTACGGGCCCGACTACGAGCTCGGAGCCTGTCCCGGGTGCACGAACCTGGCCGATGGGTTCGACGGCGTGGTGCTTCATCTGAACAAGCGCGACGTGACCTTCGTCTGCTTCTCGCGCGCGCCGATCGATCGGCTGGCCGCCTACAAGCAGCGGATGGGGTGGCAATTCCCGTACGTGTCCACCAACGGGACCGATTTCCCGTTCGACTTCGGACTCGCGATGACAGAGGACCAGGCGCAGCAGATCCCCGCGGTCAGGGAGATGATCGAGAACCCGCCGGAATGGCTCCAGTTCTGGTCGAAGCAGGTCGGCGCCGAGCTAAAGGACGGGCTGCGCGAGGGACCCGGCTACATCGCGTTCGCGCGCGAGAACGGCACCGTGTACCACACCTACACGGTGATGGCTCCCGACCCCTTCGTAGCCCCGTACTTCTCGTTTCTGCTCGATCGGGCGCCGAAGCCCCAACCCGACGAGCCGCTCAACTACCGCAAGGACGAGTACCCGGACTGACCCAGCGATGTCGGCGTCAGCGCAGGCGTCGAGGGACGAGCGCATGAAGCTCAATGGCAGCGACCTTATGAAGGCGGTGCTGACCGACGCGCCGCTCGATGAGCCGGGATGGATCTTCGAGCGCAAGTTCGACGGCATCCGCTGCCTGGCGATCAAGCGCGGCGGCCGCGTGCGGCTGCTCTCGCGCAACGACCTGGACCTCGGAGAGCGTTTCCCATCGATCGCTGCGGCGGTGGCCGCGCTCGACGCCGACGACTTCGCATTCGACGGCGAGATCGTCGCGCCGGAGCGCGGCTTCAGTGGTCTGGCGCACGGCGGGGCGCGCGCCTACTACGTGTTCGACGCACTCGAACTCGCCGGCGAGGACCTGCGCGACCTGGCGCTGACCGAGCGCAAGCGGCGCGTAGGCGCCCTCGGCCTGCAGCCACCCCTGCACCCGAGCGAGCGGCTCGAGGGCAATGGCCGGACGCTGTTCGAGCGTGCCTGTCGCGACGGCTGGGAGGGGCTGATCGCCAAGCGCGCCGAAAGCCCATACGTCGGGCGCCGCTCGCGCGACTGGCTGAAGGTCAAATGCACCCACCAGCAGGAGCTCGTCATCGGCGGCTACACCGAGCCGCAGGGCAGCCGCACCGGCTTCGGGGCGCTTCTGCTCGGCCATTACCGCGGCGGCGCGCTGATCTATGCCGGCAAAGTCGGCACCGGGTTCGACCGCGCGCTGCTGGACGAGCTCACGCCGCGCCTGCGGGCGCTGCGCCAGGACATCTCGCCGTTCGCCGAGGGCGACCCGCCGCATCTGCGCGTCACGTGGGTGCGACCCGAGCTGGTCGCGCAGGTCGCATTCAGCGAGTGGACGGCGGACGGCCGGCTGCGCCATCCGCGCTTCCTCGGCCTGCGCGACGACAAGGCCGCGCAGGAAGTCGTCCGCGAGGACGCCCAACGAAGCGCTCGATCCGCGAGGCCCCGGTAACGCGTTGGTATGCCAGCCGTTCCGCTCAAGCGGCCGGGGCCTCCCAGTAGGTCTGCATCCGGCGCTCAAAGGCCTTCGGTTTTTCTGCAAACAGTCTGGTGGCAAGCCCAAATGCGGCATCAAGCAATTCATCCTGGCGCTTCCGGACCAGCGCAAAGAAATATGCGGCTTGCTCTGGCTCTTCGAACAAGGCCGCCCGGTGGCTGGCGTCCTCTGCGAGGACCGAAAGATCGTGATGATCGCCGAGCAGGTCTGTCAGCTCGTGAGCGCTGTCGGCGATCTCATCGACCACCGCCGGCCAGATCCGGCGAACGATTCGCAGGTGGTACCAGAAGTCCTTGCTGCGCTTTCGCCATACGTGGACGTTTTCGGGTCCCGGGGCCCGTTTCGTCACCTTCATCGCCTTGCGTGCTCGGCGATAGGAGCGGATGACCCCCGGGCCCACGAGCTTCCACCCCTTTTCTTCCATCGCCAGCTCCGCGAGGTTGGCGCGACCCTCCGAGATAGCTTCAACCGCCGTCTCGATGTCGGGGTTGCTTTCTTCTCGATCACGCTCGAGCTGGGTTCGGAGATCCGAGAACGCCCGACCCGCCAACCTCTCCCCGAAACGGCGTTCCAGTGACGAAAGTGTCTCGAGCTTCACCTCGGCGTCACGGGTTGGCGAGAGCAGGCGTCCTGCCTTGCGGTACCGGCGGTTCTGGTCCTCAAAGGTGGACCGATCCAGCGATGGCCGGACTAGACGCAGCACTGCGCGGAGCTTCTTCAGGTCCTTGCGCGCTTCGTGGATCGCGGCGTCGAGGTCGCCGGTCTCGCCTCTTGAAAGCTGCTCGAGCGCATGATCCGAACGCCCGAGTGCGATTCGACGAATCCCCTTGCGCGCTCCCTCGCTCTTCTTCAACCGATAGGCCCGCGAGCGACCCCGACCTTGACCTGGCCGGGGCTTCAGCCCGATGCCTTCGAGCTGCTTTGATCCGTCGGCCAGCGATTGGTTGGCGTAGCGCTGGTCACCCGTGACCTCCGCGCCCAGCCAATCCGGGACCTCAAACTGCTCGCTCTCGGTCTCGGAGGCAAATTCGATCTCCGCCAATACGAGGCCATGCAGGTCCTCCTTGTAGACATCGACTTCTGCCGATTTCTCCTCATCGCCGAGGGGTATGCGCCGACGAGCCTTGAGCAGGCGCCTTGACTCGGTGAGTGGCCAGAGTTCGGCGAATTGGGCAGGGTCGAGCTCTATCTCGACCTCCCGGCGGACCAACCCGTGTCCCACCTTGACCGTCAGGAAATGCTCGTCCGCGATCTTGCGCAGCCTCACCTCGGCTTTGTCGGAGACAGCGAGGTAGCCCTGGCGGATCAGTTTCGCTTGGTACCTGGAGATCCAGCCTGGGGGCTCGGCGAGGCGGAATTTTCGCTCAATCTCGTTCGCCATCGTGGACGGATTCTCTCTCTTTGAATGCCCGCTGCCCTTTCCGCGAAACGATCACATTTGCCACTCGGGCGTTCAGCGATGTGAATTGCTTGTGATGTTTCGGCCTGGGCATAGACACCGAGCATCGACAGGTCGCAGGCTCTGGCCCGTTCAGCGTGCCAATGCGCCACAGACCCCCGGCTCCGCGTCCGGATCACGCGATCAGCGAGCGCGCGCCCGCCGCCCGCACGGCCCTCGACAGGGTCTCGATGTCGTAGGCGCCTGCATGACGACGGCCGTTGATGAAGAAAGTGGGCGTTCCGGACACTCCGCTGCGGTCAGCTGAGTCGACGTCTTCTTCGATCCGCGCCGCCCCCGTGCCCTGGCGAAGGTCTTCGTGAAAGCGTTCCACGTCGAGCCCGAGCTGCTCGGCGTAGCCCCTGAGATCGCGCGGTTGCAGGGCATCCTGGTGTGAGAGCAGCAGGTCGTGCATCTCCCAGAATGCGTCCTGGTTAGCTGCCGCCTCGGAGGCCTCGGCGGCGAGCTGCGCGTTGGGATGCACGTCGGAGAGGGGAAGGTGGCGCCACACGTAGCGGACGTCGGTGAAGTCGGAGAGGACCTCGCGCACCACGGTCTCGGCGCGACCGCAGTAGGGGCACTCCAGGTCCCCGTACTCGACCAGCGTCACCGCGGCCTCCCGGGGGCCACGGATGTGGTCCCGGTCGGGATCGACGGGGACCGCGAGGTCGACGATGCTCGGCGCTGTCCCGAAGAGCGCGCGGATCCGGGTTCGACGCGACATCAACCGCGTGGACTGCAGGATCAGCCAGGTCAGGAAAGGAGCCACGATCACCGTGCTCAGCACCCCCAGCTTCACCTGGCGCAGCTCGAGGCCCTCAAGCGCGACCGAGGCGACGAGGATCGAGACCGTGAATCCGATCCCCGCGATCGTGCCTCCCGCCGCCACGGCGGCCCAGCCGACCGGGGGGCGCAGCCGGGCGCGGCTCGCCGCGGAAACCAGCCAAGACATGGCGGTGATACCCAGCGGCTTCCCAAGCACTAATGCGACGAGGATGCCGAGGGTGACCGGTGACGTGTAGGCCGTAGAGAGAAAGTCGCCGTTGATCGCGATGCCGGTGTTGGCGAGCGCGAACAGCGGAACGATTACGTAGCTGGTCCAGGGGTGGTAGATCCGCTGCAGCCGTTCATTTGGCGGCACCGCGGCCCGCAGCCCGCGGCGTGCCGAGCGCTCAAGCTCCGGGGTCGGCTGCTCGCGAAAGCTTCGGAAGCGATCGGTCGCGGTCTCCAGCTGGTCCCGCTCGATCGGGTAGGCCCAGATGATCAACCCGGAGACGAGCCCGAGGACGATCGGGTCCACCCCCGACTCATACAAAGGCACCCAGGCCGCGACGCCCAGTAGGAAGTACATAGGGCCGCCGCGGATCCGAAGCGAAATAAGCACGCCGATCACCGCGAAGATGCCGATCGCGATCGCAAGCGGCACCATGTCGACCCCCTCGCTGTAGACGAAGACGATCACCGCGAGCGCGACGAAGTCGTCGAGGACGGTGATCGTCAGCAGAAAGACGCGCAGGCGGGCGGGAAAGCGGTTGCCGATCAGCGCGAGGACCCCGAGCGCGAGGGCGGTGTCGGTCGAGATCGCGACGCCCCAGGCGTAGGCCGCGTGCTCGCCCGCGTTGATGGCGAGGAAGATCAGCGCCGGGAGAATCATCCCGCCGAGCCCGGCGAGCACCGGCAGCATCAGCCGCCTGCGCTCGCGCAGCTCCCCGACGTCGAACTCCCGCCTGAGCTCCAGCCCGACGACGAGGAAGAAGAAGGTCATCAGCCCGTTGTTGATCCATCCGCGCAGGCTCTGCGAGATGCCCTCGTCGCCGACTCTGACCGCCAGGCGTGTGCGCCAGAGATCCTCGTAGGCGGAATGGTCGATATTCGCCCAGGCGAGGGCTACGACGACCGCGCCGATCAAGACGATCGCGCTGCTGCTCTCGGTGCGAACGAACTCGCGCAGGGGGGTCTGCAGGTGGCGGACCCATGCGGTCCGCTCGCTGAAGCCCGAACGCGAGGCCCCGTTGCTCATCAAGCGCTTCGGTCCGCAGCCGGGCTCAGCGGCCCGGATCAGCGGTGCTTGACGCCCTCTTCCACGAAGTTCGCGCGCCGCGGCTCGCTGACCGGCAGGTCGCCCAGTGCGGAATCGATCGCGTCCAGGGTGTCCTGCGCGAGTTCGACCCCCGACGCCTCCGCATTCGAGTGGACCTGTTCGGGCCGGGAGGCCCCGATAATCGCCGAGGCGAGGTTCTCCTGGCGCAGGATCCATGCCAGCGCCATCGTTCCCATGCTCAGCCCGGCTCCCTCGGCGATCGGTTGCAGCCGCTGGACCGCCTCGAGCAGTTCGTCTGAGCGGTAGCGGTCCATCGCCCAGTTCATCTCGTCGCTGGCGGCGCGCGAGTCCTCGGGTGGCGGCTCACCCGGTCTGTATTTGCCGGTCAGCACTCCCTGGGCGAGCGGCGACCAGACGATCTGCGAGATCCCGTGCTGCTCGCAGAACGGGATCAGCTCGGCCTCGGGTGCGCGCCAGATCATGTTGTACTGCGGCTGCGAGGAGACGAACTTCTTCGTGTTCGGGACCTGGAGGCCGGCCTCGATCTGCTCGATGGTCCACTCGCTGAAGCCGATCTCACGCGCCTTGCCGGCTTCGCAGACCTCGGTGAGCGCCTCCATCGCCTCCTCGATCGGCGTCTCGGGATCGGGGCGGTGGCATTGGTAGAGGTCGACGTAGTCGGTCTGCAGGCGCCCGAGCGACGCATCGATCTGCTTGTGGATCTGATCGCGCGAGAGGCCCTTGTCGGTCTCCGACATCGGAAAGAAGACCTTGGTGGCGAGGACATAGGAGCCGCGGTCGAAGTCCTTCAGGACCTCCCCCCAGACGGACTCCGCCGCGCCGCCGCCGTAGACATTGGCGGTGTCGAAGAAGTTGATCCCGGCATCGAAGGCCGCGCGGGTGCAGGCCTCGGTGTGCTCCTGCTCCACCCCGCCGCCGTAGGTGAGCCAGGAGCCGAGTGAGATCTCCGAGACTTCTATGCCGGAATCCCCGAGCTTTCGGAAGTTCATCCATCGGACCCTACCCAACCCCGCCGGGCGGCAATCCGCGCTGCGAAGAGCGGGGACTCCCGCAGATTCCAGGGCGGGTAGCCTGGGAAGCGATCTAAGTAGGAACGCGACGCGGCCCGCACGAGGAGAGGAGCAAGTATGAGCAAGTACGCAGTCATCAACCCGGCCACCGGCGAGACGGTCAAGGAGTATCCCGAGATCTCCGAGGCGGACCTCTCGGCGGCGATTACGGCGGCGGATGACGCCCACCGGAACTGGTCGCTGAAGACTTCGGTATCCGAACGGGCCTCGTTGATCGGGCGGGTCGCCGAGCTTCACACCGAGCGGAGGGAGAATCTGGCCGAGATCGCCGTGCGGGAGATGGGCAAGCCGATGGAGCAGGCCCTCGGCGAGGTGGACTTCTGCGCCGACATCTATGGCTACTACGCCGAGAATGGGGAGGACTTCCTCAAGGACGAGCCAATCTCGCTGCTCGCGGGCGAGGGCACGGCTCTGATCCGCCGGACTGCGGTCGGCCCCCTGCTGGGAATCATGCCCTGGAACTTCCCCTACTACCAGGTGGCGCGGTTCGCGGGACCCAACCTGGTCGTCGGTAACACGATCCTGCTGAAGCCGGCCCACCAATGCCCCGAGTCGGCGGAGGCGATGCAGGAGATGTTCAGGGACGCCGGCCTTCCTGACGGCGCCTACCAGACCATCCTCGCCACCAACGATCAGATCGAGGAAGTGATCGCGGATCCGCGGATCCGGGGTGTCTCGCTCACCGGCTCCGAGCGGGCCGGGGCCGCGGTGGCCGAGATCGCCGGGCGTCACCTGAAGAAGGTCGTGCTCGAGCTCGGAGGATCCGATCCGTTCATCCTCCTGGGGGCCGAGGACCTCGACGAGGCGGTCACCGCCGCGGTCAACGGTCGCCTGGACAACACCGGCCAGTCCTGCAACGCCGCGAAGCGGTTCATCGTCGCCGATGAGCTCTACGACGATTTCCTCGAGAGGTTCAAGGCCGCCATGACCGCTGCCGAACCCGAGGATCCGACGTCCGAGGAGGCGGCAATGGGGCCGCTCTCGTCAGAGAACGCTGCTGAGACCCTTCAGGACCAGCTCGATCGTGCGGTCGCCCAGGGTGCCGAGGTGGTCGCCGGCGGGGATCGAAACGGCAACTTCTTCTCGAGCACCGTGCTGGTCGGGATAGATCCGGACAACGACGCCTACCGCGAGGAGTTCTTCGGGCCGGTTGCGAGCGTGTACCGGGTGGGATCCGAGGAGGAGGCGATCGAGGTGGCCAATGACACGCCGTTCGGGCTCGGCTCATACGTCTTCTCCGATGATCCCGAGCAGGCGCTCCGGGTGGCGGACGGCCTCGACACCGGGATGGTCTACGTCAACGGAGTGGGCGCCGACGGAGCCGAACTTCCCTTCGGCGGAGTCAAGCGGTCGGGCTTCGGAAGGGAGCTCGGTCGCTACGGCATCGAGGAGTTCGTCAACAAGAAGCTGATCCGCGTGATGAAGTAGCCGGGCCCTGCCGCCCACGCTTCCGAATCGCGTTGCGGACATTCCGCTCGTACTGGCCGATGGTGTCGTCAGGGTCGAGCTCGCGCAGCCGCTCGCAGACGACAGCTGGGATGGTGCCTAGCTCGAGCATGCAGATGTAGCCGAAGCTGCGGATCCGGACAGCCGGCCCTTCGAGGGTGGGGCCGATCGGCCCGGCGAACGTCTGGTCCCAGAGCTCGCGCTCTTCCTTGGTGACTCGCTTCCGATCGCTCACAGTGAAAATGTCGGACGGGTTCTCCAAATGCTGACGCCGTGCTCATCGCGCGTCGCTCAGGAAGCGCGCGAGCGAGAAGTCGAAGCCGGTGGTTGTATTCGGCGTCGAGTCACCGGCGACGATGATCCCGCCCTTTCGCTGAATCGCCATCGCGTTGGCGTCGTCATCGGCGGTGCCCGCTGACAACTCCTCGATGGCGCGGCCATCCTCCGAGAAGCCGGTGTCGAATCCCCCGGCTCGGTCGAGGCGCGCCACCGCGAACTCGGCCCCGTGCAGACCCTGATGTGAAGCCCCGCTTACGACCAGCTTGCCGTCTGCTTGAAATGCGATCCCGGTCGCCACATCGCCCTCGCCCGGGTTGTCGAAGTCGAAGGTCTCGCGACCGTCGCCCGAGAAGGAGCGATCGAGGGTTCCGTCTCGGTGCAGCCGCAGCACTCCGAAGTCGGCGCTCGTCGCACCGCTCGGGGCCACCGCGCCGGCGAGGGCGATCCCGCCGTGTCGCGCCACCGCCAGGGCCACCGCCTGGTCGTCGTTGGCCCCGTTGCCGAATCCGAAGGTGGCGCGGCCGTCGTGCGAGAAGCTGCTACTGAGGCTCCCGTTGGGCCTTAAGGCGGCCACGGCGAAGTCGCGACCATGGTTGACCTGGCTCGAGTATCCGCCGAGGACGATCGTGCCGTCGCCCTGCAGGCCGACTCCCAGGGCCTCGGAGTCGCCGGTGCCGTTGGGGAAGGTGATCCTCCGGCGCCCGTCCCGCGAGAAGCTTCGGTCGAGCTTGCCGTTCGGCATCAGGCGGACGACCGCCATGTCGCCAGACGTCATCCCGGGGGCAGCGGAGCCGGCGGCGACGATCCGGCCGTTCGCTTGGATCGCCAGGCTCTCACCGCCGCTCTCCGGGCGCCCGGGAAAGGGGATCGTCTCCCGGCCGTCACCGGAGAAGGTTGGATCGAGTTTGCCGGAGCGCGTGAATCGCGCCACCAGCAGGGTGTCTTTGGTGGGCGATTGCGTGGCGAAGCCGGTGACGACGATCTTTCCGTTTCGCTGGACCGCCACGTCGGCGGCCGCATCGTTGTTGTGTCCCGGGGCGAGATTGAACCTCCTCGTGCCATCCCCCGCAAAGCTGCGATCGAGGCTTCCGTTCGGATTGAAGCGGGCTAGCGAGACGTCGGTACGGAGCACCGACGGGCCCGAGTAGCCGGCCGCGACGATCTTTCGATCACGCTCGACGGCAACCCCCTGGGCGATGTCGACGCCGTCTCCACCGCTGATCGGCGCCGTCGCCCAGCCGTCACCGGAGAACGACTCGTCGAGGGTCCCCGCGTCGGCGCCCCAGGAAACCGCTGCGGGAATGGCGACCGCGGCGGCGACCAACGTGGCGATGCCCACGAGCCGCTTGCTCAGTCTTCCACTGGTCCTCGATGTCATTCCGCCCAACCCCTCTTTCTCGTCGCCGCGCCGTTCGCTCTTCGCGAAACCCTTGCGTGCACTCATGATCAGCCCCTAAAGCCCTCGATCGCCCGATTGATGATCGGACGTGACCGATCCCAGCGTGGAGGAGGGGCCGCGCCGACAATGACCGTCGTCGAGCGTGCGCCGGAGACGATGCAGGCCAGCTCGCGATAGCGCTGCCGGCTCGAGGTCGTGTAATCGTCGATCACACACGAGCTGCGCCCCCCACGCAGTGGAACGCCGGTGGCCGAGGCGCGGAGTCTGACCATTCGGTCACCCTCATCGGCGTTGTGGGCGGGCCGGAAGGCGTGCCAGTCAGCAAGCGTCTCCCTGCCTTCCTGTGGGGTCGCGTTGAGGTAGCCGATGATCCGGCCGCGCCGGGACCTGAGGGCCGCAGAGACCGCACCCGGATCGGCTTTGACCCTCCGCCAGCCTGGCGGGTAGGCCAGGGTCATACCGCCGTGCGGGAGCCGGGCACGCGCCCAACCTGCTGGTGCCTTCGCGGGTTTCAGACTCGCCAACGACCCCGGGTTCCTCGCCGCAGGGTGGGCGCCCTGGTTCGTCGAGGAGCCACAGCCGGCGATCGCCGCCGCGCCGAGGACGCTCAGCGCAGCGACGATCGCGCGGCGACTAGATGTTGCCGTCGCCGTCACTCGGCCCGCCGTTGTTGTCGGCGTCGTGGTCGCCACCGTTGTGCTGGGGGATGCCGTGGTGGTGGTGCCGGTGGTGATGGTGATGGTGATGATGAGCGCTGGCCATCTCGGCGCCGTAGATCCCGGGGCCCAGTGCCAGGGCACCGGTCCCGAGCGCTACGACGCTCAGGATCGCCAAGCGATTTCGTGTTCGCGAGAGCATGATTCTCCTTTCGATCGGATCGTTGGACGGGTCCGTGGCAAGGGAGGCGGCTAGACGTTGCCGTCGCCGTCACTCGGTCCACCGTTGTTGTCGGAGTCGTGGTCGCCGCCATCGTTCTGCGGGATGCCGGATGCGGAGGCCATGGCGTTCGACCCACCCGAAGCCATCGCGCTGCTATCCGCCGCTGATGCGGATGAGGTGGTCGATGTGCCGCCTGAGTAGCTCCCGCCACCGCAGGCCGCGAACGCAAGTGCGAGGACTGCGGCGGTCCCGGCGGTCGCGGCTCTTAGTCGGAAATGGGACATCTGTTGTAGCTCCTGTGTCATTGCGGTCTTCTGGGCGGGTTCGCCATCACATGGCCGCTGTCGGTTGGTTGGCCACGTTCCCGAGATACGGGACAGTCCGCCGCCGCGTTGAGTGCAGGTCCGCACACAAGGGGACGGGGCTAGGATCGGCGCCGTGGAGCAGAACATCCGCTTCTGCGCGGCACCGGACGGATTGCGGTTGGCCTACGCGACTCACGGCAGGGGACCGCCAATCGTCAAGACCGCGAATTGGCTCACGCACCTCGAGTACGACTGGGAAAGCCCGGTGTGGCGGCACTGGCTCGAGGACCTCGGGCGGGCCCACCGGGTGATCCGCTACGACGAGCGGGGGTGCGGGCTCTCTGACTGGGAGATGGGCGAGCTCTCGGTCGAGCGTTGGGTCGCGGACCTCGAGGCGGTGGTTGATGCGGCCGAGATCGAGCGCTTCACCCTGCTCGGGATCTCGCAGGGGGCGGCGATCGCGATCGCATATGCGGCGCGGCACCCGGAGCGGGTAAAGCGGATCGCGATCTACGGCGGCTACGCACAGGGGCGCAATCACCGCGGCCAGCGCGATGTCGCCGAGGCGCTGCACTCGGTGATCCGCGTCGGATGGGACAACCCGAACCCCGCCTTCAGGCGGTTGTTCACGATGAGGTTCCTGCCGGAGGGCGATCCGGAGGAGATGGAGTGGTTTGACGAGCTGCAGAGTAAGACGACGTCACCCGAGAACGCGGCCCGTCTGTATGAGGCGTGGAGCGACGTCGATGTCACCGATCTCGCTCCGAAGGTAGACGCGGAGACGCTCGTGGCGCACGCAAGGGGGGATGCCTCGGTGCCCTTCGAGCAGGGGCGCCTCCTGGCCGGGTTGATCCCGAACGCGCGGCTGCTCCCGCTCGACTCGGTCAACCACCTTTTGCTCCCCCGCGATCCGGCGATGCGGATCCTGATGTCCGAGCTCAACAGATTCACGCTCGAGGCGCCGAACGTCGCCGCCGGGGCCTCAATCGAGGACCTGAGCCCGCGCGAGCGCGAGGTCATGCAACTCGTCGCCCGAGGGCTCAGCAACGAAGAGATCGCTGGGCGGCTGACGGTCAGCGTTCGCACCGTGGAGCGCCACCTCTCCAACGTGTACGCGAAGCTCGGCGTCTCCGGAAAGGCGGCCCGCGCGGCGGCCGCGGCGCGCTTCTCGCAGATGACCTGACGTCTCTCGGCAAGGGCTGCGTGTATCCCGCCACACGCAACGTCAAGAGTTGGGTGGTGACCCCGATGTTCCGCTGGCCCGCGGAACGTAGTTTCGACGCATGCTTCCAACCGCTACCCGATCTGGAGCCTCGAAGGCCAAGATCCGAACTCTGCCCTCGAAGGGCGCGATCGCGGTACGGGCTGTCCTCTCGCTCGACAGCTCGCACGCCCCTGGAGGCGACGCGCTCGTAGCCGAGCTCGACGGTGACGTCGTCGCGGTGATCACGATCCGGGACGGCACGGTGGTGGTGGACCCCTTCCGGGCAACGGATGCGGTGGCCAGGCTGCTGCGCTGCCGCCGGGAGAGGTTCCTCGCGGGGGATGAACGATGAGCCCCCGGCCCCGGTCTGATAGATCCGTCGGCCTGGTCGCTTTCGCCTGCCTGTTCGCCGCCCAGGCTGGTCTGCTGACGCTGACCCCGATCATGCCGGCGATCGCGAAGGACTTCGGAGTCGCGACCGCCACCGCCGGCCAGCTGCGCACCCTGGCGGGGCTGGTGGGAGGAGCGGCGGCTCTGACGGTGATGGCTCTGGGAGCGGGGATCGATCTCCGCAGGCTGTTGCTCGCGGCCAACGCGACCCTCGTCCTCGGCTCGATCGGAAGCGCGGCCGCCCCCACCGTGGCCGTTCTCGCCCTGGCCCAGGCGACGGTGGGCGCCGCGGCTGGGCTGCTGGTCGCAGGTGGGCTCGCCGCTGCGGCTACCTGGGCCCGGCCGGAAAACCGCGCCAGGATTCTGGCGCGGGGGTCGCTCGGTCAGCCCGTCTCCTGGGTTGTGGGCATGCCGTTGATCGGGATCAGCGCATCTCTCGGCTGGCGGTTCGCGTGGCTCGGGGTCCCCCTCGTGGCAGCTGCGGCAGGGCTGCTCGCCGTCTGGTCCGGGTCCGGCGACGACCGCCGGGCGATGCCCGGCGCCCGCCCGCCGGCGCCCGCCCGCCCGCTCCGCTGGGACGCGAAACTGATCGGATGGAGCGTCGGCGAGGTTCTCGGCTACGGCGGCTGGGGCGGCGTCCTTTCCTACGCGGGGTCGCTTCTGATCCAGAGCTACGACGCCTCTCCGGGCAGCGTTGGACTCATGCTCGGTGTCGCCGCGGTCGCGGCGTTTCCGGGGAATCTGATCGCTCGCCGCTGGCTCTCCAGCTCCTCGCGCGAGCTGCTGGTCGTGTTCGGGCTGGCCGCGGCCGCCATCACCGTGGTCTTCGGGACGGCCCGTCCCGGTCTCGGCGCGAGCACCGCGATCTTCATGCTCCTGGTCTTCCTTGCTACGACCCGCACCGTCGCGGGCAGCGCCTTCGCCCTCTACCTAGCGCCGCAGCGTCGGCTCGCCGCGATGAGCGTGAGGGCGTCCACCGGGCATTTCGGCTACCTGCTGGGCGCCGGACTCGGCGGGGCGGCTCTCAGCGCCGGAGGGTTTCCCCTTCTGGGGGTGACGCTGTCTGCCCTGTTCATGCTCAGTGCGGCCCTCCACCTGGCCGCGCTGTTCGCGGAACGATAGAGCCGTCGATTCAGATCGAAAGCCCGGCGGCTTCGAGGGCCTCGTCGCGGTCCAGGTATTCGCTGATCCGCAGGACCCTGCCGTCGTGGATCTCGAAGACGTCGAACAGCCGCTGGCTGATCTCCATGCCGCTGTGCCGGCCACGGCCGTGGACTCTGGTCGCGGCGAGGACACGCCGGCCGCTGCTGATGATCTCGTCCACCTCGTCCCAGGCCTGTTCCCAGGCTTCCAGCCACCGCTCGATCCAGCGGATCAGCGCGGCGTGCCCGCGGACCGTGTTCGCTTCCTCCACCGGCGAGTACTCGCAGTCGACGTCGAAGTGGTCGGTGACGTACGTCGCAGTGTCCTCGCCGTGAGCGAGCCTGTTGAACGCCGTGTACAGCGACCGGACGAACGCGGCGTTCTCCTCCGAGCTTGGCGCCTCGGTGGATGCTTCTCGAAGAGGAGCAAGGACGGTCATTGCCGGACTTACGAATTGCCGAGGGAAAGGTTCACATTGATTCCCTCCCAACCGCCTCGGTGACGGGCTTAGACTCGGTCCGCTGTCGAGCAAAGGAGTGGCGCTATGGCCGAAATCCCCCAATGGCGGCTCGCCGGAGACTGGTTCGACGTCTGCAGATGCCGGGTGCCGTGCGCTTGCACGTTTGCGCAGGCACCTGACGACGGCCAGTGCGACGGCATACTCGCCTGGCACGTGCGCGAGGGGAGCTACGGAGAGGTGGCGCTCGACGGGCTGAACGTCGTCGCCGTGGGCTCATTCGAGGGAAACATCTGGACCGGGGAGGCCGCACCCGCGATGGGCTTCTTCATCGACGAGCGCGCTGATGGGGGCCAGCGAAACGCTCTCCAGGCCATCTTCAGCGGTGATGCCGGCGGCTGGCCGGCGGGATTCGCCGAGTTGATCGACGAGGTTCGCGGAGTCGAGTACGCGCCGATCGAGTTCGAGATCGCCGACGACCTCGGCCGCTGGCGGGTCGAGGTTCCCGGCAAGGCGAGGGGGAGCGCAGAGGCGCTGACGGGTCCGACCAGCCCGGAGGGGACGCGCGTCGAGGTGCACAACGCGCCGGGGGCCGAGGTGGGTCCCGGCCAGGTCGCCACCTGGGCCACCGCCACCGAGGACGTGGTGGAGGCCTTCGGCTTCAAGTGGAGCTGGCCCGGCCGCTCCAGCAAGCACTTTCCCTTCGACTGGTCCGGATCAGACCAAGTCTGAGCGGACCGGCTCAGCGCATCGGGCTCATACTCTGCGAGCCGTCGCTCATCGGCTCGTCCGGCATCGGCTCGCGGTTCATCGGATTGCCGTTCATCGGCTCGTGGCGCATCGAGCCCGGCTGCGAACCACCGCCCATCGAGCCCATGCTCTGCATCGCGTCCATCGCCTCGGGCGAGCCGGGGAGGATCAGTCCCGGAACGCGGGCCGGAACAAAGGCGAGGCTCAATCCGAGGACCAGCAGCAGCACCGCAATGCCGCGGTTCGCAAGCGCTTTCCAGGGCAGGAGCTTCTCAGCGGCGATCAGCGCCGCGATCAGCGCCATCCAGCCGAGGCTCATCACTCCGAGCGCGAAGAGGGCGGCCATCAGCGCCCAGCAGCAGCCGACGCACCAGCCGCCGTGGGCCACTCCCATTCGCAGGCTTCCCAATGGCCCGGGTTGCCAGTGCCGCATAAGGAAGGCGAGCGGGCTCCGGCAGTGGCGCAGGCAGACGTCCTTGAGCGGCGTGAGCTGGTACGCGGCGGCGGCGACGATGATCCCGCCGGCGAGATACGGCCCGGCGTTGCCCCACGAGAAGGCGTCCCCGGTCGCCTCCCTGCCGAGCTGGTAGATCGCGTACCCAACCAAGCCTGCCGCCGTCCAGGCGAGGAGGTAGCCGGCCACGAACAGCACGGTCCCCGTGGCGATCCTGCCCTGCCCGCCCGTCCGTTGCCCCTCCTGCATCCGAACGTACATGGCGACCATCGGCGCGATCGACGGGAACATCATCGCGGCCATCATCACGACCCAGACGCCGATGAAGAACCCCAGCGCGCCCAGATCCGTCCCGGGCCCTGCATCCATGCCGGCCATCTGGTCGTCGGTGATCGCCCAGGCCACAGCGGCGAGCATGATCAGCAGCCCGATCAGGCCGAGCTGAATCAGGCCCGGAAGCGGCGGGGCGCGACGGATCGTCGCTGATTCCATGATTCGGATTCCGCCGGCTCAGGCGGCCCAGGAGAACTCGGAGGCCGAGAAACCCGCCTTGGCCTCGTACTGGATGCCGAACACATTGATCTTCGAGCGCGTCGCGCGCGAGACGGTGAGCTCGGAACCGGCCGGATGGAAGATCCCGGTGATCCTCGCGGGTTCGCCGGTCTCCACGCCGAAGGGGACAACGTCCTCGATCTCGAAATCAACATCATCTCCGATGCGGATCGAGTGTTTGATGCCGTCCTCGTGAACTTCGATCGGCAGGCGCTCCACGCCCAGGTTCTCGCCCACCATTGGCCCCAGAGCTTCCATCGGACCACCCAGCGATCCCGAAAAGACCCCTCCGAGCCTCTCCGCCTGGTGATCGGACGCTGCCGCATCGATGACCACGCCAAGGCGCCAGTTTCCTTCGCTCATGACCTTCGGGGTGTCGGCGACCGCGGCGACCGTCAGCCCCCCGACGTCTGTGCCATCCACGTCGCCGCTCTCGATGCGAAAGACCAGGACGACGTTGCAACGGTCCCTGGTGGCCCCCAGCGATAGCGAGGCAGTGCAGGGACAGACGACATCACACGAACAGGTCTCGAAATACGAACCAGAGAGATGCCAAGCCATCACGCCTCCTCAGATCGGAGATTGATATCGACTGTATTCCCCGGTATGCCCGGGATCAACCCGTGCAGGACAGGCGTCAGATCGTCGCCGATACGCGTGGGCGCTTGGCGCTGCCGGACGATGAGGGAGCCGGTGGCGTCGACCACGGTCATCAACCGCGCTCAGGAGTGATCAGGATCTTCCCCAGCTTCGACCCCGCGGAGAACCGCTCGTAGGCGTCCTCGACCTTCTCGAGCGGATAGGCGGCGGCGATCGGAACCTTCAGGGCGCCGGACTCGAAAAGCGGCAGCACGGCGCGCTCGACGCCGCGCGCCGTCGCCGCCTTCTCCTCGAGCGGCCGGGCACGGAGCGTCGAGGCCCGCAGGGTTCCGCGCTTCGCCATCAGGGCGAGCAGGTTGACCTCGGCACGGGGGCCCGCCCCTACGCCAATCACGACGATCCTCCCGCCGGTTGCGAGCGCCTCCAGGTTGGCGGGCATGTTCGGCGCCCCGACCAGCTCGAGGATGACGTCGAACGGGCCCGCGTCCGCGAACTCCTCCGGGTCGAGTACCTCGCTCGCTCCCAGCGCCTCGACCTCCGCCCGTAGCTCGGGGGCGCGGACGGTGGCGCTGACCCGGGCTCCCGCCGCCGCGGCCAGCTGGACGGCGGCGGTTCCGACCCCGCCGGCGCCACCGTGGATGAGTGCCCGCTCCCCCGGGCCGAGCCCGGCCTGGGTGAAGAGCGCGTCATGGGCGGTCGTGAACACCTCGGGCAGAGCGCCGGCCGCTTCCCAGTCGAGGTCGTCGGGAACCCGCATCGCTACCCGCTCGTGCACGACCGCAAGCTCCGCCTGGCCGCCGCCGCCGACGATCGCCATCACCCGGTCGCCGGCCGAGAAGCGCTCCGAACCCTCCCCGGTCTCGATCACCTCGCCGGCGAACTCCAGGCCGGGGATCTCAGACGGCGAGCCGGGCGGCGCCGGGTACAGCCCGCCACGCTGCAACAGGTCGGCGCCGTTGATGCCCGCAGCACGGACACCAACCAGCAGCTCGCCCGCTCCGGGAACCGGATCCGGGTGCTCGGCGACCGCCACCGAGCCGTCGCTGATCGTCGCGGCGAGCATCGGGCCCGACTCTAACGACGCGGCGGAGCTGCCGGATGCCTGTGACCAGGAGAAACCTCGGATAGGGTCGCCCGGCATGGACGACTGGCCCGAGATCACGGAGCCGCTTCTCCGCGAGCGGCAGGCGATGTCGGATGAGGAGTTCCTCGGATACCTCGCCGGGCTACTCGACGCGATCGGGCCGCGTGAGCTCGACGACGAGCACTACGAGCGGGCGATCGGCTATCCGTGGGAGCGTCCGCCGGGTTCGTGCCTTGTGACCGATGAAGGCGTCGAGGATCTCGCCGAGATGCAGGCCGAGCGGCGCGAGGAGATCGTCGAGAGGTACATCGAGGACGCCGACCATCGCGTGCCGCTACTGGCCTACGGCGCCAACGGCTCGCCCGGGCGGCTCGCGATCAAGCTCGCCCATCTGCCGGATGGCCATCATGAGGCGCTGATCCTCGGCGGCTATCTGGAGGGCTTCGACGTGGGCGCGGCGGCGCAACCGCCGGTGTTCAGCTCGATGCCGGCGACGCTTATTCCGAGCCCCGGGACTGCCGTCCGTGTCGCCGTGCTCTATCTGACGCCGATCCAGTTCACGGCTCTGTGGTGGACCGAGCTGAGCTACAAGGTCGGGGCCTTGACGGGCATCTCCCTGGAGACCGACGTCACGGAGCAGCCGATCGAGCAGGTGATCCTTTTCATCTCCCGCTACGGAGCCTTCTGCGTCGACGGCGCTCCGATCGCGATGAGCGCGCTCGCAGCTCGGGACCGGCGCTCGACCGCCCTGACCCAAACCGAGATCCTCGAGGCCGCGGCCCGAGTGGCGGTCGGCGAGGGCTCCACCGCCCGCGACCTGATCAAGAGCGCATTCGAAAACCCCGCCGGGTTCATGGCCGATCACTACCCGAGCTTCCGGGCACAATCGGTCCCGTTCGACTCCGAGCACTGGGCTGAGATGCCCGCCGGTTGAGGACGGCGCGATGGGCTCGATCTGGCTCGACCATGCGATCCTCGCGGTGCGCGACCTCGACCGAGCCGCCTCGGAGATCGAGAAGCGTTTCGGCTTCGCCTCCGTCCCGGGCGGGACCCATCCGGCCTGGGGGACCGGAAACCGGATCATCCCCCTCGGCGACACCTACCTTGAGCTGATGGCGGTCGTCGACGAGAGCGCCGCGGCGGGCTCCTGGTTCGGCCGTCATGTCGCCGACACCGTGGCGGAGCGCGAGCAGCTGCTCGGCTGGGTGGTGGCGACGGACGAGATCGAGCCGATCGGCCGCCGGCTCGGGCTCGAGGTCACCAGCGGATCCCGGGCGCGGCCCGATGGCTCGACCCTGACCTGGAAGCTCGCCGGCCTCGAGAACGCGATGGAGTCGAACGCCTTGCCGTTCTTCATCGAGTGGGACGGGCCGGCAGAGGCCCATCCGGGCGCGGCGAGTGTCGAGCACCTGTGCGAACCCCTCGGAATCGGGTGGATAGAGGTTTCGGCAAGCGAGCCGCAGCTGAGGGATTGGCTCGGGCCAGCGAAGCCATCGGAGTTTCCGCTCCGGGTCGTAGACGGCCCCCCCTCGATGCTCTCGGTGGCGATAGATACCACTGATGCTGAGGTTGTGGTCCGCTGAGCGGGCCACTCCCGCGACTCCGCCTCGGGTCAGTCCCCTTCGAAGCTGGTCAGGTCCTTCGGCTCGACGCCCTCCGCCTCGCAGTAGGCCTCGTAGCGCTCCAGCGACGTCTTCCAGTTCTCGCGGGCGATGATGTTGCCGCCCGGGGCGTCGAGGAAGAGGAGCTCGCCGACGATCACGAAGAAGACCTCCGCGTCATCCTCTCCGACGCTCTGCGGAGTGTGCGATGAGGCGGCGGTCTCATACACCGTGTCGCCGGCCTCCGAGATCCAGTCGTGCTCGAGGTAACGCCAGGCCCCCCTCATCGTGTGCCCGATGACGGTGCCGGTGTGGTAGTGGGTCGGCAGCTGTAGGCCCGGAGGGAACCTCATCGAGACGACGATCTCCCCGTGGACCGGGTCGACCTTGAAGTACTTGAGCAGGACCTCGTCGCTGTACGGCGTGAACGGCACCCATGGCACCGAGTCGCCCTTGACGTTCGCGGTGACGATCTCCTTGTGGGCTACGGCCATCAGCCTCTCCTCGCCTCGGGGTCGCATCTCGCACGACCGGTGGGGAGGAGACTATGCCTCGACCTGCGTTCCTGCCTGAGGTACCTCTCGGCAATCGTCCCGCGCAGCCCCGCGCCGGGCGTGATCCAAGGGAGCGGAGGGGATGTCCGAGTCGAGGATCCGCGTCAAGGGATCGTGACCCCTTAAGGCACGTTCAAAGTGGTTCGCGCGGGTTTCGGCACCAGGGGCTCGACCGGGGAGGTCCACTGGACGATCCCCGGGCGGCGGTTCGCGGTCGCCCCGAGTAGGGGCGGGGCGCGTCCCGCCGGCGGCGGCGGCCGACCCTGGGGCCGGCCGCCGCGACCAGTTGGCTCAGTTGTCCCAGCGGGCGGTCAGCTGGTAGATGATCGTCACGTCGAGGATGATGATCAGGAAGGCCCACAGCGGCGCCGCCGGGAACCAGACGATCTGGGTGATCGCGTTGATGGTGGCGAAAAAGACCGCCGCCCAGCGCGCCCCGGAGCTGCCGGCGAACAGGCCCAGGCCGGTCAGCGCCATGATCGATCCGAGGATCAGGTGAACCCAGCCCCAGGTGGTGATGTCCGCGACGATCGCCCCGTGGCCGCCGACGACGACGATCTGATCGTTGAGGATCGCCGCCAGTCCCCAGAGCGCGTCGAGCGAGCCGACCATGAACAGCACCACTCCGGCGAACACCGTCCAACCCGTCGGCTGCCTGTCGGCAGCGGATCTGGATGCCTCCATCAGTACCCCCTTCGTTCGGTGCAGATCGGCGCTCAGGGTAGCCCTGCGATCGGTCCCAACGGCGCTACGCGCCGGATCAGGGGCTCTGCGACTCGGCCAGATTGACCAGCTCCCGGCGCGACGGAGCCTGCGCTTCGCGAAATGCCTTCTTGTAGGCGTCGAAATCCCAGCTCTGGAGAAACTTCTCCGCCGCATCGCGGCCTGATTGGTAGAGCTGCTCGGCACGGGTGCGGGAGAGGTCGAACTCGGTTGTCCGCACCCCGAGAGTCGGGACGCCGATGGTTCGAACGTAGGAGTCGTTCTCGAGGTACATCCGGTCGTGGGCTTCGAGCATCGTCTGTATCAGGGCCTTGACGAAGTCGAAGATGTCGGGGTGTGCTCCATCCGCGGTTGACTCGAGCCGGTCCGCAACCGACGTTCTCGGCTCCGGCTCGACCAGCATCAGGCCGAAAGTCGGCCAGGCCGGCTCACCGTTGCTGTCGAACAGCCAGACCGGGAAGTTGGAGAGCACGCCACCGTCGACTACCAGGTGCTCCTCCTCGCCCTGGCCTCCTTCCTGATCCGGCTTCGGGGCCCAGCGCCAGGGCTCGAAGAAGACGGGAATGCTCATGCTCATCCGAACGGCCTCGGCGACCCCCAGGTCATCGGGGTCGATTCCGAACCTGGCGGCATCGCGCGGCAAGACCAGGAGCCTGCGGTCGGTGATATCCGAAGCGATCACCTGCAGCCTGTAGCGGTAGCGGGGCTCGTCGGCGAACTGATCGTCGACCAGGTCGCGAAACGTCGAGATGCCCCGCTGCGCGAGCAGCTCGCGCATCCATTCCAGCAGGTGGCGACCCTCGAAGATCCCCTCATCCTTGAGGACGCTGAGCGGTACCCCGACGATCGGCACCTTGTCTTCCCAGCCCTCGTCCTTGAAGGCGTTGAAGTCGAGCCCCGCGAGGATCGCGTGGAGCTCGGCGGCGGAATAGCCCGCCGCGGTGAGCGCCGCGGCGATCGCCCCGGCGGAGGTGCCTGCGAGGTTCTGGGGCCGGAAGCCCCGTTCCTCGAGCACCGCCAGGGCGCCCACCAGCCCGATGCCCTTGACACCCCCACCCTCGAGGACGAGGTCGACCTTGTTCGTGTCGCTCTGGCTAGGCATCGGCTGCTCCAGCGCCGCGCAGCGAGTCTCTCGAAGCAGAGTCGCGGCTTCAAGGTGACTCGACGAACAGCCCGGTGATGGTCCTACCGGGGGCCCCGGGGCGGTTAGGGTTAGCGATGACGATGGCGGAGGATCGCGGCTCCACGGTTCTGGTCACCGGAGGCTCGGGCTTCCTCGGCGGCTGGTGCGTGATCGAGCTGCTTCGCCGCGGTTACGAGGTGAGGACGACCGTCCGCAACCTCTCCCGCGAGCCGGATGTGAGAGCCACTGTCGGCTCGGAGCTGGATCCCGGCGAGCGGCTGACGGTGATCGCCGCCGACCTGAACCGCGACGAGAGCTGGCCGGAGGCGGTCGCGGGCTGCGATTACGTCCTCCACGTCGCCTCGCCGTTTCCTCCAAAGCAGCCGAAGGACCCCGACGATCTGATCGTTCCGGCGCGCGAGGGAACCCTGCGGGTGCTGCGCGCCGGCCTCGACGCCGGGGTGAAGCGGGTCGTGGTCACCTCATCGGTGGCGGCGATCCGGCTCAGCGATGAGGGCGCCGCCAGAGCGCTCACCGAGGAGGACTGGACCGATCCCGACGCTCCGGGACTTACCCCCTACGTCCGTTCGAAGACGATCGCCGAGCAGGCCGCCTGGGACCTGGTTCGCGAGCGCGGCGAGGAGGACCGTCTCGCCGTAGTCAACCCCGGGGCGATCATCGGGCCGGTGCTGAACGACGACCTCTCCTACTCGCTGCAGTCGGTCCAGCGGCTCCTCAACGGCATGCCGGGGATGCCCCGGCTCGGCTTCAGCCTGGTCGACGTCCGCGACGTCGCCGATCTCGAGATCAGGGCGATGACGGCGCCCGAGGCCGGCGGGGAGCGCTTCATCGCGACGACGAAGTTCCTCTGGACGGCGGAGGTCGGGGAGGTCCTCCGCGATCGGCTCGGCGACGCCGCCTCCAAGGTTCCCACTCGCAAGGTCCCGGACTTCCTGGTCCGGGCCATGGCGCTGTTCGATCCCGCGATCCGCTCGGTGGTCGGTGGGCTAGGAAAGCGGACCGAGCTGTCCTCGGAGAAGGCGAGGAGCACCCTGGGCTGGACACCCCGCCCGATCGAGGACACGATCGCCGAGACGGGCGAGAGCCTGATCCGCCACGGCGCGGCGCCTGCGCCCGCCTAGCGCTTGTTGAGGTAGGTCTCGATCCCGGAATACGTGCCGATGACCAGGTCGGCGCCCCTTGTCGGAGTTGAGCCGGCCGGCAGTGATTACCGCCGCCGCATCGACACCGCTGTAGCAGTCGCGGTTTCCGAACCCGCCCTTGCCCTTGCCGAAGATGATCCCGAGGCCGTACTGTGCGTCGAAGTAGGCGACGGCGAGGTCGAGCTTGCCGTCGCGATTGAAGTCCCGGGCGGCGACCGCGTTGGGGCCCCCTCGGTCGGCACAAAGGCAGGGGACTTGAGGTGCCCGTTTCCGATCCCTCGCAGGACCTGCACCCAGGGGTGGGATTCAACCCGGACTGGACGCCTGTGCTGGGCCGGGCGGCTGTTTAGCCCGCCTTAGTAGCGGCGGCTAGCACGAAGTCGGCGAGCTGCAACGGGACCTCGAGGTACTCGACCCGCGGCTAGCAGCAGCCCCCGGTGCCCTAAGCCGCTGAAGAGATCAACCCGTCCGGACCCAATCCGCTCTCGATATTCGTCGCCGAGTGAGCGCCGATCCACGCCAGGACCTCCTCCCGGCTGAGGCGGAAGCCGTAGATCGGTAGCGATTCGAGCACCTCCGAGCTGAAGCGCTTCCCGAGGCGATCGGCGAGCAGCTCGTCGCCACCGGCGTCGAGGAGGATCGCCCTCGCCAGCTCGATCGATGCCTCCGGCGAGCTGTTCCAGCCCGAACCGCAAACCAGATCGGGCCTCCGCATGCGAAGGGGACGGCCGAAGCTTGCCTTCTCGACGAAGACGGCCATGCCGAAGGGGGTGTGCTTCGCCACGTAGCTGATTCCGGCCGGCGGTCGGAGTCTCTCCGTCGGCCTGGCTGAACTCACCGGCCTGCGGTCCGGAGTGATTACGGGGCCAATCCGGGTTCTCGAGGATGAGGGCCGGGAAGATGTTCTGATTCTCTGCATGGTGGGTGCCTTTCGATTGCTTCTCAGGCCAGTTCAGCACCGGAACCGAAAGGAAACCCGAAGGGAACGCGAGAGATTTCTTAAGATCGGATCGGGTATTCTGGCCCGGAGCCGGATGGAGAGGGGGCGCGTGATGCTGGGAAGCTGGCTGGCTGGGACCGACGGTCATTTTCGACTGACGAAGCGGGGCGGGGCTATCGTCCTTGCCGGATTGCTGGCCCTGGCGGTCCTGGCGCCCCCCGCGGCTGACTCGAAGCCGAAGCCGTACACCGTTTACGTTGCCTGCGGGCTGAGCGCCCATGCCAAACCCGCGCACAGCTGTGCAAAGGGCGCCAAGAAGGCCGCCTTCTTCCGTAGCAACGTGGCGGACGTCCACTACAAGATCTGCGTTCGCTTCCCGACTGGGCTGCGCCTCTGTGCGAACCACCAGTCGGCGCCGAAGGGGACGCTTCACGTCAACCGGATAACCAGCACCATGCCCGGCTCTCACAAGGTGACCTGGTTCGTGCAGGGGAAGCTGGTCGGGGTGCGCTACCTCCGGGTCCGCCACTGAGGCGATCTGTTCAGCGCCGCGGGAAGCGAGGCATCTCTCGGCAGACGGCCGGTTGCTAAGTTCGATCGCGGATGGCAAAGCTGCGTCTGATCACCTCGCGATCCGAGCCCGAGCGGATCCCCGAGCACTCAGAGGAGCGAAGGCTCCCGGACGGCGAGGCGCTCGATGCCTACTCGAGGACGGTCTCCGAGGTCGCCGAGCAGCTCGGCCCCTCTGTCGCCCACGTCGCCATCACCCGGCGCACACGCCGCGGTTCCCGCGGGGCGGGTTCGGGGAGCTCGGTTGCGATCAGCTCCGACGGGTTCATGCTCAGCGCTGCCCACGTCACCGCCGAGGGCGACGGCCGCGGGCACGCCGCCTTCCCTGACGGGCGCGAGACCGGGTTCGAGGTCGTCGGAGCCGACCCGCTCTCCGATCTCGCCGTGCTCCGCGCCGAGAGCCGCGACCTGGTCCCTGCGCCGCTCGGCGACGCGGAGGCGCTCAGGGTCGGCCAGCTCGTGGTCGCGATCGGCAGCCCGCTCGGCTTCAGCGGCTCGGTGACCGCGGGCGTCGTCTCGGCGCTGGGCCGCTCGCTGCCGACCCGCTCCCGGACCGCGACCCGCCTGGTCGAGAACGTGATCCAGACCGACGCGGCCCTCAACCCCGGCAACTCCGGCGGAGCGCTCGCCGACGGACTCGGCCGCGTAGTAGGCGTCAACACCGCGGTCGCCGGGGTCGGATTGGGGCTGGCGGTCCCGATCAACGCGACGACCAGGCGGATCGTCTCCGAGCTGATGCGCCAGGGGCGGGTCCGCCGTGCCTATATCGGCGTGACCGGTGGCTGGCGCCCACTGCCCCCCCGGCAGGCGGACGCGGTGGGACGCGACAACGCTGTCGAGGTCGTCGAGGTGCTCGAGGGCAGCCCCGCAGCAGATGCCGGCCTGCGGCCTGGAGACCTGATCATCGAGGCCGACGGCGAGCCGGTCGGCGACGTCGGCGACCTCCAGCGGCTGATGTCCGGGGAGCGGATCGACAAGCGGGTGCCGCTGCGGATCGACCGCCGCGGGCGGCTTGAGCGGGTCGAGGTCGTCCCCCGCGAGCTCGAGGACTGACCCTGGGCGGGCGCGGCAGGGGGATCGAGCTCGCCCTCGCGGTGGGCCCCGCCGCGCGCCGCTGCCGGGCCTGAAGGATCATCCTGGGTCGGTGGCCGAGTCCCAATCAGCACGCAGCCCCAGCACGCTCGAGCTAGCCGAGCCGAGGATCCTGGTCGGGCTGATCCTCTTCGCCCTGCTCCTCGGCGGGCTCCTCGACCTGTTCGTCTCGAGCGGCTGGGGGGACCTGGTCTGGGCCGCGGGAACCGTGCTGGCGCTGATCCCGTTGAGCTGGTCGGTGGCGCGCAGCCTGGTGCGCGGAGACGTCGGGGTGGACGCGATCGCGCTGGTCGCGATGGCCGGGGCGCTGGCCCTGGGCGAGTACCTGGCGGGCGCGGTGGTCGCGCTGATGCTGAGCGGGGGGAACGCGCTCGAGGCAGCGGCCTCGCGCCGCGCCAGCCGCGAGCTGACCGCCCTGCTCCAGCGCGCCCCGCGGATTGCCCACCGCCGTCGCGAGGGCAGGCTCGAGGAGGTCGCGGTCGAGGAGGTGCGGGTCGGCGACCGGATCCTGGTGAGGGCGGGCGAGGTGGTGCCGGTCGACGGGGCGGTGCAGAGCGAGAACGCCGTAGTCGACGAGTCGACCCTGACAGGAGAGGCGCTGCCCGCATCGCGGCCGCGCGGAACGGCGGTCTCCAGCGGCACCGTGAATGCCGGCGAGGCATTCGACCTGCGCGCCACCCGCACGGCCTCTGAGAGCGCCTACGCGGGCATAGTCCGCCTGGTCAGGGAGGCGGAGCACCAGCGGGCGCCGTTCGTGCGGATGGCCGACCGCTACGCGGCGATCCTGCTGCCGGTCACACTGATCGTCGCCGGGGCGGCATGGGCGCTGAGCGGCGATCCGGTGCGCGCTCTCTCGGTGCTCGTGGTCGCCACCCCCTGCCCGCTGATCCTGGCGGCGCCGGTGGCGCTGATCTCCGGCGTCTCGCGAGCCGCCAGGCTGGGCGTGATCGTCAAGGGAGGCGGCACGATCGAGGGCCTCGGCCGGGCGCGCACCGTCCTCTTCGACAAGACCGGGACACTGACCCGCGGCCGCCCGGAGATCGAGGAGGTCAGAAGCGCCGGTCAGCTGGCGCCGGAGGAGCTCTTGAAGCTAGGGGCATCGGTCGACCAGCTCTCCGCCCACGTCCTCGCCGAGGCGCTTGTCCACGGCGCGGAGGAGCGCGAGATCGAGCTGGTCTTCCCCGAGGACGTGGTCGAGGATCCGGGTCAGGGGATCGAGGGACGGGTGAACGGGCACCGGGTCGGCGTCGGAAGCGGCGACTGGCTGCGCCGCCGCGGCTACTCCGGGATCGACGGCGTGGCGCCGCTGATTGACGACTGGCTCGAGCCCGGCTGGGCCCGGGTGGTGATCGGGGTCGACGGGGGACTGGGGGGCGTGGTGTTGATGGCCGACCGGCTGCGCGGGGACGCGGCCGAGCTGACCAAGGGCCTGCGAGGGGCCGGAGTCGAGCAGGTCGCCCTTGTCACCGGCGATCAGGCGGCGATCGGAGAGGCGGTCGGCAGCGCGGTCGGGGTCGACCGGGTCTACTCGGAGCGCTCTCCGCAGGAGAAGATCGAGGTTGTTCGGGAGGCCCGCGACCGGCCGGGCGCCGGGGCGGTGGTGATGGTCGGCGACGGCGTCAACGACGCTCCCGCGCTGGCGCTCGCCGACGTCGGGATCGCGATGGGGGGACCGGGGGCGACGGTCTCCTCGGAGACGGCCGACGCGGTGATCGCCGTCGACCGGATCGACCGGGTCGTCGACGCGATCGAGATCGGCCGGCGGTCGCTGACGATCGCCCGCCAGAGCGTCCGCTGGGGGCTGGGGCTGAGCTTCGTCGCGATGGGCTTCGCCGCCTTCGGCTACATCCAGCCGGTCGCGGGCGCCCTCCTCCAGGAGGGAATCGACGTCGCGGTGATCCTCAACGCGCTGCGGGCGCTGCGGGGATAGGCGTCGGGGACCGGGGCATCGGGTAGCGGACCCCTCGATGGATTCCGAATACCTTCTCGGAATGGGCCAGACCAACCAGGCGGGGAGTCGCTGGGTCGGCACCCTCTGGCCGCTGCTGCTGCTCGTGGTCGTGGTCGGCCTCGATCTGGTCGTCGACGCCGACTCGCGCTCGACCCCCGGGGTCGCAGCCTTCGACGAGCCGGCCCACCTGGCGACCGGGATCCTGGTGGTCCTGCTGCTGATCAGCTTCGCCCCGGCGCCGGCGAGCCTCGCCTTCTTGCTCGCGGCGCTGGTCGCGAGCATGGCGATCGACGTCGATCACCTCCCGCAGTACCTGGGGTGGTCCGGCCTTTCCGGGGGCACGCCACGGCCCTACACGCACAGCCTGGTGACGCCGCTGCTCCTGGCGGCGGCGGCGCTGTTCGCGAAGGGCCGATACCGCGCGGTCGCGCTCGGCGCCGCGGTCGGGGTCTGCGCCCATCTGCTCCGCGATCTGGGGACGGCCAGCGGGGTGGCACTTCTCTGGCCGATCAGCGACGCGGCGGCGAGGATCCCCTACTGGACCTACCTGCTCGCCCTCGTCCTGATCGCCGCCGCGGTGACCGTGCGGCTGGCGAGGCTGCGGGCGGACGGCAGTCTGCCGGAGGCCTTGATCAGAGGCCCCGCCGGGCCTGCCTGGCGAACGCATGCCAGGCCGGCTTCGGAGCCCCGTCAGGCCGCACCAGGCCGAAGTAGTCCTCCTGATCCCACGGCCTGGCCTGAGAACTCTGGTACTCGTACCAGACCAGGCCCGACACCATCCCCCGGTATCTCGTCCGCAAGAGGTCGAAGACCTGGCGGACGTACCTAGCCTGGGCCGCCTTCGTGACCCCGTTGCGGGCCCTCGGCGCGCTCGACCACCCGACCTCGGTGATCCAGATCCTCACCCGGCGGGCGCCGTGCGCGTCGAGCAACCGGCGGATGTCGGCGATCCGGCAGAAGTCGAGCGCGGTCGCCCTCCAGTCTCGCCTCCGGCCGGCGTCCGGGCTCTGGCCGGGAGCACTCGCGCGGCGAGCCGCCGTCTCCCTGATAGGGGTGGACGCTGACCGCGTAGGCGTAGCATTGAGGTCCTGGGGACCGCGCGCAGCATCGCGGCGAGGAAGGGCCTGTTCGGGGCTGCCGCCCGCGAGCCGCTGGTGTCCGCCTCCAGCAGGAACCGGCCCGCGGTCGGCTCGGCCTGGCGGCCTCCGACCACGGCTCTGAACATGCGCGCGTACGCCGCCGGGGTCGGGGAAGTCGCTTGGCCCCAGAACCGCGCCACGTAGGGTTCGTTCCAGATGTCGTAGTAGCGGATCGGACCTGGCGGGCAGCTCCGGGTGCTCCTCCCAGAAGCGGCCGTTGCTGCCGTAGCGCGCGACCAGGCTGGCGGACGAATGGCCGAGAATAGCGGCGAGTGGCCGTGCCGCTGGACCGGGGCGACGTTCCAGGCCGGGCGTCGCCCAGGTTGGAGCGGGTCGCAGGGCAGGGCGATGATCCCCAGCTCGCCGTCTGTCGCCGCCGCCACCCAGCGGTCCATGCTGCTCCAGTCATAGACGCCCGGGCTCGGCTCGAGCGTCCGCCAGGAGACGTCCTCCTTGACGTAGTCGACCCCGCCGCGCGCAAGCGCGAGACGACCCGGGCGAGGTCGGCGTCGCTGCGCTCGCGAGGCGGGCGGTGATCCCGACCGGCACGCGCGGCGGTCCCGCGACCAGGGAGCCGCGCAGAGATCCTCGGCCCGCCTCTCCCCGAGCCGGGGCGAGCGAGACGGCGAAGCGTCGCGACGGCCAGCAGCAAGAGCAGCCAGGTGAGGTAGACGAGGCTCCTGGGGTGGCGCGGGCGCAATGAGGATGGGTCATGGTTCGGATGGCCGAGCGCCGTGCTTGACGGCGGGCGGCGCAGTTGCGCCCCGGATCGACGGACACCTATCATATTGCGAGGGCGCCTATCGACTATTGATTAGGGCGGCGCCGGAGCAGCGCCGCCGCGTACCCGGCGGCGGCGCTGAGCAGGCCGGCGACGATCGCGCCGCCCCGCAACAGACCTGCGGCATCCCGCTCGGAGAGGCCCTTCCTGACGCCGGCGATCACCGCGAGCGGGGAGCACCCGGAGCGCCTGGCTGCGCTCGGCCGAGAGGCCCTCGCGGCTGCCGACCAGCTCGGACATCAGCGCCTTGCCGCGCCCCTCGTTGAAGCATTGCCTGCGGAAGTAGGCGAAGCGAGTCCTCTCGGGTCCGACCCAGTGACGGACACGGGCTGCCGGCTCATAGCGGAAGACCCCTCCGGGAATCTCCTGGGTCGCGCGGATGCAGAGCTCGGTCTCCTCGCACCCGAAGGGGAGCGCCCCCACCCTGCCGAGCTCGTCGCGGAAGCCGCCCACCCGCTCGAAGACCTCCCGGCGAAGCGACATTGCGGCGCCAATCAGGTTGCGGACCGTCCCGCCCGAAGGCGGCAATCCCGCATAGGTGCAGCCGACGACCCAATCGAACTCCGGGGGAAACCAGCGTGGGCGCGCGGTCGCCCACTCGGGCTCGATCGCGCCGCCGACCCCGAGCACTCCTTCCCCGTAGGCGGAAAGCAGCGACTCGAGCCATCCCGGCTCGGGCACGGCATCGTCATCGAGGAAGGCGACGATGTCCTCCGCCGCGGCACGGATGCCGCTGTTGCGGGCGCCCGACAGCCCCCGGCGAGAAGCGTTCGGGATGACAACTACCCGCTCGCCGAACTCGCCTCGGGCTCGCTCCAGCAGCCGCTCGTTGTGGTCGACCACGAGTATCACCCGGTTCGGCTGGGTGCTCTGGCCGAGGATCGCCTGCATCCCCTGGCTAAGCAGCCCCCAACGTTCCTCACTGTAGGCGCAGACGACAACGGCCGTGCTCAGTGCGCTGCCAGGATCGGCGGATGCGCCGGCGGGCTCAGCGGCCCCCATCAGGCCCCGGTCGGCTCTCCGCGGGCGAGGAGGTAGCGGTAGATGAGGATGTTGCCGTTGTCGTAGATCTTCTCAAAGAGCGGGCTGTGGTTGAACTTGTCGAGGCGCTCAGCCGGGAGTGGTCGCTGCCGCTTTCCCGCTCCCGGCTCGCTCTGCTCGTAATACCAACCTGTGCGCGGAAGCTCCGTCGTGATCCGGCGATCCACGACGAGGAACCTGACCTTGTAGTGGTTGAGCTCATAGAGGACATCGGGTGTGATCCGCCGCGGGAAGAAGGCACGCCACGGTCGAATCCCGCTGTTCTGCCCCGAGAGGGTGTGCTGATTGCCATAGGATCCGAAGACGGCGAACGCCGTGCGGTCCCCGATCACCCGGTTGCCGATTCCGAAACGATCCTGAAGCCATCCGGCGGCGGCAAGAACATCGCTCGTCATCGAGCGGGGGTCCGCCGTCGGCTCGAACTTTCCCGGTAGCCCCTGCTCGAGGCTGGTGCGGCTGACAACTCCCCCGAGGAAGATCACAAACATCGCAACCGTCGCTCCTATCCTGACGAGCCATCGCCCCCCGAGCAGCAGCTCGGCCAGCGCAACAGCCACCAATGGAGCCACTCCAAGGAACGCGAACTCCCAAACGCGGGTGACAGCGTTGGTGGAGACGAGGAAGGCGACCGGGAGCGAGAGGAAGTAGAGCGCGCCGATCAATATCAGCGGGGTGGTCAGGTGCTCGCGTCGAGTTGCGTCACGGCGCATCAGCAGCAGCACGGCGTAGGCGAACGCGCCGGCGAGGAGGAAGACGGCAAGGTAGCTGCCGTATTTCTCGTAGAAGGGCTCGGTTGAGCGGTAGAAGAGCTGGCGGTGCTGGGTGCTACCGCCGGCGAAGTTGCCGATCGCGTCAGCCGTGTCGGAGAAGGTCGGCCCGACATAGCTGAGCGTATAGGGCGCCACCAGCACCAGCCAGGCCCCTACCGCGACCGCGGTCGCAGACCCGATTGCGATCAGGCGCTTGGCGAAGGTCCAGGCCCAGCCTCGCTCCCAGATCGCCCCGAGCCCGAGCAGCAGGAGCATCCCCGCAAGAACCCAGGCGGTGGCGTGATGGGAGATGACGACTGCGATGCAGAGAGCGAAGGCGAGGCCAAGCAGACCAGATGCGGTGCGCCGCGACATCCGTTCGGAAAGCACGACCGCCGCCACGGCGGAGGCAGCGAGGGGCAGTGCAAAAGACTCATAGGCGAAGTAGGAGTCAAAGAAGACGAAAGCGGGGTTGGCGGCGTAGACCAAGACCGAGAGCAGGGCGACCCGGGGTGAGTCGGCGACCTGTTCATAGAGCAGGAAGAGCGCCCCCGCGATCAGCGCGTGGAGAAGCCCGATCACGATGTTCCCCGCGACGAACTCCGAGAGTCCTGTCGCCGAGGTGAGCATGCCAGCGACAGACTCGAGGCCGGGATAGAACTCGACCGCCTTGTTGATCGGGTTCTCGAAGAACAGGCCGCCGCCTGCGTTGAGGTGCTCGAGGCCTCGCCAGTGGGCCAGCTCGTCGAAATAGTTGAAGAAGACGGGGCTGTGGAGGAGCTTCGGGAGGTAGAGGAGGAGGCCCAGCGACAGAGAAGCTGCGAACCCCGAGGTCCTGGTCGGGCCGCTAACCACGAGTCCGACGATGGTGATCACCATCACCGCGGATGCGAGCCAGAAGAGCAGGTGCGCGCCGCTCGGATCGCTAGACCAAGCGCGCAGGTAGGTGACCGCGTAAAGGGACGCCGAGAGCAAAAGGCCGGCGGGCCACCATCGGTTCCAACCCGACACGGTCGGCCTCTCTGCCCGCTGGACCCCGGTCCAGGGAGTCTCAACCGGCAGACTGGCTGTCTGCGTGATTGCCTCTGTCATGCCTCAGTCATCCCTGCCGGCTGTTCGCGAGGAAAGGCCCCCTCCACCTCGTCAACGGTGGGGAGGAGCCAATGCTTCCGGGGAAAGGCGCTGGCCCCGCAGCAGCGCCTCGACGCGTGGGTCTGATTCGAGAATATCGTTCGGATGCAGCAGGCTGTAGCCGAAGGCCAATGCGCGCTGCTCATAGCGGCGGACGACCCAACGCGAGATCAGGCGCGAGGTCCATCGGTCCCCTCCGCGCCCACCGGGCCAGGCTTCGAAGTACTCGAGATTGCTGTTTCGCACGTTCATGTCGGGGGGGAGGGCGCGCCGTTCGATGCCGATGAAGTCGAAGACCTCCGCGAGGGTTTCCTCGGGTGCGCGAACCAGATCCTCATAGCGCACGAGAATCACTTTCCCCAGCCGAGCCGCATCCGAAACGAGGATCTCGTGGGCTTTCAACCAGTGTCGGACCAGGCCCGGAGGCTTGAACACCCGGATCATCGGATGGCCCCATTTGTGTGTTGCCTCACTGACTGCGATCGGATGTCGAATGATCAGGACGTGGATGGAGCCGGGGAAGAGCGCCTGCAGGAATCGGGTCTGCATCAGGTTCGGCGGCGATTTCTCGACCAGGATGGGTTTGTCGAGGTCCCAGTGCCTCCGCCATGCATGCCAGAGCGCCCGGCGGTTGTGCTCGGTGTTGAGTGGCGATTCTTCCGTCAGGTGCGCATCCGGCGCGAAGGCGAAGCGGCCGGGACCACCGTGGTAGGGGTCGGCCGGGTAGACCAACTGCAGGTGCTGTCCCTCATCTTGTCGGGCGCCGGTGTCCTTGAAACCACTGACCTGCGGGTGTTTGGCGATCCACCTTGCCAGCAGGGTCGTTCCGCTGCGGTGAAGGCCCCCGACGAAGACCAGCTGGTGCTCGTCGATCTCCGCGGAATCGGACGCCGGCTGGAGCGATCTGTCGGCCTCGGTCTCCCCGAAATCCCGAATCTTGGAGCGAATGCCGGCCTCGATCCCCAGCGAAGCGATTGCCGTCCCCGTCAGCCAGCCAACAGCCAACCCGTCCAGGTCTCCAAGCAGGGCGCCGACGACGGCCCCCGCGAGTCCGCTGAGCGCAAAGGCCGCCGAGCATGAAGTGACGGCCAGATGTCGGTCTTGCGCTCGCAGGAAAGAGAGATTGATTGAGAAGAAGCACCAGGGAAGAACCGCCAGCGCAAGCGCCCGGAGGACGAACGTCGCATGGTCTTCGTACTCCGGGCCATAGATCGAGAGGATCAGCGGTGCCGCCACGAAGATCACGACTATCGCCGGCACCACCAGGCTGACTGCAAAGCGCCGGGCGCGCGAAGCGGTTTCCCAGGGGTCCTGCCAGGACGTTTCGGTGAGTGAGACCTGCGATATCAGGATCGGAGCGAGCTGAAGAATCGCCGCGAAGCTCCAGGCGACGTAGTAGAACGCGGTCTGGCGGGAGCCGAGCAGGCCTGAGACGATCAGCGGAAGCAGCAGCGGAGCACCGGCGAAGAGGTTTGCCGGAAAGGTTCGCAACGAGTATCCCGCGAACTCCTGCACTGATTCCGACGTTGCCACCGCACCGCGGCGAAACGTCGGCAGTATCACCGGCAACAGCAGGTAGATGCAAACGCTGGCGAGGACGATCGGAGCGGACATGGCGATATACAGCCCAATCGCTCCTCCGGCCGCGAGCAGCGGCAGGCCCACGAGCTTCCCGGCCGACATGATTCCCGCACGGGCGAGCGCCCACTGCCCGCGTCGACGTGCGGTCAGGGCGCTGTCGAGCACCAGCCCGACCGAGACCCCGATGCAGAAGATCGCAAACAGAGCGAGGTCGACGGGGCTGGAGAGATCGTGCTGAAGTGCCGGCGCCCAGAGCGACGCGCCAGCGGCAAATGTCAGCGCACCGATCAGCGATGAGGCCGCGGTGATCAGGATGGCGGCGTTGGTCAGCTCCGAGACAGAGACCCGAAAATCGCCGGAGTAACGCAGCAGCCCCTGCGGCAGGCCGAATCCCGTCAGGTAATTGATCAGGGCCACCGCCGCGACCAGGCCGGCCGCGGTTCCAAGCTCGCCCGGGTCGACCAGCCTAGCCGCCGCCAGCCAGAAGACGAAACCGGTCGCGGCGGTTATCCCGGCTCCCCCGAGGAGGAAAGCCGATTGCCGGTAGAGGGGCTGCCGAAGCCGGCGTAGCCTGGCCGCTAGCTCGGCACGCCGCGCTTGCTCTGGCATTCGAGGCAGGGTATCGGGGTGCTGCTCTCCCGCGGTCACCCACTCGAAGGGGGTGGCGCGCAACGCCTTGCAAGTTCAGGCTGACGACGGGGATCTGGGCGGGGCGCCTGTAGCATCGTTCGCTGCCCTCGTGAGCCAAGCATCGGAAGCCACGAACCAGGGTCTCCGCGACTCACTGCCGCGAGCGCCATCGGGGAGGAACGGCAGCCTCAGCTACCGTCGCCTCTTCTGGTGCCTGCTGATCGCCGCATGGGCGTGCGGCGTCGCGGTGGCCTTCGCCCCGGGGGCGCCGCTCCGGGCAGCGGCCGGTCTCCCACTGGACCTGCTGCTGCCAGGCGCGTTGGTGACCTACGCGGTTCTGCCCCCTTTCTCACGCATCGATGGCAGGCTGCGGGCAGTCCTGGCCGTGGCGCTGTCTGTTGCAATCGCCCTGCTGATCGGCCTCGTGCTGGCTCTCGTCAGCGACCGCATCCCCCGGATCGCCGCCGCCGTCGGACTCGTCGTTGTGGCGACGCTGGCGGCGTTGGTGGCCTTCCTCAGGGACAATGGCGAGGTCGAGCTCTCGCTCCCCGCGAGGCCCAGGGTTTCTGCGGCGGCGGCGTTGGTCACCGCGGTACTTGCGGTGGCCGCGGTTGCCGGGACGGTCGCTGTGCTCAACGTCGATACGTTGCCGGCGAACTTCACCGCCTTCTCCCTCACCCGTGACCAAAGCGGCGTCCGGCTCACGGTCAGCAACCGCGAGGACGGTCCGATGCGGTTTCGCTACGAGCTCCGGGATGGCCGGGGGGTCCGCCTGTACTCCGGATCGATGCGGCTGGGGGAGGGAGACGAGCGCGCTTTGATCCTGCCGGTGGCGCCCGGGACGGGCCTTGTTCTGGCACATCTCTTCAAGGGTGGAAGCACCACCCCCTACCGATCGGCCGACCTGCGGCTCTGAGCCGGACGCGAGATCACCTCGGCCACTGCGCCGTAGATCTCGGTGACGGGGAAGGGGTAGGGAAGCTCCCGGGCCAGCCCGCTGCCGCGGTAGAAGAAGACGCCGTCAGTCGAGGGCGCCTCCGGGAGGTAGCCGTGCATCGCCCGCTCCGGGTAGCGGCGCTGCTTGAGCACGCCGGGGACGAAGTAGTTGGGGTGGAAGACGATCCCCTCGTCGGCCACCAGCACCTCCTCGCCATAGGCCGAGCGGTCGGCGAAATCGATCCCGTAGCGGCGCCGGTCCTCGTCGTCGAGGAGGCGGCCCGGCACCCCCTCGAGCGCCGTGAGCACCGCCCCGCGCCGCTCCTCGCTGGGGAACCAGAAGCGGGCGAAGGTGCTGTCCATGAAGACCACGTAGTCGAGGCCGAGCCGGAAGCCCTCGAGCCGGGCGAAGAGGTCGAACGTCTGCTCGACGTCGGTCATCCCGTGGTCGGAGAAGAGCATCATCTCCGGCTGCGGCGAGCTGGCATCGACGATCTCCCACGCCTGCTCTAGGAAGCGCTCGATCTCGCTGATCGCGCCACCGAGGGCCTCGGCCGAGGCGCCGGCGACGTGCCCGCCGCTGTCCAGCGCCGGGTCGTAGAAGAAGAAGACGTCGACGTCGTCGATCCGCTCCCGCAGGTAGTCGAGCTGCTCCTCGGCCCGCAGCCCGTCCCGGATGTAGCGGAACTCGTGACGGAGACCGCGCTCGGCGAACAGATCGACCAGGGTTGGCACCGGCAGCGCGATCGGCGGGAACTCGTCGTAGCGGATCGCGTGGCGCGAGAAGAGATGGCTGATCTCCAGCGGCAGGCGCAGGCGGTGCTCAGCCGAGTAGCCGAGCTTGCGGGTTATCCGGAACCAGACCAGCCGCCAGAGGTCGATCAGGGGCCGCAGCAGCGAGGTTCGCGGCCGCGAGAAGAAGCGCTGCGTCGCGGAGCGCTCACGGGGATCGAGGTAGTACTCGGTCCAGATCCCGGTCTCGCGGGGCGGGCGCCCGCTGACGATCGCCGGCATCACGGTCGAGCTGTAGCCGAGCAGGGTCCTCAGCGGCCGCCGCGCCTTCCAGAAGCCGGGCATGAAGCTGCGCTGCTCGGTGTACTGCCAGGCGAAGCCGTCTGCGAAGTAGAGGATCAGCTTCATCTCTCGGTCCCGGTTGCTCTGAGTATCTGGGGACACCTGCCCCAGAGTCGCACGAGTTCCGCTGCCTCGGCGCCCGGGTCCCCGCCGGAGAGCGCGGCGACGGCTGCCCGCCACAGTCTGATGATCGGGTCCTGGGTCGGCGCGTGCATGCCGTCCCGCCCGTCGCGCAGCCCCAGGGCCGCCCAATAGGCCCTGTGGGAGAGGTGGCGCTCGGTCCTTGCCAGCTCCACGAGCTGCTCTCCCAGCCCGCCGGGGCTGCCGCTGTGCTGCCGCAGGGCGTGCTCGAGCTCGGCGAGCAGGTCCTCGAGGGAGGCGCCCGGCTCCGCCTCCGGCATCTCGGTGCCGCTGCGGCGGGCGTCCTCGGCCTCGAGGTAGCGGCGGCTGGCCGTGGCGACCGGGCCCCCCAGGGGCCGGCGGTGAATCTCCTCGGCGCGCTCGCGAAAGCTGGGCCTGTAGCGGCCCTCGAGGACCAGTTGCGCCTCCCCGATCGCCTCATAGCTCTTCCGCACCGCCCACTCGGCATCGGCGAGGCCGGCACGATGCCTGAGGTGCTCGAACAGCCGGTTGGCGAGGAGGCGGACCCCCTCCCATGCGGGGATCTGCTCCGGCCGCGCAACCGAGATCCGCTCCAGCAATCCGGGGTCGCCGTCGACCACGACACCCGTCTGTCGAGCCTCGAAATTGGTCAGGGTCGCGTAGCGAAGGGTGCCGACCGGGATCCGGCCTCCCTCGATGCCGTGGGCGGCGTGGCGGCCGATCACCCGCTCGACCGCGCGGGTGCGATCGAGCCGGATCGTCGGCGAGCGCCCGATCACCATCACGTCGATGTCCGAGTCGAGCCGTCCCTGGCGCCAGCGCTCCTCGCCGCGGGCGGCGGAGCCGGCGACGATGACCCCGATTACGTCCCCCCGGCAGGGATCGCGGTCGAGGTCGGCGACGAACTCCATCACCCGCGCGCGGACCTCCGCGTTCATCGCCCCGGTCCCGACCCGGCCACCTCGGAGTAGATCGCCTCCAGCTCGGGCAGCACGACCTCGGAGGAGAAGCGCCGGACCGAGTCTCGCGCCCCCTGCCCGAGCCGCTCGCGCAGCTCGGCGTCGTCCAGCAGCAGGGTGATCGCCCGCAGCAGCGCCGCCGAGTCCTTGGGCTGCACCAGCAGGCCGTTGACCCGGTCCTCGACGATCTCCGTCAGGCCGCCCGTCGCGGAGGCGATCACCGGTCGGCCCCAGGCCATCGCCTCGAGGGCGACGGTGGGGCAGGGATCGGGCCAGACGGAGGGCACGACCAGCAGCAGGGCGTCGCGGTACAGCCCGGCGAGCTCCGCCTCCCGGCGCTGCCCGAGGTCGCTGACAGCCTGGGCGGCGAGCGTCCCGTCGCCGCCCGCCAGCTTCAGATCGAGGCTCCGGTCACGGAGGCTGCGAAAGGCCTCCAGCAACACCTGGCGGCCCTTGTGCGGGGCGGCGGGCCCGACGAAGAGGATCGAGGGACTGTCGGCTGCGGGGGAGCCCGCTGTGCTCCCGGCTCGGTGTGGCAGGTCGATGAAGTTGGGGACGACCCGAAGCAGCCGGGGGTCGACGCCCGCCCCGGCGACCCGTCGGGAGACGTGATCGGAGACCGCGATCATCAGCCGCATCCTTCCTGCCAACCGTGGCACCGTCCGCTCCAGCGCGAGCGCCAGGCCGGCCCGCTTCGCCAGGCCGAGGTCGTCGCAGCGCAGGCAGGCGCGACCGCGACCGGGGCCGCATTCGGCGTCGAAGCGCAGCAGCGACTTCTTTGGGCAGGCGAGGCCGTAGTCGTGCAGGGTGCAGACCGACCTCCGCGCCCAGGCGCCGGAGCAGCCGGCGACCGAGAAGGCGCACCAGCCGTGCGCGTGGACGACCCCGGGCTCAAACGACGCGGCGGCGGCTTCGATGCCGCGCCTGAACCTCCGGTCGGGCCAGGGCGGATGGAAGGGAGGGGATCCCTCCTCATATACGCCCGGCAGGCGCGAGAACGAGGAGCGGATGCGCCTCACCCTGAAGTCACCCTCGTCGATCTCGGCGTCGGCCTCCCCCGCGACGAGGACCTCGACCCGATGGCCGCGCGACGCGAGGTGGCGTGCGAGGCGCCTGACGTGGGTGGCGAGGCCGCCGCCGTCCGGGGGATAGTGGTCGCAGACTTGGAGGATTCGCATCGGGCGCCGGCTCAGGCGATGGCCTCGCGGTAGACGGCCATGGTCGCTTCGAGCACGCTGTCCCAGGTCGGGATCGTGCCCAGGGGAGGATCGCTCTCGGCCGCGGCATCGATCGCCGCCGCCAGCTCTTCGGCGGGGGCGGACAGCGGCACCAGGCTGAGACGCTCACCGGCGAAGCGGGCCGTGCCGCGGTGGGCGGGGATGTCGCTGGCCACCACGCGGGCGCCCGCATAGAGGGCCTCCAGCGGGGTGACCGGCATCGCCTCGATCTCGGACATCGTCACGTAGACGTCGGCGGTCCGAAACCAGCGATAGAGCTCGCCGACCTCCACCCGGCCCAGGAGCTCCACTCGGCCCTCGAGGCCGAGCTCCCCGATCAGGGCCTCGAGCTCGGCCCGCACCGGCCCCTCGCCGGTGATTCGCAGCACGAAGCGTCGGTCGAGGTGGGCGAGGGCGCGGATCGTCTGGTCGAGCCGTTTGTAGGAGTCGATGCGCCCGGCACAGAGGACGACGCGCGAGCCGCCGCGCTCGAACGGGGTGGCGGCGGAGAGGCGCTCGGCGTCGACTCCGTTGGGAATGACGACGATCTTGGCGGCGGCGGCCGGGAAGTGCTCGGCGACCAGCACGGCTTCGGCCGGGGCGACGGCGATCACCCGCTTGGCCCGCTCCATGATGCGCGAGCCCAGCAGCCTGTAGGGGCGGTGCAGGGCGTTTCGGAACCGGGAGTCGCTGCGACCGTGGTAGTGAGGGGTGAAGACGAGCGGAGAGCGGGTGGCGAGGGCCGCGGCCAGGGCCGGGAGCGCGTGGTAGTTGTGGGCGTGGATCAGGTCGTATTCGCCACCGTTGCGACGAAGGAAGCGGGCCAGACCGGGGGAGAACGGGTAGTGCCGGCTGGGCACGGCCACCGCGAACCGCCTGACCAGGACTCCGTCGAGTCTCTCGCTGGACGGCAGGCCACGATCGTCCGTCTGGCAGATCACCTCCACCGGCTCGCCCGCTGCGGCCAGCCGCGTCGCCAGCTGCTCGACGTGCGTTTCGACCCCGCCGATCGCCGGGCGGTAGAGGGGAGCAACGATCGCGACCCGCATCCGACCGGCTTCTACTCGACCTCGACCCCGGCGGCCAGCGGCCGGCGGACGGCTATTCGCAGGCCCTCCTCGAGCGATGTCTCGGGCTGCCAGCCGAGGTGCTCGCGCGCCCAGGAGCAGTCCGCGGCGAGGCGCTCGCGGTCGGAGCGCCGCAGCCGCGCCTCGTCGGTGCGGACGGTCAGCTCGCGGCCCAGCACCCGGCCCGCCGTCTCGACGATCTCGCTTGCGTCGTAGTCCATGCTGCCGCCGATGTTGGCGACCAGATGGGAGCCGCCGAGGGCGTGCCTGCCGAGCGACGCCAGGGCGGCGGTCGCGTCCTCGACGAAGAGGTAGCTGCGCCTCGTTGAGAGATTCCCCAGCCGAAGCTCTCCACCCAGCTCCGCCTGGCGGAGGATCGTCGGGATCAGGTGCGGATTGGTCTCTCCCGGCCCGAAGACGTTGAAAAGCCTGGCGATCGCGGTACGGATGCCCGTGCGCCGATGGTGGAGTCCGGCGAGCTGCTCCGCCCAGAGCTTGGTGTGGCCGTAGACGTCGGTCGGCCCCAGCGCGCTCCCCTCGTGGTGAGGGTCGGGGCTGGGCGCGTAGACGGCGGCGCTGGACGCGACCACGACCGCCTCGGCTCCCGCCTCCGTCGCGGCGTCGAGCACGCGCTGGGTTCCCTCCACGTTGACGGCGACCGCCCGGGCCGGGTCCCGCTCGCAGGCGGGGATGAAGTGGATGGCGGCGAGATGGAAGACCACCTGCGGGCTGTGCTCGGCGATCAGGCCGCCGAGCCGGGGATCCCCGACGCCGGCGATCAGAAGGGGGACATCATCGCCCAGAGCGTCCTCGGGGCCGAGGCTGAGATCGTCGAGGGCGATCACCTCGTCGCCGGCCTCGGAGAGTCGCCGGCAGAGGCTGGCCCCGACGAATCCGCAGCCGCCTGTGACCAGCGCTCGCATCAGCGGCGCCTGTGAGAGCCCGGCTCCCGGCCGGCGGCGCCCATCAGACCAGGGTCCTCCAGCCGGACGGCCCGGAGCGCGCCCATTCAATCGCCTGGGCGGCGAACATTGTTGTGCAGGCGTTGTGATGGACGGGCACCGAGTCCGGCTGATAGACGAGCGCCGCCCCTCCCGGCGCCGGGCGGGCGAGGGCCGCCAGCCTGGCGACCGCCTCGTCCAGCCGAGGCGGCGCAGAGGGGAGGGTGGCGGCCATACGCACCGCCTGGGCGGATGCATCGCACTGCTCCACCTCGCCACCCGCCTCGGGCAAGCCGATAGAACGGGGGAAGCCGGCCGAGGGGAGCTGGTGCTCCCAGGTCCAGGCGGTGGCCCGGCGGGCCCGCTCGGCAGCCTCGGCGTCACCCTCGGCGCTGGCCCAGACCCAGAGCCCCTCGGCCGCGTAGAGGTGGGCGTGGAGCATCACGCCGTCGCTGTTGGGCTGGGTCGGAAAGGAGCCGTCGGCCTCCTGCATCGCGGAGGTGTCCTCGATCAGGCGAAGCGCCGCATCGCGGCCCTCCGGCAGTCCGGCATGCGCCGCGGCGAGCAGGCACTGGACGGTTTTGACCAGGTGCGGCCGGCCCTCAGCCGACCAGCCGCCTCTCGACGTCCCGCCGCCGTCGCCGAAGATCGGCCCCAGGCCGGAGGGCTCCATCACCGCCGCGGCGAGCATCCTCGCCAGCTCGAGGCCCGCCCCGGTGTGGCGGGCGCTGCCGATGCTTTGCCCGAAGGAGATCAGGCCGGCCGAGATCATCGCCAGGTCGAAGCTGTAGACGGCGTCACCGTCCCAGCCTGCCCTGGCCCGGAGCTCGCCACGGGCGAGACGATCCGCCAGCCATTCCGCGGCGGCGATCCCCCGCTGGATCTCCTCCGGCCCGGGATCGGGCCGGCCGGCGAGGTAGGTGAGGGCGTAGCCGGTGATCTCGGGGTACTCGAAGGACCCCTCGCCGCTGCTCTCGTCGACCCAGGCGTAGAAGGCGCCGGAGTCGGACTGGACGGGACCCCGGCTGAGCCAGCCGCGAAGCTCGCGAGGCATCTCCTCTTCGGCTGAAACCGGGGACCTGAAGTCCCTGCCCTGGCCGCCCACCTGTGTCCCGGCGTCCCGCCCGATCAGGGCGAGGGCCTGTCGGGCGACGGGACCCATTCGTTGCTGGCGCTTCGGAACCGCCGGGTCAGCAGGTCCATCCCGAGCGAGGCGGACATCGCCTCCATGTGGACCACCTCCCGGTCGGGGGGAAGCGGGGAATGATCGACGAGCGCGGCAGCGATCCGCGGCGCCGCCTTGCCGTCACCGTAGATCGAGTCTGCCGAGGCCATCATCTCGTAGGAGCCCTCGCTGGTCAGCAGGGCGTCGATCGAGCCGAAGACGCTGTCCTTGTCGGTGCCGATCAGCCTGGCGATCCCGGCGTGGACTCCCTCCGGGCGCTCGGTCCATTCGCGCATCACGAGAACCGGCTTACCGAGGCCCGCTGCCTCCTCCTGGAGGCCACCCGAGTCGGTGACCACGAAGTGGCTCTTGTTGAGAATCCAGACGAGCGACGGGTAGTCCAGCGGCGGCAGCAGGCTGACGTTGGGCAGCCCCGAGAGAATCCGGAAGAACGGGGTGCGCGCTCTGGGATTGAGGTGCACCGGGCAGGCGAAATGGGTCCCCGGGTGACGTTCGGCCGCCTCCCGCAGCCCGTGGCAGATCTGCTCCATCGGGGCGCCCAGGTTCTCCCGCCGATGAGCCGTGATCAGGACCAGCCGCTCGCCGTTCGGGGCGAGGTGCGCCAGCCCGGCGGCGTGGTGGTCGAAGGGGATCTTCGCCATCTGGTGGAGGGCGTCGATCACCGTGTTGCCGGTGACCACGACGGCATCCGCCGAGATCCCCTCGCGGCGAAGGTTCTCCGCCGCCCACTCGGTCGGGGCGAAGTGGATCTCGGAGACCGCGGCGGCGATCCGCCGGTTCCCCTCCTCGGGGAAGGGCGAGTGGATCTGCTGCGTGCGCAGCCCGGCCTCGACGTGGCCGAGGCGGACTCCCTCGTGGAAGGCGGCGAGACTGGCGGACATCGAGGTCGTCGTGTCCCCCTGGACGAGCACCCACTCCGGGCGCTCCTGCTGGATCACCTCCTCTACGCCCTTCATCACCGAGCGGGCGATCCCGGTCAGTGACTGCCCGTGGACCATGATGTCGAGGTCGTAGTCGGGCTTCAGCTGGAAGGTCATCATCACCTGGTCGAGCAGCTCGCGATGCTGAGCGGTCGCGCAGAGGCGGACCTCGAACTCGGGGCGCTGCTCGAGCGCGCGGACGACCGGGGACATCTTGATCGCTCCCGGGCGGGTCCCGACCACCACCAGCACCTTGCGCTTCGGCGCCGGATGGCTCCCGTTTCCGTTGCCGTTCGCCATCGCGCCGTTCGAGTCGGGCGGCATCAGCGCCCTCCGCCCCGGGCGACTCGCCACTCCCTGGCGATCGTGCGCAGCACCCGCCATCCGTCGGGGAAGGTCACGAGCCGCCCTTCGCCGTGGATCCGTTCCGCCTCGAAGCTCGGCACCTCTGCGATCCGCAGTCGGTTCCGCACCGCCCTGATGTTAAGCATTGCCTCGACCTCGAAGCCGTCAGCGTCGATCTGGAGCTGGGGCACGACCCGCGCCCAGAAGGCGTTGTAGCCGTAGCAGAGGTCGGTGAACCGCGCCCCGAACAGGGCCCTGACCATCCACACGAAGACTCGGTTGCCGGCCTTCCGCAGAGCGGTCATGTCCGCCGTTCCACCGCCCGGGATGAAGCGCGACCCCTTGGCGTAGTCGGCGCCGGCGAGCAGGGCACCGACGAACACGTGTATCTCGGCCGGGTCCTCGGAGCCGTCGGCGTCAACCTGGACGATGATCTCCCCGGTCGCGGCCTCCCAGCCCGCCTGCAGCGCATTCCCCTTACCCGGTGCGCTGCGGTTGACGACGATGCGGACGTCCGGCCGCAGCTCCCGGGCGACCTCGACCGTCCGGTCGGTGCAGTGGTCGTCGACGACGATCACCTCGTCCACCCAGGCCGGGACCTTGGGCAGCACGTGAGGCAGGTTCTCGGCCTCGTTCAGGGCAGGGATGATCACGCTCACCGCGGGGGCGCCCATCGGGCGCTCGCCCGTCCGGGACTCGCCGTCGGGGACGACCGTCAACCCGGGCGACGGCGCCGCCTGCGGGGCCTCATTGCTTCTCGGGAATGGAATCGCTTGTTCAGGTATGGCAGCTCTCCCGCCGATAGTCGATCGGCTCTACCGCCAAATCCCGGCGGCACACTCTCTCACTCGCCTGCTGCTGTCACTCCAACAACGATCCGGAGCCCCATTGCTGTCGCACCCTAGCTGACAGAAGCGGTTCGCGGCTACTGATTTTCGGCTACAGCGCTTCGACTGGTTCGTGCGCAGCGAGTACCCCTGGCCGCGAAGCATAAACCGAGGCAGCCACTCGCGCCGGGCTGGCCGCCACTCGCGCCGGGCTCGAGGTTCGTTTCTCGGATACCTGGGTAGGATCTGGTCCGAATGTTTCCGGCAGGCGGGAAACCGGGCGTACGCGCGTCCGCCCCGAAGCGGCTTCGCAGGCCGCTGGGGCTGGCGATCGTCGTCTGCCTGCTTGCGATCGGCGTCGAAGCAGCGGCGCTCGCTCCGAACGGGGTGAGCGCCGGGCACCACCACAAGCAGCACAAGAAGCACAAGCAGAAGCCGAAGCTCCCGGCCCGCTTCTTCGGGGTCAGCCCGAACAGGGGTCTGCCGACGCCGGCCGAGTTCGCCCGGATGGAGCGGGGCGGGATCCGCGCCTACCGGATACCGCTCGGCTGGAGCGCCGTCTGGCACAGCTTCGGCAGTTCGCCGGACTGGACCTACTTCGACTTCGAGGTCGCGCTCGCCGCCCAGGCCCACCTCAACGTCCTCCCGGTGCTCTACTCGACGCCCGCCTGGCTCGGCGTCTCCTCGCTGACGCTTCCGGTCCACACCGCTGCCCAGCGCAAGGCGTGGACTGTCTTCCTGAAGGCGGCCGTCGCCCGCTACGGGCCCCACGGGGCTTTCTGGAAGGCGCACCCCACCCTGCCCTACCTGCCGATCCGCGCCTGGCAGATCTGGAACGAGGAGAACGCGACCTGGTACACGCAGCCGGTGTCGGTATCGGCCTACGCGAAGCTTCTGAAGATCTCCAGCAGGGCGCTGAAGCGCGCCGACCATGGAGCGAGCGTGGTCACCGGCGGCCTCTACGGCCGGCCGAAGCTCCCGCACACCTTCTACGCGACCGGTTTCCTGAAGCGCCTCTACAAGATCAAGGGGGTGAAGTCGAGCTTCGATGTGCTCGCCCTGCACCCCTACGCCGCCGACGTCCAGGACATGCGCTCGCAGATCGTCGCCATCCGCTCGATCATGCGCAAGCACGGCGATTCCCGTACCCCGCTCTGGCTGGATGAGTTCGGCTGGGGCTCGGGGCTCGGCAACACCAGCTACGAGAAGGGGCCCGAGGGCCAGAAGAAGCTGCTGGTCGATGCCTACAAGCTGCTGATCGCCAACTGGCGGCGCTGGAAGATCACCAGGACCTACTGGTTCTCCTGGGACGACATCCCGGCCAACCAGCCGGCCTGCTTCTACTGCCACTCGTCGGGGCTGTTCACCGCCAACGGGACCCCGAAGCCCGCCTGGTACGGGTTCGTCCAGGTCTCCCGCGGCAAGCCGTAGCGCCGACCGCCCAGGCCTCACACCCCCCGGGGGTATACTCGGGCCGATGCCTGGATACTCGGCCAACAAGGACCCGCTGCTGAAGCGGCTGCGCCGGATCGAGGGCCAGGTCCGCGGGGTGGAGAGGATGGTCGAGGAGGACCGCTACTGCATCGACGTCCTCACTCAGATCACCGCCGCCCAGGCGGCACTCGACAAGGTCGCGCTCGAGCTGCTCTCAGACCACGCCAAGCACTGCGTGACCGAAGCCGAGGACGCCGAAAAGAGCGAGCGCACCGAGGAGATGATGGGCGCCGTCCGCCGCCTCCTGCGCCACGGCTGACCCGTCCCCCGCCCACGTGGGACCTTTGAGCCGCCATATAGACGCTTGAAAGGTCCCACGTCCCGGGGGGCATAGGATCCGGGGATGGCGCGGGTGGAGACGGTCTCCGGGCTGGTCGAGGCGAGCGAGCTTGGGCTCACCCTGACCCACGAGCACCTGCGGTCGACCTCGGAGGCGGTGCGCGAGCAATGGCCGCACCTCTACGACCCCGAGGCCGAGCGGGAGGCCGGGATCGCCCAGGTGAGGCGGGCGATGGAGCACGGGGTGAGGACGATCGTCGACCCGGCCTGCATGGACCTCGGCCGCAACGTCGCCCTCTCCCGCGAGGTCGTCGCCGAGACCGGGATCCAGCTGGTCATGTGCACCGGCGTCTACGGCGCCCAGTACACCTTCCTCCCGCAGCACCTCGCCAACCGGGACATCGACTACCTCGAGGCGGCCTTCGTCCACGACATCGAGGTCGGGATCCAGGGGTCCGACGTCAAGGCCGCCTTTCTGAAGTGCGCTGTTGACGAGCCCGGTGTCACGGAGCACATCGAGAAGGTCCTGCGGGCAGCGGCCCGGGCCAGCCTCAAGACGGGGCGGCCGATCATGGCCCACTCCCACCCAGGCACCCGCCGCGGACTCGAGATCATGGACGTCTTCGACGAGGAGGGCGTCGACCCCGCCAGGGTGCAGATCGCCCACACGGGTGACACCGACGACCTCGACTACATCGAGGAGCTGCTCGGGCGCGGCCCCTACATCGGCATGGATCGATACGGCCTCGACATCATCCTGCCGACCGAGAGGCGAAACGCAACCGTGATCGAGCTCTGCGAGCGCGGCTACACGGAGCGGATGACGATCTCGCAGGACGCGGTCGCCGCCTTCGACTGGTTTCCCGAGGAGATGCGATCGCTGGTGCCCAACTGGCACATGGCATTCCTCTGGGAGGGAGTCCTGCCCGCCCTGCGGGAGGGCGGGGTGCCCGAGGCCGGGATCGAGACGATGCTCACCGAGAACCCGGCCCGCTGGCTGGCCGGCTGATCGCCCGCCTCAGCTCAGCTCGTAGGCCACCCGGATGTGGTTGCGGCCGACCACTATGAAGGGCCGCACGTCGACGCGCTCGTCGTGCAGGGATGAGATCTCCGCGTTGATCACCGGCACGAATGGCATGTCCTGGCGGTTGAGCAGGTCCGAGAAGCGGGTTCGGTAGCCCTCGCTGGGCAGCATCACCTCGCCGGTTATCCGCTGATCGGCGGTCTCGATCATCACCCGCTGGGGATGCGTGGCCGGAACCTGATGTTGTTTGGCCGCAGCCTCTGTGCCGTATTCCATCTCACCGGAAATATCGGCTCAGAAGGCGGGATCTTGAGCGCTTCGTGACAGCTCAGGGTGCGATCATGCAGCCCTCGCCGCGGCAGTCGCGAAGCTTCGCGAGCTTGTGCGCGAGGCGGGCCCGGATCGCGCTGTAGGCGGGATCGGCGACCACGTTGTGGATCTCGTATGGATCCTTGCGCAGGTCGTAGAGCTCCTTGGCGCCGTAGCTCCAGACCACGTACTTGTAGCGGTTTGTGCGCACCCCGGTGTAGGGCTTGTCGTAGGACATCGGGAACCCGTCGGCGGCGAACAGCGGAGCGGTCGCCTCGAGCTCGATCGCCCGGCGCGGCGCCCGTCCGGGATGCCGCGTCACCGGCAGCAGCGAGATCCCGTCCTGGACGCGGCCGGGCTTGGCGCCGGCGGCGTCGAGCAGGGTGCTGGCGAAATCGATGTTCGAGACCTGCTTGCTGATCGTCCGATCCTTCGGGATCCCGGGCCCGCTGAGGATGAAGGGCACGTGGATCGACTCCTCATAGGGGGTGAACTTGTCGCCCTGGATGCGGTGCTGGCCCTGGACCCAGCCGTTGTCGGAGACAAAGACGATCAGCGTGTTGCGGTACTGATCGGTGCGCTTCAGGATCCTCACCAGCTTGGCGACGTGATCATCGACCGCGAGCAGGGATCCAAGGCGGCCCTGGTAGTCAAGCTCCAGCTGGTGGATCTGGGCGTCGGTCATCTTCGGCAGCTTGGCGACCAGGTTGTCGGGATCGGCCGGGTCGCTGTCGTTGAACGACGGCGGGCGGGGGAGGACGAAGTGCTCGGAGCGCTTGCGGTAGCGGGGCGCCGGGCGTGGGTCGGCGCCGGGCCGGCCGAGGATGGTGGTCGCGACGTCCTCGCGGTGCGGAGCCGCCGGAGACCACCAGACGAAGAACGGCTTGCGCGAATGCCTTTGGCGGCGGACGATCCGCTGCGCCGTGGCCCCGGTCACGTCGGGCGAGTAGTCCTTCGTCTTCTCAGACCCGAAGTCGCCCGGGGCGAACAGCGAGTGGGCGTAGTTGAGGACATCGGCGATCGTCCGGTCGCCGGGGGTGACCTCGATATTGGCGAACTTGACCAGGTTGCGGGCGAAGTCCTTGTCGCCCCAGATCTTCAGCTTGCCGTTGATGTTCATGATGAAGTTGAAGTAGTCGTAGGCCGAGACGTCGAGCAGCCCTCGCCAGATGTCGAAACCGTGGGGGATCTCGCCGTGGGCGTCCTTGGCGCCGTAGCCGTTCAGCCATTTGCCGATCAGCGCGGTCCTGTAGCCGGCCTTCTGCAGCCAGGCCGGGAGGATGTTGCGGCGGTGCTTCATCCCGTACCACCCGTACGGGTAGAAGTTCCCGGCGACGCCGTGGTTGTGGGCGTACTGGCCGGTGATGAAGGTCGCGCGGGCGGGGCAGCAGAGCGGGAAGGAGTCGACCGCGTTGGTGAAGCTCGTTCCCCGGTCGGCGAGCAGCTTGCGTACGTGCGGCATGTGGGCGACGTCGGCGAGCGCCTCGTCGTCGGTCATCACCACGAGGATGTTCGGACGCTTGCCGATCCCGGCCTTGCGGGCCTGTGCGGGGGACACCGCCACCATCGCCAGCACGGAGATCGCGCAACACGCGACCAGGACGCGGGTTATCGTCTTGCTCACTCGTTTCTCCTCACGTCGCCCCCTCCCAGCCGGGGGCGGTCGGTTCCGTTCCCTGTGTTGCCCAGCATAACGCTCCGTGTCACACGGTGTCAACTCGTCTATGCTTTCCGCTGTGCCGACCGAGACCGCCCGGGAGCAGAGCCGCCGGACCAGGCAAGAGGTCCGGGCCAGGATCGTCGCCGCCGCGACCGACCTGATCCGCCGCCGCTCCTACGCCGACCTCAGCGTCGATCAGGTGATGCGCGCCGCCGGGCTGGGGCGGACAATCTTCTACCGCCACTTCGATGACCTCGGCGACCTCCTGATCCGGGTCAGCCAGGAGGCGATCGAGGAGCTGTATCAGGCCCAGCCACCGCTGGAGGAGGTGACGCCCGGCGACGAGATCGCGGCGATCCGCCGGGCGCTCGAGCCGGCCTCGGAGGTCTATCGCCGTCACGGCCCGCTGCTGCGCGCGGTCGCCGAGGCGGCGAGGAGCGACGAGGAGCTGGCCCGCGGTCACGCGGCGATGCGGAGGCGCTTCACCGAGCTCAACCGCCGCTACCTGAGCGAGGCTCAGGAGCGCGGCGCGGCCCCGCTCGCCGATGTCGGCGAGACGGCCGAGGCGATGACGGTGATGAACGATGCCTACCTGCTCGACGCCTTCGGGCGCGAGCCGCGGATCACGATCGAGGTCGCGGTGCAGACGCTGAGCGAGATCTGGCTGGCGCTGGTGCGACTCCCACAGCGGCCCTGACGAGTGGAGCAGATGACCACAGCCTCGATCGACCCCGACGCCGAGCAGATCCGCAGGCTCGTCTCCTCAACCGACCCCGGCCCGATCGTGATGGTCAACCTGCTGCGCTTCAAGCAGAAGGCCGACGGCATCGATGCCGGCCTCAGCGGCGCCGAGGCCTACGCGCGCTACGCGGAGGGCGTCGCACCCCACCTGGAGCGTGTGGGTGGCAGGCTGCTGGAGGCTGTGGTCTGCGAGGAGGGCGTGATCGGCCCGGCTCAATCCGAGTGGGATATGGTCGCTCTGGTCGCCTACCCCTCGCGTGAGGCCTTCCTGACGATGACCGCCGACCCGGACTACCTCGAGGTCCACCGCCACCGGGTCGCGGCGCTCGCCGACAGCCGCTTGATCCTCTCCCGCCCGGCGGTGGCGTTCGAGAGCCGGCAGGAAGCCGAGTGAGGCGATGAGCGACGTGTTTCGCACCCCCGAGGAGCGCTTCGAGAACCTCCCCGGCTACGACTACGAGCCCAATTACGTCGAGGTCGACGGCCTGAGGCTCCATCACCTCGACGAGGGAGAAGGCCGCACGGTGCTCTGCTTCCACGGCGAGCCGAGCTGGAGCTACCTCTACCGCCACATGCTCGATCGTCTGGTGGAGAGCGGCCACCGGGTCGTCTGCCCCGACCTGGTCGGGTTCGGCCGCTCCGACAAGCCCACCGATCAGGGCTGGTACACCTACGACCGCCACTTCGAGACTGTCAGCGCCCACCTCGCCCAACTCGACCTCGACGACGTCACGGTCGTTGTCCAGGACTGGGGAGGGCCGATCGGCCTGCGCTGGGCGACCGAGAACCCCGACCTGGTGGGGCGGCTGGTGATCCTCAACACGGGCCTGTTCACCGGACGGGTGAGCAAGGGGTTCATGGCCTGGCGCGATTTCGCCGAGCGCACCCCTGACCTGCCGATCGGGCGGATCATCGAGGGCGCGACCACCACCGAGCTCTCACCCGAGGTGGTCGCCGCTTACGAAGCTCCATTCCCCAGCCCCGAGTGCAAGGCGGGGGCGCAGCGCTTCCCGCTGCTGGTCCCGCTGAGCGAGTCCGACGCCGGCGCCGCCGAGATGACGGCGGTACGCGAGCGGCTGCGGAGCTGGCAGAAGCCGGCTCTGGTCGCCTTCTCCGACGAGGATCCGGTCTTCCCGTTCCCCCGTGCGGGGGAGCAGTTCACGGAGCAGATCCCCGGCGCCGGGGAGCAGGTGCGGATCGCCGGCGCCGCCCATTTCCTTCAGGAGGACCGCGGCGCCGAGATCGTCGCGGCGATGCTGGAGGCGTTCGGTCGGCCCGGCGGCTGAGAGCAGCGGCTACTGGCCGCGCCCCTGGACCTGCGAGGACGGCGGGGCGCGGCGCTGGGGCACGGCCGATGGGCAGGCCGGGCTGGGGATCGGGCCCGGTGAGAGCCTCGTCCTGGCCGCCGTCCGCGACGCCTTCGCCACCGACCTGCTGATCCGCCGCGAGCCGGGCGAGCTGTTTGCGCTGCGGCATGACATCCCCTTCGGCGATCCGCTGGGGAGTCCGGTCGAGGGCTGGGTCGAGAGGCTCGACCCGGATTCGCTCGCGACGGTCGCCTCCTCGCCGAGGCTGCCTGGCGGGAGGTACTGGCCGGGCGGCATCGCCGCCCACCGCAACGGCGACCTTCACATGGTCTTCGGCCGCTGGGCCCATCGCCTCAGCCCCGCCCTGGAGGTCCTGGCGTCGCACCGGCTGCCGGTCGAGCGCCCCCACAACTCGTTCGTAGTCCTCGACGGCGGGGAGCTGGTGACCAAGGACTGCGACGCCCCGCCGGGCCTCGTCCCCTCCACGCTCTCCGTGCTCGATCCCGAGACGCTTCTGCCCGTGGCGCGGCCGCTCGAGCTGCCGGAGCCCAGCATCGCCCGCCTCGCCGCCGACGGCGAGAGCGTGATCGCGGTCGGGACGGAGACGGTGCTCCGCCTGCGGCTCGACCGCGACGCCGGGCGGATCGTGATCGACGAGCGCTGGCGGCCCCGCTACGGCCCGGCGCCCGATCGCAGCTACGGCTGGGACCCGGTGATCACCGACCGCCACGTCTTCTGGATGGACAACGGCCGCAACCGCACCGACCGCACGATGCGGGGCAGCGGCGAGGCGTCCGGCCCGGTGAGGCTGTGGTGGGCGCTGCGCGAGGATTCCTCGGCGGTCCGCTCGGTGGAGATCAGCGGGCTGCCCTACGGGACCGAGTCGAACCCCCCCGGATGGGACCCGCAGGGCGAGATCGTGGTCGCCTACGACGCCGGCAACGCTGTGCTGCGCGCCTGGCGTCTCGCCGGGGACGAGCTGGAGCCGCTCTGGCGCCGCGACTCATTCGCCCATGCCGGCCACCTGATCCTCTACCCGGACACCCGCGAGCTGGTCACCCAGGATTGGCGTGACCAGGGCCTGCTGCGTCGCCCGGCGCTGCGCCGGGCGCTGCGCCCCGCCTTCGGTGTCCTCTCGCACTCGGCGAGGATCCGCCGGGCCTCGCTCCCGATCGGCAGCGACCAGCTGGTCGTCCTCGACCTCGACAGCGGCGCGGAGAAGGGACGCGTCGACGTCCAATCGCCGAGCCAGGCATTCCTCTTCCCGGCGCCGGGCTTCGGGCGCGACGTCTACTACCAGTCGCTGACCACGATCGCCCGGGTGGCGGTCGCCTAGCCGCCGCGCCGGGGAGGTCGGCCGGCGGCGATCCGCAGCAGCGCGGCGAGCACCTGCGCGGGGTGCTCGGGCACGGTGGCCGAGGGCGACGCGCCCGGATGGGCGTGGGCGATCCGCACCCTGAGCGCCATGGGGCGGATCGAGAAGCGAAGGGGCGGGTCGAGCTGGACCGCCTCGCCATCGATACCGGCCGGGACCCTGGCGTCGGAGTCGACCTCGAAGGACGGCGCGGACCACTCCTCCCATGGCGTGCGCGGGAACAGGCCCCCCTTCTGCGGCCCGCTCGGGACGGTCATCACCGCAATCCCCAGCTCACCGTCGTCGATCCTCGGGCGGGTACCTGAGCCGAGGGGGCGCCCGAGCCTGTAGCGATTGTTGGAGACGAGCACGACCGCGCCCGAGTCGTGCCCCTTGCCGCCGGGAGACCTCCAGCGCAGGTCGAGACGCTCGCCGCCGGGGCCGAGCACCTCCGGCATCGTCTCGAGGATCGTGCGCAGCTTCGCCTCCCGGTAGCCGGACCGCTGCACCGCCTCCGCATAGAGGCCGAGGGAAACGTTGTTGACGAACACCTTGCCATTGACCTCGGCGAGGTCGACCCTTCGCTCGCCGCCGTCGACGAAGGCGTCGAGGGCGCCGACCACGTCGTCGCGATCGACCCCGAGGTCGAGGGCGAAGTGGTTGCGGGTCCCCGCCGGGATGCAGGCGTAGGGGAGGTCGCGCTCGGCGGCAGCAGCGGCGACCAGCGCCTGCGAGCCGTCGCCTCCGGCCATCGCCAGCCCGTCCGCGCCGCGCCCGATCGCCGCGGCGACCAGCTCCGCCAGGTCGTCCCCCTTCTTCAGCTCGACCGGCTCGATCCGACGGGCCCGGGCCTCGTCGGCGAGGTTGAACCGCTCCGCCTTGCCTCCGCCGGACTTCGGGTTGAAGAAGAGCACCGCCCGCTGGGGCGCCGTTGCCGTGGGGAGCTCGACGTGGACGAGGAACGCTGCTCTGGCGCAGAGGATCGAGGCCACCAGCGCGGCCCCTCCCAGCGTCCCCACGAGCAGCAGGCCGTTCTTGTGGGTGATCAGCAGCGAGGCGGCCAGCAGGAGCACCGCGGCCGCCAGCCCGACCACCGGGGCCGCGCCGCGGCGGCGCACCCCGTACCATGCCGCGCCGATGGCGAGGAGCACGCAGGCGAGCGCCAAGACGCCGACCCAGAAGTGCCTGGCGAAGACCACCACCGCCAGGGCGAGCGCCGCGGCGAAGCAGAGGATCGCCGCGATCGCCGCCAGCTGCCTGATTCTCATCCCGGTTGCATATCAGCGTCTCGCAACCTGATGCGCCGACGTATGCCCCTAAAGGGCGAGCCTCGATCTGCCGATCCCACTTCCAGGTGAACGCCCCGCTGCGTAACAGGGTCCGGTGCGTCCTTTTCGGGCACGATTGGCGGCAGGCGATCGCACCGCGAGAAGGCTTCTATGAGCGCTGCCGGCGCTGCTGGAGGTCGCGGCAGGCAGAGCCCGATCGGCGGACGGCCCGGGCCGACTAGGATCCCGCCGGTGAGCGGGCGGACCTGGAACGTCTATCTCTCCGGGGAGATCCACAGCGACTGGCGCCAGCAGATCGAGGACGGGCTGGAGCGGGCCGGGTTGCCGGTGACCCTCACGGCGCCGGTCACCGACCACGCTGCCTCCGATGACGCCGGCACCGGGACCCTCGGTCCGGAGGGCGAGAAGTTCTGGGCCGACCACAAGGGGGCCGGGGTCAACGCGATCCGCACCCAGACGCTGATCTCGGCCGCGGACGTAGTCGTGGTTCGCTTCGGCGACAAGTACCGGCAGTGGAACGCCGCCTTCGACGCGGGCTATGCCGCGGCGCTCGGCAAACCGGTGATCACCCTCCACGACGGCGAGCTCGACCACGCCCTCAAGGAGGTCGACCGCTCCGCCCTGGCCGTCGCCCGGACCTCCGAACAAGTCGTCGACGTACTGCGCTACGCGATCGAGGGCAGCCTGCCCTGACCCGGCGCCCCCGCGACGGTGGACGTGGGACCTTTGAAGCGCCGTATAGGCATCTGAAAGGTCCCAGGCCGTGAGACGGTGGACGTGGGACCTTTGAAGCGCCGTATAGGCGCCTGAAAGGTCCCACCCCCCGGTGGTGGGGGGTTGACGGCGTCCGGCTCCGCTGCGAACATACGTTCGTGCGATGGAAGGACCAGGAAGTCGAGCACGAGGACGAGGGCCGGCTCCCTGGGGTCGGTGACGGTGGCGTGGTCCGGACCTTCGACGCCCCGGAGGCGATGGGGGTCAACTTCCACGAGGTACGGGCGCGCTCGATCCTCAACCACGTCCCCGGGTCCAGCTTCGGTTTCAACTGGACGATCAACGCGTTCAGAGGATGCACTCATTCCTGCGTTTTTTGCTTCGCTCGCCGCACCCACCCGTACCTGGGGTTCGATGCGGGGAGGGACTTCGAGCGCGAGATCGTCGTCAAGGTCAACGCCCCAGAGGTACTGCGGGCAGAGCTGGCGCGTCCGTCCTGGGGGCGGGATCTGGTCGCGATCGGGACGAACACCGACCCCTACCAGTGGGCCGAAAGCCGTTACCGGTTCATGCCGGAGATCCTCGCAGCGCTGGAGCGGCACTCGACCCCGGTCTCGGTCCTGACCAAGTCCTCCCTGGTGATGCGCGACGTCGAGATCTTCGAGCGGATCGCGAAGAAGCTCGAGATCTCGGTCAACCTCTCCGTTCCCACCCTCGACGAGCGGGCCTGGCGGGCGACCGAGCCGCACACGCCCCATCCGCGCAAGCGGCTCGAGGCGGTGGCCGAGCTGCGCCGTCGCGGGATCCCCTCCGGCGTCCTGGTGGCGCCGCTGATGCCGGGGATCAACGACGCTCCGGAGCAGGTGGAGCCGATCGTCGAGCTCGCCCGGGAAGCCGGAGCGACCTTCCTCGGCGGAGTCGCCCTTCACCTGCGCGGCGAGGTCCGCGACGTCTTCTTCGGCTGGCTGGAGCAGAAACGGCCCGATCTGCTGCCCCGCTACCGCCGCCTCTATCCGCAGGGACGGGCGCAGATGTCTGCGCCGGAGCGCCGCCAGGCCACCCGCGCGGTCAGGGGCTGGGGCCGATCCGGGGGCCGCGGGCGCCCCGCGCCCCGCTTCGGCCGCGAGGCGCCACAGTTCGGCACTGGAAAGAGGCCGAAATTCGACCAAACCTCGCTTTTCTAGAGCCGGGCAACTAGGGTCATGGCGTGTCCGAGGAGAACCGCAGGCTGATCGAGCGCTTCTATGCGGCGTTTGACCGTTGCGACGGCGCGGAGATGAGCTCGCTCTACGCCGACGCCGCCCACTTCCGCGACCCCGCCTTCGGCGATCTCAACGGGCCCCAGGTGGGGGCGATGTGGCGAATGCTGACCTCGAGGGCGACCGACCTTGAGATCGAGCTGGCGAGCCACGACGCCTCCGAGACCACCGGGTCGGCCAACTGGATCGCCCGCTACACCTTCGGCGCCACCGGCCGCCACGTGGTCAACGACGTCAGAGCCACGTTCCGCTTCTCGAACGGGCTGATCGCCGACCACGTCGACGAGTTCGACTTCCGTCGCTGGGCGCGCCATGCGCTGGGCATCCAGGGGGTGCTGGTTGCGCTCGTGCCTCCGCTGCGGGCGAAGGTCCGCTCCCGGGCCCGCGCCCAGCTCGAGGAGTTCATGGCCTCCGAGCCCGGAATCAACGCCGCCTCCTCTGCTCCGCGAGAGCCCGCCTCCTAATCACCGGCAATCTGCGGGCTCTCGCTCCGCGTCCGGGGGCGGCTTTGCTATTCCCCTTCGTCGAGGTCGGAGAATTGGCATTCGCGGGGCTCCTTGTCGTCGCGGAAGCGGACGAAGCGGGCGCCGTGGCGGATGCGGCCGGCGCTGGCATGGTCATAGCCGACCTCGATAACCAGCTCCGGGCGCAGCGCGACCCACTCGAGGTCGCGCCCGCCGGTCCAGCGGCTGGGCTCGGCGGTGCCCCGCGCTCCCGTCTCCAGCGGCGCCAGCATCGAGCGGAGATCGCGCTTGGCCTTCGCGGTGAACCCCGAGATGTGCCCGACCGGTCGCAGCTTCTCTCCCTCGTAGAGGCCGAGGATCAGCGAACCCACGGTCCCCTCCTCCTTGCCGGGCCGCCAGCCGAGCACGACGCAGTCGATCGTGCGCTCGCGCTTCACCTTCGCCATCCCCTTGCGCTTGCCCGGAATGTAGGGAGCGTCGAGCTGCTTAGCCATCACCCCCTCGCCGCGTAGCAGCCACCGCTCCGCCTTCTCCGGGTCCGAGGTCAGATCGGTCAGCTCGAGGCCGGCGGCCTCGAGGCGGCCGAGCCGCTCCCGGCGCTCCGAGAGCGGCCTCTCCAGCAGCACCTCGTCGCCTTCGGCCAGTAGGTCGAAGGCGATGAAGCTGGCGGGGATCTCCTTCGATAGCAGCCCGATCCTCGAGTCAGCCGGGTGGATGCGGCTCTGCAGCGCGTCGAAAACCGGCTCACCGTGCTCGTCGCGGATCACCAGCTCGCCGTCAACCACGTAGCGGCCCTCGGGAAAGCTCAGCTCAGGGAAGTAGCGTGCCAGCGCCTTGCCCCCGCGCGACTGTATGTAGGCCTCGTCGCCGTCTGCGAAGACGATCGCGCGGAAGCCGTCGAGCTTCGGCTCGTATGCCCACTCCGCCCCCAGCGGCATCTGCTTGCGGGTCAGGGCGAGCTGCGGCTTCAGCGGCGGCTTCAGCGGCAGGGTCATGCCTCCACCTTGATCCAATCCGGGCTGCGGTGACCGGCTCGGTAGGGGCTCCGCAGGCGCTTGGCGACGATCCCGGCGAGGCCCCGGGCGCGAGCCGCGTCGAGCAGCGCCGCGCCGTCGCCTCGGTGAAACGCGGGGGTCTGCCAGGCGGCCCCGGCGAGCTCGAGCTCCTCCAGGGCCGAGCGCCGGGCCTCGTAGGTCTCGGCGGTCAGGTCGCGCCCGTCGCGGAACAGCAGGTCGAAGAGCATGATCGTCGCCGGTGAGGAGCGCGACAGTCTCTTCGCCACCGATTCCGAGCCGGCGCGCTTGCGGGCCCGCAGGCGCTCGGCGTCCGGCACACCGTTCTCGTCGAGGGCGACGACCTCGCCGTCGAGCAGCGCCTCGACCGATCCAAGCGCCCGAGCGATCCGCCGCAGCTCGGGGAAGACGGTCACCGTCTCGGCCTCGAGCCCCCGGCTGCGGGAGCGAAGGATGTGCCCCGGCTCGCACCAGATCAGGGTCCGCAACCCGCTCCAGGCGATCTCGAAGCCCCAGCCCCCGGAATCGTCCGGCAGCTCCCCGCGGTGGTAGAGCATCGGCTTCGCCTCGTCGGGAAGCGGCCGGCGCTCGGGGTCCTCCGGGGGGTCGATCCGGTGGATCATCCAGTTCTTCCCCCGGGTCTGGAAGAGCGCGTAGCGTCCCCGCATCCGCTCGCCGTCGAACTCGGCGATCACCTCGTCGTCGCGGAGCTTCTCAGCCGAGTAGGTGCCGGTGTCCCAGATCGACATCGTGCCCGCGCCGTACTCCCCCTCCGGGATCTCCCCCTCGAAGTCGAGGTAGGACAGGGGATGGTCCTCGGTGCGGACCGCCAGCCGGTTGGAGGCACGGTCAGGCAGCTGGGGGACGCCGCGCGGCAGGGCCCAGGAGAGCGCCACGCCCCGGTGTTCGAGCCGCAGGTCCCAGTGGAGGTTGGTCGCATCGTGCTGCTGGACCACGAAACGCCCTTCACCGCGATGCCCGGTCTCGCTCCCGTCCGGCTCGGGGGTGCGGTCGAAGTCGCGCTTGCGCCGGTATTCGCTCAGCCGCTCGGCCATCTCAGCGACGCCGCAGCTCGAGCACGCCTAGGCGGAGGCGGACCCGGCTACCTCGGGTCGGGAGGCCTCTCCGAGCGGGTGGTGGCAGGCGGCCAGATGCCCGTCGGGGCCGTGGGGCTTCAGCTCGGGCTCCTCGGTCGAGCAGATCTCGGTCGCCCGCGGACAGCGGGTGTGGAAGCGGCAGGCGGAGGGCGGGTCGATCGGGCTGGGGACGTCACCCTCGAGGACGATCTGCTCCCGGGCACGGTTCTCGCGCGGGTCGGGGATCGGGACGGCGGAGAGCAGCGCCGCGGTGTAGGGGTGGACCGGGTGGGAATAGAGGCGGTCAGCCGGGGCATTCTCGACCACCTTTCCCAGGTACATCACTGCGATCCGGTCGGAGACGTGGCGCACCACGCCGAGGTCGTGAGCGACGAAGACGTAGGTCAGGCCGAACTCGTCCTGGAGATCGTCGAGGAGGTTGATGATCTGCGCCTGGATCGAGACGTCGAGGGCCGATACAGGCTCGTCGGCGACGATCAGCTTCGGGCGCAGGGCGAGCGCCCTGGCTATTCCGATCCGCTGCCGCTGCCCGCCGGAGAACTCGTGTGGGTAGCGGTTGTAGTGCTCGGAGGAGAGCCCGACCCGTTCGAGCAGGGACTGGACCTGGTCTCTCAGCTCGCCGCCGGAGGCGATGCCCTGGCGTCGCAGCGGGTCGCCGACTATCTGCCCGACCCGCTTGCGGGGGTTGAGCGAGGCGAAGGGGTCCTGGAAGATCATCTGCATCTCGCGGCGCAGGGGGCGGAGCTCTCGGTGCGAGAGGCCGGCGATCTCGCGCCCCTCGAAGCGGACCGATCCGGAGGTCGGCCTCAGCAGCTGCAGGACGGTCCGGCACAGGGTCGACTTGCCGCAACCCGATTCGCCGACCAGGCCCAGGGTTTCGCCCGGCTGCACGCTGAAGCTGACGTCGTCCACTGCCTGAACGCGGGCCACCTCGCGCTCGATCAGCAGCCCCTTTTTGATCGGGAAGTGCTTGACGAGGTCGGTGACCTCGAGCAGTGGCTCGGCCGCCATCAGGGCCCCGCTCCGAGGCCGATGCGCCCATCGACGTTGCGGCGCTCCAGCTTCGTTTCGGTGGACAGCCAGCAGCGGTCCAGATGGCCCGGCGAGTCAGGCAGCCGCGCCTCCAGTTCGGGCAGCTCGGTGCAGCGGTCGAAAGCGTGCGGGCAGCGCGGGCCGAAGGCGCATCCCCGCGGCGGGTCAACGAGCGAGGGCGGCAGCCCCTTGATCTGCGGCAGGCGTCGCGGGCGCGGCCGGTCGAGTCGGGTCAGCGACCCGAGCAGGCCCCAGGTGTAGGGATGCTGGGGGTCGTAGAAGATTTCGTCGAGGGTTCCGTGCTCCACCACCCGCCCGGCGTACATGACGATGACGCGATCGGCGATCTCCGCGACCACTCCCAGGTCGTGGGTGATAAGGATCACTGCCAGGCCGCGCTCCCGGTTGAGCTCCTCGAGCAGCCGGATGATCTGGGCCTGAATGGTCACGTCGAGCGCGGTCGAGGGCTCGTCGGCGATCAGCAGGCTCGGCTCCAGCGCCAGTCCCATGGCGATCATCGCCCGCTGGCGCATTCCCCCCGAAAACTCGTGCGGGTAGTTGTCGACTCGTTTCTCGGGTGCCGGGATGCCCACGGCGGCGAGCATCTCGATCGCCCGCCCTCGCGCCTCCTCTGCAGAGACCTTCTCGTGGGCGCGGATCGCCTCGACGATCTGCCTGCCGACCCGGTATACGGGGTTGAGCGAGGTCATGGGGTCCTGGAAGATCATCGCGATCTCGCTGCCGCGGATGTCCTGGAGCTCGGCGTCGCGCAGGCCGGTCAGCTCCCTGTCGCGAAACCGGATCGAGCCGTTGATATGGGCATTGGGCGAGCGGGTCAGGCCCATGATCGTCTGCGCGGTGACGCTCTTCCCCGATCCCGATTCGCCGACGATCGCCACTATCTCGCTCGGGCCGACCTCGAAGGAGACACCCTGCACTGCCTGCAGCAGGCCATCCTCGGTACTGAAGCCGACGCTCAAGTTGGTGACCTGCAGCAGCCTGTCGCCCGCGATCGTCGCGCCGAGCGGGCGGCCATCGCTGTCGGGGATGGCGCTCACGCCATCTCCGCCGCCGTGCCGAGACGGATCCGTGGGTCCAGGTAGGCGTAGGCGATGTCGACCAGCGCGTTGAAGAAGACGACGAAGAAGGCGCCGAACAGGGTCACCGCCATGATCGGCGGCAGGTCCTGGTTGCCGATTGACTGCGCCGCGTACTGGCCGACCCCGTTGAGGTTGAAAATCAACTCGGTGATCAGCGCTCCACCGCCGATCACCGCGGCGAAATCGAGCCCGAACAGAGTGACGATCGGGATCAGCGCGTTTCGCAGCACGTGCCGAGTCCGGACCTGGTGCTCGTCGAGTCCCTTGGCCCGCGCCGCCCGCACGTAATCCTCGTTCATCACATCGAGCATGTTGGAGCGCAGCACGCGGCTGTAGAAGCCGACGAACAGCACCGCCAGGGTGGTCCAGGGCAGGATCAGGTGCACGAACCACTCCCAGGGATCGTTCTGTATCGGGACGTAGTCGCCGTTCGGGAAGATCGGGATCTTCTGGCTGAAGTAGACGATCAGGATCGCCGCCAGCCAGAACACCGGTAACGAGATCCCGGCCAGGGCGAGGATCGTCAGGGCGCGGTCGGTGATGCGACCGGCGTGAACGGCAGACAGATAGCCGAAGAGAATGCCGAACCCCATCCAGATGATCGCCGCTCCGATGCAGAGCGAGAAGGTCGCCGGGATGCCCTGCTTGATCTGGTCCATGACGTTGAGCTGGCTCTGGTAGGAGACCAGGGTCCCGGAGAAGACCTGCTTCATCATCGTCCAGTACTGCTCGGGCAACGACTTGTCGAAGCCGAAGTCCTTTCTCACGTTGGCAATCAGCTGCGGGGTGGCGTTCTTGCCGGCGATCCGCCGAGCGGCGGCGTCGGTCCCGCCGCCGGGCAGGACGTTGAAGATCAGGAAGACGAGCACCGAGACCGCGAACAGGACGAGCACCATCCGCACAAGGCGCCTGGCGATGAACGGCCCCATCAGGCGCCCCCCTCCTTGATCTCGACCTGCCCGCCGCGTGCCCGGACGGTGATCTTCGACTTCGGGTCGAGGGCGTCGCGGAGGCCGTCGCCGAAGACGTTCAGGGCGAGCACGGTCAGCAGAATCATCAGGCCGGGGATGGTCACCAGCTGGGGCTGGCTGGTGAGCAGCGAGAAGCCCTGCGAGGACATCGAGCCCCAGGAGGAGGTCGGGGGTCGCACCCCCGCGCCGAGGAAGGAGAGCGCCGACTCGAACAGCATGTTGGCGGCGATGTTGAGGGTGAAGAAGACGATGATCGTCGACCAGAGGTTGGGCAGCAGCTCGCCGAACATGATCCGCAGCGAGCCCGCCCCCTGGGCGGTGGCGGCCTCGATGAACTCCTTCTGGCGCAGCCCAAGCACCTCGCCGCGGATCGGACGCAGCATGTAGGGCGTGGAGACGAAGCCGATGATCAGGATCGGTATCCAGATCGAGTTGCCGGGAATCGTGATCGGCCCCAGCTGCAAGCCCGGCCCGATCGATAAGGCGGTGCCCAAGGCGATCCCCAGCAGCAGCACCGGGAAGGCCCAGATCACGTCCATGATCGCCCCGATCACCGCGTCCAGCTTGCCGCCGTAGAAGCCCGCCAGGAGCCCGAAGACGACGGCGAGCCCGGTGGTGATCAGGGCCGAGACGATCCCGATGAACAGCGAGATCCGCCCGCCATACATCAGCCTCACCATCTCATCGCGGCCGAGGGTGCCATCGGCGCCGAGGAAGAACTTTCCGCCGGCCCCGAAGAAGACCGGGCCGAGAGGCTGCCCGTCGAGGCTGACGACGTCCTTCTTCTTGCCGTCGACGGTGATTTTCTCGGTCGTATGGGTCGTATCGGGCCCGGTGTGGGCCACATTGTCCGCCCACAGCGGCGCCGCCAGCACGAAGACGACGATCAGCACGAACAGTCCGAGGAAGGCGAGCGCGACGCGGTTGCGGCGCAGGCGGCGCCAGGCCAGATACCAGGGGCTGCGGCCCTCGAAGGCGCCGCTCTCCGCGGCTTCGCCGTCGCCGATCGGCAGGGTCTCGGGCTCGATCGATGTGTCGGCGTAGGGCTCGGGCATCAGTGAGACCGCTCTCCGCGAATCCCCATCGACCTCAGACTATCGCCCGGGCCCGGCCGGCAAGCCGGGGTTGCAGGGGCGAATGGTGCTCGGAGGAGAGGACCCATGTCCCCTCCTCCTCCCGGCTCGATTCCCTCGCGGCCTACTTGAACTGGAAGCTCGTGTAGTCCATCTCGAAGGTCGGGTTCCAGATCACCTTGTCGAAGTTGATGTCGCTCGACACGAACAGGGCCAGTACCCGGTTGCCGTATGGGGCCCAGACGGCCTGCTTCATGAACTCCTTGTCGAGGGTCGCGTACTGGTCCTCGATCTTCGGGGTCAGCTGCCCCTTTGCCAGCTCGGTGATCTTCTTGTTCAGGGACGGCGTGTTGTTCTGCGAGAACACCTCGTTGTTCGTCGGCAGGATGTTCTCGCCGTTCAGCAGGATGTCGAAGAAATCATTCGGGTGCGGATAGTCCTGGAACCAGTCGGTCCACCCGATATCGAGATCCGGAGTGCTGGTGTTGCCGATCACCGTGAAGTAGTTGTCGGCGCTGATCTGCTTCAGCTGGGCGTTGAAGCCGAGCTTCTTCAGCACGTCCTGCAGGTAGGCACCGGCGCTGTCATTGGGGCTCTCGTCATCGGTCCAGACGGTGATGTCCTTGTCCTTGACGCCCGATTCGGCGATCAGCTGCTTCGCCTTGGTCATGTTGTGCGGGTAGAGGACGTACTTCTTGTAGCCCGGGAAGTTGGGCGGCAGGATCTGCTGGGTCGGCTCCAGCTGGCCGCTGTAGATCCGCACCAGTGCCTGCGGGTCGACCGCGTAATTGATCGCCTGCCGGACCTTCAGGTTGCTGAAGGTCGGGCTGTTGTAGTTCATCCAGTAGTAGTAGGTCGAGGGCGAGTCCTCGAGCCGGAACTGGGTGCCCTCGTACTTCGACTTGATCTCCGCGTAGCGGTCGGGCGGCGGCGGGTTGTACATGTTGTTGATCGTGCCGTTGAGAACGTCGTCGACCTGGGCCGAGTCGTTCTTGTTGATCTGCAGCTCGATCTTGTCGACATGGCCGCTCGGGATGCCGTCGAGGATCTTGGCGTTGTTCTTCGCCCACTCCGGGTTGCGCTCTTGCGTGAAGCCGGTGCGGGGGTTGTTGTTGACGAAGGAGTAGGGGCCGGTCGCCGGGATGGGGGTGGCGCTCTGATCCTTCATCGGGGTGTCAGGTGGGACCGGGGCCGTGAACAGCAGGGCGAGCTCGTTGTTAAACGTGCCTCGCGGCCCCGTCAGGTTGATCGTGATCTTGCCGGTCGCATCGTCGGTCTTGATCCCCGAGATGTCGCCCTTCTTGGTCTTCTGGAACTGCGCCGCCCCGACGATGCTGGTGAAGAAGCCCGAGCCGCCGGAGTCGAGCACGAACATCCGCTTCACGGCGTAGGCGAAGTCGCTCGCCTTGACCGGGGTGCCGTCGGAGTACTTGAGGCCCTTGCGCAGCGTCAGCTCATAGGTCTTGCCGCCATTGGTGACCTTGGGCAGGCTCTCCGCGAGGCCCGGGATCACGGTCGAGCCGGCGGTGCCGGAGGCGTGCTTGTAGGTGAGCAGCGGGATGTAGGTGTTCCACATCTCGGTCAACCCGTCAGCCGTGTATGAGAGCTGGGGATCTATGTAGTCGGCGGCGCTGGTGTCCGCCAGCTTAAGAACGCCGCCCTCCTTGCCGGAGCTGGAACTGCTCCCGCAGGCGCCCAGGACGAGCGCCGAGGCGACGATCAGCCCGAGCAGGCTGAGAACGGTCCCTAGCTTCTTCAACTCACGACCTCCCGGTCATCTCGATTCCTCATGCGAACTGGCACCCTCTGTGCGAGGCCCGGTCTCAGCGCGGATCTTCGTTTGCCGGGTTGCCCGCGGACTCAAGTGCACCATAACCTCATCGGCCGCGTCAAGACGCTCTGCACCTCCTGTGGATAAGCCTTCCCATTTTGTGCCGAGGAAAACCGCCGCGGCCAGGGCAACGATGACGACGCCGGCCCCGGCGACCACGAAGGTTGCCCGCGGGTCGAACTGGGAGGCGATCAGCCCGCCGACCACGAAGCCGATACCCGGGGTGGCTGACGCGGAGGCCTCGAGCACGCTCATCACCCGGGCCTGCATGCTCTCGCTGGTCAGCTCCTGCACCGCGCTGACCACGGAGACCCACTGGACCCCGTTGCCGGTCCCGCCGAGCGCCGCCATCGCGCATGCCGATCCAAGGGTCGGAGCGGCGGCCATCCCCAGATAGGCGATCCCGATCACCAGGGTGCTGACCAGCAGCAGGAAGCCGAGCCGGGCCCCACGCAGGATCGCGAAGGCGACGCTACCGATCACCATCCCGGTTCCCCAGCTGGCCAGCAGCAGGCCGTACCCCGAGTCACCCGCGTCGAGCGTCTTCTTGACGTAGATCACCTCGACGGGAAGCACGGCGGAGAAGAAGATGAGGGCGATCGCCTGGGCGATCAGAAGCCCCTTCAGCACGACGCGGCCACGGATATAGTGGAGGCCCGCCCGGACCCGCTGCAGCATCCCCCCGGCCTCGGTCGCCGCCTGGGGGATGCGTCCGGCGCTCAGCAGCAGCCAGGCGATCGCATAGAAGGAGGCGGCGTCGAGGAGGAGCGCGGAGCGCGCCCCGAAGGCGGCGACGACTACGCCGGCGAGTGCCGGGCCGACCGCGGCCCCCCCGGTGAAGGCGACGTTGAGAATCGCGTTTCCGGCGCGCAGCTCTCCCGCCGGGGCGAGCAGCGTCGCGGTCACCGATCTGGTCAGGGCGCGGGCGGTCAGCGCCAGCGAGCCGTCGAGCGTCGCCAGGACGACGACGACGGGCAGCGAGAAGTTGCTCACCGACAGCGCCAGGGCGCCGAAGGCGATCGCCTCGCCGCAGTAGATCGCCGGGAGCACGTAGCGGGCCCGCCCGCGCTCAACCCGGGCGGTGAGCAACGGGGTGAACAGCGCCGGCAGGAATCCCGTCCCGAGGAACAGCGCGGTGGTCGCCAGGGCGCTGCCGGTCTCGTCGAAGACCAGCAGCGAGAGGGCGACGATCCCCATCCAGTCGCCCAGCTCGTTGACCGCGTAGCTGATCGCAAGCCTGCGGAACAGTGGTCGCCGCAGCGGGTCGCGGAGGCGTGCCTCAGGCATCAAACGGGCTCATTTGCTGGTAGAAGTCATGCATCGACGCACAAGTTTCTCCCGATTTGCACAAGTTCCCGCCGATCTGTGGTAAAAAATGCGTAGCAATTGGACAAGCTTCGCTGATCAAGAGCAAGCACTGAGGTCAAAAGAAGGGATTTGGCAATGGGCTGGCGCCGATAGAACTTCAAAACACCGAACGGTTGTAACAACGTTCGTTCCAGAGCTGGGGCGTCCTGCGCGGGGCGCCCCTTGCTCATTTTCGGGGCCGGCACGCCCGTGCCCTTTGCGGCACTTCGCGTAGCCACCCCGCTCAGGCTCAAGTCCAGGCGCCGATCTGACGATCTGAATGAATGCGTGCGAGGGGGCAATCGGGCTCCCTGCGCGCAGGGAACGAGTGCCGGCTTCCGAACCACTACGCACAACGGTGGCGCTGCCCGGGGGCGGCGCGGCCTGACTGCGGATGCCCGAAGAGCGACCCACAGCGCGCGTCAAGGCCCTGATGGCGGCCATCCTCCTGGTGGCCGTCGCGGTCGCGGTCTGGGTCGCCCCGCAGGCGAACTGGGACCTGCCGCTGCTCGGCATCCTGCTCGGCTTCTCGGTGTTCAGCGACCTCACGGCGATCCCGACCTCGTCCCGGATGAAGGTCTCGGGAAGCTTCCTTGCCCTCACCCTGGCGATGGTCTTCCTCGGCGGCACCCCGGCCGCGCTGATCGGCGCGATCACGATCCTCGCCGGCTGGCTCAGGTGGCGCGACGCGCCGCACGACCTGCTCAACAACCTCGCCACCTACACGACCTTCCCCCTGATCGGCGGCGTCGCCTTCGAGCGGGTGACCAGCCTCACCGGGGTGACGCCAGACGACTGGACCTTCTACCTGGTGATCATCGCCCTCTTCCAGGTCGCCCTGGCGATCAACTTCGTGATGGTGGTCGGCTACACCTGCTACCTGGAGCGCAGCCGGTTCGCGGCGAAGGTGCGCACCGAGGTGCCGCCGGTCCTCTCCTCCGAGTTCGCCAGCGCGATGCTCGCCGTCGGGGTCGCGTTCATCTACGACCAGATCGGAATCGCCGCGATCGCCCTGTTCGGCGTCGTCCTGATCACCTTCCAGTACCTGCTCGGTCAGCTGCTGCTTTCCCAGCAGCGGGCGGAGGAGCTGGAGAAGCGCAGCAAGCAGCTGGCCAGCTTCCAGGTGGGGATGATGAGCGCGCTGCTTCGCACCCTCGACCTGCGGGATCAGATGACCGCCCGGCACAGCGCCGCCGTCGCCCGCTACTCGCGGGCGATCGCCGAGCGGGCCGGCTACTCGAAGAGCGACGCGGAGCTGGTCCACATCGCGGCGCTGCTGCACGACATCGGCAAGTTCATCCTCCCCGACCGGATCCTCAAGGCCAACGTGCCGCTCACCGACGAGGACTGGATGCTGATCCGGCGCCACCCAGCGCAGGGCGCCAAGGTGGTCGGATCGGTCGACGGCTACGGGCCGATCGCCGAGATCATCCTAGCCCACCACGAGCGGATCGACGGCAAGGGCTACCCGCGCGGGATCAGGGGCGATGACATCCCCGAGGCCGCGCGGATCATCTCCGTCGCCGACACCTACGACGTGATGACCGCCCGTGATTCCTACCGCGCCCCGGTCTCCTCGTTCGAGGCGATCCAGGAGCTGCGGAACGTCGCCGGCAAGCAGCTCGACGCCAGCTTCGTCGAGATCTTCATCGAGCTGCTCGAGGGCAAGGACCTCTCGTTCCGCCACGGCGAGGAAGCCGACTTCGAGAAGGAGCTGGCGCTGGAGGCGAGGATCGAGGAGACGGCGACGCCGCGTCCCGGCCCCGCCGCCCACCTGGTCGGCAACGCCGCGAAGAGCTGAGCGCCACGCGCAGCTCTACTTCGGCTGCGGGAACTGGGTGCCGACGAAGCGGTCCCACATGCGGTCGGTCATCAATCCGCGCTGGGCCATCGCCATCCCCGCCGAGGGGGTCACCTTGTAGCGGGTCTTCGGGCGCCCGGCGGTGATCGCCTTCTCGATCTTGCGGGCGACCGCATCGGGGCCGCCGCCGAGCTTCGCCAGCCCGCCCTCGTACGCCCCGGCCGTAGCCCTGCTGACCGCGTTGTTGAACTCCGCGTACGGCCCGTCGTCGTTCTCCGCCATCGAGCCCACGGCGGCGTCCGCGAAGCCGGTCTTGATCAGGCCCGGTTCGATAACCACCACGTCTATGCCGAAGCCGCGCACCTCGAAGCGCATCGCGTCGGAGAGCGCCTCGACCGCGTGCTTGGTCGCGTGATAGATGCCCCCGCCCGGAAAGGTCAGCTTGCCGCCCATCGAGCTGACGTTGACGATTCTGCCCCTGCCGCGCTCGCGCATCCCCGGAGGGGCGAGCTGACACATCCGCAGGAGCCCGAAGACGTTGGTCTCGAACTGGCGGCGGACGCTGTCGGGCGGCACCGTCTCGACCGCGCCCGACTGGCTGTAGCCGGCGTTGTTGACCAGCGCGTAGACGGCGCCCTCGGCTCCTCGACCGCGTCGATGCAGGCCTTCATCGAGCCCTCGTCGGTGACGTCGCAGGCGAGTGTCTCGCAGCCGGCCTCGGCGAGGTCGGCGATCGCCTCGGGCCGGCGGGCCGTCGCGTAGACGCGATGGCCGGCGGCGGCGAGGTGGCGGGCGGTCTCGTGGCCGATTCCCGATGAGCAGCCGGTGATCAGGATGGCGCCGGTCTTGTCGTTCATCGCTGCGCTCCCCTCTGTGGTCGCATCGAGTCCAGACTGATGCCGCGGCCGGGCCGCGGCATATATTCAGTTCCGATGCCCGACCCGGCGGAGAGCAGCCCGGCGAGCCGCGCCATGACCGAGGACGCGACCCGCCGCACCCACCTGGCGAACGAGCGAACCCAGCTCGCCTGGTGGCGCACCGGGCTGACGGCGCTCGCGGTGGCGCTGGCGATCGGCCGGGTCGTTCCGGAGCTCGGTGGCAGCCACACCCGCTGGCCATACACGCTGGTCGGCGCCGGCTTCGCCGCCTACGGGATCGGGCTGATCATCTATGGCAACGCCCGGTCGCGCCAGGTGATGGAGGCGCTTCGCACGGGCCGCTTCTCGGCGGCCTCGCAGGGAGCGATCGCCGCGCTCACCGGGGCAGGGATCGCGCTCGGCCTCGCCACCCTGGCGCTGATCGTCCTCGACTGAGGCAGCCTCGCCGATCGGGGCGCGGTCGCTAGGCTCGCCGGGATGCGCGCCGTCACCTTCGAGTCCCCGGGCGAGGTCCGGATCACCGAGAAGCCGGAGCCGGAGATCGGCTCCCCGGACGAGGCGATCGTCCGGGTCGAGGCGACCGGGATCTGCGGCTCGGACCTGCACATCTACCACGGCCGGATCCCGATCGAGCCGGGCTTCACGATCGGCCACGAGTACGTGGGAACCGTGCTCGCCACCGGTGACGGGGTCAGGACGGTGCGCGAGGGCGACCGGGTCCTGGGGACATTCCTCACCGCTTGCGGAGAATGCTTCTTCTGCCGCCTCGGGGAGTTCCACAAATGCGACAGCGGCCGGGTATTCGGCCATGGCTCAACCCTCGGCTCGCTCCAGGGAGCCCAGGCCGAGCAACTGCTGGTCCCCGGGGCCGATCTGACCCTGCGTCGCGTCCCCGAGGGGATGTCGGACGACATCGCCCTGTTCGCCGGCGACGTCATGGGGACCGGCTACCACGCCGTCTCCCAGGCCGGCGTCGAGGCGGGCCAGAGCGTGGCCGTCCTTGGCCTCGGGCCGGTCGGCCTCTGCGCGACCCAGGCGGCGCTGGCGGCCGGTGCCGGTGCGGTGATCGCCGTCGACACCGTCGCGGAGCGTCTGCGGATGGCCGAGAGCTTCGGCGCGACCGCCGTGCACCTCACCGAGGAGGATCCCCGCGCCGCCGCCAAGCAGGTCTCGGAAGGCAGGGGGGTCGACGCCGCGATCGAAGCGGTCGGGCACCCCGACGCGCTGGAGCTCGCCATCCGCCTGACCCGAAAGGCGGGAACCGTCTCGGTGATCGGGGTCTACTCCGAGCGGATCGAGGTCCACATGGGGCTGATCTGGATCAAGTCGCTGACCATCCGCAGCGGCCAGGCGAACGTGATCGCCCACCTCGACCCGGTGCTGGCGGCGCTCGCCGCGGGCGAGCTCGATCCAGGGCCGCTGGTCACCCATCACATGAGCCTCGACGAGGCGCCGCAGGCCTACGACATCTACGACCGCCACGAGGCGCTGAAGATAGTCCTGCGTCCCTAGGTCGCATCAGCGAGCCGCGACGGCCGGTCGAGTGGACGAAATCCTCTCCCCATCTGTCGAAATCGTCCACTCGACCAGTTGGGAGTAGAGAATGGCGGTATGGATTCGCTGCGCGGGAAGCTCCTGATCGCCGCCCCGAGCCTTTTCGACTTCTTCCGGCGGACGGTGATCCTGATGGTCGAGCACGGCGAGGAGGGGGCCTTCGGTGTCGTGCTCAACCGGCTCTCGGAGACCACGGTCGGCGAGGCGGTCCCGGCGCTCGCCGAGCTCGCCGGGAGCGAGCAGCTGGTGCGGATCGGCGGCCCGGTGGGGCCCGATTCGGTGGTCGTCCTCGGGGAGTTCGAGGACCCGAGCGAATCGCCGAAGCTCGTCCTCGGCGACCTCGGGGTAGTCGATCCGGGGGCGGAGCCGGAGCTGAGGCGGGTCCGCGTCTATGCCGGGCACTCCGGCTGGAGCCCGGGCCAGCTCGAGCGCGAGCTCGAAGGCGACGCCTGGATGATCGAGCCCGCGGACCCCGACGATCCCTTCACCGACGAGGACCTCTGGCCCACGGTGTTGAAGCGCCGTGGCGGTGAGTACGCGCTGCTGGCCCGGATGCCCGAGGATCCCTCGCTCAACTGATTGCGCCAGGATGACCGAGCCGATCCGGCACACCCACCCGCTGCTGCGCCGCGCCGAGCTCGCCGCCGACCCGATCGAGCAGTTCGGGCGATGGTACGAGCTCGCCGAGAGTGAGGTGCCGCTGGCCGAGGCGATGACGCTGGCCACGGTCGGCGCGGACGGCGGCCCTGACGCCCGCATGGTCCTGCTCAAGGGGCACGGTGCCGACGGCTTTCGCTTCTTCACCAACCTCGAGAGCGCCAAGGCCAGCGAGATCGCCGCCGACGCGCGCGGCGCCCTGGTCATCTACTGGCGCGAGCTGGATCGCCAGGTCAGGGTGAGGGGAACGATCGAGCGGCTCGCGGCGGCTGACTCCGACGCCTACTTCGCCACCAGGGACCGCGCCAGCCGCCTCGGGGCCTGGGCCTCGCCGCAGAGCAGGCCGCTGTCCGGGCGCGAGGAACTCGACCGGCGCCTCGCCGAGGCGATGGACCGCTGGCAGGGCGCCGAGGAGATCCCGCGCCCAGAGCACTGGGGAGGATTCCTGCTGCGACACAGCTCGGTCGAGTTCTGGCAGGGTCAACAGGCGCGCCTGCACGACCGCTTCCTCTACACGCGCGCAGCGGACGGCTGGACCATCGAGCGCCTCGCACCCTGATGAACGAGTCCCCGGACAGCGTCACCTACGTCGGCCACTCGACCGTGCTGCTGGAGATCGGCGGCGCCAGGATCCTCACCGACCCGATGCTCCGCTCCCGGGTCGGCTTCCTGCGGCGCCACCCGGCGGGCGTCCAACCGGATTCCTATGCCCCCCTCGACCTGGTGCTGATCTCCCACCTGCACCGCGACCATCTCGACCTCCCCTCGCTGCGGGCGCTGCCGCCGCAGACGCCGCTGCTGGTGCCGCGCGGAGGGGGCGCGCTTGCCTCAGGCTCGGGGCACCGCGAGATTGTCGAGATCGGCGCCGGCGAGAACCACTCGCTCGGGGCGGTGGAGATCACCGCCGTGCCCGCGGTGCACGACCAACGCCGCGGGCCCTGGGGGCCGACCGCCGAGCCGCTCGGCTTCGTCGTCGCAGCGCGCTCCGCCGGCCGCGTCTACTTCGCCGGCGATACCGACCTTTTCGAGGGCATGTCCGAGATCGCCCCGCTCGAGCTGGCGCTGCTGCCCGTCTGGGGCTGGGGTCACAAGATCGGCGCCGGCCATCTCGACCCCGCGCGGGCTGCGCAGGCGCTGGCGATGCTGAGGCCGCGGCTCGCTGTGCCGATCCACTGGGGCACGTATCACCCGGCGGGGCTGAAGCGGACCCTCGGGCGGACCCTGACCGACCCCCCGCACGAGTTCGCGCGGATCGCCGCCGAGCGCTGCCCGGAGGTCAGGGTCGAGGTGCTCGAGCCCGGAGCAAGGTTGGCGCTCGAGCGGGCGGCGCGCCCATGAGGCGTGACCGGTTCTCCTCGCGCGTCCTCAGGGGCCTGGCGCTCTGGGTGCTGACCGCGCTTGCCTTCCTGGTGCTGGCGGCGATCGTACCGGGCATCGGGGTGCCGCGCTTCGGCACAGCGCTGCTTGCGACGGCGACGATCGCGATCCTCAACGCGATCCTCTGGCCGCTCTTGATCCGGATCGCGCTGCCGCTGACGATCCTCACATTCGGCCTCGGCTCGCTGGTCCTCAACGGGATCATCATCACCCTCGCCCTGACGATCGTCGATGGGGCCCATCCGACCCTGCTGGGGGCAATTGCTGTTGCTTTCTTCCTCGCGCTGGTGGAGATGCTGCTCACTCCGGTGGTCGGTCTCGACCCTGACGCCAGGGCGCTGCGTGTCGTCCGCCGCCGCTCTCGCAAGGCGCGCAGGCGGAACCGCACCGACGTCCCCGGCGTGATCCTGTTCGAGATCGACGGACTCGCCGAGCCGGTCCTGCGGCGTGCCCTGGCGGAGGGCCATGTGCCGACCATGGCCCGCTGGATCGACGACGGCAGCCACCGCCTGCTCGGCTGGGAGTGCGACCTCTCCTCGCAGACCGGGGCGAGCCAGGCCGGGCTTCTGCTCGGCAGCAACTACGACATGCCGGCCTTCCGCTGGCACGAGAAGGACATCGGCCGGACGATCGTCTCCAACCGGATGATGGACGCGGTCGAGATCGAGCGCCGCCGCTCCGATGGGGGCGGCCTGCTCGCCGGCGGCGGAGCCAGCCGCGGCAACATGTTCAGCGGCGATGCCCCCCGCTGCTCAGTGACGATGAGCACGATCCGGTCGCCGGGTCGCACCGGAAGCGGCGAGTTCTTCGCGTATTTCGCCGACCCGTACGGCTTCGCCCGCACCCTGCTCCTCTATTTCGCCGACGTCTTCATGGAATGGCGGGCGGCCCGACGCCAGCGGCGGGGCGGCGCCGAGCACGTCGAGCGCGGCGGCCTCTACCCGTGGATGCGGGCGACGATCACGGTGGCGATGCGCGACCTCAACGTCGGCCTGCTGATGGGCGACATCGTCGAGGGCATCCCCGTCGTCTACTCGACCTTCGTCGGCTACGACGAGGTCGCCCACCACTCGGGGATCACCGAGCCGGACGCGTTCGCGGTATTGCGCCGCCATGATGCGGAGCTGGCCCGGCTCGAGCGGGCCGTGGAGCAGGCGCCGCGCCCGTACCACCTGGTCGTCCTCTCCGACCACGGTCAGACGCAGGGTCGCCCCTTCCGCCAGCGCTACGGGATGACGCTGGAGGAGCTGGTCGAGGGAGCGATGGGCGGCGTCGACGTGTTTGCGCCGGCCTCGATCGACGAGGGTTTCGCCACTGTGGGCGGCGCGCTGACCGAGGCCCGGGCCGAGGACAGCGTCGCGGGGCGGATCGTCGCCCGGGCAACCCGTAAGCGGATGGTCGACGGCGAGGTGGCGCTGGGCTCCAACCGCGAGGCGATGGAGCAGATGACGCCGGAGGCGAGCAGCGAGACCCCGGCGGTGGTGCTGGCGTCGGGCGGCCTGGGGCTGATCACCCTGAGCGCCAGCCGCGAGCGGATGACCGTAGGGGAGATCGGCGACCTCTACCCGGGTTTGATCGAGACGGTCAGCACCCACCCTGGGATCGGATTCGTGATGGTCCGCTCCGACGAGGGACACGCGCTCGTGATCGGCGGCTCCGGCGCGCGCGACCTCGATGAAGACAGCGTCACCGGCGAGGATCCGCTCCGCCACTTCGGCGCCAACGCCGCCGATCACCTGCAGCGCACGGACGGCTTTCCCCATTGCCCCGACATCCTTGTCAACTGCGCCTTCTATCCGGAGCGCAACGAGGTGGCGCCTTTCGAAGAGTTCATGGGCTCCCACGGGGCGCTGGGCGGCTGGCAGATGCACCCCTTCGCACTCGTTCCCGCGGGGTGGACACCTGAGCGGTCGCCGATCGTCGGGGTCGAGGCGATGCATCTCCAGCTGCGGAGCTGGCTGGCCGAAACCGGGCTCGAGGTTCAGCCCCACCGGGACGGGGGCTGATTCGGCCTGCGCGGCTATCGTGGCCCGGCATGAAGATCCTCTACGGCGTCAACGGCGAGGGTATGGGGCATGCCACCCGGTCGGAGGTTGTGATCGGCTCCTTGCTGGAGCGCCACCAGGTGAGAGTCTTTGCCTCCGGCGCCGCCTTCCGTCACCTGAGCGAGCGCCTACCCGGCGTCGACCAGGTCTTCGGGCCGACCTTCGCCCTGGAGGAGGGCCAGATCCGCCGCTGGCAGACGGTCGTCCAGAACGTCCGAAGCGCCCGCGAGGAGCTCCCGGAGGGGATCCGGGTCTGGGCCGAGGAGGTCGACGCATGGGATCCTGACGTGGTGATCACCGACTTCGAGCCGGTCTCCGCCGCTTTCGCGCGGCGCAGGCGGAAGCCGCTGATCGCCGTCGACAACATCAACGCGATCGATCGCTGCCGCCACGGGCGCCGGATCATCGGCGCGGAGCGCGAGGACTACCTGATCGCCCGTGCCGTGGTCAGGGGCATGGTTCCGGGGGCGGCCGAGTACGTGGTGACAACCTTCTTCCGCCCCCCACTGGCGCGGAAGCGCACCACCCTGGTGCCACCGATCCTCCGCCCCGAGATCGCCGCGGCGAAGAGCGATGACGGCGATCACCTGCTCGTCTACTGGGGGGGCGATGAGGACCTGCTCGAATCGCTGCGCAAGTGCGGCATCTCCTGCCTCGTCTACGGCATGCGGGGCGGCTCGGGCGAGGTCAGGGTCGAGGGCAACCTCGAGTTCCGCCCGCCCTCGAACGAGGGCTTCGTCGAAGCGCTGCGGACCTGCCGCGGGGTCGTCGCCGGCGGCGGGTTCTCGCTGCTCAGCGAGGCGGTCTACCTGGGCAAGCCAGTCCTCTCGGCTCCCCTGAAGGGGCAGTTCGAGCAGCTGATGAACGCCCGCTACCTCGAGGCGCGACGCTACGGGCTCTGCGCGGAGGGGACCGACGGCGACCCGGTCGAATGCTTCCTCGAACGACTCCCCGAGTTCCGCGATGGCCTGCGGAGTTACCGCCAGGACGGCAACGCCGTCGCCCTGGAGACGATCGAGGAGCGCGCCGCCGCCGCGGCCGAGACCGGTTCTCGCGGTGAGGCGCGGCGGCCGAGGCGAAGGGCCGCCCGGTGAGGCGCGCCGTGCTCGGCGCACTCGGCGCCGCGGGAGCGGCGGGGTTCGCGATCTACAACGGCCAGGTCCCGACCTCGCAGCTCTACGGCCGGACGATCTGCCGGGTCCCGGAGGCCGGTCGGGCGATCGCCCTCACCTACGACGACGGCCCCAATCCCCGCCACACCGAGCGGTTGATGGACCTGCTCGAACGACACGACGCCAAGGGCACCTTCTTCCTGGTCGGCTGCTGGGCCGAGCGCGAGCCGGGCATGGTGCGCGAGATCGTCGATCGCGGCCACGCGATCGGGAACCACACCTTCACCCACCCGACCATGCCGCTGCGCTCGGCGGCGAGCATCCGCGAGGAGCTGCGGCGCTGCCGCGAGGCCGTGGAGGCGGCCGGGCGCAGCTTCACGGAGATCGACGGAGAGGCGCTGATGCGCCCGCCCTACGGGCGCCGCCGCCCCGGCACGCTGCGGACGATGCGCGAGCAGGGATACGTGCCGGTGCTCTGGTCGATCACCTGCTTCGACTGGCGCCGGCGCGAGACCGCCGAGACGATCGCGAGGCGGGCGCTGAAGGCGCGTGGCGGGGACATCGTCCTCCTCCACGACGGCGATCACAAGGTGCCCGAGGGCGACCGGGCGGCCTCGGTCGCGGCCACCGAGCGGGCGCTCGAGGGCCTCGGTGCTCAGGGCTACCGCTTCCCCACCGTCCCCGAGATGGTCGCCGGCGGCCGGGAGCCCCAACCGTGACCGGACCGCAGCGCATGTCGAATGCGGACGTCGCCTGGCTGCACATGGACCAGCCGACCAACCTGATGGTGATCACCGGGGTCCTCTGGTTCGGCGAGGTACCTGCCTGGGACCGGGTGCGCGAGGTGATCGCGGAGCGCCTGGTCGCCCCCTTTCCCCGCTTCTCCCAGCGGGTCGTCGAGGGAGGGCCGCGGCTTTCGGGGCCGCACTGGGAGGAGGATCCGAACTTCGACCTCGACCTCCATCTCCATCGAGTCGCCCTGCCGGCGCCCGGCGATCGCGCTGCTCTTCAGGCGCTGGTCGCGGACCTGACCTCGACACCGCTGGACCGCTCCAGGCCGCTCTGGCAGTTCCACCTGGTGGACGGCTACGAGGGGGGCGCGGCGATGATCGCCCGGATCCACCACGCGATCGCCGATGGGATCGCGCTCGCCCGCGTCCTGCTCTCGCTGACCGACTCCTCGCCCGACGCCGGTCTGGCGCCCGCGGTCGAAGACACCCCAAGCGCTGGGCGGGCGCGCAGCCGCCTGGGGGGGCTCGCCGGCTCCGCCCGCGGGGCGGCCGGCCTCGCCCGCGGGGCTGCCGGCGCGATCGCACACGAGTCGCTCGAGGTGGCACGGCATCCTTCGCACCTCGTCGACATCGCGGCGACCACGCGCAAGGACGCCGACGTGCTGGCCAAGGCGCTGCTGCCGGCCCCCGACCCACCGTCCCCCCTGAAGGGAGAGATGGGGGTGGCGAAGGGGGTCGCCTGGTCGGCGCCGATCGCGCTGGAGGAGGTGAGGACGATGGGCCATGAGACCGGGACCACGATCAACGACATCGTCGTCACCGCCGTGGCGGGTGCGCTGCGCCGTTACCTGCGCTCCCGCGACAGCCCGGTCGAGGAGCTGACCGCGTCGGTCCCCTTCAACCTGCGACCGCTCGATCAGCCACTGCCCTCCGAGCTGGGCAACCGCTTCGGCCTGGTCCTGCTGCGGCTGCCGCTGGGGATCGGGGATCGCCGCCGGCGCCTGCGCGAGGTGCACCGCCGGATGGAGGAGATCAAGCACTCACCGGAGGGGGCCGTCTCCTATGGTGTCCTCGACGCGGTCGGGAGGACGCCGTTGGCGGTCGAGCAGCGCCTGCTCGACCCGTTCACGGCCAGCGCCAGCGCAGTGGTGACGAACGTCCCCGGCCCGCGCCAACCCGTCTATCTCGCCGGGTCCAAGGTGGACGGGGTCCTGGTCTGGGCGCCCTCGGCGGGCGGGACCTCGACTACCGTCTCGATCTTCAGCTATGACGGCCAGATCAGGATCGGCGTGATGGCCGACGCGAAGCTGGTCCCCGATCCGGGCGCGATGACCCGCGCCTTCGAGCGCGAGATCGAGGCCCTGCTCCGACTGAAGCGGCGGCCGATCGCGACCACCGGCTGAGCGCCGGCGATACGGTATGCGCGGGAGCCGATTAGTTGGCCACGACGCAGACCCAGCCAGCAGCAGAGGCGGTCGTCGACGCCGCCCAGGCTGATCGCCTGGACGGCTTCGTCGAGCGAGCTGCCGCAGCGGCGGAGAGCTTCCGGCGGCTCGACCAGGAGGCGGTCGACGAGATCGTCTGGGCGATGGTCGTCGCCGGGCTCGACAGCGCCGTGGAGCTGGCCGAGCTGGCGATGCAGGAGACCGGCTTCGGCGTGCTCGAGGACAAGGTGGTGAAGAACTACATCGCCACCGAGTTCCTCTACGACTACCTCAAGGACAAGCGCTCGGTCGGAGTGATCGACGAGGACCCCAAGAGCGGGATCCAGTACGTGGCTGAGCCGATCGGCGTCGTCCTGGCGCTGCTCCCGATCACCAACCCGACCTCGACAGCGCTGTTCAAGTCGATCGTGGCGACCAAGACTCGCAACGCGATCGTCTTCCGCCCCTCCGCGCGGGCAGCCGGCTGCGCCGTGCGGGCGGTGGAGATCCTCCAGGAGGCGGGCGAGGCCGCCGGCCTCCCCGCCGACGCCCTCCAGGTGATCCCCGACCCGACGCTCGACGTCTCCCAGTACCTCTTCCACCACGACGGGATCGACCTGATCTGGACGACCGGGGGGCCGAAGGCGGTCGCCGCGGCGAACGCGGCCGGCAAGCCGACGCTCAGCGTCGGCGCAGGCAACGCGCCGGTCTACGTGCACCGCAGCGCCGACATCGGCATGGCGGTCGTCGACGTGCTGATCTCCAAGACCTTCGACGCCTCGGTGATCTGCCCGGCCGAGCAGACCTGCGTGATCGACGAGACGATCTACGACGAGGTGGTCGCCGAGTTCGAGCGCCTCGGCGGGCGGATGCTCGACGCCGAGGAGGTCGAGCGCCTCTCCGGGCTCGCCTTCGAGCCCGACGGGCGGGTCGACGTGCGCGCCCTCGGCCAGTCGTGCGCCAACCTCGGCGCGATGGGCGACTTCCCGGTGGCCGAGGACGTCAAGGTGCTGCTCGCGCCACTTCCGTCCGAGCCGGAGGCGCTGGCCGCCCACCCGATGATCCAGGAGAAGCTGATGCCGGTCCTCGGGCTGGTCCGCTCGCCCTCGGTCGATCACGCGGTCGCCACCTGCGAGCTGGTCACCGAGCACGGCGGGCTCGGCCACACCTCGGCCGTCTACACGTCCGACGAGGACGTGATCGCGCTCTTCGCGGGGCGGGTGCGGACAGGCCGAATTCTCGTCAACGCCCCCACTGCGGTCGGCGCCCTGGGCGGCATCTACAACTCGCTGACGCCCACCTTCTCGCTCGGCTGCGGGACCTGGGGCGGCTCGAACACCACAGACAACGTCAATTACCTGAACCTGCTCAACGTGAAGACCGTCTCGCGCCGCCAGGCGCCCCCGCAGTGGTTCCGCGTCCCCTCCGACACCTACTTCAATGCCGGCTCAATCGAGAGCCTGCGCGAGTTGAAGGCCGAGCAGGTCCTGCTCGTCACCGATCTCGACGGCGAGGCCCGCGGGGTCGCCGAGGAGGTCCGCCCCTACCTCGAGGGCTCGGGCGTCCACGTCTTCTCCGAGATCACCCCGGAGCCCACCGAGGAGCAGATCCGCGCCGGCACCGAGGTCCTGGGGGAGTTCGGCGCCGACTGCATCGTCGCGGTCGGCGGCGGCTCGGTGCTCGACGCCGCGAAGGCGATGCGGCTCTTCCACGAGAGCCCCGACGTCTCGCTGAAGGAGCTCTCGCTGCCCTTCCTCGACGCCCGCAAGCGCGTCGCCCACTACCCCGAGGTGGAGCACACGGTGCGGATGGTCGCGGTGCCGACCACCGCCGGCACAGGCTCGGAGGTTTCTCCGGCGGCGGTGGTCAGCGCGGCCGGGCGCAAGGTGACGCTGGTCGACTACTCGCTGGTCCCCGACATGGCGATCATCGAGCCGACCCTGACCCTCTCGATGCCGCCCGCGGTGACCGCGGACACCGGGATCGACGCGCTCACCCATGCGCTGGAGGCCGGGGTCTCGATCTTCGCCTCGCCCTACACCGACGCCTTCTGCATGCAGGCGATCAACCTGATCATGGACGCGCTCCCACGGGCCTGCGCGGACGGTGGCGACCTCGAGGCCCGCACCGCGATGTCGAACGCAGCGGCGATCGCCGGGCTCGCCTTCTCCAACGCCTTCGTCGGCGTCAACCACGCGCTCGCCCACGCCGTCGGGGCCCGCTTCGGCATCGCCCACGGGCGCGCCAACGGCATCTTCCTCCCGCACGTGCTGCGCTACAACGCCTCGATCCCCTCCAAGTTCATGCCGGCGCCCGGGTATGCGACCTATGTCGCCCCCGACAAGTACGCGCAGATGGGCTGGGTGCTGGGCCTCGGCGGCAGCAAGGGGATGGAGGAGAGGCGCGAGCGCTTCTTCGGGCGCGTCGACGAGCTGCTCGACGCGGTCGGGATGCCCCGCTCGCTGGCCGAGACCGGCCTGGGGCGAGAGGAGTTCGAGGCGGCGCTCCCCGACCTGGTCAGGGCCGCCTTCGCCGACCCCAGCGTGAGGACGAACCCGCGGATGCCGATGATCGCCGAGCTGACCTCGCTGCTCACGGCCGCCTACGAGGGGCGCCCCTGAAGGCCTGACCGCCGCCGCCGCGTGGATAATGGCGGCGTGACGATCGGGGGCTCGATCTTCCTGCTCGCCGTCGGCGCCATCGCCCGCTATGCGGTCAAGGACAGCTGGGCTGCGGTCGACATCCCCACAGTGGGGCTGATCCTGATGATCGCCGGCGCCCTCGGCCTGGTGATCGGCCTCTTCCAGGAGTTCGGTCAGCGGGACCGGACGCCGCCACCTCCGCGGCGCTGAGCTGGAGGCCTGATCGATGGGCGAGCCGCAGAGAGCGTCATGACCGAGGTAGCCGGGCGGCGCATCGGCGCCACGGGAATCGTCCTGCTGACGCTCGCGGCGGGGCAGTTCGTAATGGCCCTCGACACGACGGTGATGAACACGGCGATCGCGACGGTCGCCGAGGATGTCGGGACCACCGTGACCGGGATCCAGACGGCTATCACGCTCTACACGCTGGTGATGGCCTCATTCATGATCACCGGCGGGAAGGTCGGCGAGATAATCGGCCGCAAGCGCGCATTCGGCCTCGGGTGCATCATCTACGCCTGCGGGTCGTTCACCACTTCATTGGCGCCGAACCTGACCGTGCTGATGATCGGGTGGTCGTTTCTCGAGGGCCTGGGCGCCGTGCTGATCATGCCTGCGATCGTCGCCCTGGTCGCCTCGAACTTCGGAAAGCCGGAGCGCCCGCGCGCCTACGGTCTCGTCGCCGCCGCCGGCGCGATCGCAGCAGCCCTGGGGCCGCTGGTCGGCGGCTTCTTCACGACCTACGCGTCGTGGCGGTGGGTGTTCGCAGGCGAGGTCCTGATCGTGCTTGTCATCCTCCTCCTGACCCGGCGGATGAACGACAAACCGGCGGAGGAGGGAGTCAAGCTCGACCTGGTCGGCACCGCGCTCTCCGCGCTCGGCCTCGCCCTGATCGTGCTGGGCATCCTGCGCTCGGGAACGTGGGGTTTCGTGCAACCCAAGCCCGAGGCTCCGGAGTGGCTCGGGCTCTCGCCGGTGATCTGGTTGGTCCTCGCTGGCGGTGCGGTCATGGCCCTCTTCGTGGCTTGGGAGAACCGGCGAATCGAGGAGGGCAAGGGCGCGCTGATCGACCCTTCCATGCTCGCGCAACATCCAGCTGCGCAGCGGGGTTATCTCGTTCCTCTTCATGTTCATGGTCCAGGCCGGGACGTTCTTCGCCGTTCCGCTGTTCCTGTCGGTCGCGCTCGGGTTGTCGGCGATCGAGACCGGCGTGCGGCTGCTTCCGCTCTCGCTCTCATTGCTCCTGTTCGCCGCCGGGATCCCAAGGCTGTTCCCGAATGTCTCACCGCGGCGGGTCGTTCGCCTCGGGTTCATGTTGCTGTTTGGCGGCCTCGTGCTGCTGGTCGCGCTGCTGGACATAGGTGCCGGCCCGGAGATCGTCACCTGGCCGTTATTGCTTGCGGGCGCCGGGCTCGGCTCGATGGCCTCGCAGCTCGGAAGCGTGACCGTTTCGGCGGTCCCCGACGAGCAGAGCGGCGAGGTCGGTGGTCTCCAGAACACGGGAACCCAGCTCGGCGCCTCGATCGGCACTGCCTTGGCCGGCGCCTTGCTGATCTCAGCGCTGACCGCCTCGTTCTTCACCGGCATCAAGGACAACCCGGACGTTCCCCCGAGCCTCGCATCGAAGGCACAGACGGAGCTCGCGGGCGGGATCCCGTTCATCTCCGACGACGACTTGAAGGTCGCCCTCTCTGATGCGGGAGTTAAGGCCACGACGGCCGATGCGGTTGTCGAAACGAACTCGCAGGCCCGGATCGATGGGTTGCGCGTCGCGATGTCGATCATGGCCCTGATGGCGCTCGTCGCCCTGCTCTTCACCGGAGGCATCCCTACGGTGCAACCGGGCTCTGAACCGAAAGCAAGTGCAGCGCCGGAGGCCGTCCCCGGTTAGGAGCGGTTAGGTCCGCCGGCCGCCTCCGCCACCTGCCATTCCTCGTAGAGCCGCTCGACCGCCTGCCTGGCCTCGCGGTGGCGCTCGGTGGCCCGCTCGGCGCGGCCCGGGCTCGACCACATCGCCGGGTCGGCCAGCTCGTCCTCGAGCCGGCGCAGCTCGGCCTCGGCCTCCTCGATCCGCCGCTCCAGCTCGGCGACCCTGCGCACGGCGTTCTTCGAAGGGCCGGCGGGACGCCGCCGGGGGCGGCGCCTGGCGGTGCCCGGCGCCTCCTTCCCGCGCGCGGTCGGCCTCGCGCTCCTCACGGTCGCGCACGTACTCGGCCCAGGGACCCGGATAACCGCGCAGCGCCCCGTCCTCGCAAGCCAGGGTCCGGCGGCCGACCGCCTCCAGTAGGGCGCGGTCGTGGGAGACGAGCAGCAGCGTCCCCTCGAAGGCGACCAGGGCATCCTCCAGCGCTTCGCGGCTCTCCAGGTCGAGATGGTTGGTGGGCTCGTCGAGGACCAGCAGGTTGGCACCGGAGGCGACCAGGATCGCCAGCGAGAGGCGTCGCTGCTCGCCGCCGGAGATCTCCGCCAGCGGCTTCTCGGTCTCAGGGCCTGAGAAGAGGAAGGCCCCGAGGAGGTCGCGGGTCCTCTGGGTGCTCAGCCCGGTCTGGCGCTGCGCCGCCTCGAACACGGTGCCCTCGCCGGCGGCCTCCTCGGAGTGCTGGGAGAGGTAGCCGAGCCGGACGTTGTGCCCGAGCCGGACGCTGCCGGCCGCCGGGCTGCGGCGGCCGGCGATCGTCTCGATCAGCGTCGTCTTGCCGGAGCCGTTGGGCCCGACAAGGACGACGTGCTCGCCGCGCTCCAGGTGCATGCTCGCCTTCTCGAGCAGGGTCCGCCCGGGGACATCGATCCGGCCGTCCTTCAGCTCCACGACGACCCGCCCGGAGCGCTCCGGTGCCGTGAAGGCGAAGCTCAGGTTGCGGCGGTCGCGAGGTTCCGCCACGGCCCCGTCACGCTTGATCCTCTCGATCCGCTTCAGCCGCGACTGGGCCTGCCGCGCCTTGGTTGCCTTGTAGCGGAAGCGCTCGACGAAGCGCTCCATCCGCGCGATCTCGGCCTGCTGGCGCTCGATCGTTCGCCCGAGCGCGAGCTCGCGGGCGGCCTGCTCGGTCCGCCAGGCGTGCCAGGGCCCGGCGAAGTAGCGCGCCCGCCCGGCCTCCAGCTCGAGCACCGAGGTTCCGACCGACTCCAGGAACCAGCGGTCGTGGGCGACCAGGACGATCGCCGCCTCGAGGCCGCAGAGATACGCCTCCAGCCATTCGAGGGTGGGGATGTCGAGGTGGTTGGTGGGCTCGTCGAGCAGCAGCAGATCGGGCCCGCCGGCCAGCGCCCGCGCCAGCGAGGCACGGGTCAGCTCGCCTCCGGAGAAGCTCGCGAGCGGACGCTCCGCTTCGGTATCGGTGAACCCCAGGCCGTGCAGTACCGCGAGCACCCCCTCGCGCCAGCGGTAGCCCCCGGCCAGCTCGAGCCGCTGCTGGGCCGCGGCGTAGGCGGCCATCAGCTCGGGATCCGCGCCGCCTCCCATCTCGGACTCGAGCCGGGTGAGCTCGGCCTCCGCTTCGATCGCCTCGGCTCGGGCCGAGAAGACGTAGTCGCCGAGCGACGCCCCCGTGTCGCGGGGCGGGCGCTGGTCGTGGAGCGCCACCCGCACGCCCTTGCCGAGGGCGAGCCTGCCCGACTGCGGCACCAACTCGCCGGCGAGCAAACGCAGCAGAGTGGTCTTTCCTGCGCCGTTGCGGCCGGCGAGGGTCATCCGCTCGCCCGCGTCGAGGCGGAAGGAGACGCTGCTGAGCAGCCGGCGCCCGCCGGCGAACACCTCGAGATCTGTCGCAGTCGCTATCGCCATTGCCCGGACAAGGTGCCAAAACCCCCAGTGGGGGGCGGGCTTGACGCGGCACCGGGGCGGGGACTATGGTCCGAACATGCCTCGGGGGGGCTCACGAGAAGTGGCGGTGGGGATCTGCGGGTTGGCGGCGCTGACACTCAGCCTGGCGGTTCTGGTTGCTCCCACCCACGCGGTTCGGCGCAGGCCCCCGACCGGGCAGGCGAGCGAGGGGCCGATCGCCTTCGACAGCAACCGCGACGGCGACTCCGAGCTGTTCACGATGAGCCAGAACGGCCGCGGCCTGCTCCAGCTGACTAAGAACACCTCGTTCGACGGCGATGCCTCGTATGACCCGAAGAGCGGCAGGATCGCCTTCGACAGCACCCGCACAGGGGCCGACGAGATCTTCTCGATGGTCGAGAACGGCACCCACCAGCGGCAGCTGACCCACGATGGGGTCACCGACGAGGACCCCTCCTACTCCCCCAATGGGGGCGAGATCGTCTACGGCAGCGACCGCGACGGCGACTCGGAGATCTTCAAGATGCTCTCCGACGGCAGCCATCAGCAGCAGCTCACCCACAACGGCAAGGACGACAGCGACGCCACGATCGCCCACCACGGCAACCTGATCGTCTTCGTCAGCGATCGCAGCGGCAACGAGGACATCTTCACCATGGACGGTCAGGGCCGCCACCAGCACCGCCTCACCCGCACGAACTTCGACGAAGGGCACCCCTCGTTCTCACCGAACGGCAGGCGGATCGTCTTCGAGGCGACGGTTCGCGGCAACGAGGACGTCTACACGATCAAGGCCGATGGCTCGCGGCGGCGCCGGCTGACCCGCGCCCCCGGCGACGACCTGCATCCCTCATATTCCCCCAGCGGGAAGCGGATCGCCTTCGAGAGCACCCGCGACGGCGACGCCGAGATCTTCACGATGAAGGCCGACGGCTCCCACCAGCACCAGGTGACCCACAACAGCGGCGTCACCGACCGCCATCCCTCCTGGGGCGCGCGGGCCGGCTGACGGCAGCCGGGATCCCGGGGGTGGGGCTGCTCGCCGGCAGGAACCGGAGGCGCAGACCCGAAAAGCCCAGCCGGGAGCCAAATCGTGATCGTCGACTGCGCCCACTACGAGGACGGGGCCCGCCAGCACGAGGGCCCGATGTCGGTAGCCGAGGCGGCGAGCAGGGCGGGGCGGGATGGGGGCTTCGTCTGGCTCGGCATCCACGACCCGGCCGCGGAGGAGATGCGCGAGGTGGCGGAGGCGTTCCCGGTGCACGAGCTGGCGATCGAGGACGCCAGCTCGAGCCACCAGCGGGCGAAGATCGAGGAGTACGAGAACCACTACTTCGTCGTCCTGCGGACCGCCCGCTACGACGATCGCAACGAGCAGGTCGACTTCGGCGAGATCCACATCTTCGCCGGCCCGGGTTACGCGATCACCGTCCGCCACGGCGAGGCGAGTGAGCTTTCCTCGGCCCGCACCAGGCTGGAGGCCCGGCCGGAGCTGATCAGCGAAGGGGCGATCTCGGTCGTCTGGGCCGTGCTCGACACGGTCGTCGACGACTACGAGCCGGTCGTGCAGGGTTGACCGAGGACGTCGAGGACGCCGAGGTGCAGGTGTTCGAAGGCGGGGGGGACCAGACCGAGCGGATCTACCTGCTGAAGCGGGAAGCGATCGAGTTCTACCGGGCGATCCACCCGATGCTGGCACCGCTGGCGGCTATCGAGCGCGGTGGGAACGCGCGGGTGTCAGGAGCGATGCAGAACTACTTCCGTGACGTCAACGACCACGTCAAGCTCGTCCACGACGAGATCGGTTCCCAGCGGGAGCTGCTGACCAGCATCCTCCAGGCCAACCTGGCGGTGCTCGGGGTCCGGCAGAACGAGATCAGCGTCCAGCAGAACGAGACCAGCAAGCAGCTGACCCTGATCGCGACCATCTTCCTGCCGCTCAGCTTCATCACCGGCTTCTTCGGGATGAACTTCCCCTGGCTTGTCGACCACATCGGCTCCTTCTGGACCTTCGCCGTGTATGGCGTCGGCAGCTTGGTGATCTCCTGCGTGGCGCTCTACGTCTGGTTCCGGCGCAGCCACTATCTCTGATTGGTGCCCTCCGCTCGTGCCAGGAGGGCCTCGCGCTCGCGGGAGTTGGCACTGAGCGAAGCGGCCCGCTCGAACTCCACCCTGGCCTCGTCGCGGCGGCCGATCTTCGAGAGCAGGTCGCCGCGGACCGCGGGCAGGAGGTGATAGCCCGACAGTGAGGGTTCATCGCCGAGGCCGTCGACGATGCGCAGCCCGGCCTCGGGCCCGAAGGCGCGGCCGACCGCGACCGCCCGGTTCAGCTCGACAACCGGTGAGAGGGTGAGTTCGACCAGGCCGTCGTAGAGTGCCGCGATCCGCTCCCAGTCCGTGTCGGCGGGGGTGCGCGCGTCGGCGTGGCATGCGGCGATTGCCGCCTGCAGCCCGTAGGGACCGATCGTGCCGGCGTCAAGGGCGCGCTCGAGCGCAGCCTTCCCGCGCGCAATCAGGACCCAATCCCAGCGCGAGCGGTCCTGCTCGTCGAGCGGGATCGCCTCGCCCGCCGGACCCGTCCGGGCGCGGGAGCGTGATGCCTGCAGCTCCATCAGGGCGACGAGGCCGTGAACCTCGGACTCTGCGGGGAGCAGTCCTGCCAGGATCCGCCCCAGCCTCAGCGCCTCCTCGATCAGCTCGGGCCGGATCCACTCCTCTCCGGCGCTCGCCGCGTAGCCCTCGTTGAAGATTAGGTAGATGACCTCGAGCACCGCCTCGAGGCGGCCCGGCAGCTCGCCGTGCCCGGGCACTTCGAACCGGACCTCCGCTGCCGCAAGCGTGCGCTTGGCGCGGACGATGCGCTGCGCCGCGGTCGCCTCTTCGACGAGGTAGGCACGGGCGATCTCGCCGGTGGTGAGGCCCCCGAGAAGGCGCAGGGTCAGCGCCACTCTCGCATCGACCGAGAGCAGCGGGTGGCAGGCGGTGAAGATCAGCCGCAGAAGGTCATCGTCAAAGGGGTCATCGATCTCGGCGGCGAGATCGCGGTGCTCCCTGCCGCCGACCTCGAGATCCCGCGCCAGCTCGGCCAGCTTGCGCGCGTGCACCTCGGAACGGCGCAGGCGGTCTATCCCGCGGTTCCGCGCGGTCGCCATGAGCCAGGCGCCCGGCTTGTCCGGGACGCCCGACTCTGGCCACTGCTCCAGGGCGGCGACGAGGGCCTCCTGGGCGAGGTCCTCGGCGAGGCCGACGTCGCCGACGACCCGGGCCAGTGCGGCGATCAGCCGCGCCGACTCGATCCGCCAGACGGCCTCGACCGTGCGGTTGACCTCACCGCTGGTCACTTGCGCCGGCGCCTCTCATCCGTTCGGGCCGGCCCCTACTGCTTCGCCTCGACCTCGCGCCGCATCTGCTCTTCGCGCTCGCGCATCTCCGGCGTCATCTCTTCGCTGAAATCGCCGGTCTCGAACACCGGCCGGATCTCCACTGCCGATTCGGGGGCGTTCTCGTCGAAGGGGATCCGCTTCGCCCACTCGACCGCCTCCTCCATCGAGCGCACCTGCCACAGCCAGTAGCCGGCGAGCAGCTCCTTGGTCTCCGCGAAGGGTCCGTCGACGACCCTGCGCTGGCTTCCGGCGAAGACCACCCGGGCGCCCTCGGAGCTCGCTTTCAGCCCTTCCCCGGCCAGCATTACCCCTGCCTTGATCAGCTCCTCGTTGAACCCCTGCATCGCGGCGAGCAGCTCCTGGCTCGGCATCTGCCCGGCCTCGCTCTCCTCGTTTGCCTTGACCAGCACCATCACGCGCATCTCGTTCCTCCTTGGTGGATCGCCCTTTGCTCGGTACGGACCTCCAATACCCGGTCCTTCTACAAACACGTCGAACGAGGGGCACCGGAATCGACAGCGATCCCCGAACGGCTCTCGGGGCCGCTCAGCCCTTGATCAGCGACAGGCGCTTCAGCTTCGTGCGCGGAGAGCCGGCTGTCGGGACGTAGGTGACCCTCACCTTCAGCCTTGCCCGGCCATGGCGATCGAGAAGGCGCCGGGTGCTTCCCTTTGCCTTGATGGGGAGTTCTGCGGTGACCCCTGCGGAGAGCCTGTGGACGACCCGGGCACGGTGGACGACGCCCGCCCCGCGCACCGAGACCCTCCCCGGGCCCGGCAGCTTGACGGCGATCGAAGCCGTCCCGTTTCCCCGGTCACGACTCAGCCTGCCGAGGCTGAAGCGATTCGAGCAGCGGCGATGGGTCGCCGCCTGGGTCGGGCAGCGGTCCTGGCTGCGGTCCCCGTAATGGTCGCGGTCGACATCGGGCTCGATCGTCGCCGCGACGTTGACCCGATATGTGGGGAACGGCCCCGTCGCCGTGGCGGTGCTGCCGACCGGCACGTCGCCGGTGAACTGGAACATCTGATCGCCAGTGGACATCGGGACGGTGATCCCGACCTCCGCGTCGTCGCTGGGGTCGAGACCCAGCACCCAGCCGCTCTTCACCGGGATCCGCTCCGGGAAGCCGTAGGCGGAATTGGGCTCCAGCGCCTTGGCGTGACTCTCCGCAACCGCCTCATACACGCCGGGCGGGGCCACCATGCGAAACAGCTCCAGCCTGACCGTCCCGGCCGGCGTATCGGCGCTGCTGTGGTAGCTCCAGCTCGTCAGGACCCCTCGGGGGGTGGTGTAGGAGGGGGTTCCGGGTGTGGTCGTCAGCTGCACGACCGGCGTCTGCGCCCCGTACACCGGAGCGGTGGTCGTCTGGCCGAGCCGGGTCGAGCCGCCGGCGGCGATAGCAACCGAAACGCCGGCGCCGGCAACGAGCGCGATCAGCGCGGGCAGCGCGCTGATCAGCCGAGCCTTGATCTCCCGGCGGCGGACCACCTGACGATCCTATCTCCGGATCGGCCGGCCAATGATCCGAAGCGGCGACGGGAACGCACCAGTCCTATGAATCTCCCCGAAAGGCCGAGCCGTGAACGCCGAGGACATCCCTGAGCGCAGCAGCTGGAAGCGGGACCTGGCCCCCTACCTGGAGGTCGACCGCCGGCGCAGCCTCGGGCAGATCGCAAGTGCTCTGCTGCCGTATCTCGGCGTCTGGGCGCTTGCCGCCGTCGTCCCACCGAGCCCCTTGCTCGCGATCGGGCTCGGACTGCTCGCGACCGCCTTCCTGGTCCGGATGTACTCGCTGTTTCACGACCTCACCCACAATTCGCTGTTCCAATCACGGTCGGAGAACGCCCGCTGGGGCCACCTGCTCGGATTCCTCCTCTTTACCCCGTACCGCTGGTGGCAGCGCCAGCACAGCCTCCATCACGCCAACTCGGGCAATCTCGAGCACCGCGGGCCGGGCGAGATCTACACGATGACCCTCTCCGAGTATGAGGACGCGTCCCGTCTCCGCCGGCTCGGCTACCGGGCCTACCGCAACCCACTGCTGATGCTGTTCATCGGGCCCACCCTCGTCTTCCTCTTCGAACGCCGCTTCCCACGGCGGGGCATGTCCGGAAGGATCCTGCTGAGCGTCGTGATCACGAACGTCGCCCTGCTGGCCTGGGTGCTCGCCTGGAGCGCCCTCCTCGGCTGGCAGACCTACTTGCTGATCCAGGGCACCACCCTGGTGGCCGGCGGTGCGGTCGGCGCCTGGCTGCTCTTCATCCAGCATCAGTACGAGGAGACCTACTACCAGTCTGCAGGGGAGTGGAACTTCGAGCTGGCCGCACTGCAGGGGAGCTCCTACCTGGAGCTGCCGCGCCCATTCGCCTGGGTGGTGGGAAACACCAACTACCACCACGTCCACCACCTCAGCGCGAGGATCCCGAACTACTGCCTTCGCGCCGCGCACGAGGGTCATCCGATGTTCGAGCACACCCCGATGGTGACGCTCCGCAGCGGCATCACGGCCCTATCGCTGAAGCTGTGGGACGCGGAGAGCGGGTGCCTGGTGGGCTTCCCTGCACGCCGAGCCCGCTCCCGGGGAGGCGCACCCTCTTCCCAGCGGGGCCCGGGCCTACGGCGATCCGTCCACGCTGGTTGATCCGCCGCCGCGCCCGCGGTTACCTTGGCGGGACCGTGCGCAGGAGGCTGAGCTATGCGAACGTAACAGCGACGCTTGCTCTCTTCCTGGCCCTGGGCGGCGGCGCCTATGCGGTCAGCCGCCTCGGCGCCAACACGGTTCGCTCCCGCAACATCGTCGACCATCAGGTGCGGGGGCGCGACCTGGCGAAGCCACAGCGGCTGCGCTCGGCGGGCCTCGAGGGGAACCCGACCTTCAACTGCGCCGGCAAGCCTCCCTGGACCAGCAGCAGGCCGGTGGTCAACGGCACGGTCGGTTATTACCGTGATCTGAGCGGCGTCGTCCACCTCGGCGGCGATGCGGCCCTCTGCGGCGCGAACGGCCCGATCTTCAAATTGCCGCGCGGCTACCGTCCGCGGACCCAGCGGATCGAGCCGGTCGTCAACAACGACAAGCCCGCCGTGCTCTACGTCAGCGCGCAGGGCCGAGTGCTGGCGCCAAACGTCGTCTTCGGGGCGATCGTCTCCCTCGACGGCGCCAGCTTCCGGTGCGGGCCGTCGGGACGCAGCGGCTGCCCCTAGCGACGCTCGACGTTCTTGGTGCGGCCCGCGCACGTCCCGACCCCGCCTCACCTACGCTCAGGCGGAATCGGCGAGCTCACGGGCCGTTTCATAGAGCCTTCTCGTGAGCTCGGAAAGTCGCTCTTCGTTGTCGTCGTAGAAGCCCCGGCCGCTCTTCACGCCGAGCCGGCCATCTGCGACGTGCTGCTCGATCGTCGATGAGGCGGTTCGATCGGTTGCGAGCTCTGGATAAAGCGCGTTGGAGATATCCCGCAAAGTGCCGTGGCCGATCAGATCGGTCATCTGGAGCGGCCCGAACACCGGGACGAATGCGCGCAGCGTGGTCTGGACCATCGAGTCGAGCTCTTGCGGCTCGGCGGCGCCGATGTCCACCAGGTGGAGCATCTCTCGGAGCATCGCGAACCACACCCGGTTCCAGAGGAAGCCGGGGATCTCCTTGTGGACCCGCACCGCTCGGAGGTCGACGTCGTCGCAGAACCGCATCGTCGTCTCGACCGTGGCATCGCTCGTCGTCTCCTCGGCGACGACCTCGACGAAGATGATCAGCTGCGTCTGCACCGGATGGACGACGATGGCGCGTTCGGGGTGGGCCGTGTCGGCGGCGAGACGCGTCATCGGAAAGTTGGATGTCGAGCTCCAGAGGAGCACCTCGGGGCCGACCACGGCCTCGATCTCCCGGTAGCAGGCCGACTTCAGCTCGGCGTCCTCGACGATCGACTCCATCACGGCTGCGCAGGGCCCCAGCGCGTGGCGAGGTCGTCGTGTGCGGAGACCCGGGCCAGGGTTCCGTCGACGGCCGAGGGTTCCACCGCGCCGATATCAGCCAGCGTGGAGATGCTCTGGCGCAGCCGGTCGTGCAACGTGCCTGCTGAACTGCCGGGTGACCAGGCCCGTACCTCGTACCCGGCCAGCGCGAACTGTTGTGCGAACAGATGCCCGATGTAGCCCGCACCGACCAGGCCGATCGGGCCGTCCAGCGCTCGTTCGTCAGTCACGGATCCGCAAGGTAGCGAGTTCGCACCCCACGCCGGCCTGAGGGCCGGAGTCGCTGCCGAGCGCCGGCCGGGGCCGGCCCGAACGCCGGCCTAATGCCGGTGGTAGCGTTGGACGCGGATCATCCAACGCCAACGAGAGGGGTCGTTATGACTGAAACGCTCAAGGGAGCCTGCTTGTGCGGTGGCGTGGAGTACGAGGTCAGAGATCCCGAGGCACTGGGCTACTGCCACTGCACTCGCTGTCAGCGGTGGACGGGGTCAAGCCTCGCGGGCGTGATCGTGGCCCCGGAGAACTTCAGCTTCACCAAGGGTGAGGACCTGGTGACCCGCTACGAGAGCGAGTTCGCCCCCCGCAACTTCTGCGGCAACTGCGGATCGAGCATCTATGACGACCTCGGGGAGAAGTACTTCGTGGCCGCCGGACTGATGCGCGACCTCGATCTCGATCCGAGCTTCCACCTCCAGGTCGCCTACAAGGCCAACTGGCACGAGATCGGCGACGACGCGCCGCAGTACGCCGAGAACCCGCCCGCCTGACGTTCTGAGGCATTCGGATGGGCGCGGCTGTACAGGTCGAGGACCGCCCAACCGCGGCTCGGGGGTAAGTCAAGCCCACGGGAGCGCTCAAGAACGCGATAGCGTCGCGGTATCCCTCAGGGGAATCCAAGCCGCCGCGCGGCTAAATACACGCCGGACCCAGGAAGTGTCCTCGTTCTGAGAGGGGCCTGGCCCGGCAGGAACAAGGAGGCGAAATGAAGCGGGTATTCGCACTCGCACTCTTGGCGGCCTCGGTGGCACTCGTGCTCGTGGTTAACGCGAGCGCGGGTCCCGGCGATCATCATCACGGGGGTCGCACAATCACCGTGGTCGAACACGCGACCACCGACGCCGTCACCAATGGAACCGCGGGCGACGACGTCGGGAACATCCTGACGTTTGCGAACGACGTCTTCAACGGCACCGACACGCACAAGGTCGGGACCGATCAGGGATCCTGCGTCCGCATCGTCGTCGGCGAGTCGTGGGAGTGCAACTGGACCACGTTCCTTCCAAACGGGCAGATCACGGTTGAGGGTCCGTTCTACGACACCGGTGACAGCGTCCTTGCGATCACCGGAGGCACGGGGGCGTACCGGAACGTGCGTGGTGAGATGGATCTCAAGTACCACAACCCGGCAGGAACGAAGTTCGATTTCGTCTTCCACGTGATCGGCTGACTGGCGGGGGTCTCCGTCTCGGCCAACGGGCCGCGCACGCAGCGCGGTCCGTTGGCCGTGGGAGTGCGGACGCCGGAGTACGGAAGGCCGTCTACTGTCGGCGGGCCGCCCGAGCGTCATTGCTTGGGCCAATTTCCGTGCCTGAATCGGGCGGGCGCCCGCCTCTCGAGAGCTCAGGCGGGCGGCCGTGGACCGGGCAGCGCCATGGTGATCCGCCCCGCCCCGAGCACTTCGACCTCCTGCCCGGGTACGCAGGCGCGGATGTCGTGGTCCTCCTTGCGCAGCCGGGCCCGCAAGGACGCCAGGGCGGGAAGTCCGAGCACCGCGGGCACGACTAGGAGCAGGGCCCGATAGGCGAGAACCGCGGTCGCCGCATCGGTCGCGTTTACGCCGTACAGGATCAGGGCCGCGAGCAATCCGAGGTCGAGGCCGCCGATTCCGCCGGGCAGCGGGATGAGCCCGCCGAGCTGTCCGATGATGTAGGCGAGCAGGAGGGCGTCGACCGGCGGAAGCGGGTTGCCGAAGGCGGGAAAGCACACGCCGAGCACGGCGACGTCGAAGAGCATGTATCCAGCGGAGCCGATCGCCATCGCCGGGGAGCGCAGGAGCGCCCCCGCCTCGCTGACCCCATCGCCAATCGCCCGCAACGTCGCCTGGACCCTCGGACGCGCCTGGGTCGGGCCGAGTGCCCGCGCCACCGCCCCCGCCGCTACCGCCAGGGCGATTGCCCCGATCCCGACCAGGGCCGGGATCGCACCCAGGAGCCAGCGGTCGGACGGTCCGGCCAGGACCCCGGTCACAAGCGCCAACCCGCCGACGGCGAGAAAGCCGACGTTGGCGAGGCTGGTCAGGAGGAAGAAGGCAACAGTGCGGCGCGCGATCAGCCCGGCCGGAACCCCACCACGACGGAGGATCCAGGCTCCGAGCACGAGGCCGCCCGCGCCGCCGACCGACAGCAGGGAGTTCGCCGCCTGCTCGGACAGGCCGATCTCGGCGCTGGTGCGCAGGCTCATCCGCTGGCAGAAAACCGCCCGGAAGACGAGGACGTAGGAGGCGCAGGACAGGAGCTCGAGGATGGCTCCGAGCGCCAGCCAACCTGTCTCAGCGCCGGCGAAGCTATCCCTAAGTGAGCTGAGGCCCGGCAGCAGGAGGAGAAGCGCGACGACCGCCGCGGCGACGGCCACGAGCACGAGAATTGACCGCCGCAGTCGCGATTCGGAGAACTCCTGCGGAAGAGGCTCGGCGTGGATGTCGAGGGGCTCGAGATAGGCGACCTCGATTTCCGTCCCTTCGGTCATGTCCGAATCTTCCGGGATCGAGCGCGGCAGGATCACCTTCAGGGAAGGGTTGTGCGCGATTCCCGGAGATTCGCGCAGAGAGGGGTGGCTCCCTGCCTTAGGCTGACCCGATGAGCGAGCCCGCCCACGGATTCAAGGAAGGGCAGGCGGTCTGGGTCGAAGACGGCGACGGGCAGATGCATGCCGCGATCTTCGTCGGCGAGACCGAGGGCGCGAGTTGGATGGGCGGCGTTCCGCGCGCCCAGGTCGTAGATCCAGAGACCAACCAGGGAGAAGTGGTACCCATCTTCCGCATCACTCCGAGAGACGAGTAGCCCGGTGCCTTGGTTCCCTGAGCTCTTCTCTGAGCGGGCGCTGGCGGAGATTGAGGAGAAGCTCCGGCGGGAGGAGCGTGACACCGTGCCCTACTTCGCCGGTTTCCTGACCGGCGAGACCGACGCCCTCATTCAGTCGTTCGCGGGCGAACCGGAGGTTCACTATCCGGTCCGTGGCCGCGTCAAGGGCGAGCGGGCGTTCGCCGCATACGCGGCCGCAACCAAGGCATGGCTGGAGGAACGCGAGGACTCGATTGAGGACATCGGCCTCCTAAGGACCGAGCGCCGCAGCGTTGGTGAGGCGATCCTCCACCTCGGCGGTCAGGATGGGCGCGTCGATCTCCCAGTGGCGATCGTCGCCGACCAACGGTCCGACGGACGGATCGAAGAGGTGCGGATCTACTACAGCAGCTGGCCGCTGAACGGCCGGCACGTGCACCGCCCGCCGCTGCTTCAACCCGATCCGGACTTGCGCGAGTCAGACGACGTCATGGGCGAGTACCAGCGTGCGCTGGGGGCGGGCGACGTGGACGCGATCGTGGCGGCATTCGAACCGGACGGCTATGCCCGCGAGCCTGCCGGTGGCGAGCATGTCCACACAGGCACTGACGGCCTGCGCGCGTTCTACGAGCATTTGTTCTCGAACGGTGGCGGCATTCCGCTGGAGCACTGCTCGGTGTTCGATGACGGGCGCACGTGCGTGCTGGAGTACAACGTCGTGCAGTGGGGAAGGACGGAGCTGCGCCCGGAGGCCGGGGTGGCTGTCTACGTTCGGGGTGAGAGCGGCAAGCTCGCCGCGGCCCGCATCTACGACGACGCGGACCCGCCGCTCTCCTCGGCAACGTAGCTTCTCGACTGCTCGGCGGTCCGGCTTCCTGCACCGCGCTTGTTCCAGCCATGGAAGGGCGAGAGGTCGTCTGACTCCCAGGCCTCGCGGAGCCCCGGCGCGCTCAGGTCCCAGTCGGGACGGATCTCGCTACTGGCCGCCCGCAGGTCGCGCCAGAGGTCGACGACAGAGGGGCGCCCCCAGAACCAGTAGCCGTTGTAGATGCTGTGGACGATCAGCCCGGGCTTCAGCACGAGCGTGTGCGGAATCATCGGATCGTGCTCGGGATCGGTGTACTCCTGGATCTCCAGGTCCTTCTGGACGGTGCGCTCCGGGTCGGAGAGGAAGGGCCATTGGGCGCCGACCGAGGCGCGGAATTCCTGGGACTCGTGATGGGCGTCGGTCGAGATCGTGGCGACCTGGGTGTAGGCCACGGCGATCTTGGGATAGAACGCGGCGAGTTCGAGGTGCTGCTGGTGTTCCTTCGGGCAATAGTGGCCGCGCGCGAGCGTGAGGATCATGGGATCGTCGCCCTGCAGCTCGCTGAGCTTCCGGGAGACGTTCTCGTGGTCGGGTAGCTCGTAGTCGGGGAACGCGGCGCCGGATTGGATGTCAGAGCGCATGGTCGGCCTCCTTTCGCGGTGGCATATTCGCTAGCCGGAGACGAACTGCTGGCCGCCGTCGATGTCGTAGGTGGCGCCGGTGAGGGCAGTGTTGGTCATGATGTGAACCGCGAGCGCGGCGACGTCGGCCGGCCCGACCACGCGGCCGATGGGGAGCTTCGCACGGAGCTCATCACGCCGGGCGTCGAGTCCCTCGCCAAGAAGCGAAGCCGACAATGGGGTGTCGACGAAGCCGGCGGCGATCAAGTTGACCCGGACCGGCGCGAGCTCGAGCGCGAGGGTCGCCGTGAGCGGGGGGAGCGCAGCGGTGGCCGCAGAGACGATCCCGAGCTCACGGCTGATCTTTCGGCCGCCTGTGCCGCCCATGAATATCAGTGAGCCGCCGGGCCTTATCTTGGCGGAGCTGTTGCGCGCGACCTCGAGCCCCAGCACCACGTGGTCGCCGAGAGCGTGCAGCACCTGATCTGGGTCCATCTCCAGCAGTGGCACGTAGCTCGGGCCGGGGCCGGTGACGATCACGTGGTCGATCGGGTCCGGCAGGTCTTCGAAGAATCGCTTCAGCGCGACCGGGTCGGTTGCGTCGAAGGCATCTGTGCTCATCGCGCCGACGTCGGCAGCGGCCTCTTCCAGGCGCTCGGGGTTGCGGCCAGTGAGGACGACGCCAGCCCCCTCGGCGCGTGCTCGTCGAGCCGTTTCGAGCCCGATCCCGGCGCTGCCGCCGATCACGACGACGGTTTGCCCGAGCAACTCAGGTTCGCGCTGGGTGGGCGAGTCAGGCGCTGCGGTGCTCATGCGGCGAGCTCGCCCCTCGGTCCAACCTCGCGGCGTAGCGCCTTCAGCGCGGCCACGTAGATCTCCGAGAACGTGGGGAAGGGCTGGATCGTGTCGCGCAAAACATTGAGCGGAAGGCCGGCGCGAATCGCCAGCGTGGCCTGCTGCAGCCACTCTCCGGCCTCTGGGCCGAGTGCATAGGCGCCGGTCAGCCGCTGGCCATCGCTGAGCAGCGTCAGGAAGCCGTTCGACTCTGCATAGGAACGCGTGTAAGTCTCCGTCTTTGCCAGCGCAGACACAGCAGCGGTCGCGCTGAACCGAGCCTCGGCCTCGCCGGCCGCCGCCGCCTGCGGGTCCGTGTATACGACGCGCGGGACGGCGCCGTAGTCGGCCGCGCGCTCCTCGCCCAGGATGTTTGACGCGACGATCTCGCCCTGGTACTTGCCGACGTGGGTCAACGGCCAGATCCCGACGACGTCGCCGATCGCCCAGAGGCGCTCACCCGCCTGCAGGTGCTCGTCGACCGGGATTCCGTGGCCATCGGTCTCGACCCCGAGGGTCTCAAGGCCAAGCCCGTCAACGCGCGGGCGGCGGCCGGTGGCGACCAGGAGGCGGTCTCCGCGCAGCTTGTCTCCATTCTCGAACTCGAGGACGTAATCCGCGCCGTCGCGCCGCGCCGCGGTGGCGCGTGCCCCGAGGACGAGCTCGACGCCGTCGCCACGCAGCACCTCGGCCAGAGCTTCGCCCAGCGGCGCCGGCTCCCGGGGAAGGATGTGGTCGGCACCCTCCACGAGCGCCACCTCGCCCCCGAAGCGACGGACGGCCTGAGCCATCTCGGCGCCGACCGGGCCCCCGCCGAGCACGAGCAGCCGACGGGGAATTGACTTCATGCCGGTGACCTCACGGTTGGTCCAGATGCCCTCGAGCTCACGCAGGCCGGGGACAGGCGGCACGATCGGATCAGCACCGTTCGCGAGCACGACGTTGTCGGCGGTGTAACGCTCCCCGTCGACCTCGACCACGCCCGTCCCGGCGAGCCGGCCGCTCCCCCGCAGCAGGTCGATGCCATTGTCCGCCAGCCAGCGCTCCTGGCCGGCGTCTGAGTAGTCCGAGACCATGAAGTCACGCCAGGCGAGGGCCGCCTCGACATCGACTTCGGCGCTTGCCGCAGCATCGCGCGCGGCATGCGCCGCCTCTCCGGGGCGCAGCAGCGTTTTGGAGGGGATGCAGGCCCAATAGGAGCACTCGCCCCCGACCAGCTCGCGCTCCACGATCGCGACCCGCAGGCCGCCCTCCGCCAACTCGCCGGCGCAGTGCTCTCCCGGGGATCCGCCGCCGATCACGATGACGTCGTAGTCGGCGCTCACCTCGGCAGCTCCACTCCGGCCTGCTCGCCGACAGTCGAGCCACTGTCGCCCACGTCGGTCCTTCTCATCTTGACCTCCGTATCGCCGCTCCTTCCGGGACCCTGAACCTATCGCCCGCGGCCCGAGGCCGCTCTGGACGTTCACTAATTCTTCACATGCTGGATTGACTTACTCCTGCGCCAGTGACAGGCTCGGGTTTCCGGTCGGCCGCCGGGGTCGCCGGCCAACCCCGAACGGGAACGGAGGTCAGATGGCCAGCACCGACAGTGAACGGGAAAGCGGGACGCAGGGCGCTCTGGGCGTCGACATGAACCTCGAGGTCGTGTCGTTGCCAGTCTCCGACGTAGATCGGGCCAAGAGCTTCTACGAGAGCCTCGGATGGCGCCTGGACATCGACCTGGTCGTCAGCGACGACGTCCGGACGGTTCAGCTCACGCCGCCCCACTCGCAGTGCTCGATCCAGGTCGGTAAGGGCCGCACCACGGCTGAGCCGGGGTCCGCTCAGGGGCTGATCCTCGTGGTGAAGGACATCAATGCCGCCCGGGACGACCTGATCAACCGCGGCGTCGAGGTCAGCGAGGTGCACGAGGCGCGGCCTCCGGGCTTTGAGCAAGCAGGGCGCTCCTACTTCGCGCGGGCTTCCTTCAGTGACCCAGACGGCAACGGCTGGGAGCTCCAAGAGATAACGGAGCGGCTCCCGGGCCGGGAATGGGACGATTGACATGGACGTCGCCTCTCTCGCCGAGCTACTGCACGAGACTTCCGAACGCCACGGCTCCTTCGAGGCGGTCGCCCCGCCGCACGACTGGTGGGACTGGTACGCGGCGTACATGGACGCACGCCAGAGCGGGAGTACCCCGGAGGAGGCCTCCGCGGCCGCCGGGCGCTACATGGCGGAGGTCAAGCACGTCGTCGCGCCGCCCGCGTGAGCCTGGATTCCCCGTCGGAGGCCGGGGTCGCCGTCTAGGTTCGAGGTCAGAGCGGCAAGCAGGGCGGTAGGTAATGTTGAACGGGTGCCCGAGGTTCCGTCGAGCCCGCTCCCGCCGGTAGGAGATAGCGATCACGTCACGGGCTCCGACTCCCCCGACGTGACGCTGGTCGAATACGGCGACTTCGGATGTCCGTACTGCTTCGCCGCCAGTATGCCCGTGAGGTCGCTCTTGGAGCGTTTCGAGACCCTTCGCCTCGTCTGGCGACAATTCCCCGACGCCGAGCTGCATCCCGGGGCCGACTTTGCGGCTGAGCTCTCCGAGCTCGCCGCGGTGCACGGAAAGTTCTGGGAGGCACATTCACTGCTGCTCGCCGGGCGGGCGCGGTTATCGCGCGAGGACCTCCTCGACGCCGCGCGGCGCCTCGAGCTGGAATCAGGTGAGGCGGCGGAGGCGCTTGCCAAGCGAAGCTTTCGCGAGCGCGTCCTCGCGGATGTCGCTGGGGGCAGGCAAGCCGGAGTCCACGGCACGCCGACGTTCTTCGTCGACGGCGAGCGACTGGACGGGCCCTGGCGCCAGCTCGCGCGGATAGTTCCGGCGCGGCTCGGGAACAGACAAGGTTCAGCTGATTAGAGAGGAAGCGCTTATGGCCTCATGTACCCATCTCGATCACATCCAGATCACCGAGCTCCCGGAGGCCGTCGAGGGCTGCGAGGAGTGCCTGGCCAGCGGTGGCCAGTGGCTGCACCTGCGGATCTGCCTGGAGTGCGGCAAGGTCGGGTGCTGCGACAGTTCGCCCAACCGTCACGCGAGCGCCCATGCCGAGGGGAGCGGGCATCCGCTGATTCGATCACTCGAGCCAGGAGAGGAATGGTCTTGGTGTTTCGTGGATGACGTCGCCATGGTGATCGCCGACGTCCGGGGCGAGACCCGGATCCCACCCTCACCGCTGGGCGGATGAATGGACCTGGATCAGCCATGACCTGGCGGCCGTGACGATGTCCTTCTCCTGGCCCCCGCTTTCGTATGAGGACTGGAGCGCGACCTGCGACACGCTCCACGCTCACACTCAGATCCTGGGCAAGCTAGCCGTGGAGCTCGCGCCGGCTGAGCCGCAGCTCCAGCACGCCGCCCTCCGTCTAACGGCGCGGGGTTGGGAGACGCAGAGCCTCCCCGCGCCGGATGGCTCGGGGGCGATCGCTGCCGCGCTCGATCTCCGGGCCCACGAAGCGCTCGTGGAGCACAGCGACGGGCGCGAGACGCGGATTGCTCTCACGCCAAATCGACCTGTGGCCGAGGTAACGCGCGACGTGCTCGAGGCGGTGGACCGCCTGGCCGGAGGCGTGGAGATCAACCCGACCCCCCAGGAGGTCCCGTGGGAGGCACCGCTGGACGAGGACCGCGACCACTCCACGTACGAACCCGATCAGGTCGAGTCCTACTTCAGGGCCGCCACGCATGCGGCGCTTGTACTTGCGGAGTTCCGTGCGCCCTATCGCGGCCGCTCGACACCCGTCAACGCGTGGTGGGGGACGTTCGACCTAGCGGTCGCCTTCTTCTCCGGGAAACCGGCCGATCCCGCATCGGATGACTTCATCATGCGTAACGCCGCCGACGCCGAGCAGTTCGGGCTCGGCTGGTGGCCCGGCGACCAGAAGTACCGCAGGGCGGCTTTCTTCGCTTTGGCCTATCCACCGAGAGACTTCTCCGAGGCCGAGCTCGAGCCGGGCGCCGCCCATTGGGATGCGGAGCTCGGCGAATTCGTGCTTGATTGGGAGGACATCCGCTCGGAGGCCGACCCCCGTTGCATGGCCCTCGAGTTCGCCCACTCCGCGTTTCAACACGCTTGCGCTGTATGCGAGTGGGACCCGGTCCTCGCCGCCAGCGCAAAGGGCACTCCGCCGCCGATCCGCTGATTCCTACGCGGTGCGCGCAGCGCTCCGGCGGCGTGGGCCTGCGTGAGTGCTCCAGCGTGAGGCGCGATGATGGATCCAGCGCTCGCGGTCGGGGCGTGGGCGAGCGATCGGGGGTCCGGGGGGCCGGACGCGGTAGAAGCGCCGCTTGCCGAGTTCGATGAGCACAAGGTAGATGGGAATCATCGCCACCAGCGCGGCCAGGAAGCCGGCGGGCAGCGCGGTGAAGCCGAGGACCGGAGCGAGTGGGGAGAAGGGCAGCAGGACGCCGATCGCCACGCAGATGAAGGTGGCGACGGCGAGCGGCGTGCTGGGCCGGCTGTGGAAGAACGGGACGCGGCGGGTGCGGATGGCGAAGATGACCAGGCTCTGGGTCGCGAGCGACTCGACGAACCAGCCCGATCGGAACAACGGCGCGTGGGCGTTGAAGACCCAGATCATGATCCCGAAGGTGGCGAAGTCGAAGATCGAGCTGATCGGACCGAAGAAGGTCATGAAGCGGCGAATGAACTTGGTATCCCAGTGCGCTGGACGCTGGAGCTGCTCCTCGTCGACGTTGTCGGTGGGGATCGCCATCTCGCTGCCGTCATAGAGCAGGTTGTTGAGCAGGATCTGGGTTGGGAGCATCGGCAGGAAGCTGAGGAAGAGCGACGCGCCGCCGGCACTGAACATGTTCCCGAAGTTCGACGAGGTACCCATCAGGACGTACTTCATCGTGTTGGCGAAGATGCGCCGGCCCTCGACGACGCCGCCCGCGAGGATGCCGAGATCCTTGTCGAGCAGCACGATGTCGGCGGCGTCCTTGGCCACGTCGGTCGCGGTCTCCACGGAGACGCCGACGTCCGCGTCGTGCAGGGCGACCGCGTCGTTGACGCCGTCGCCCAGGAATCCGACCGTCGAGCCTGACGCACGCTGGGCCTTGATGATCCGCGACTTCTGCTCCGGAGTTACGCGCGCGAAGATCGTCGTTTGCGGCAGCGCGGCTGCGAGCTGCGTGTCGTCAAGTCGATCGAGCTCGGCGCCGGTAAGCGTTTGGTCCGCGGCCAGGCCGATGTCGGCGCAGACCTTCTGCGCGACGCGGTCGTTGTCGCCGGTGATCACCTTGACCTGAACGTCGAGGCGCCTGAGGCGGTCGAGCGCTTCGTGCGCGTCGGCCTTCGGGCGATCGACGAAGCTGAGGAAGCCTTGGAGGTCCAGATCACCCTCGTCGTCGGCGCTCAGGGTCGCGCGGCCGTCGGCGGCGCGGGTGGCGACGGCGATCACACGGCTGCCGGCGGCGAACTGGCCGTCGAGCACCGCCTGCGCATGTGGAGGGACGCCCACGCAGCGGGCGAGCACCGCCTCGGGTGCACCCTTGACGATGATCTGCCGCTGGCCACCGCCGCCCTCGACGAGGACCGCCGCCAGGCGGCGCTGGTAATCGAAGGGGCGGTCGGCAAGGCGCCGAGCGTGCTCGGCGCCGGCGCCGCGGGCTCCCGGCGCCTTCCAGAGCGCTTGATCGAGTTGGTTGCCGCCGATCACCCGCCCGTCGGAGACCATCGCGTCGTTGCAGAGCAGCCCGGCGCGCAGTACCGCATCCGACGGCCGGCCCGCGGTGTCCAGAGCGGCGGCGAACGTGATCTTGCCCTCGGTCAGGGTGCCCGTCTTGTCGGTGAAGAGGACGACGATGTTGCCGAGGTCCTCGATGCTGACAAGTCGCTTGACCACGACCGCGCGCTCGGCCAGGCGCTTGGCGCCAGTCGAGAGGCTGATCGTGACGATCGCCGGCAGGAGCTGGGGGGTGAGGCCGACTGCGATCGCCAGGGCAAAGAGCACCGACTCAAGCGGCGAGCGGCCGAGCACGACGTTGATGACCAGGATCGAGCCGGCCAGCACGGCGGTCACCCGGACGAGCAGCAGCGAGAAGTCGCGCAGGCCGAGCTGGAAGGCGGTCTGCGGCTGTCGTTCTCCGAGCTGGGCGGCGATCGCCCCGAACTCCGTCCGACCGCCGGTGCCCACGACAACCCCCAACCCGCTTCCTTCGCGCACGACGGTGCCCATGAACGCGCACGAGGCCAGATCCAGGGAGGACTCCGGCGCCGTGATGGGATCGCTGCGCTTCTCGGCCGGCAGCGACTCGCCGGTGAGCACCGCCTCGTCGCACTCCAGGCCGTCGGCGTGCAGCAGGCGCAGGTCAGCCGGCACGACGTCGCCAACGGCGAGTCGCACGACATCGCCGGGCACGAGCTCGGTGACGTCGACCGCTTCGGGCTCGCCGTCGCGCATGGCCAGCGCGGTGTGGCGAAGCTGGGAGTGCAGGGCCTCGACCGCCAGCTCTGAGCGGTATTCGTTGAAGAACCCCAGCCCGACGCTCAGGCAGATGATCAGGAGGATGATCGCGGCCGAGGTGCGCTCACCGACGGCAAACGAGGTCAGCGCCGCGGCTACGAGCAGGATCAACAGCGGATTGCGCAGCTGACGCACCAGCACTGCGAGCGGGCGCGCGCCGTGGCTGCGCAATGCGTTGGCCCCGACCTCGGCCAGCCGCGCCGACGCCTCGTCGTGTTTGAGGCCGACCGCGGTGCTCTTCAGGCGCCCCAGGACATCGTCGGCCGGCAGCGCCGCAGCCCTGGCAAGCACAAGCGAGCTCCAGTCCACCGCCGCCGGTGGTAGACGCGCCTGATCGAGCGTTGCCATCGGATCATGGTCGCAGCGGAGGACCTCGGCCCGGGCGACCCGGCGCAGGGCGGCGCCGACTCCCCCGTGGGGGGAGCGAGCGCCGGGCGCCCTTCTGAAGGGTTGGCTCCAGGACCCGCCCCGCCGACAACGTTGGGAAGTCGGTCAGGGAAGTCGGTCAGGTCCGACCGCTGCCCTCCGGGCCAGCGCTCGTCTCCGGGCCAGCGGCCGCCGGAGCGCTTGTGGCCGATGCCCCGCCCAGCGACTGATACTTGGGCGCGGCGCTCTTGGGCTCGATGGCCTGACGCCGGTGCTGAGCGCGGACGGCCGCCTCCAGGACCTTGGCGCGGTTGGCGAACTTCCGCTCGTACACGCGGACCTCTTTGATCGTGGCCAGGTCGGCTTCCTCGAGCGCGGCCACGGTCTCCTCGATGCTGAGCGCGTCGTAGCCTGGGAGCGGCTCGCGTCCACGCATATAGTGCAGCTTCTGCAGCACAGGCTTCCGGTTCTTATGACCCCGCTCGTAGCTCTCGGCGGCCTCGAGCTCGATCTGTGAGTGGTCGGAGAGCCCATCGATTACCTGTCTCTCGTCGAGGCGGTCATAGCCGGCCCACGGGGCCCGAGCCTCCCCGACTGGATCGTTCTGTGCATCGCCTGCCGATTCCGATTGGGCCGAAGCGTCACGGCCAGAAAGTCGATCGCGGAGGGTGCCGAGGATCGTCACTTTCTTGTGTCCTTTCCCAGCCATCCCGCCGGGGAAAGATTCACGCAGCGAGATCGCTGACCTAGGCACATAGTGTCGCATAGATCCCTGGGGGCGATGTCGCAGGAGAACGTCGAGATCGTGCGCCGGCCCCTCGCCGAGCTTGGGCAGGCGCGCGGCGGGGCCGGGTCACAGATCCACAACTCGATCGTGGCGCTGAACAGATACGGGAACGGAAACGTGAGTGACTGCTCGGGGACCTACGACTCGTTCGGCCGTAACCTGCTGACGAACAGCTCCGTCGGATGCTCTGGCTTTCCAGACCCGCCCAACATCATCACCGGCGACCCCAGACTCGGCGGACTCGCAGACAACGGCGGACCGACGAAGACAATCGCCTTACGCCGCCGCAGCCCCGCGATCAACCACGCTCTCAAGGCGAGCGCCGAGAAGCGCGATCAGCGCGGCAACAAACGAGGCAAGCGGCCCGACATCGGCGCGTTCGAGCGGTAGTAGCGTCGGCTAGGTATCGAGGAACGCCAGGACCGCCAGCACCCGCCGATGGTCTTCGGCGGCCGGCGGCAGGTTGAGCTTGGCGAAGATGCTGGTCACGTGCTTCTCCACCGCGCGCTCTGAGATCACCAGCGCGTCGGCGATCGCCTGGTTGCTGCGCCCCTCCGCCATCAGCCCCAGCACCTCGCGCTCGCGGGGAGTGAGCTCCTCGAGCGGGTCCTCGCCTCGCCGCCGCCCGAGCATCTGCGAGACGACCTCCGGGTCGAGCGCCGAGCCACCCTCTGCTACCCGACGAACCGCATCAGCGAAGCGGTCACCATCCGAGACCCGGTCCTTGAGCAGGTAGCCGACGCCGGCGGCGTCGTCGCCCAGGAGCTCGACTGCGTACTCCTCCTCCAGATGGGCGGAGAGGACGAGCACGCCGGTGCCCGGCATCTCTTGGCGGATCTCACGTGCCGCCTGCAGCCCCTCGTCTGTTTGGGTCGGCGGCATGCGGATGTCGACGATTGCAACGTCGGGCTTGTGCGCCCGCGTCTTCCGCATCAACTCTTCTCGGTCCGCCGCCTGAGCGACCACCTCGAAGCCGGCCTCCTCGAGCAGCCGAGTAACCCCTTGACGCAGGAGCACCGAATCATCGGCGACGATCACCCGCACGGGATCTTTGCCTTCACAGTGGTGCCTTCACCGGAAACGCTTGTCAGATCGAGACGACCGTCGAGCGCAGCCACGCGGTCGGACAGCCCACTCAGGCCGGAGCCCTGCTCGGGGTTGGCGCCGCCAACTCCGTCATCGCTTACCTCGACTTCGACCTGGCCGTTGCGACGAACGACACTCACCGTTGCGGTTCGAGCTTGCGCATAGCGGGCGACGTTCGTGAGCGCTTCGGCGACAACAAAGTAGATCGCTGATTCGATAGACGGCGGCAGCCTGTCGAGGGGCGTCTCAACCAGCTCGACCGGCAGCGGCGCACGGCCCGCAAGTCCTTTGAGCGCTGCCTTCAGACCCCGGTCGGTGAGCGCAGCCGGGTGAATTCCGCGCGCCAGCTCGCGCAGCTCCCCGGTCGCCTCGTTCAGCTCCGCGAGCGAGGCGTCGATCAGCTCGGCCGCCTCGTCTGGCTTGCTCGCGATGCGGTCACGCGCCAAGCGCAGGTTGATGCCCAGCGCCATCAGGCGCTGCTGAGCGCCATCGTGCAGGTCTCGCTCGAGTTGCCGCCGCTGGTCGTATCCGGCCTGAACGATGCGCGAGCGCGAGGCCCGCAACTCCTCCACTGTTGCCAGAAGCTCCGCGTCCAGCCGCTCATTTTCGAGTGTGAGAGCTGCCGCCGCGCCGACTGCCTGCACAAGGTCGCTCTCGTCTGCGAGGTCGGCGTCGTGGACGATTGCGGCGATCCGCTTTCCCTCGTGGTCAATGGTGGTGACGATCTTCCCGTCGGGTGTCGGATCGACCGGACTGGGTCGACCCTTGGCGTCGACATAAGCGTCCTGGTCAGGCACCCAGTAGGCGAGCTCCAGGGTGGGATCTCCAAGCGCCTCAGCAAGTCCGTCTCGCAACGCGCCCCGACCACCGTCGCCACCAAGCCGGGCGACAACTGAGCTGATCGCGTCGGCGTGGCTGAAGTGGGCTCGCAGCAAGCCAACCAAGAACGCAAAGGGCAGGCAGGCAAGCGAGGCGAAGATCGCCAGCGTCATCCGGTCGGCGATCGTGCTGGACAGGTCGGCCTGTTCGACGATCAGCTCCGTCAGAAGAAGCGCGAGGGTCAGACTGCCGACGGCGAGGACCGGGGCGAAGGCTCGTCGCTGGCTCGGGGCGCTGTCCCGCCAGCGAAGGTAGAGGATCGCCACCACTCCGCCGAACAAGGCGATCGAGACGTCCACCTGCGCGGCGCTGATCGCTGCGGACGCCTGCGAGTGAGTGATCAGCAGTGGATTGGCGGGGCACTCGGCGCAGCCGGCCTTGGCGGGATCGGTCAACACGAACCGCGCGACCTGAACCACGGTGGCGTTGAAGTAGCCGACGGCGACTATGAGGCGGTCGACGCCGCCCTCCAGCCGCCCGGCAGGAAACGACAGCAGCAGGTGAATGAGCAAGGCCCAGATCAGCACCTCCCCCAGCGAACCAATCGTGTAGATGAGGCTGTTGTTGGAGAAGGCCAGCGCCTTCAAGAGGCCACTGAAGCCGACCGCGACCATCAGCGGAGCCGATGTTGCTTCCCGGGACGCCGGCTCCAGACGTAGAGCCCCGATCCTGTGAATCCCCAGCCGATCACGAGCGTGAGCGCCGCATATGCGCCCCGGTGGGCGTTGTGCCCGCCGTTGAGGACGACCAGGAACGCGCCGATCCCCATCAGGAAAGCGAGAACCGCTAAGGCGATCCGCGCGCGGGCATGGCTGCTCATCGCAGCAAGGCGGCGAGAGCGGTGCCCGTCAGGTCGCCCTTGGGGATGAAGCCGCGAGCGCCGCTGGCACCGATCGCCTCGCTCAGATCCGTCGAGTCATGGCTGGAGGTGAGCACGATCTGCATGCCTTTGCCATCCCACTCGAGCAGACGCCTCGCGACTTCAAACCCATCGATGTCGGGCAGCCGTACGTCGAGCAGCACGAGATCCGGGCGCAGCCGCTGGGCTGCAGACAGGGCGGTGGCAGCCATCTTCGGCCTCCCCGAGCACCTCGTAGCCCTCGGCCTCGAGCATGCGCCGCGCGCTGGCCCGAAAGCTTGGGTGGTCATCGACTATCAGAACGGTGCTCGCCATGCCGTCATTCTCGCCCATGACCCAGCTCAGATCCATACGGCTGGCCGTACCGCTTGGGCGGTTACCCGAACCCCAGACGATCGCTAGCCGAACCCTCAAGACGCCTGCAAGCCCCCTGGTTCGGGACGACCCGCCGCTGGGAGCCTGACGCCAAGTCGAATGCCGAGGTCAAGGAGGATCGAAAATGAGCGTCAAGAGCATCGCAGCACCCGCCACCAAGCCGGACTCGGGTCAGCGCGATCCCGTCGTCCGCGTCGGCGAGGTTGGCGACCAAGGCCATCCCGGAGCAGGTCGCCCGTTTGATCGATATGGACCCGTACGGCAGTACTCCCTGAGCAAGGTCCTCGCCGTGTGGGCGGCGGCGGCCATCCCAATGGGCCTCCTTGCCTGGATCATCGCTCCCTGGCTCAGCGATCGGATCGGGGGCCGTGACCCATTCATCGAGTCCCTCCTGATCTGCTTCAACGCTGGGCTGCTCTGGCAGCTCGCGATGGTCCTGTTCCTGATCAGGCGAGAGCAGGGGTCGCTCGCATGGTCGCGGGTCCGCGACGCCCTCTGGCTGCGGGCGCCCCAGGATCCCAAGACCGAACGGGTCGGCAAGAAGGTGTGGTGGTGGGTCGCGCCCTTCGTTGTCCTCTCGGCCGCGTTCAACGCGCTCCCGATCGATCCGGTGGGGCCCCTGCCGAGAGATCTCCCCAACGCGATCGGGACCAACCGCATCGAGGACTTCTTCAGCGGCAATTTGGTCGGGTTCGCGCTGCTGGTCGCGGTTGCCATCCTCGCCCCTGTTGTCGAGGAGCTGGTCTTCCGCGGGCTGCTGCTGCCGCGGATGCGAGCGGTCTTCGGAAAGGGAGACTTCGTCGCCAGCGGTGTGATGCACACGCTCTACCACGTGCACCAGCCGTGGAGCATGCCGGCCACCCTTCTAGATAGCACCTTCGCGCAGGCCTATCCGACGAAGCGGTTCCGCAGCACGTGGATGGGGATCATCACGCACACCGCGCCGAGCATTCTCATCATCGGCGTCGTCCTCGCCCTGGTTTTGAAGTAGCACCAGCCGAGGTATCGAGCCGCGTTCCGAGCGGGCCGCCGAATCGGCGGCCCGCTCTGTGCGCTAAGCGTCCTCGGCTGCCACCCACCGAGACATCTCGAGCTCCAGCCGCAAGGCGTCCTAGAAACCCCCGATTAGCAGGGACTTAGGGAGTGGGCGCGGCTGGTTTCGAACCAGCGACCTCTCGCGTGTGAAGCGAGCGCTCTCCCGCTGAGCTACGCGCCCGGGGTCGTGATCATAGGCCGGGATCGCGCCCTCGGCCCGGGGCATGGCATCTGCCCGCCGGGCTAACTTGGGCGGGCATGGGTCACGAATGGGTGCTCTGGGTCCTGCTGACGGGGAGTGCCCTCCACGTGGTCGAGGAGCATGCACTCGGCTGGCAGGGCTGGGCGGCACAGGCATTCGGGCCGCGGATCGGCGTGGCGCCGACCTGGACCGACTTCTGGGCCACCAACGGGCTGCTGATCGTCTTCGGCGTCTCGGCTGCCGCAGTCGGCTGGAGGGCGCCGGCCTTTGCACTCGCCTTCCCGGCCCTGGCGCTGATCAACGCCGCCTTCTTCCACTTCCTGCCGAGCGCTCAGGCGCGACGCCCGAACCCGGGCTGCTTCACGGCGCTGCTCGTCTACCTGCCGATCGGCGTCTGGGCCTACGCGGCGGCCTCCGTCGACGGGGTGCTGAGCGGCCCCACCCTCGTTCTCAGCATCCTGATCGGCGCGGTGGCGATGGCCTCGGCGATCGTCATGCTGGCGATCCAGCCGCGCTTCGCGTACCCGGACGCCAGCCGGACTCCTGAATGATCTCCGCGACGTCGCCGAACTGGGCTGAGCAGGTGGTCGCGATCGCCACGGCTGTGCTGGCCCTCGGCGTGTTCGGGGCGATCGCGGCGGCCGTGTTCGGGGCCCAGCAGGTTCGTGAGGCGCGCCGCACCCGCCAGGCGCAGATGGCGGCCGAGTTCTTCCGTCGCTGGAACGAGGACTCGCTGGTCGAGTCCCGTCGCCTGATCGCCCAATTCGCGACTCCGCATGAGCTGGCCGATGCCTTCCGCCGCTATGTCGATCAGAACGCACCGGAGGCATACGTGCTCTATCGGGAGCTCGACTACTTCGAGCAACTCGCGGCGCTCGAGCGGTTCGGGGCCTTCGACTTCGATTTGATCACCTCTCTGGTCGGGCGCACCCTGGTCGAGCGCTGGGAGATGTGGAGCCCGGCGCTGCGCGCGGCTCACGGCGAGGACGTCTATCCCCTCTATCGCGACCTCGCGCGGCGAATGCGCGGCTCCCTGGACGGGCCCATGGCCTAGAACTCGATCGGGGAGGCGATCGTGACGGTGCGGTCGAGCGGCAGGCGGAAATAGTCGACCGGGCTGGCGGAATTCCGCGCCATCGCCGTGAACAGGCGCTTGCGCCAGCGAGCCATGTTCCGAGCCGAGTTCGGTTCGATCTCGGCGTGCGAGATGAAGTAGACGGCATCGTCGACGTCGATCTCCGCCTCGACGCCGAGCTTCGTCGCCAAGCGCAGGAAGCCGGGGACGTCGGGGGTGTCCTGAAAGCCGATTCGAGCGGTCAGGTGAGAGATGCCGTCGTCCTCGTAGCCGAGGGCATCCACCTCCAGCCGCTTTTTCTCCGCGACGTGGGGCTCCCTGGTCGACTGGATCGAGATGATCACCACGGTTTCGTGCAGGATGCGGCTGTGCCGAAGGGACGCCCGCAGAGCCAGGGGCGTCGTCTCCCGCCGGGCATTGAGATAGACGGCGGTGCCCGGCACGCGCACAGCGGGCGGATCCATCGCGCGAACTTCCGCCACGAAGTCCTTCAGCGGTCCCTCCTTCTCGACCCGGACAGCCCGCACCGCCTCGGCTCCACGCTTCCAGGTGTCGAGGATCAGGAAGACGAGCAACCCGATGGAGAGCGGGAACCAGGCGCCGTGGCCGATCTTCGGGACATTTGCGCCGAGGAAAGCGAGGTCGACCGTTCCGAACACCAGGGCGCCGGCCGCCACCATCCAGGTCGGCTTTCGCCACAGCGCCCTGACGACGACGAGGAAGAGGATGGTGTCGACCGTGATCGTGCCGGTGACGGCGATGCCGTAGGCCGAGGCCAGTTTGGTGGAGGAGCCGAAACCCAGGACGAGGCCGACGACGGCGATGAACAGCACCCAGTTGATCGCCGGGGCATACACCTGACCGATCTCCCGAGCCGAGGTGTGCCGGATCGAGAGCCGCGGCAGGAAGCCGAGCTGGACGGCTTGGCGCGTCACCGAGAAGGCGCCCGATATGACGGCCTGCGAAGCGATCACCGTGGCGACGGTCGCCAGCACGACCATCGGGATGCGCAACCAGTGCGGGATCAGCAGGAAGAACGGGTTGTCGATCGCGCTGGGGCTGTCGAGGATCAGCGAGCCCTGTCCCATGTAGTTGAGCGTCAGCGCGGGGAAGACGACGAGGAACCAGGCCCGGCTGATCGGAGGGCGCCCGAAGTGACCCATGTCCGCGTAGAGAGCCTCGGCGCCGGTGATCGTGAGGATGATGGCTGAGAGGGAGATGAAGGCGACGCCGGGGTGGGCGGTGAAGAACTCGACGCCGTACTGCGGCGAGAGTGCCTTGACGATGGCGGGGTGGGCGACCACCCGTCCGAGGCCGGCGGCCGCGATGGCCGCGAACCACACGACCATCACCGGTCCGAAGACCCCCCCGACGGCGTGGGTCCCGAAACGCTGGATCGCGAACAGGCCCGTGAGTACCGCGATCGTCACCGGGACGACGACCGAGCTCAGACCGGGCGTCGCCACCTTCACTCCCTCCACCGCCGAGAGGACCGAGATCGCCGGCGTGATCATGCCGTCGCCGTAGAAGAGGGCAACGCCGAACATGCCGAGGCCGATCAGCAGCGCCTTGGCCCGGGGGCTGCGAAGCGAGAACCCCTCGAGCAGCGCGGTCAGCGCCATGATCCCGCCCTCGCCGTCATTGTCGGCCCGCATGATCAGGCAGACGAACTCGATCGAGACGATCAATGTCACCGACCAAAAGACGAGCGAGATGACGCCGTAGACGTCGACCTCGGTCGGCTTCACGGCGTGGTTATCGGCCGAGAAGACGGTCTGGAGCGCGTAGAGCGGACTCGTGCCGATGTCTCCGAAGACGACACCGAGCGCCCCCAGCGCGAGCAATGCGACGCCGGCCTGGCGACGCCGGCCTGGGCCCGGTGAGCGGCCCCGTTTGAGGCCCGGCTCGTCGGCCGTGGTGAAGGGCTGGTCTCTTGAGCTCTCGGTGCCGGCCACCACAGCGCTATCGGCTCGGTTGCGGGAGCGGTGCGGATTCGTGCTTGCATCCGGCGCCGTCGCAGTGCTTCAGCCGGGCCAGCAGGCGGCGCAGGAATGCCTGAACGCCCGCATAGCGGGGCCGGCCGATCTTGTTCCTCAGCTCGCCCGGGTCGCGGGAGAGGTCGTACAGCTCCCGCTCTCCCGAGCCGTACTCGACATAGGAGTAGGGGCCGGCGCGGACGCCGCGGTAGGCGAGATGAGGAGCGTTGACGGGGACGGCGCCGCGTCTGCGGCGGTCTCCGTCCGAGCTGGGCGGTTCGAGGAAGGACTCGAGCAGGATTGGGCGTCGCGAGCGCAGGGAGGTCTCGCGCCAGTAGGGCTCCAGCGACCTCCCGTCGAGGGAGCGGTCGGCGCGCACCCCGGCGAGGCGGAGGACGGTCGGGGCGATGTCGATGTTCGAGGCTAGCTCGGCGCTCTTCGACCCCTGCCGGATCCCCGGGCCCCGGATCAGCAGGGGCAGATGGATCGCCGGCTCGTAGGGAAGGGACTTGCCGCGCTCGATCCGGTGCTGCCCGGTGAAGAAGCCGTTGTCCGTGGTGAAGAGTACGTAGGTGTCGGTGAGGCGCCCGCTCCGCCGCAGGGCGGCCACCAGCCTGCCGACCCCGTCGTCGACGGCGCGCATCGCCTCGATGCTCTTGCGGTACTCGGTCCTGATCCGGCGCACCGAGGTCGAGTCGAACCGTGGCAGGGCGCGGATATAGCCGGGCTTGTCGGAGACGTCGGCTTCGTCGAACCCGAGCGGCTTCGGCAGCGGCGTGTCCTGCGCGGAGTCGTTGTGGCGTGCGGCCGGTTCGGGTCCGATCGGCGGCCTCGGGTCTCCGTGGGGGGCCGTGTAGTCGACCTGGAGGTAGAAGGGCCGGCCGGCCGGCGCCCGCCTGATCTGGGCGACGGCGCGGCGGGTCAGCGAGTCGGTCAGGTAATTGCAGGTCAGCCCCGGGACGGGGAGCACCGAGCAGCGCCGGTCATCCTCGCCGACGCCCAGCCCGTAGTCGGGGTCCCCGAATGGCCCTTCGATGCGGCCGTCGATGTTGAGGTGGTAGCCGTAGTAATAGGCGGACTCGCCGGCGGGGGTCAATGTCTCCCAGCGGTCCCATCCCGGCGGGATCGTCGTCTCCGGCACCGAGTGGCCGTAGTTGTTGAGGAACTTGCCGACGTGGATCGTCCGGTAGCCGGAGCGATGCAGCCAGGTGGCGATGTTGTGCCGGTAATTGGGGCTTTGCTGGAAGGCCGTGAAGCCGCCGTCCGGCGGCAGGTTGCCGAGCACCCGGGTGTTGTGGGCGTAACGGCCGCTGAGCAGCGAGGCGCGCGAGGGGCAGCAGAGCGGGTAGGAGACGTAGTAGCGGCTGAACTCGATCCCGGGGCGGCGGATCTCGTCGATCGTGTGAGGCATGGTCCGCGCCCTCAGCCCGAACGGGGTGATCCAGGTGGAGTCGAGCTCCTCGGCGGTCTGGTCGTCGGTCTGTATCACCACGAAGCTCGGCCTCGCCGCCCTGCCGGCATGCGCCACAGGAGTGCCGGCGGCGAGCGCCAAGGTCAGGACCAGGAGCCCGAGCAGGGCCGCGGCCGCGACAGCGCCCCGCCGCCCCGCCCCGGCGTCCCGGGGGATCGGGTCGATCGGCATGGCGCAACGTTCGCAGAACCTGGCGACGACCTCAGCCGTGGGCATCCCGCAGCCGCTAGGATCCGCCATGGACCGTGCTAGGCGGGGAATCAGCGGTGCCCTGTAACCCGCAATCCGCTCTAGCGGGGCCGACTACCGTTCTGAGGTTCTGGCCTTCGGGGTCAGTGCGCCGAGGGCGGCGTTGACGGCCAGGTCCTGCGCGACGTAGGCACGTGAATCAGGTCAGGTCCGGAAGGAAGCAGCCTTAAGCGGGAGCCGCGGGTGCCGCAGGCAAGCCTGGCCCGAGCCAATTTCGGCGGCCACGCCCGGGGACTTCGTTTCGAGGGACGGGTGCACGGTCCGCTTTCAGATCACGGCAGCGCAGGCCCGCTCAGGGGCCCGAGAGGCCGGGATCGAGGATCAGCAGCTCGTCTCCCGGCCCGAGCTTCGCATCCTCGCGGGGGGCGATGGTCACGGTCCCGTCTTCCCCCTTGACGGCGAACGGGACGACCCCTCGGGCGAGCCCCGAGCCGTAGATCTCACCGAAGCTCGTCCCGGCGGCGGCGCCGAGCGGCTCGGCCTCGACCCGTACGCCTCCCCCGAACAGGCCCTCGAGCGCCACGGCGGCCCGGGTGTCGAGGACGCTGAAGGCGATCGCCGTCGAGATCGCGTCGAGGGTGGAGACGGCGGTGAGCCGGCGATCGTGGGGAAGACGGCGGACCGAGTCGGGTAGGAACATCTCCGCCACCACAGGTGTCCGTGGTCCTGCCAGCCGCAGCACGTGCAGGGCCGAGAGGGTGGCCTCGGCGTCGGAGACGCGAAGGTCGTAGCTGGTGGGGCTGGGGGTGACCAGGACGACGTCGGCCTCCGCCGCCCGCAGGCCCCGCTCCAGCTCAGCCGGGTCGGTTGGGCGAGTCTCCTGGAAATCGATCGAGACACCGTCGTAGTCATCGGCAGGCAGGTAGCTCCGCTGTGCCAGGCGAGTCGCGAGCACGGTGACCGCGACTTTCTCGCTGCCGGCGGAGCTGAACTCCTCCATCAGCGCCGGCGCGTTTATCCCGCAGCCGACCATCGCGATCCTCAGCGACTCGCCGCGTCCTCGACCGCCTTCGGTTTCGAGCAGCTGCCGGGCCGTCTGGCCGCGGCCGGTGCCGATCACGATCACCCGGTCCTCCTCGCCGACGGTCTCCCCGGGATCCGGCGCGTAGTGCGCGTCGGACCCCTTGATCAGGCCGATCGGGATCCCGTCCTCGATCTTCTTCGAGAGGTTCCCGAACCGAGCGCCGGCGAGGCCGTCCGACCTGATCGCGCGGACCGCGGATTCCCCGCCCAGGCCCGGCAGGACCGGCGCCAGCTCGGGCCGGACGATCGCCAGCCGCAGGACCGCCGCGACGACGCGGTCCCCGACCACCGCGTCCCACTCGTGGGGCAGCATCTCCCAGGCCGCGTCGACGTTCCGCCCGCGGCGGAACAGCAGGCTGACGTTCGGGTTCCTGTCCGGCGCCCGCTCCGCCAGGAAGGCTTTCAGAGCCAGGCCCGTTTGCAGCACCTCGACATCGGCGCTGTCGGCCGGGGACGGGCCGCCGGTGGTCGGGAAGACGATGATCGCGCGAGCCGTGTCGACCGATGCCAGCTCGAGACCCGACGGCGCTGCGGTGTCGCCGATCACCATCTCCACCCGCATCGGCCCGGCCTGCGTGCGCAGCGCTTCCACCAGCTCCTCGCGCGAGTCGCGGGCGCTCTCGGGGGCGAGCAGGACGAGTTTCGTCGGAAGTGTCTCGCGCCGCCCCACCCGCACCAGCGTCGAGGGGATCTCCGGCGCAAGGTCGACGCCGCCGATCGCGACCATGTGGTCGCTCGCCCGCACCGGCACCTCGTAGCGGGCGAGGCGCTCGATCGAGCGGCCCAGGGTCTCCGCGATCACCGTGAACAGGAGCCCGACCAGCAGCACCAGCCCGGCGATCACCTGCAGCAGCCCGATTACCCGCTGCGGAGCGCCCTCGTCATCTTGGAGGCTGGAGGGGTCGAGCACGTGCTCGGTCGCGGACCAAAGCGAGTCGCCGAAGGTGTTGAACTCGTCAAAGCCGTAGTGCAGGAGCGCGGCGGATGCCAGTAGCACTGCCCCCACCGCAACCAGCAACAGTGCCAGTCGCCCCCGATTCGTGCGCAGCGCTCGCCTCAGCATCGCCGGATCGAGAGCCTATCCGCAGCGTCGATAGAGCCTCCAGGAGCGGTTGCCGGCGACCCGGCGAAACCCCGGGGGCACCTTCGACGTGAACCGGCTGGTGTCATTGGGGTCGAGGATGAAGTTGTGGATCACGAAAGGCGAGGCCGGGTCGAGGAAGTAGCCGCGACGAGGCTGGGACTGCTCGCTCGAGCTGACGATCCGTGAGGGGCGGACGTCGAGGTCGAAAGCGAGGCGCGGAATGGCGCGGTGGTTCGGCACCGAGATCGGCAGGCAGAGCGGCTCGAACGCATCGGATGTGGCGAGGTCGCCGAGGTCGCGCTCGATCTGGCCCTGGTTCGCGAGGTCGGTGTGGACGGTATGCAGGAGGTCGTACTGGTTGGGGCCCCAGGCGAGGAACATCAGGACGACGAGAGCCGCGAATGCCTGCCAGGCGGTTCGCCACCGCCGGCCAGGCGCGAGCAGTCGCCATCCCAGCAGCCCGGCGGCGGCGAAGATGGCGAGGATCGCCGCGGCGAGCATCGTGTAGCGGGGGATGATCGCCAGCCCGGCGACGGCCAGCAGGGCGAAGGCGCCGAGCGCAAGCGCCGCTGCGACGACCCCGGTCGCCGCCCGGCGCCGTAGCAGCGCCAGGCAGAGCACGATCCCCCCCGCGGCGCCGACCATCCCCGGCCATTGCAGCACCTCGCCCAGCCGCCGGGGCCCGTAGAGGACGAGGTCAACGGCTCCGGTCTGGCGTTCCAGGGTGGAGACCGTGTCACGGGTGCCGGTGAAGGAGTAGGTCGCGCTGCCGGCGGTGATCAGGTCGAACAACCCCCAGGCCACCGGGGCCGAGGCGGCGAGCGCCGCCAGCCAGGCCAGCTCGACGGTGCTGCGCTCGCCGCGCAGTCGGAGCCGCAGCCGGGGGGAGAGCTCGAGCGCCAGCGCCAGCCAGGCGAAATACGCGGCCGAGAACAGCCAGGCCTCGGGTCGCAACAGCCCGGCCGCAGCCAGCGCGGCCAGCACCGGCCAGCCGGCCCGCGGCCGTCTCGTCTCGATCGCCAGGGCGCCGAGGCAGAGAGCGATGTAGGGCAGGTCGACGTAGGCGCGGATGCCGTTGGAGAGGAAGGGGGCGCGGGTGAGGACGATCAGGGCCGCGACGACGCCGATCGCCCGGTCGAACCAGAGGCTGCCGAGGCGGTAGACGAGGTACCCGATCAGCCCCAGCGAGGCGTAGGCGATCACCATCGTCACGGTGATCGCTCCCTGCCCGAGCGGGGTGGTCAGAAGGCCCAGCAGATCGGCGAGCGGGTGGGGGGTGGGGGGCAGGGCGGCGCCGTAGTCGAGGCCCATCCCGTGCGCAAGCTCGCGCCCCCAGACCAGGGCGTAGATAGTGTCGTAGTTGGGAAATCCAGTCGGGAAGATCGCCAGCAGCGCCGCCGAGACCGCGGCAATCCAGGCCGCGGGCACGAGCAGCTGGCGGGCGGCCGGAGGCATCGCCGCAAACTACAGAGAGCACCCGCCGCGCCCCGCTCGCTCGCCCCGGGCGGCGCCCGGGGCGCAGCTAGACTGGCCCAGTCTGCCGATGAGCGAATCGACCTCCCTCTATCGCCGTCACCGCCCCGGGTCCTTCGACGAGGTGGTGGGCCAGCAGCACGTCGTCCGCACCCTGCGCAACGCGATCAACCAGGGCAAGGTCCACCATGCCTACCTGTTCGTCGGATCCCGCGGCACCGGCAAGACCTCGATGGCGAAGATCCTCGCCCGCTCCCTGAATTGCGAGCGCGGCGGCCCGACCACGACACCTTGCGGTGAGTGTGAGTCCTGCCGGGCGATCGCCACCGGGCACTCGATGGACGTGATCGAGATGGACGCCGCGTCGAACCGCTCGGTCGACGATGTCCGCGACCTGCGCGAGCGGGTGGCCTATGCGGCCGCCGCCGGACGCTGGAAGGTCTACATCATCGACGAGGCCCACATGCTGACCAAGGAGGCGTGGAACGCCTTCCTGAAGACGCTCGAGGAGCCGCCGCCGAACACGGTCTTCGTCCTCGCCACCACCGAGGCCCACAAGGTGATGCCGACGATCGCAGATCGCTGCCAGCGCTTCGACTTCGCGCGCCCCTCGCTCGAGGAGATCGCCGTCGTCCTGCGCCGGGTCGCCACCAGCGAGCAGATCGAGATCGAGGACGGCGCCGTGGCGATGATCGCCCGCTCGGCCTCGGGAAGCTTCCGCGACGCTCTCAGCACCCTTGATCAGCTCGTCGCCTTCGGCGGGGAGCGCTCGGTGGGGCTCGACGAGGTTCTCGAGATGCTCGGCTCCGCCGACGCCGATCTCCTCTTCGAGACGGTCGATGCGGTGGCGGCCGAGGACCCCAAGGCGGTACTGGAGTCGGTGGCCAGGGTGTCCTCCTCGGGCCGCGACCCGGTTCAGTACGCCCGCGACCTGCTCGTCCACCTGCGCCAGCTGCTGGTCACGCAGACGATCGGCGAGGTCCCCGAGTCCTTCCTGGTCACGGCGGCCGACGCGGAGCGGCTGCGGACGCAGGCCGGCTCGATCGGCGCGGCGACCCTGGTGCGGACGATCGACGAGCTCGCCGAGGCGCTGGCCGCGGTGCGCGAGGGCGACGATGCCCGGCTCGCGGTCGAGGTCTCGCTGCTGAAGGCGGCGAGACCCGAGCTCGACGGCAGCGCCGAGGGGCTGGCGCGGAGAGTCGAGAGGCTGGAGGCGCGAGGCGGTGGCCGCGGGCCGGCGCTCGACCCCGCCCCGGCGCCGGCAACCGGCCCGCCGCAATCGCCGCCGGAGGCTGCGCCCGTCACGGACCACAACGAGGCAGAGCCGCAGAGCGGGTCGCCGGGACCCTCGGCCTCCTCCGCGCCGCCCGCCGGCGCCGAGCTCGACCTCGACAAGCTCAACCGCCTCTGGCCGGCGGTCCTCGACCAGGTGCGTCAATCCGGCTCGGCGATGCTCTCGGCCCTGTTCGAGGGCACTCGCCCGGTCGCCCTCGATAGCGAGGAGTCGGTGCTGCGGGTCGGGTTTCCCTCGACCGCGACCTTCAACAAGCGAAAGGCCGAGGCGGTCGAGCAGCGCGAGCGCTTCGCCGAGGCACTGCGCTCGATCGTCGGCGCGCATCTGCGGCCGGTCTACGTGCTGCTCGACGGCGAGGCGAGCCCGGCCGCCGATGAGGAGCCGCTCGACGAGGACGAGCTGCTGGAGAGGCTGAAGAGCGAATTCGACGCGGAGGAGGTGAGCTGATGGCCCGAGGCGGCGGACCCGGCGGGATCGACATGGGCGCGCTGATGAAGCAGGCCCAGGAGATGCAGGCCCAGATGGTCAAGGCCCAGGAGCAGCTCGCCGACGAGGTGGTGGAGGCGAGCGCCGGCGGGGGCATGGTCAAAGTGAAGATGAGCGGTGACCTTCAGCTGCGGGAGATCACGATCGACCCCGAGGCGGTCGATCCAGGCGAGGCGGAGCTTCTCTCCGAGATGGTCCAGGCCGCGGTCAACGAGGCGATCCGCGCCGCACAGGAGCTGGCGGCCTCGAAGATGGGCCCGATAACGGGTGGTCTCGGCGGAGCGGGCGGGCTCGGCCTCCCCGGCACTTGAGCGGGTGGGCGCTTGAGTGAGGGCCCGGCCCCGCTAGGCCGCCTGGTCGCCGAGCTGTCCCGCCTGCCGGGGATCGGGCAGCGGACCGCGCAACGGCTCGCCTTCCACATCCTGCGAGCCGACGATGCCGACGCGGCCCGCCTCGCCGAGGCGATCCGGGAGGTGAAGGAGAAGATCGGCCTCTGCGAGGTCTGCTTCAACCTCGCCGAGGGGCCGCGCTGCCGGATCTGCGAGGACGCGAGCCGGGATCGCTCGGTGATCTGCGTGGTCGAGGAGCCCGGCGACGTGATCCCAATCGAGCGTACCCACGAGTACCGAGGGCTCTATCACGTGCTCGGCGGGGCGCTGTCGCCGATCGACGGGGTCGATCCGCAGGACCTGCGGATCGCCGAGTTGATGCGCCGCGTCGAGGACTCGGCCGAGGTGCGCGAAATCGTCCTGGCGACCAATCCGACGACCACCGGGGAGGCCACGGCGCTGCACATCGCCGAGCGCGTTCCCGAGGGGATCGAGGTCACCCGCCTGGCCAGCGGCCTGCCGGTCGGCGCCGACCTCGAGCACGCCGACGAGGTGACGCTGGGCAAGGCGCTCGCCGGGCGGCGGGCGCTCAGCTGAGCACGCTCGGCTGTCCGACCGGTCCGCAAAGGTTGCGGGCCGTCGATGAGCGGGAACGGGAATCGCGACGCGGCTGCCCTCCGCGCGCAGTTGACGCGGATCGAGAGGCTGCGCGAGCAGGTGGCCAAGGCTTGGCTGATCGACGTCATCCTCGCCTCGCCGCTGGCCGCGGTGGAGCGGATGCCGCTCGCCTGGGCGGCCACCGACCTGCCGGAGCTGATCAGCGACCTGCTCGCCGCGGCCGGGGAGGAGGGCGCCCCGCACCTCTCCCCGCAGGGCCTGGAGCGGGCGGCCCGGCTGGCCGAGCTCCAGCCGGGCTCCGCTCCCGCCCAGCTGACCCGGGAGATCTCCTCGCTGCAGTCGGCGATCCTGGCAACCCTGAACGAGGAGCTCCCCTCCTCCGAGCCACAGCTCTTCGCGCAGGCGGCGCAGCGGCTCTGCTCGCTGTTCGGGCTGATCTCTGGGACCGCGACCGAGTCGCTGTTCGCCCAGGGCGAGCCGGGCCGCGACCCGGTGACCGGCCTGCAGCGGCCGGCCCAGATGCGCCGCCGCCTCGAGCAGCTGATCGAGACCCACCGCCGCTACGGGCATCCGTTCGCGATCGTCCTGCTCGACATCGAGGGGCCGGGGGCCCGGGGCGAGCCGGATGACCCGGGAATGGAAGCGGTGCTTGCGATCGTCACCGCGGCGCTGCGGGAGAGCGTCCGCCTGGTGGACGAGGCCTACCGCCTCGAGCACGACGAGCTCTGCATCCTGGCTCCGGAGCAGACCACCCCCGAGGGGATGATGATGGGCGAGCGGCTGGCCCAGATGCTGGAGGAGCTGGAGGCTGCCGGAGGGCTTCGGATCACCGTCTCCGCCGGAGTCGTCTCCTGCCCCGAGCACGGCTCCGAGGCGGAGCTGCTGCTGCGCCAGGCCGACACCGGGATGTGGAGGGCGAGGGCGACCGGCAAGCCGGCGGCCAGCGGCGGCGTGGTGCAAGATCGCTCACAGTTTCCGTAAAAGCTGCCGATAACCGGGGTAAACCCGCGTCTCCGGTGGGACAATCGCCGCCGGCGCAGAAGGATCTTGCCCCAAACCCACGCGTGAGATGATCTCCTAGATGACCCCCGGAATCCGCACAAACGCAGCCGCCGAGGTGCTCGGCGTCAGCCCCAACACCCTGCGCAGCTGGGAGCGCCGCTACGGCTATCCGCAGCCGCGGCGCTCCCCGGGGAACCACCGCCAGTACGAGCTGCTCGAGCTGCAGACCCTTCGCGACGCCCTCGCCGAGACCGGCAACATCTCCTCGGCGATCGAGCTTGCCCTGCAACGCCAGGAGGCGCCGGCGACGACCGCGGACCTGGCCGGCGCCCTCGAAGCCTTCGACGAGTCCGCGGCCGACCGGGCGATGGAGGAGAGCCTGGCGCTTCGCCCGCTGGAGCGCACGGTCGAGGAGCTTCTGTTGCCGACACTCGACTCGCTCGCCGCCGATCCCGAGAGGGCGGCCGAGCTCGAGTTCGCCAGCCGCTGGGCTACGGGGTGGCTGCTCGGCGCCCGCCGGCTGGCCTCCTCCGCCTCACGCCCGGCGGGGATCCTGCTGCTCGACTCGAGCCCCGGCCAGGGCGCCGAGGCGGTCCACACCCAGGCCCTGGACCTCGCCCTTCGCCGGGCGGGCTTCCGCGTGCTGCTGCTCTCCAGCGAGCTGGCGGACGAGCGGCTGGAGCGGGCGATCGGGGCTCTCGAGCCGACGGCGATCCTCCTCTGCGGTCCCGGGTCGAGCCCCGCCGGAGCGGTGCGGGCGCTGCGCCGGGTCCGCGAGCTGGGAGTGGACGCCCCCCTCTACGGCTTCCGGGCCGGTCCGCTGAGCGAGGGCGCCGACGGCATCGTGCCGGCGGGCGACACCCCGAGCGAGGTCACGGGGATGCTCAACTCGGACCTGCGCCGGCGAGCCGTCCGCGCATTCGCCTGAGCGAACGGGTCGCACTCAGCCGAGCAGCAGCGCGAGCTGGCGGCATTGCGCCAGCAGCGTCCCATCTGCGCTCCACAGCTCCCCGTCCTCGTCGAAGAAGCCGTCACGCGCGAGGCCGGAGCGGAAGACGCTCAGATACCAGTCGTCGGGGCCGCTTCCCGGCGGCGGCAGCGGCGCGCGGAAGTGGATGGTCAGGTCGAGCGTGGGCGCCGGGTGGGGGCGGTCGAGGACGATGAACGCCGTCGGGATCCAGGCGTCGAGGATCGCGGCGGCCAGCGGCGGATCGAGCGCCCGCGGCTCGCTGCTGCGGATCCAGCCCCCGGTGACCGGTTCCTCGGCGCTGAGGAAGGGCGGGGAGCCGATCGCCGGCACCACCTCGTAGTTGTTGAAGAAGGCGGGCAGGTTCTGCTCCTCGGGGATCAGGCGGGGCAGCTCCTCGACCGGCCGCGCCTCCGGCATCGGGTAAGCCTCGTAGGAAGGGCCATCGCGGGGATCGGAGAAGGCGGCCAGGGCGCTGACCGAGACCTTGCCCTGCTGCTCGAGCCGCGCGGAGAGGAAGCTCGCCGTCCGCCCCTGGCGCTCGACCCCGACCCCGATCTCCGCGGGGCCGGCGGCCGGTGGGCGCATGTAGTGGATGCTGAGCGAGCGCAGCGGCCGGTCCGGCAGCACCGCGCCGAGCGCGTTGATCAGGATCGCCGCAACGTAGCCGCCGTTGGGGCCGCGCCCGACCCACCAGTTCTCGCGGATCACGGCGCCGAAGCGGTTCTCGCCGAGCGGCTCGATCGCGATGTCGGCGTCGAACTGGTTGACCACCGGGCCCGGGACCCGCTCAGCCATCCTCGCCTCCCGGGTTCGGATACGGGGCCACCGGCACCTCGTCGGACTCGCCCGCGCCGATTCGCCGCGCGGCCGACTGCCCCACGGTGGAGCCGACGGCGACGCGCTCGAAGGCCTCGGCAAGTCCCCAGTCGGGCATGTTTCCGTAGATCGCCTCGCACTCTCCGGCCGAGACCCGGTAGGTCTCGTGCCAGATGCCAACGTCGCCCGAGGCACCCACGGCCCGGTTGAACTTCTTCCACGCCGGCAGGTGGGGGTCGTCGGGGTTGCGGGCGAAGCGGGCCAGGTGCTCGAAGCTGCGCCAGTACTGCACGTAGGCGAAGGAGCCGCGGATCAGGGCGAACTCGGCGTGCAGCATCCCCTTCTCCGGGTGCGCCTCGAGCTCGCGGATCATCCTCGGCATCGCCGTGAACACCGGCAGCCACTTGCGCAGCCGCAGGGGCCGGTTGATCCTCATCCCGATCAGGAAGACGACGAAGTCTCCCTCGGTGCGGGCCGTGAACCGCCCACGGTGGATCCTCGCCATCAGCGCGTTCCCCCCGCCGCGGCACCGATCCGCGGGCCGTCGGGTGGACCATCCACCCCCGACTCCGAGACACCCAGCCGCCGGTGCAGGCGGCGGAGCGGAGCCGGCGCCCACCAGTTCCACTTCCCGAGCAGCTCCATCAGCGAGGGCACCAGCAGGGCGCGGATGATCGTCGCGTCGATCAGCACCGCGAGCGCCGTGCCCAGCCCGTTCTCCTTGATGAACACCACCTCAGAGGTGGCGAAGGCCCCGATCGCGATCGCGAAGAGCACTGCCGCCGCGGTGACGATCCTTCCCGTCCGCTCGAGCCCGATCGCCACGCACTCCGACTCCGATGCTCCCCCGTCGCGGGCCTCCTTGATCCGCGACAGCAGGAAGACCGCGTAGTCGGTCGATAGCCCGAAGGCGACGGCGAACAGCAGGATCGGCATCGTCTGCTCGATCCCGCCGTCGCTGCTGTAGCCGAGGATCCCCTCGAGGTGCCCCTGCTGGAAGATCAGCACCAGCAGCCCGAAGACGGCGCTCAGATTGAGCACGTTCATCAGCAGCGACTTCACCGGCAGGACGACGGACCCCGTCATCAGGAAGAGGACCACGAAGGTGGCGGTGACCACGATCGCCAGCGCCAGGGGAAGATGTTGCTTGAGGCTTGACTGGAGGTCGACGAACTCGGCGGCGGCCCCGGTCACCAGGATCCGGCTGCCGGCAGGCGATGGGAGCGCGCGGATCCTCTCGGCGGTGGCGTGGGCGCGGTCGGAGACCCGTGAGCTGTCGCCGATCGCCTCGATCGCGGCCAGCCTCGCTCCCAGCCACTGTGGCGGGTCTACCGCGCTGACCCCCGGCACGAGCGCCAGGCGGTCCTCGACCCGGCGGGCCGCCGCCCGGTCGCCCTCGACGGCGACCACGATCGGGGTTGTGCGGAAAGGCGGGAAGTCGCTGCGCAGGGCTGCGTCGACCTGGCGGGCGCTGGCCGAGCGGGGCAGCACCCTGGAGTCGACCGAGTTGAACTTGATCCCGAGGAAGGGGAGCCCCAGCGCGATCAGCGCGGCGGCCGTGAGCGTCGCAATCGGAACCGGCCGGCGCATCACGAAGCGGGACAGCCGGTACCAGAACCCGTCGGTTACGACGCTCGTCTCGCGCTCCGCCCGGCGCCGCAGGAAGGGCGGAGAGAGCGAGTTGACCCGGGTGCCGAGCAGGGTGAGGACCGCGGGGAGCACGGTGAGCGAGACCGCCGCCGCGATCAGCGCCACGCAGGCTCCGCCGATCCCCATCGAGTAGAGGAAGCGCTGCGGGAAGACGGTCAGCGAGGCGATCGCCACGGCGACGGTCAGCGAGGAGAACAGCACCGTCCTGCCTGCCCTCGCCATGGTGCGTCGCATCGCCGCCAGGCCGGGCCCGTCCTTGGCGATCTCCTCGCGGTAGCGCGAGACGATGAACAGGCTGTAGTCGATCGCAAGCCCCAGCCCCAGCCCCGTCGTCAGGTTGAGGGCGAAGATCGAGATCGAGCCGAGCTCGCTGGCGATCCGAAGTGCCAGGAAGGTCCCGACTATCGCCAGCGCCCCGACCATCAGCGGCAGCAGCGCCGCCACCAGGCTGCGGAAGAAGAGCAGCGAGAGCAGGAAGAGCAGCGGGAAGGCGATCAGCTCCGCGGTTCGCAGGTCGCGCTCGACCTGCTGGTTGATCTGCTCCTGGGCCAGCCCCCGGCCCCCGACCATCACCCCGGGTGTCGAGGCGAGCCCCTTGTCGATCGACTCCGCCGAGTCCTGGATCTGGCCGTCGTCGGTCCCGCGCAGTCCAACCGCGAGATAGGTGGCATCGCCCCGGCGCGAGACCAACGACCTCGAGCCGGTGTCGTAGTAGCCGCTGACGCTGGCGACGTCACGGCGCGCCTCCAGCCGCCTCTCGATCCGCTTCACCCTGGCGGCGAACCGCGGCTCGCCAACCCGGCCCCCGCGGACCAGGACGACGACGTCGGTGGGCCGGTAGCCATGGCTCTCGAGCAGGTCGTTGGCGCGGACGCTCTCGGTGGCCGGGTCGTCGTTGCCGTAGGGGGCGAGGTGACTGGCAACGGAGCCGCCGAGGACGCCGGCGAGGACGAAGAAGGCGATCGCGATCAGGCCGACCCGGCGGGCGTGCCCGTCGGCTAGGCGGGAGAGGGCATCGAACATCAGCCGCCCACCTTCTCCTTGCCGTCCTCTGAGAGGACCTCCGTCTCGATCTCCACGCATGCATCGGCGAGCCACTGGTGGTAGGAGATCCCAAATCGCAGCACGCGCAGCGGGTAACCGCCCTCCACGGCGGCAATCGGCTCGATCGCCCGCAGCCGGTCGACCGTGTCCAGGTGCTCGGCCCGCATCGCACGCAGGTTCCGGCTCGCGTCCTCGGGCTTGACCGCGTCCGAGAAGAACAGCTTCAGCAGTCCCTCGTCACGGAGCTCGAATGTCCGCGGCGCTGCGCGCAGCCAGTCGCGCAGCTCCTCGCGGCCGGCCGCGGTGATCTCGAAGATCTTCCGCTTGCGCCCGCCCTGTGGGGAGCTCGTTCCCTCGATCAGGCCGGCCCTCTCGAGTCGCTTCAGCTCGGGGTAGATTTGCCCGTAGCTCGCCGCCCAGAAGAAACGGGTGGTCTGGTCGGCAAAGGCCTTTATCTCGTAGCCCGAGCGGGGCGCGAGGTTGACCATGCCGAGGATGACGTAGGCGGTCGGGCTGAGCTCCACTGGCTCTATATATCGGTTAGATATATCCAATTGAGTGATATGGATCACACTCCGCCTGGGCCGTATCCTCAGGCGCTCGATGGGAGAGGCGCAAACCGACATCGTGGTGATGAAGTTCGGCGGCACCTCGGTCGCCGGCGCCGAGGAGCTGAAGCGCGCCGCGGCGCGGATCGTCGCCGCGCGCGAGGCGGGCAGCCGGGTGGTCGCGGTGCTCTCGGCCCGTGGCTCGACCACGGATGAGCTGACCGAGATGGCGCTGGAGATCTCCGACCGCCCGGACCCGCGGGAGATGGACATGCTGCTCTCCACCGGGGAGAGGATCTCCTGTGCGCTGTGCGCGATGGCGATCCGGGACATGAACCACGAGGCGATCTCGCTGACCGGCTCCCAGGCGGGGATCGTCACCGACTCCTCCCACACCAGGGCCCGGATCATCGACATCCGCGCCGAGCGGATCCGCGAGGCGCTCGAGCAGGACCGGATCGTCCTCGTCGCCGGCTTCCAGGGAGTCTCGACCGAGAGCCACGACGTCACCACATTGGGACGCGGCGGCTCGGATACCACGGCGACGGCGCTGGCGGCGGCTCTCGGCGCGCGGGAGTGCCAGATCTACACCGACGTGCAGGGTGTGTTCAGCGCCGACCCGAGGATCGTGCCGGGGGCGCGCAAGCTGCCGATGGTCTCCTACGAGGAGATGCTCGAGATGTCGGCCTCGGGGGCGAAGGTCCTGCAGCTGCGCTCGGTCGAGTACGCCCGTAACCACGGGGTCCGCATCCACTGCCGCAGCAGCTTCGAGGACGGCCCAGGTACCCTCGTCCTCCCCGAGGAGGAAACGATGGAGAGACCGCTGGTGACAGCCGTGACCCATTCGGACGCCGAGGCACGCGTCACCCTCTGCGGCGTCCGCGACGAGCCCGGGGTCGCGGGCCGGATCTTCGGCGCGCTCGCCGAGGCCAACGTCAACGTCGACATGATCATCCAGAACGAGCCGGTCTCCGAGGAGGCGCTCGCCGATCTCTCCTTCACGCTCGAGCGCAGCGACCTCGAGACGGCGCTGGAGACGATCGAGGGCCTCGGAGGGGTGAGCTCGGCGATCGAGCGCGACGAGCGCATCGGCAAGGTCTCGATTGTCGGCGCCGGGATGCGCAGCCATCCCGGAGTCGCCGCGAAGGTCTTCGAGACGCTGGGGCGCTCCGAGATCAACATCGAGATGATCTCCACCTCGCCGATCAAGATCTCCTGCGTGATCGACGCCGAGCGGGTGCCGGACGCGGTGCGGGCCCTTCACGAGGCGTTCGAGCTGGGAGCCGACGCGGTCCGCGAGGAGGATCCCACCGGCAGCCAGCACAGGCCGACGGTCACCTCCTAGCCGGCGCTCGCCTCTTCGGGGTGGGGGTCGCGCCAGTCCGGCGACCACGGGGTCAGCGGTCGCTCCTGGAGCTCGCCGTCGATCTCCGTGTCGACCCGCTCGTCGAAGAAGCAGAGGTGGCCGCGGATGGGGGCGACCTCGTGGCGCGGCTCGGGATAGGTCCAGACGAGGTTTCCCTCCTCGCGGTCGCCCACCCGGGCGCTGAGGTAGGCGGCGAAACCCTTATACGCGCAGCCGGTGCGGTGATCGCTCTGTGTCAGCAGCTCCTCGCGGACGTCCTCGCGGGGGATGTGCCAGCGCGGCGGCAGGCCCGTCTTGTAAAGCACCAGGGCGCGGCGGATCTCCGCCAGGAGCTCGCCGTCGAGGCTGATCCGCAGATGCCGGGAGGTCGGCATCACGTCGATCCGGTGGTAGGGGTCGCGCAGGTGGACGATCAGCTCCTCGTCCTCCTCGAACCCAGCTGTCGAGCGCGTCCCAGGCGAAGGCGACCAACCCGGCGACGCCCTCCGCTCCCGGAGGGGGCTCGGTGAAGCTCCAGGCGGCGCTCTCGACCGTGTCCTCGCCGACCCGCAGGTCGAACCAGCTCGCCTCCCCGAGGATCGGCGAGCTGCTGCGGTGCCCGGAGGGGCTGAGCAGGTCCCTGCTCACGTCATCGGGCGGGAAGAAGTAGATCGGCAGCCTGCCCTGTTCGTAGACGACCCGCGCCTCGCGGCTGTCGACCACCGTCTCGCCTCCGAGCAGACCGCGGATCCAGCGCCGCGATGGCTCGACGAACAGCAGCCACTGCGAGGGGATCGAGACGTTGAAGCTCCCGGCCGGATTGTCGCCGAACGGGCCGCTTCCCACGGTGAGCGTCATCTCCCTGTAGTCATACTAATCCGACGATGTCATCCAATGGATACAGGGTCGGGGTCGTGGGCTCGACCGGAGCGGTCGGCTCGACCATCCTCGAGGTGCTCGCCGAGCGCGGTTTCCCGGCCGGCGAGGTGGTTCCGTTCGCCTCCGCGCGCTCCGCCGGCAAGCAGATCGAGTGGAACGGCGTGCTGCTCGAGTGCCGTCCGCTGAGCGAGGAGGGAATCGCCGGCCTCGACCTGGTGCTCACCTCGGCGGGAGGTAAGGTGAGCGCCGAGTGGGCGCCGCGGCTGGTCGACGCCGGTGCGGTGGTGGTCGACAACACCAGCTACTGGCGGATGCACGATGACGTTCCCCTGGTCGTCGCCGAGGTCAATCCCGAGGCGCTCGACGCACACAAGGGGATCGTCGCCAACCCGAATTGCACCGCGATGCAGGCGCTGGTCGCGCTCGCCCCGATCCACCGCGCCGTCGGGCTCGAGCGGCTGATCCTCTCCAGCTACCAGTCGGTCTCGGGGACCGGGCGGCGGGCGATCGAGGAGCTCCGCACCCAGACTGAAGACATCCTCTGTGGGCGCACGCCGAAGGCCGAGGTATACCCGCACCAGATCGCCTTCAACGTCCTGCCCCAGGTCGAGACATTCGAGGACGGCGACGACTACACCACCGAGGAGCGCAAGGTGATGGCCGAGACCCGCAAGATCCTCGAGCTCGGACCCGAGGTGGGGATCTCGGCGACCTGCGTCCGGGTGCCGGTGATCGGCGCCCACTCGGAATCAATCAACGTGCAGACCCGCGAGGACCTGTCTCCCGAGGAGTGCCGCGAGCTGCTGGCAGCCTCCCCCGGCATCGTCGTCATCGATGATCCGGCCGCGGGGCGCTACCCGATGGCGATCGACGCCACCGGGCGCGACGAGGTCCTGGTCGGGCGCATCCGCCGCGATCCCGGACAGGAGCGTTGCCTCAACCTCTGGGTGGTCGGCGACAACCTCCGCAAGGGCGCGGCCACCAACGCCGTCCAGGTCGCCGAGCTGCTCGCCGAGCGCGGCCTGCTCGGGGTTGATCGCACCCGCAACGGGTTCTAGGGACCGGAACACCGGTCAAGCACAGCGGAGGGTCGTGCCGAGCGGGTATAAGCCCGTGGATGGAGATCGGTTTCGGCGACGCGATGCTGGTCTTCGGCGGGCTCCTCGCCGTTGCCGCCGGGCTCTCGGGGCTGATCCGGGGGACGGTGCTCTCGATCTCGGTGCTCTCGGTCGCCCTCGGCATCGCCATGGCCGAGGCCGGGGTGGTCAGCGTCGACGCCAAGGACAACGCGATCGTCCACCTGGTCGAGGTGGCGCTGATCCTCACCCTCTTCTCCGACGGGATGTTCGTCGAGCGCGAGCTGCTGGCCCGCCACTGGTCCCCGGTGGCGCGGGCGATCGTGATCGCGATGCCGATCACCCTGGCCCTGCTGGCGATGGCGGCGAAGGTACTCTTCCCCTCACTCGAGTGGGCGGAAGCGTTTCTACTTGCCGCCGTCCTAACGCCGACCGATCCGGTGGTCACCTCTTCGGTCGTCACCTCCCCACAGGTTCCGGCCAGGGTCCGCCACACGCTCAACCTCGAGTCGGGCCTCAACGACGGGCTGGCGCTCCCCTTCGTCCTCTTCTTCCTCGTGCTCGCCTCGCCGGGGGGAAACGCGGCGGTCGAGGGGTCGCAGCTGTTAGGGGAGGCGGCGTTCGGGGGCCTGGTCGGGGTCGTCGTAGGGATGATCGGGGGGCGCCTTCACCACCATCTCCCCGGGGGCGGTCTGACCTCGCGCTACGAGGGCATCTACGCGATCGGATTCGCCCTGCTCGCCTTCGGTCTCGCCGACGTCACCATCGGCAACGGCCTGATCGCCGCCTTCGTCGCCGGGATCGCGATGGGCGCCGCCGAGCGCGAGGTTCCCGAGGCCTTCGTCGAATTCTCCGAGAACATCAGCGCGATTTTCCAGGTGATCACCTTCTTCGCCTTCGGGGCGCTGATCGTCGCCACCGGCTACGACCGCGACATCTGGGTGCTGGCGCTGTTCATAATCGCGGCGCTGCTGATCGCCCGGCCCGCGGCCGTGATGCTCTCCTTCCTGCGCGAGCGGATGCCGACGCCGATGAAGCTGTTCATCGCCTGGTTCGGGCCCAAAGGTGTCGCCTCGATGCTATTCGCGTTGTTGGTCCTCAACTCGGACGCCGGCTCGAGGGAGCTGATCTTCGACGTCGCCGCCTTCACCATCCTCGCCTCCATCCTCGCCCACGGCCTCACCGACACGGTCGGCGCTCGCTGGATCCGAACGCGGATGGGCTCGGCGCGCGACGCGGGCGGCGGCCCCCTCGGCGAGGCGGGGATGGACTAGCCGACCCGGCGCGGTTCGCCGCTAGGCGGGCGCCCCCGTTGTGAGGCGCTCCTCGACCCAGCCGGTGGAGGCGATGTGGCGCTCCATGCCGAGCTCTTGCGGGTCGGCGCCTAGCGCCAGCCCGACCAGCTGCGGCAGGTGAAGGACGGCAAGGCCGAGGTCCCGGTTGACGATCTTCGCCGCCTCCGGCTGCTGCATGTCGAGGTTGAGATGGCAGAGCGGACAGGGGGTGACGAGGCAGTCGGCGCCGGCGTCGAGTGCGTCGCCGACGTGGGTGCCCGCCTGGCGCAGCGAGGTCTCCTTGTTCATCGTGATCACCGGGAAGCCGCAGCACTTGCGGGCGCCGTCGTAGGCGACCACCTCGCCGCCCAGGGTGGAGATCACCCTCTCCAGGTAGACGTCGCGATCGGGATGCTCGTCATAGCCGAGCCGGGGCTTCGGGCGCACCACGTAGCAGCCGTAGAAGGGCCCGACCCGGAGGCCGGAGAGCGGGCGCTTGACCTGCTCGGCGAGGCGATCGAGACCGTAGTCCTCGACCAGCAGCCAGAGGAAGTTCTTGTTGGTGAAGCCGCCCTTGTCCTTGACGTAGGAGAGGCCCTGGCCCGAGAGGGCCTCGTTGATGTGGGCCCGGTAGGCGGAATCGGCGTCGAGGCGCTGCTGGCACTCCGACTGGGCGCCCTGGCAGGTCGAGCAGATGTTCATCATCGAGAGGCCGGTCTGCTGGGCGAGCGCGAAGGTGCGGGCATTGAGGGTGTCGGCGAGCTCCTGGTTGTGCTCGGCGATCACCCCGGCGCCGCAGCAGTTGGCACGGTCGAGGGTGACCAGCTCGATCCCCAGCCGTTCCGCGACCAGCGCCATCGAGCCGTGCAGCTCGGTGGTGAAGCCCCTCGAGACGCACCCGGGCCAGTACGCCAACTTCATTGCCCGACACCTCCTCCGCTACCGTGTCCGGGGGTGTCGGGGTTGTGGATGGAATTCACTCGCTCTCGCTTTCCGCGGCGGCCGCCGCCTCCGCGGCGAGCGCCTCGTCGGTGGGCTCGTCGGGCTCCGGCTCGACCTCCTCCTCGCCCCTGATGTAGAGGTTGAACTCCTCGCGATGCTCCTCGGCATGGGCGTAGATCGCCTTCACCTCGTCCTGGGCATCGCCCGGCAGCTTCGGATGGACACCGGGGATCAGCTTCGGCAGCGAGCGCATCTTGCCGGTCCGGATGCCGCGGATCGCGGTCGGGATCGAGCCGATCATCCCCTTGATCGCGCCGTGCACCGGCATCAGCTTGCCTTTGACGCCGGGCGCGTAGGACTCCTGGAGAAGCAGCGACTCGTCGAGGGTCCCCTTCTTCTCGATGATCTTCACGAAGGCCTGCTCGTGATTGTGTCCGTGGTTCTGGTCCTTGATCCCCTGCTCGCCGGCGCGACGGCGCAGGCGCATGATCTGGTCCATCGGCGCGACCCCCTTGGGGCAGGCGTCGATGCAGGAGAAGCAGTGGGTGCAGTCATAGATCCCATGGGGGTCCTGGGCGAGGTCGTAGAGGCGCTCTTCGGTGTCGGCGTCGCGGGGGTCGCCGACGAACCGGTAGGCCTTGGCCAGGGCCGCGGGGCCGATGAAGTCCGGGTCCACCTCCATCGAGAGGCAGGAGGAGACGCAGGCCCCGCACTGGATACAGGCCATCGACTGGGTGATGTCGATCATCGAGTCAGGCTCGACCACGTACTCGCGCTCGGGCGGCTCGCCGGCCGGCAGGAGCCACGGCGTGACCCGGCGGATCTTCGTCCAGTGGGTCGACTCCATGTCGGTGATCAGGTCCTTGATCACCGGCATGTTCCCCATAGGTTCGACCAAAATAGGCGCGGCCGAATCTGGCGCGGCCTCCTCTGCTCCAGCCGGGGCGCGCTCAGAATCACCGGAAGCCTCGCGCCCCGGCTTCCGCGTCCGGGGGCCGCTTGGCGGACTCTGTGTCCGCTCCGCTGGCGCCGGCGGCCGCGCATCTTGTTCGCGTCCGCTTGCGCATCTCCTATCTGGGTCTTGCAGCCGAGGCCGGACTGGCCGTTGATCTTCATCCCGCACGAGCCGCAGATCGCCGCCCGGCACGAGCAGCGCACCGAGAGCGATCCGTCGTCGCGGTCCTTGGCCTGGAGGATCCCGTCTAGAACGCTCAGCGTGGGGTCGAGCTCCACCTCGAACGACTCCCAGTAGGGGCCCTTGCCCGACTCCGGCTGGTAGCGGCGCACCTTCAGCTCATAGGAAGCCATCTCAGTAGGTCCTTTCCTGGGGCTGCCATTGGGTGATCGTCACCTCCGAGAAGCTGATCTCGGGCCCGGCGCCGTTGGCCGAGATGTCGATGTGCTTCAGCCACTCGTCGTCGTTTCGCTCCGGGAAGTCGGTCCGGTACTGCGCCCCGCGGCTCTCCTTGCGCTCGATCGCCGCCACGCAGCAGCACTCGGCGTTGTCGAGCATGTAGCCGAGCTCGATCGCCCCCAGCACGTCCTGGTTGAAGACCGTGCCCCGGTCATCGACGTAGGCGCTCGCCGCCTCCTCCTTGAGACGGCGGACGATCTCCAGCGCAGTCTGGATCCCGGCCTCGTCACGGAACACGGCGACGTGCTTGTCCATCGTCGTGCCCAGCTCGAGCTTGATCTCCGAGACCCGCCGCCCCGAGCCCTTCTCGCGGGCGACGATCTCGTCGATCGCGGCGCTCTCCTCGTCGAGCACCGTGGGGGAGACGCGGCCCAGCGGCGTCGCCTTGGCCCGCGCCGCGCCGTCGCGACCGGAGGCCTTGCCGAAGATCAGCGTGTCGAGCAGGGAGTTCGCGCCGAGCCGGTTGCCGCCGTGCACCGAGACGCAGGCCGTCTCGCCGGCCGCGTATAGGCCGGGGATGTTGGTGCGGCCCCGGACGTCGGTCTTCACGCCGCCCATCGTGTAGTGGTTCCCAGGCTTGATGTGGATCGGCTCGCGGGTGATGTCGACCCCGGCGAAGTCGCGGCCGACGAGGACGATCTCCCGCAGCGCCTCGTGAATACGCTTGCGCGGGACCACCGTGATGTCGAGCGCCACGGTGCCGTCGGGGAAGCCGCGGCCCTCGTTGATCTCGGTTTGCTCGGCGCGGGAGACCACGTCGCGTGAGGCGAGCTCCATCTTGTTCGGCGCGTAGCGCTCCATGAAGCGCTCGCCCTTCGCGTTGAGCAGGTGGGCGCCCTCGCCGCGGGCGCCCTCGGTGATCAGGAAGCCCTTCCCGGCGAGCGTCGTCGGGTGGTACTGGATCATCTCCATGTCCATCAGCTTCGCCCCGACCCGGTAGGCCATCGCGATCCCGTCGCCGGTGCAGATCAGGGCGTTGGTGGTCGGCTTCCAGGCCTGACCGTTGCCGCCGCAGGCGAGGATCACCGCCTTCGCCCGGAACAGCTCCATTGAGCCGTCGGCGATGTTGCGGGTGACGACCCCACAGCACTCGCCGCCCTCGTCGACTGCCAGAGCGGTGCTGAACCACTCCTCGTAGCGGGCGACCGAGTCGGAGTGCTTCATCAGCTGCTCGTAGAGGACGTGCATGATCGCCTGCCCGGTGATGTCGGCGACGTAGTAGGTGCGCGCGGCCGAGGCGCCGCCGAAGGCGCGGGTCCCCAGCCTGCCCTCGGCATTGCGGTGGAAGGTCACCCCGAGGTGCTCGAGGTGGAGGATCTCCTCCGGCGCCTCGCGGCACATGATCTCGACCGCGTCCTGGTCCGAGAGGTAGTCGGAGCCCTTGACCGTGTCGAAGGCGTGGGACTCCCAGGAGTCCTCCGGGTTGAGCGCCGCGTTGATCCCGCCCTGGGCGGCGTTGGAGTGAGAGCGCACCGGGTGGACCTTGCTGATGATCCCGACCGAGACCCCCTCCTCGGCGGCGGCGAGGGCCGCGCGCTGTCCGGCGAGGCCGGCTCCGATGACCAGGACGTCGTGGGTGGGCACGAACCGATCCTATATATCGGGCGGCGCGAGCCGGCGGCCGCGAACGGAACCGGACGCCGCTACCCCTCTCCGGCGCCGGTCGCGTCGCGCAGCGCCCTGCCCACCTGCTCGGCGGTGATGATCCCCGAGAGGCGCCCGTTGGAGTCGATCGCCATCAGGGCACCGAAGCGGCGCAGGTTCTGGTTGCCGAGCAGGGAGTCGAGGGTGGCGTCCTCGCTGACGTGGAGGTTGCCGCGGTCGAACTCGAGCAGATCGGCGACGGTCGATGAGGAGCGGGCCGGCTCGGGCACCTCGTCGGCGCGGTCGCGCTCGAGCAGGCCGCGGAACTGACGCCCCGCATCGACCACCGGGAACCAGGGCCAGCGGTAGCGCAGGAAGTACTCGTCGAGCGCCCTCGCCACGCTCAGCTCCTCGGGGATCGCCACCGGCTCGCGGTCCATCACGTCTGAGACGCGGATCCCGTCTATCCGGCTGGTTATCGCGGTCTGCATGCTGGCGGCGCGGGCCGAGCCGTTGATCACCATCCCGATCAGCGCCAGCCAGACGCCGCTGAAGACGTCGCCGGTGAAGACGAGGAATATGCCGGCGCCGATGAACAGGTAGGCGAAGACTCGCCCGAGGCCTGCGGCGAAGCGAGTCGCCGAGGCGCGATCACCGGTGCGCCACCAGGCGATCGCTCGGGCGATCCGGCCTCCGTCCATGGGGAAGGCCGGGAGCAGGTTGAAGGCCAGGACGAGTAGGTTGACGCCCGCCAGCCAGGCGACCATCGCCAGCAGCCCGGAGGGGCAATCGAACGGTCGCCTAGGAACAGGCATCCGCCGCGTCCTTGAAGTCGCCAGGACTCCGCGGCGAGCACTCCTCCGACGAGTCAGGACGACGACGATCGCGAGTGTGACCAGGGGGCCGCCAATCGCGACCTTGAACTCGGCGCCGCGGGCTCTCCGACTCCTTCTCCATCCGGGCGACGCCGCCGAAGATCCACAGCTGGATGCTGGAGATGCCGATCCCCTCGCGGCGCGCGAAGTAGGCGTGGCCGAGCTCGTGCAGGAGGATCGAGCCGAAGAACCCCATGGCGCTGGCCACCGCCAGTGCGTAGGCCTGGGTCGAGGAGCTGCGACTCGCCCAGCACGTCGCCGTAGATGCCCGAGAGCCAGACGATCGCCAGGAAGAGGACGATGAACCAGGACCAATCGACCGCGATCCTGATCCCGCGGACGTGAAAAAGCGTTATCGAGCCGCCACCCAGCACGCAATCAATGGTAGGCGCCCCAAACCCCCAACCGACGTGGCGAGCGGTCCCGGCCCTGGGTGGGACCTTTGAAGCGCCTATATGGCGGCTGAAAGGTCCCACCCCCAACGGGGCGGGTCGGGGCGGGTGTCAGAGCTGCGGGCGGTGGCGCTCGATGATCCCGGCGAAGTCCGTGCCGGCGGGAAGGGTGCCGAAGGCCCTGCCCCAGTCACCGTCGAGGCGGGAGGCGCAGAAGGCGTCGGCGACGGCCTCGTCGCCGTACCGGACCAGCAGCGCGCCCTGAAGGGCGAGCGCCATCCGCTCGACCACACGGCGGGCGCGGGGCTCCAGGGTCTCGGGGTCGGAGGTGATCTCCTCGCGGAGAGCGTCCGCGTAGGCGGCGACGCGCGGCTCGGCGGCCGCCCCCTCTGCGACCTCGGCGAAGAATGCTTCGACCGCGGGCGGGCTCTTGACCATCGCCCGCATCACGTCGAGGCACTGGACGTTGCCCGAGCCCTCCCAGATCGAGGAGAGCGGGCTCTCACGGAGCAGCCGCGGCATCCCGGACTCCTCGACGTAGCCGTTGCCGCCGAGGCACTCGAGGCTCTCGACCGCGTGGGAGGGGGCGCGCTTGCAGATCCAGTACTTGAGGACCGCGTTGGCCAGGCGCCTGAAGTCGGCGGCGCCCTGATCGCCACCCGCTGCCTCGTCGTAGCAGCGGGCGAGGCGCATCGAGGACACGGTCGCCGCCTCGGACTCGACGCAGAGGTCGGCAAGGACGTTGCGCATCAGCGGCTGGTCGATCAACAGCTTGCCGAAGGCGGCGCGGTGGGCCGCATGGTGGGTCGCCTCGGCCACCCCCGCCCGCATCCCTGCGGTCGAGCCGATCGCGCAGTCGAGGCGGGTGTGGTTGACCATCTCGATGATCGTCGGCACCCCGCGCCCCTCCTCGCCGACCATCCGCGCCCAGGCGCCACGGAACTCGACCTCGCTGGAGGCGTTGGAGTGGTTGCCGAGCTTGTCCTTGAGCCGCTGGATCTCGAACCGGTTGAGCTCGCCATCCGGCGTCCAGCGCGGCATCAGGAAGCAGGAGATGCCCGAGTCGGTCTGAGCGAGGACGAGGAAGGCGTCGCACATCGGCGCCGAGCAGAACCACTTGTGGCCGGTGATCTCGTACTCGGCGCCGGGCCCGCCGCCGTTGAGCGGCGTCGCCGCGGTGGTGTTGGCGCGCACGTCGGAGCCGCCCTGTTTCTCGGTCATCGCCATACCGCAGAGCGCGCCGCTCTTCTCGGCGGCCGGTGCGAACCGCTGGTCGTAGGAGAGCGAGAGCAGCCGCTCCTCCCATTCCTCGGCGAGCTCCGGCTGGGCCCGGAGCGCCGGGATCGCCGAGTAGGTCATCGAGATCGGGCAGCCGACCCCGCCCTCGGCCTGGGCCAGCTGCATGAACAGCGCCGCCCGGGCGACGTGGGCGCCGGGTCCGGGCTCACGCCAGGGCAGTGCGTGCAGGCCGTGGGAGATGCCGATCGACATCAGCTCATGCCAGGAGCTGTCGAACACGACCTCGTCGATCCGGTGGCCGTAGCGATCATGAGTGCGCAGCACGGGGCGCTTCTCGTTGGCCTCGAAACCCAGGCGGATCACCCGCGCCGAGCCGCACAGCTCGCCCAGCTCGCGGACCCGGTCCTCCGCCCAGCCACCGCCCTCGCGCCCCAGCGCCTCGACCAAGGGGCGATCCTGCTCGAAGCTGTTGAAGTCCTCGAGCGGTGGGGCCTGGTTGGCGACGGTGTGGGTCGCCTGTGAGCGGCGCTCCTCGATCGTGGCCACGGCGGAATCCTACGCCCTCCGGGAGAGCGCGGTTATGATCGCGGCGATGGCGGATCTCGCCGAGAGCCTCGCCCGCATTCCCCTCTTCGCCGGTCTCGGCAAGAAGGACCTGAAGCGGCTCTCGGGGCAGATGAGCGAGCGGACCTTCGCCGAGGGCGACGCGATCGCGACCGAAGGCGAGACCGGGATCGGCTTCTTCCTGATCGAAGATGGGAGCGCCCAGGTGAGCATCGAGGGCGAGACGATCCGAACCCTCGGACCGGGCGATCACTTCGGGGAGATCGCCCTGATCGACGAAGGGCCCCGCTCGGCGACGGTGGTCGCGGCGACCGACCTCCGCTGCCGCGGCATGAGCTCCTGGGAGTTCCGCCCGCTGGTGCAGAACCATCCCGAGCTCGCCTGGCCCCTGCTGCAGGCGCTCACCGGCTACGTGCGCGACTCCAGGGCGCGCGGGCGCTAGCGCGGACTAACCCCGAGTTCCCCCGACACCTCGGGGACCGCTAGCGACGCTTCAAAGACGGACGCCCCGGCCATGGCCGGGGCGTCCGCGAAGTCACTCACTCTCTGGCCTTGGTTTCCAATCAATCCCAAGAGAGGGAGGACAAGGTGACGCATGATGACGTGCTGGTCGGCTACCGGCGAAGGCTGTTCACGCTTGCCGACGAGATCGGGGTCAGGCCGGCCTGCCGGGCGATGGGAGTCCACCACTCGACCTACTACCGGCTGCGAAAGCAGGTCGACCGCTGGGGCCTTGAGGCCCTGAACGTCAGAGAGCGCCGGCGGCCGCGGATGCCAAACCAGATCGGTCCCCACCTCGAGCAGCGGATCATCGCCTTCGCGCTGGCCCGCCCGGGTTTCGGGCCAAGGCGGATCTCCTCGGAGCTGCGGCGTGAGAAGTGGGGCGGGATCCGGGTCTCCGAGCACGGCGTCTGGCGGGTCTTGCGAAGGTTCAACCTGAACACCCGCTCGAAGCGCCTGGCGCTCGTCGCCCGCCACGCCGACCCCTACGAGGAGCGTCCCAAGCTCCCGCCCCCCGAGCGCCACATCGACGCCTCTGAGCCCGGCGAGAAGGTGCAGCTGGACTGCTTTTACGTCGGCCGGCTCACCGGCAGCAAGGGAACCGTCTGGCAATACACCGCCTCCGACGTCGCCTCTGGCTTCATCTGGGCAGAGCTCCACTCCTCCGAGCGAAACCCGCGGGCGCGGTGGACGGCGGAGCTCGTCCACCGCGCCGCCAGTGAGCTGAGGGCTGCGGGTTGGAAGCTTCGGGAGGTGACGACCGACAACGGCTCCGAGTTCGCCTCAAAGGAGTTCGGAGCCGCCTGCGAGACGCTCGGCGCACGTCAGCGGCGGATCAAGGCCGGGCGCCCGAACTCCAACGGCTGCGTCGAGCGGGCCCAGCTGACCATCCTCGAGGAGTGCTGGCGCCCGGCCTTCGCCCGCTCGCTGGCGCCGAAGATCACCGCCCTTCGTCGCGACCTCGTGGAGTACCTGAAGGAGTTCAACTTCGACCGCGCCCACAACGGGCGTCTGACCCAAGGGAGAGTCCCAGGGGAGATCGTCTACGGTGCCCGCAAGATGGGACAGGTGAGATGAGCACCTGTCGCTACGACTTGGGAATAGGACGCGCTAGCCCGCCGGCTCGACTGCCCCCAGTCGCCCGAAGACGGCCCGCGCCCGCTCGCGCGTCTCGCCTCCGATCAGCCAGCCGCTGCGGGCGGCCTGGTAGGGGCACTCGATCTCCTCGAAGCGCTCGAGCGATGCCTGCAGGAGAGCCTCGTCGCCGCGGTGAACACCCTCCGCCCGCTCCAGCAAGCCGCGCGCGTAGCGGTTGTCGCCCACGAACCGCTCGGCCAGCCGGATCGCCTCGTCCGTCTCGGGATGTCCGGCGCAAGCGAAGGCCTCGGCCCGGGCAGGGTGGTAGATGGAGCGCCACCAGAAGCTCCGGGTCGCGGTGTCCGCGAGTCGCTCCGCGGCGGCCGAGGCGCGGCCGTGATGTAGGTCCACGTCGGCGCGCCAGATCGTGATCCCGTGGATCTGCCCGGAGATGTCCGGAGCCACCTGCTCGCCGAAGGCGAACCACTGCTCGGCGGCATCCTCGTCGCCGCGGTACCCATGGATCGCGCCTGCCGTGGCGAGCCCCGCGGCCATCGCCGCCAGCGGGGGCTTGCCGGACGCCGTCCACTCCTCCCGGAAGCTGACCACGCTTTCCAGCACCAGCTCCCACTCGCCCAGGTAGAAGGCGGGGAGCATCTCGCGCTCCCAGGCGGAGTAGGCGATCCCCCTATGGAGGTCGAGGCGCCGCGCCTCGGCGGCAAAGTCGGCCGCCTCGCGGAAGGCGCCCGTCTGCAGAAGCCCCTCGACCATCATGTGCAGGGCGTCACTGCGCTCGACATCCAGGGTCGGCGAGCTCGGGTTGGCATCGATCAGCTCGAGCCGCTCGTAGCCGAGCTCGACCACGCGCAGGTGGCGCCCGGCGTTCAATTCGGGCACCTGGGCCGCGTCGAGCCCGGCGGAGATCAGGGTCGGGTCGCCGGTCTCGCGGGCCGTCGCCAGACCCTCGCGGGCGGGTTCGTCCATTTCCTCCTCGCGTCCATAGGCCCAGGCGATCCAGGCCTCGTTGAGCCGTAGGCGGGTCTCCGTCTTCGGGTCCGCCGGATCCGCGAGGGCTCGGGCCTTCGCCTGGATTGAGTGGCACTCCTCCTCGGCGATCCGGCCGCTGATCCCGCCCATCCTCGTCGCGACCTCGACTATCCGCGCGTACAGCACTGCCGCGCGGGCCCCGTCGCCGGCCTCCTCACAGACTGCGGCCGCCTTCCCCAACAGCCGCAGCGCCTCGGTCCCTTCCCAACGCCGCAGGGCGACCTCCGCAGCCGTCTTCAGAATCTCCGCCGTCTCCGCGGGGCTCGGGGCGAGCGCGGCAGCCTGCTCGTAGAGCTCCCCGCCGCGGCCGCCGGCGCCGCGCCGCACGGCGAAGGCGGCGGCCTCGAGCAGCGCTCGGTGAGCGCGCTCCCTTCGCTCCTGGGATTCGGCAAGGCCGGCGGCCTCGGCGAGGTGAAAGGCGTGGAGCTCCGCCAGCTCCGCGTAGCGTCCACCGGCGTGGGCCTGGAGGTCAGCGGCGATCTGCTCGTGGAGTCGCGCCCGCCCCGCCCGGGGCAGCGAGGAGTAGGCGACGTCGCGGATCAGCTGATGACGGAAGGCGAAGTGACCTCGGCCCTTTGCCACCTGCTCGATCACCAGGGCCTTCCGGGCGAGCTCGTCAAGCTCGGCCCGCGGCGGCGAGTCGAGCAGCGCCGCGAGGGCGCTTTCCGAGAAGGTGTGGCCGAGGACCGCGGCCTCCTGGAGAACCCGCTTCTCGCTCGCGGGGAGCAGGTCTATGCGGCCGGCGATCGTCGCCTGGACGGTGTCCGGGAGGTCGCCGACCGCCGCCTCGCCGGGCTCGTCGCGCAGGGCGCAGGAGACCTCTTCGGCAAAGAACGGATTGCCGCCCGATACCTGGGCGACCTGGGAAGCCAGGGAGCGCGGCTGATCCGGGAGCAGCTGCTCCGCCAGAGCCGTCGCATCCGCGCGAGCGAGCGGCCGCAGCTCCACCTGGCTGACGTTCCCAACTGCCCGCCCGAAGTCCGGCCGGCGCTCCAACAGCTCCGGCCGGCTGGTGCAGAGCAGCAGCAGGGGCGAGTCGGCGAGCCCGAAGACCGCCTCCTCGAGCAGGTCGAGGAGGCCGTCGTCCGCCCAATGGGCATCGTCGACGCCGATCACCAGTGGCCGCTCCGCTGCGAGCAGGCCCACGAACCGCCGCCAGGAGCGGCGCAACCCCTCTTCTGCGCCTGCTTCTCGATCGTCCTCGCTGCCGCGCAGAGCGAGCATCAGGGAAGTGGCGATCTCTTCCGCGTCGTCCGCCCCCAGATCGCCGAGCAGCTCTGCCAGAGCCGCCTCGACCTCGGAGACCGGCGCCTCCTCCTCGGTCCCCGCCGCGTCGCGAAGGATCTCCCCCAGGGCCCAGAAGGCGATGCCCCTGCCGTAGGGCGGGTTTCGCCCGACCAGAACGCGCGGCGGCTCCGGCTCCTCGGCGAGTCCGGCGGTCAGCTCGCTCGCCAGCCTCGTCTTGCCGATCCCGGCCTCGCCGATGATCGTCACCAGTTCCGGGACCCGCTCACGCGCCGCGCGTCGGTAGATCAGCCTCAAGAGCTCGATGTCGTCCGCACGGCCGATCAGCGGCGTCTTGGTGGTATCGGGACGCCCGTTGACGCCGGCGGCGCGCAGGGTGGCCAGCGGACGGTTGAGGCCCTTCGCCTCGACAGTCGGCCCCGGCTCGAGCAGGACCCGGCGACAGGCGCGCCCGGTCCGCTCGCCGACGAGCACCTCCCCGGGCGGCGCCGCCTGCTGGAGGCGGGCGGCGGCGTTGACCGCCTCGCCCGTCACCGAGAGGTCGCCGTCGCGGTCCGAGGCCAGGACCTCGCCGGTCTCGACCCCGACCCGGAGGGCGAGACCCGGGTCGAGAGCCTCGACCCGCTCGAGCAGGGCCAGCGCGGCGCTGACGGCCCGATCCGGGTCGTCGCCATGGGCGACCGGGACGCCGAAGACGGCCAGCACCGCGTCGCCGATGTACTTCTCCAGGGTCCCCCCGTGCTCCTGGAGGGTCTCCCGCGCGACCTCGAAGAACGGCTCGAGCCTTCCCCTCACGTCCTCCGGGTCGAGCCCCGCCGCCATCTCGGTCGAGCCGACCAGATCGGCGAAGACCATCGTCGCGACCTTTCGCTCCGACTCCGCAGCGGGCTCGAGCGCAGCGCCGCAGGCCGAGCAGAAGCGAGCGCCGTCCGCAGCCTCGGTCCCGCAGCTCTGGCAGCTGGTTGCCACAGCCTGACGATAGCCCCGGGCCGATCATCTAGGGTCCGAATCGGCGATGGCCAAGGTCAAAGTCAAGAACCCGATCGTCGAGCTCGACGGCGACGAGATGACCAGGATCCTCTGGGCCTTCATCAAGGAGAAGCTGATCCTGCCCCACGTCGAGGTCGAGCTCCTCTATTTCGATCTCGGGATCGAGAGCCGCGAGGCGAGCCGCGATCAGATCACCGTCGACGCGGCGAAGGCGATCAAGCAGCACGGCGTCGGAGTCAAGTGCGCGACGATCACCCCCGACGAGGCCAGGGTGAAGGAGTTCGGGTTGAGCGAGATGTACCGCTCGCCCAACGGGACGATCCGCAACATCCTCGGCGGGGTGATCTTCCGCGAGCCGATCGTGATCTCCAACATCCCGCGGCTGGTGCCGGGCTGGACGAAGCCGATCGTGATCGGCCGCCATGCCTTCGGCGATCAGTACCGGGCCGAGGACATGGTCGTCCCCGGCGCGGGAACCCTGACCCTCACCTTCACGCCGCGCAACGGCGAGGATCCGGTCGAGCTCGAGGTCTACGAGTTTCCTTCCGGTGGCGTGGCGATGGCGATGTACAACCTCGACGACTCGATCCGCGACTTCGCCCGCGCCTCGATGCGCTACGGCCTCGACCGCGGCTTCCCCGTCTATCTCTCCACCAAGAACACCATCCTGAAGCGCTACGACGGACGCTTCAAGGACCTCTTCGCAGAGGTCTACGAGAGCGAGTTCCGCGCCGACTTCGAGGCCGCAGGCCTGACCTACGAGCACCGCCTGATCGACGACATGGTCGCGGCGGCGCTGAAGTGGGAGGGGGGCTACGTCTGGGCATGCAAGAACTACGACGGCGACGTCCAGTCCGACACGGTCGCCCAGGGCTTCGGGTCGCTCGGGCTGATGACCAGCGTGCTGATGACGCCCGATGGCAAGACGGTCGAGGCGGAGGCCGCGCACGGCACCGTCACCCGCCACTACCGCGAGCACCAGAAGGGCAATCCGACCTCGACCAACCCGATCGCCTCGATCTTCGCCTGGACGCGGGCGCTGGCGGCGCGGGGGAGGATGGACTCGACCCCTGAGGTCTCACGTTTCGCGGAGACCTTGGAGCGGGTATGCGTGGAGACGGTCGAGGGCGGCAGGATGACCAAGGACCTGGCCCTCCTGGTCGGGCCCGAGCAGGGGTTCGAGACCACCGAGGAGTTCCTCGGTTCGATCGACGAGAACCTGCAGCGGGCGATGACGTAGCGTCCGCTCCCCAACCCAATCGATCCCAGGAGAGCGAACCAGTGAGCACACCAGTCAAGGTCACCGTAACCGGAGCCGCCGGGCAGATCGGCTACGCGATCCTCTTCCGGATCGCCAGCGGGCAGATGCTCGGCCCGGAGACCCCGGTGCAGCTCAACCTGCTGGAGATCCCCGATGCGGTCAAGGCCGCCGAGGGCACGGCGATGGAGCTCGACGACTGCGCCTTCCCGCTGCTCAGCAAGATCGAGATCTCAGACGACCCGAGGATCGCCTTCGACGGCGTCAACATCGGGCTCCTTGTGGGCGCCCGCCCGCGCGGGCCGGGGATGGAGCGCTCCGACCTGCTCGAGGCCAACGGCGGCATCTTCAAGCCCCAGGGAGAGGCGATCAACGCCGGGGCAGCGGACGACGTGCGGGTGCTGGTCGTCGGCAACCCGGCCAACACCAATGCGCTGATCGCGATGTCACACGCCCCCGACGTGCCACGGGAGCGCTTCACGGCGATGATGCGGCTCGACCACAACCGCGCGATCGCCCAGCTGGCCAACAAGCTCGGGAAGCCGGTCTCGGTCGTCACCAACATGACGGTGTGGGGCAACCACTCGCCGACCCAGTACCCCGACCTCACCCACGCCCGGGTGAAGGGCGGGAGCGCCTGGGACGCGGTGGACGACGAGGAGTGGATCGCCGACTCCTACATACCGAGTGTCGCGAAGCGGGGAGCCGAGGTCATCGACGCGCGCGGCGCCTCCAGCGCGGCCTCCGCCGCCAACGCGGCGATCGATCACGTCCGCGACTGGGTGATCGGAACGCCGGGGGACGACTGGGTCTCAATGGCGGTCCCCTCCGACGGCTCCTACGGGGTGGACGACGGCGTGATCTGCGGCTTCCCGTGCAAGTGCCGCGACGGTGGGTACTCGATCGTCGGGGGGCTCGAGATCGACGGTTTCTCCCGCCCGCGGATCGACGCCAGCGTCGCCGAGCTGCGCGACGAGCGCGACACCGTCGGCGGGCTCGGTCTGATCTAGGGGCCGGCGACCTCCGGGTCAGCCGGTCGGGTAGTACTTGCGCCCGTCCTTTCGGACCCGCTTCTCCTTCTGCAGGTCGCCGAGCACCCGGTAGAGGTAGTTCGGCTTGATCTTCATCTGCTTGGCGATCTCCGAGGCAGTGACACCCGGGTTGTCCGAGATCAGCTTCACCGCCTGGTCGGCGCGGGTGTTGCGCCGGCGGCGGCGCTGCGGGGTGCGGGTGCGTCCGGTCGCCTTGCGCGGCCTCCCCGGTCCCCTGCGCCCGGTGGCGCCCTCCCTCAGGTGCGAGAGCGCCCGCTCTACCCGGCGGATCTCGTTCTTGAGCTCTGCCAGCCGCTCTTCGAGTAGTGAGCGTGCATCATCCAGCACGTTGCTGCTTGCCATCTGGGAAGGCTCCTCTCATCCGTTGGTCATCGAAACTGATGGTCACAGTCTAATAGAGAGATATATCAGATAGAGATGAGCGGAACAGTGGAATTGTGACAGTGTGAATTCGCACTAATGGTGGACAAAGCAAGAAAGGTCCTGATCGCGCGGTCTCTCCTGCCGGCAGGGGCGGAGTTGCTCGAGGAACATTTCGAGGTCGTCTCCGGCGGCCTTGACGCCGGTCCCGCGGAGTGGCGGCGGCTGGCGCCCGGCGCGGCTGCGATCGTCGCCGATGCGAGCGTGGCAGTAGATGAGGAGCTGCTCGACGCCGCCGGCCCTGATCTGCGGGTGATCGCCAACTTCGCCGTCGGTTACGACAACGTCGATCTGATCGCCTGCCGGGAGCGGGGGATCGCGGTCACCAACACCCCCGGCGTCCTCACCAACGCGACCGCCGAGCTGGCGCTGGCGCTGGCTCTCGCCGCCGCCAGGCACCTGCCGACCACCGAGGCGGAGCTGCGGGCGGGCGGCTGGAAGGGATGGGATCCGGGCGCCCACCTGGGGATCGAGCTGAGCGGGGCGACGGTCGGTGTCATCGGGCTGGGACGGATCGGAAGGCGGTTCGCCGAGCTGCTGCGCGGTTTCGCGGTCGAGCTCCTCTACACCTCGCCCTCGCCGAAGCCGGAGGCGGAGAGGGCGCTGGGGGCGGAGCGGGTGCCCCTGGATGAGCTGCTGAGACGCGCCGATGTGATCAGCGTGCACGCGCCTTCCAAGCCCCGCCACCCACCACCTGATCGACGCCGGCGCGATCGGGCTGATGAAGCCGACCGCGGTTCTCGTCAACACCTCCCGCGGTGGTCTGGTCGACCTCGCCGCCCTTGCCGCCGCGCTGCGGGAGGGCCGGATCGGCGCAGCCGGCCTCGACGTGTTCGAGGGCGAGCCGCTGGTGCCACGCGAGATCCTCGACGCGCCGCGCACGGCCCTGACGCCCCACATCGGCTCAGCGACGACCATCTCCCGCGACGGCATGGCGCGGGTCGCGGCCGAGAACGTGATCGCCGTGCTGGGGGGCCGGGAGCCGCCTAACCGGGTGGTCTGAGTCGGGCCGTCGGGCTACTGCGCGTCCAGGTTCCACTTGTCGGTGGTGGTGCCCAGGATCGTCGTCGTCGACCTGTTGCCGCTCAGGTTCGTGCCGTCGTCGCCCGGGAGATCGAACAGCCCGGTGTTCGGAATCGGAACCCCCAGGCTCCGAAACGCGAGGGGGGTCATGTTGCCGGCGCAGTTCAGGGTGCCGTTGAACGCCTCGCTGTGGTGGATCGTCCCGTTGCCGCTGGCCAGGTCCTTCCTCAGGGCGAGCTCCGCCTCGGTCGCAGCGAACGTGGCGCTCTTGTGGCCGCTGATCGTGCATGCGCCGTTGTTCCCGGAGGCCGTGTACTCGAGATCTCCCTTGCCGGCGTAGGCGTATTTGCCTTGCTTCTTCGAGGCGCCGGGGTCGTAGTGGAACGTCACCCCGGCCAGGCTCTCGAGGCTGCCACCGTAGGCGGGAATCGTCTCGCTCGCGGACCCAACCCAGAGCTTGGGGACCACCCCGAAGGACGGGCCCTCCCTACAGGTTGACGGCCCGGCTGTGCTGCGGACCGGAACACAGGCCCGGGTCAGCACCACCCCGATCTCATCGCTTTCGGTCCTCTGATGGCTGACGATGAGGGAAAACGTCCGGCTCTGCTCGGGCTTGATCCCCCCCGGGATGTTGACAAGGTCATCAGTCTCGAATGATTCGCCCGCGATCCGCGTCTGCGCTTCCCCCCGGAACTGGTTGGGACCTAGCGGTGTTTGCGCCATGCCTTCGTTTCGGATCGTCACCCGAAGCTCGACGCCGCCCGCCCCCCTCCAGAACCTATGCAGCGGCTTGGGCTCCCCGGGGGCCGCCTTCACGGAGACGATCACGAGGTGGGGCCTCTTTCGGATTCTCTGGGCCGCCGCCCCCGGCACGCAGGCGAGGAAAATCCCGATCGCCGCCGCCAGCGCGGTCCAGACTCCCCTTGTCGGCCGACCCCCCGGTCACCGGCTAGAAGTAGAGCTGGATCACCGACCGGCAGATCCCCAGCGTGATCGAGGTGATCGTCTTGTAAGGCTTCTCGGGCGCGTAGAACTGGGTGCAGCGGTTGTTCCGCTTCAGGTTGGCCCGCGAGAGGTTGGCCTCGCCGCCGCCGGTTATCGGGATCCCGTACTTGTCGCGGGCGTCGGCGATCGGCGAGCCGACGCGGATCTTCTTGGCGGTCTTGAGGCGCTTCACCTTGGCCAGCGCACCCGCGATGGGTGGACTGTCCAGCTCGATTGCCACGACCTGTCCGTTCCGAAGGTAATAGGCGGCGACGTAGGCCGGGCCCCTGTTCGTCGGCAGCGTGTAGGCACAGGTGGTCAGCCCGCTGCGGGTGGTGCACGAGTCCGGCGCCCCCCACTCGGCCTTCGCCTGGTGCTTGGTCATCCCCACCCGGACCCCGCCGATCGACTGGCCGGGAACGATCGAGGGCTGCTTGTAGTGGAAGTTGGGGACGCCGGCCAGGGCGGGCACGGCGAGCAGGACCATGATCATCCCGGTGATCAGGAGCCCCCGCTTCACGCCGCCAACCTAGGCCCTTGCCGCGGATCGCGCAAGGCGACTAGACGGGTTGACGAGGCGCGTTAGGAGCGCCGGCGGCGCGGCATCGTGCGGAACACGGCGTCCCAGATCGGGGAGGAGACGCCGAAGCCGTAGCGATGGTCCTGGAAGTGGTGGCGCATGTGCTGCTCGCGCAGCTGTTTGGCGAGGTCGGACTTCGGCACGAAGTGGTGGACGTAGTAGTGGGTGTAGTCGTAGACGAGGTAGCCGCCGATGAAGCCCGCGAACAGGGGGAAGGCAGCGGGGGTCCCGAAGACGAGGTAGAAGGCCCCGTAGAAGAGGGCCGCGAGGGGGATGCTGACCGCCGGGGGCATGACCAGCCGCAGCTTGTCGTTGGGATGATCGTGGTGGACGCCGTGGATGATGAAGTGCATGCGGTGACCGAAGTCGTTGTCCGGCTCCCAGTGGAAGACCAGCCGGTGCAGCCAGTACTCGGTCAGGGTCCAGATGGCCACGCCGCCCAGGGTGAGCAGGATCAGCGTCCCGGGGCCGAGGCCGCGGCCGGCTCCGAGCCACTCCATGACCGCCACGACCGGCACGAAGACGATCGCCGGGACAGCCGGGTGGACCCGCGAGAAGTAGTTGAGGAAGGCGCTGTCGAACATCTCCGGAGAGGCCGACAGGCGCTCGGTTCTCTCGTGCGTTCCCATCACCGAGATCTTAGCTGCGCGATGGGCGCCGAGCGGGGGTGGCCGCAAAGCGCGGGGAAGTTGCAAGAACGCGCCGGCGAAGAAAGAAGCGAATTGCGGAATTGCCCTCTGCGGGGGCTTCGCGGCGGTGCTTACATGGCTCCCGAGCCGGCGGGCAGGCCGGCGAGACAATCGGTTTCGATCGGGAGAGGAGTGGGATTGGCGAAGCGCAGGGGTGGTCCGGGGTCTTCGAAGGCGGCGTCCTGCGAGGATTGTTACTTCCACAGGAACCTCCTCTGCGCCCTGGATCTGGACGAGCCCTGCGCCACCTTCCGGCCCGACCGCCCCGAGGGTCTGGTGCCTCCACGCCAGCCGGTGCTGCTGATGCGAGCGCCCCGCTGGGCGCGGGAGACGCGGGCCTCCGAGGCGGCTCAGCTCAGCCGCATCGCCTGAGGGCCCGGCGCGGGACCCGTCGCGAGGACTAGAGTCCCCGCGAGGGGAAGTGGGAATGCGGTGAGGCTCACAGTTCTCGGCAAGTCACCGTCCTGGCAGGACGCGGGCGGAGCATGCAGCGGCTACCTGATCGAGGAGGCCGGCCATGTGCTCCTGCTCGATTGCGGCAACGGCGTCTTCGCCAAGCTGCGAGAGCACTGCGACTACGTCGACGTCGACACGGTGGCGATCTCCCACCTGCACGCCGACCATTTCCTCGACCTCGTCCCCTACAGCTACGCGCTCACGTACGCCCCTCGCCAGCAGCCGGTACCGGTGCACCCGCACCCGGGCACCGATCGGCCGGCGCGGCCCCGGCTCGTCGCCCCGCCCGGCGCGGGCTCCACCTTTCGCAGGGTGGTCGGAGCCTGGGGGAACGAGGACCTGATCGAGAAGGCGTTCGATCTGGCCGAGTACGAGCCCGGCGACACGGTCGTATCAGGGCCACTGCGGCTCACATTCGAGGAGGTTCCGCACTTCACCCAGACCTTCGCCGTGCAGATCAGCTCTGGCGGAGGCGATGGGAGGATCACCTACGGTGCCGACTGCGCGCCCAGCGATGCCCTTGTGGAGATCGCCCGCGACACCGACCTGCTGATCATCGAGGCGACCCTGCCCCGCCCCGAGCGGGAGGGCCCCCGCGGCCACCTGACCGCGGCCGAGGCGGGGGAGCACGCGAGGCGGGCGGGCGCCAAGCGGGTCGTGCTCACCCACATCTCCGACGAACTCGACCACGAGCTCTCGCGGCAGCAGGCATCCGAAGCGTTCGGCGGGGCGGTCGATATCGCAAGCGAGGGCGCGACCTTCGAGGTCTAGGAGGCCCTCCGCCCCCGGGGGCTATCTTTGGCCCGTGACCGAACGCGACCTGTTCTCCAACTTCGCCCGGATGCGGCGGGAGATGGACCAGCTGCTCGGGGACGCCTGGGGCCGGGCCGGCTACGTCAGCCGCCGCGCCTCCGGGTTCTCACCGAACGTCGACGTCTACTACAGCGGCGACCCGCAGCGAGCAGTCGTCAAGGTGGATCTCTCCGGGGTCGACCTGGGCGCGGTCAGCATCGAGATCAGCGGCCGCGAGCTGGCGATCAGCGGCGAGCGCCCGGTGCAGGAGACGGAGGGCCGCGTCTACCAGCAGGTGGAGGTCCCGACCGGCCCCTTCCGCAGGATCGTCGAGCTCCAGGTGGACGTCGATGCCGAGCGCGCCAAGGCGACCTACGAGGATGGGGTTCTGAGGATCGAGCTGCCGCTTCGCGAGCAGGCGGAGGCGACCCGGCAAGTGCCGATCGACCGGGAGTAGCGGGCCGGGCGACCGTGGCCGGAAACGACGAGGGAAACGGCATCGGCGGCTACGGCGCCGACCCCCCGGCGCTCCAGGAGGCTCCGGTGCTCGAGGTGGTCGAGTCGGGGGAGGCCGAGGAGGCGATCCAGGCCGCCGAGCCGCTGCCCGAGGCGCTGCCGGTCCTCCCCCTGCGGGAGACGGTCACCTACCCGGAGAGCCTCACCCCGCTCGCTGTCGGGCAGGAGCGGTCGATCAAGCTGGTCGACGACGTCCTCGGCTCCAACCGGATGCTGGCGATGGTCGCCTCACGCGACCCCGCCGAGGAGGAACCGGGGCCGCAGCAGCTCTACGAGGTCGGCGTGGTCGGCGTCGTCGCCCGCATGCTGAAAGTCCCGGACGGGACCATCCGGATCCTGGTTCAGGGGACGCATCGGGTGAAGCTCGGCCCCTACGTCGCCGAGGAGCCCTACCTGATCGCCCGGGTCGAGGAGCTGCCCGACGTGGTCGAGGAGACCCCGGAGCTCGAGGCCCTGACCCGCAACGTGCAGACCACCTTCTCGGAGATCATCGAACAGATCCCCTACCTGCCCGAGGAGCTGCAGATGGCGGTCGCCAACATCGAGGAGCCCTCGGCGCTCGCCCACCTGATCGCCGGAGCGCTGCGGATCAGCACGGAGGAGAAGCAGGAGCTGCTGGAGGAGCTCAACGTCGGGCGGCGTCTGCGGCGGCTCTCACAGATCCTCGCCCGCGAGCTCGAGGTGATCCAGCTCGGCACCCAGATCCAGTCGCAGGTCCAATCGGAGATCGACAAGGGACAGCGCGAGTACTTCCTGCGCGAGCAGCTGAAGGCGATTCAGTCCGAGCTGGGCGAGGGAGACGAGCAGCAGGCCGAAGTCAACGAGCTGCGCGAGCGCCTCGAAGCGGCCGGTCTGCCCGAGCACGCGAAGAAGGCCGCCGAGCGCGAGCTCTCCCGGCTGGAGAAGCTGCCGTCGGCTGCGGCCGAGTACGGGGTCATCCGCAGCTACCTCGAGTGGCTGGTCGAGTTGCCGTGGTCACAGCGCACCGAGGACAACCTCGACATCGCCCACGCCCGCAAGGTGCTCGACGCCGACCACTACGACCTCGAGCAGGTCAAGGACAGGATCCTCGAGTACCTCGCGGTGCGGAAGCTGAAGCCGGACTCGCCCGGCCCGATCCTCTGCTTCGTCGGCCCGCCGGGAGTGGGAAAGACCAGCCTCGGCCGCTCGATCGCGAAGGCGCTCGGCCGGGAGTTCGAGCGGATCTCGGTGGGCGGGGTCCGCGACGAGGCCGAGATCCGAGGCCATCGCCGGACCTACATCGGGGCGATGCCGGGGACGATCGTCCGGGCGCTGCGCGACGCCGGCTCCAGCAACCCCGTGTTCATGATCGACGAGGTGGACAAGATGGGGGCCGACTTCCGCGGCGACCCCGCCTCGGCGATGCTCGAGGTCCTCGACCCGGCCCAGAACGACTCCTTCCGCGATCACTACCTCGACCTCAGCTTCGACCTCTCCGAGGTCCTGTTCATCGCCACCGCCAACGTCCTCGACACCGTCCCGGGGCCGCTGCGGGACCGGATGGAGGTGATCGACCTCGCCGGATACACGATCGACGAGAAGAAGCACATCGCCCGCAAGTACCTGGTCCCGAGGCAGATCTCGGCGAACGGGCTGAAGCCGTCGCAGATCGGGTTCACCGATTCGGCCCTGGTGACGATCATCGAGGAGTACACGCGCGAGGCCGGGGTCCGCAGCCTGGAGCGCGAGATTGGGACCGTCTGCCGCAAGATCGCCCGCGATGTCGCCGAGGGGAGGCAGCGAAAGAAGGTGTCGGTCTCGGGCAAGCGGGCCCGCGAGCTGCTCGGCCGGCGGCGCTTCTTCGCCGAGCAGAGGCGGCGCACCCGGGTGCCGGGTGTCTCCACCGGGCTGGCCTGGACTCCGGCCGGCGGCGAGGTGCTGTTCATCGAGGCGACGGCGATGCCGGGCAGCGGCAACCTGACGATCACCGGCCAGCTCGGCGAGGTGATGCGCGAGTCGGCCCAGGCCGCCCTTTCCTTCGTCCGCGGCCACAGCGGCTCGATCGACGGGGGGCTGCCGGAGGACTGGTTCGCCCAGCACGACATCCATATCCACGTCCCGGCAGGGGCGGTGCCGAAGGACGGGCCCTCTGCGGGCGTGGCGATGACCATAGCCCTCGCCTCGCTGATCAGCGGCCGGCCGGTCTCCAACCAGGTCGCGATGACCGGCGAGGTGACGCTGACCGGCCAGGTGCTGCCGATCGGCGGTCTCAAGGAGAAGTCGCTGGCGGCACAGCGGGCCGGGATCAAGCGGGTGATCGTCCCCTCGCGCAACCAGGGGGACATCGAGGAGATTCCCGAGCACGAGCGCGGCGGCCTCGAGTTCATCTTCGTCGACGAGGTCTCAGCGGCGATCGACGAGGCACTGGGCAAGCGCTGATGGAGGCAACCGCGGTCGGCCGGGGGAGCCTGGCCCACCTCGTCGAGGCGCTCCGCGAGGCGGTCCAGTCGCGCTCGCGCCTCTTCTGGGTCATCGCCGGGATCACCGCCGCCGCGGCAACCCTGCGACTGGCCACCCTGGGGCTGCAGAGCTACCACCACGACGAGATCGTCACCGCCGGCCGGGTCCTTCGCGGCAGTCTCTGGCACGCGGTCTTAAAGATCGGCGCCAGCGAGTCCGCGCCGCCGCTCTACTACCTGCTCGCCTGGTTCTGGACCCAGGTCTTCGGCACCGCCGAGGTCGGCCTGCGATCGCTCTCCGCGGTCGCCGGGATCGCCGTGGTGCCGGTCGCCTTCCTGCTCGGCGCCGAGCTCAGCAGTAGGCGCACCGGCCTCGTCGCGGCAGCCCTGGTCGCCGCCAACCCGATGCTCGTCTGGTACTCGCAGGAGGCCCGCTGCTACTCGCTGCTCGTCCTGCTCACCTCGGTCTCGCTGCTCTTCTTCCTTCGCGCCCGTCGCACCGAGTCGGGCCGCGACATGGCCTGGTGGGCGCTCGCCTCCGCCCTGGCGCTGGCCACTCACTACTTCGCCGTCTTCGCGGTCGGGGCGGAGGGCGCCTGGCTGCTGTGGCGACACCGCGCCGGCGCCCGGCGGGCGCTGGGCTGGGTCCTCGCGGTCGCCGTGCTGCTCGCCCCGCTCGCCCTCTGGCAGATGAGCCAGGTCGATCACACCAACTGGATCGAGGGGTTCGCGATGCCCTACCGGATCGGCCAGACCGCGGTCGCCTTCATGGTCGGGGAGACCGGCGATCTGATCGCCGAGCCGGTCCGCCCGGCGCTGGCCCTGGTCCCGGGCCTGCTGGTCGTGGCCGCCTGCCTCTTGCTGCTCCTGCGCGGCTCGCCGAAGCAGCGCCGCGATGGCGCCGTCCTCGCCGGCCTGGCGGCGGCGACGCTGCTGGTGCCGCTGCTGCTGGCTGCGGCCGGCAAGGACTTCGTGATCGATCGCAACCTGATCCCGGCGCTGGTGCCGCTGCTGCTGATCGCCACGCTGGGGATCACCGCGAGCCGCGCCGGACGCCTCGGAGCCGCAATCGGCGGGGTGCTCGCCGCCTACTCACTCGGGTTCGCCGTCTGGACCAACTTCGACGCCTCGCTTCAGCGCCCCGATTGGCGGGCGGTCGCAGCCAGCCTCGGCCAGCCCACTCAGCCGCGGGCGATGGTCACCTGGATGCTCGGCGCCGGGGTGCTGCGCCACTATCTGTCCAGCGGCTCCTTCCAGGTCGTGCCCGAAGGCGAGCGCTGGTTCATCGGGGAGGTGGACCTGATCTCCAACGGGCCGGCGCCCGCGGGCAGGCCCGCCGGCCTGGCGCCGAGCTTTCGTCGCGACGGGGCGAGGACCGTGGGGCGCTTCGAGATCACCCGCTACTCGGCGCCGGGGCTTGCCCCTGTCTCGGTCCGCAAGCTCGAGCATGCGCCGATCGGATTCCGCAACGACAGGGTCCTGATGGACGGCATCGGGCCGACCGAGTGAGCGGTCGAGGGCGGAGTGGTGACGCCGCTTGGCCGCCGGGTATATCCTGAAGCCGCACATTCCGAGAAGACCAGCGAGGGAGTTGAGCGAATGGCCAGCAGCAGACGGGCGAACATGGCGGCGGACCGCGCGACCGGGCTGTACGAGACTGCGCGCAGCAACCGCTACGTGCAGCGGTTGATCGAGGATGCCGAGCTGCGAGCAAACCTGCATGACGCCTACGATTCGGCCCGCAAGGCCTACGGCCGGGTTTCGCGCAACGGCAAGAGCCCCGTGCAGGCCGTCGCCAGCGACAAGAAGGTGCAGCGCGATCTGCAGGCTGCCGCCGAGTCGCTGCGTGAGGCCTCGGAGCAGATCCGCAAGCCGAAGAAGAAGAAGCGCCGCCTCGGGCGCCTGCTCGTCCTCGGAGCGGTGGCCGGTGGCGTCACCCTGGCGCTCAGCGAGAACGCCCGCAAATCGGTGATGGACGCGCTGTTCGGCGCCGAGGAGGAGTTCGAGTACACCAGCACCACCACCGCGCCGGCGTCGACCAACTCGGCTCCGAACGCGACCGCGACCCCCGCCGCCGCCGAGACGGGCGGCAACTCGGGCACCGCGGAATAACAGCGGCCTCCTTCGCTCCCGCCGAGACGCGCCTAGACTGGTGCCGATGGAAGCTGCGCCCACCGAGAGGGAGCTGACCGGGGAGAAGGCCCAGCGGATCGTCGTCGCGATGCGCGAGAGCGTTGCCAAGCACGGAGCGGCCGGCTCCACCTTCGAGCGGGTCGCGAAGGAGGCAGGTGTGAGCCGCGGCCTCCTCCACTACTACTTCGGGACCAAGGAGCGGCTTCTGGTCGAGGTGGTTCGTCGCGACGCCGAGTTCCGGGTGGCGAGGCTCGACGAGCCGCTGGAGAGCGCTCGCACCGTGGACGACGTGATCAACGTCCTGCTGGCCGGGCTCAAGGACGTGATCGAGAACGACCCAGGGTTCTTCCTGCTGCTCTTCGAGCTGTTCAGCGCCGGTCGCCGCAATCCCGACATCCAGAGGGAGCTGGGCTCCCTGTTCGAGCGGACCCGGACCCACGTGGCGGACGTGCTGAAGGCGAAGGAGCGTGAGGGCGTCCTCAACCTCCGCTACGACGCCGAGGCCGTGGTCTCCTATCTGTTCGCCGTCGGCGACGGCTTCGCGCTGCAGACCCTCTCCGATCCCGAGCGCGATCACGACGCGACCCTCGCCGCCGCGACGGCCGCCGCCCGCTACCTGCTGGTCGACAGCCGACGGCCGATTTAGCGCCGGCACAGGGCTGGTTTCAGCACCGAGCTGGCAATTCGGGAATAACTTGCGGCGGCTGCGCCGCCTTACATGCCTCTGCCGGCGCTAACACCGCGCCGGCTGGGAATTACTTAGCAGCGGTCGACCACCCGGCCCGAGGGGAGCCGGACGAACACGTGGGAGCGGTTGTTGTGCTCGTTCGACTCGCGGATGTGGTTCTTCGGATCGACCGCGAGATAGAAGGCGAAGCACCCCTGCAGGCCGGTCACGTTGATCCAGTTCTGGTTGTAGGTGGAGGGGTAGATGTCCGACCACCCGACCGAGGTGCCGAGGACTACCGAGCGGCGCGAGTGCTGCTGGCTGCAGCCCGGGTAGACGAAGCTCCCCGGGGAGTCCGGCCCGGGCCGGGTGCGCATCAGGTCGCGCAGGCAGTAGTGCAGCTTGGGGCCGATCTCGATCCGCTTCAGCGGCCTGCCCCCGCCCCCGACCGTCCACAGCTCGAAGCGGGCCGCGTCGCGGAACTTCCAGTAGTAGTACTGGCCCGGCACGGGGTACCAGTCGATCCTTCCCGTGGTGCGGATCGCGAGCTTCCCTCCGCCCCGGCGATAGATCCGCTGGTTGACCCTCATCGAGTCGCGGGAGATGCGGATGCCGCGGATCTCCACCGGCCCGTCGCCGCGGCTGCGGATGTTGTTGGTGGCGCGCATCAGCGTCTTGCCCGGCCGGGTGGTGCGGTCGAGGTGGATGTCCTCGGGCACGGAGATGCGGAGGTCCGGGCAGAGCAGCTTCGCCCGCTGCGGCCCGAGACACGGGTTGCCGGCGCTCGACTCGGCCCGATCGCCGCCCACGTAGTGCTCGTCGCTGTCCTTCCCCCGGGCCGCGGAGAGCGGCACCAACAGGCAGAGCGCGATTGCCGGCAGCAAGGCGGCCGCCATGCCGAGTCGCCTGCCCGCGGATTTCTGATTCCCCTTGCCTGGCATCGATCGGATCCTACGAGTACCGGATACCGGAGCGCGGCGCGGAGTTGCGGTGCTGCACATAGGATCTCGGCCGATGCCGACGACCGACGAAGAGCTGTTCTACGCCGGGGCGGCGCGCCTGGCGGAGATGGTTCGCAACTCCGAGCTCTCGGCGAGCGAACTGGTCGGCGCCCACCTCGACCGGATCGAGCGTCTCGAGCCGGGGCTGAACCTGTTCCGGGCGGTGCTCCGCGAGCGCGCCATGGTCGAGGCCCAGCAGGCGGAGGCGAGGCTGCGGGCCGGGGACGACCGCCCCCTGCTCGGGGTGCCGATCGCTCTCAAGGACTCGGTCGACCTAGCGGGCGAGCTGACCACGCACGGCACTGACGCCTTCCCGGATCGCGCCGCGGCCGACTCGGAGATGGTCCGGCGCCTGCGGGCGGCGGGCGCGATCGTGGTCGGCAAGACCCTTCTCCCCGAGCTGGCGATCTGCGGCTTCACCGAGTCGGCCACCTGGGGTGTGAGCCGCAATCCATGGAACCCGCAGCGCAGCCCCGGCGGCTCGAGTGGCGGCAGCGCCGGGGCGGTGGCCGCCGGCATGGTTCCTCTCGCCTCGGCATCGGACGGCGCCGGCTCGATCCGGATCCCCGCCTCATCCTGCGGCATCTTCGGGCTGAAGCCGCAGCGGGGACGGATCTCGCTCGACCCCGACCTCGATAACTGGAACGGGATGTCGGTGAACGGCTGCGTCAGCCGCACCGTGCTCGACACCGCCCTCTACCTAGACATCACCGCCGGCGGCTCGCGCGAGCCCGGCGCCCCGGCGGAGCCCCCGCGGCCCTTCGTCGAGGCGGCCAGGACGCCGCCAGGAAGGCTGCGGATCGCGACCTCGACGCGCCCGGCCCGGGCCGCGCTGCCGCCGATCGTCGGCGACAGCGTGAAGCGGGCCGTTGCCGAGACCGGGGAGCTGCTCGCCTCGGCCGGGCACCAGGTCGCGCCCCACGACCCGGATTTCGGGCAGGTCGGCAACAACGTCGTCACCCGGTACCTGCGCGGGATCCACGACGACGTCGAGCGGGTTCCCTACCGGCAGCGCCTCGAGCGGCGGACCCGCGGCTACGGCCGCATCGGCGGCGCCTTCAGCCGCGGCCTGCTCGAGCGGGCTCGACGCGCGGTCGAGGCCGACGCCGCCCGGATCAACGCGCTGTTCGAACGCTTCGACGTGCTGATCACCCCGGTGATGGGGGGCACAGCGGTCCCGGTCCGGAGCGCCGAGGGCCAGGGAGCGCTGCGGACGATGCTCGAGCAGGCGCGCTTCTACTGCTTCACGCCGGTATGGAACCACCTCGGCAACCCCGCGGCCTCGGTGCCGGCCGGTTTCGACGACGGCGGTATGCCGCTCGCGGTGCAGCTGATCGGCCGGCCCGGGGACGAGGCGACCCTGCTCTCGCTGGCGGCGCAGATCGAGGCGGAGCGGCCCTGGGTGCAGGCCCGCCCGCCGCTGAGCTGAGCGCCGCGGCCCCGGTGTTCGAAAGCCTCGACTTCATCTACATGCCGAGCAGCGACGTCGCGGCCGACCTGGAGCATTTCACCGAGGTCGCCGGCGGCCGCCTCGTGTTCGCGATCGAGGCCTTCGGCACCCGGGTGGCGATGATCGAGCTATCGGACGATGGCCCGGCGATCCTCCTTGCGGGGCATCTCGAGGGCGAGTCGCCGGTTCTCGTCTACCGGGTCGAGGATCTCTCCCGCGCGGGCGCAGAGTTGGCCGAGCGCGGCTGGGAGCCGGAGGTGCGCTCCGGCATCCCCCATGGCCCCCTGCATTCCTACCGGGCGCCGGGCGGGCAGCGACTCGCCCTCTACGAGCTCACCCGGCCGGAGGCCGCGACCCGGTTGGTGGGGCGGCGCGACTTCTGATCGGCTAGCCGCCGAAGACGCGGCGGAAGCGCCGCAGCGCCGCCGGGGAGCCGTGCGGGCGGAGCCGGCGTCCGAGGACGGAGCGCAGGGCGCTGCGACCGTGCATCGAGATCCCGATCCACTCCGGCCAGCTGGTCTCGAGCGTGATGTCGGGATCGGTCGCCTCGCCGGGCTCGGCCCGGGTCGAGCCGTTGTCGATCACCAGGTGCCAGGGGTCGGCGTCGCTGAACCGCCACTGGGCCACCAGCCCGGCGCCGTTGATCGCCCCTGAGTTGGCCGAGCGGCTCATCGACTCGAAGAACAGCCGCTGCACCTCGGGATCGGAGGCCGGGCGGGCGTTCGGCTCGCCGAGTATCCCCGCCTTCAGCAATTTGATCTGAATCCGGGCGCGCTCGTCGTGGGGGACGGAGCGGTCCACCGGGTAGATGTCGGAGGGCATCTCCTCCAGCGGATAGCCCGCCGCCCGCCACTTCGCCTCGATCGAGCGGGTCCCGAACACGTAGATGTCCTCGAGCGTGAAGCCGTAGGAGGTGGTGTATCGCTCGTCCCAGTCGGGTGGGACGAACACGGCGACCGAGTAGGGGAGGACCTCGCGCAGGAGCTCGACCACCGCCGCCTTGCACTCCTCGGACTCCGCGAACATCTCCGAGAGGGCCTTGACGCCGAAGCCGATGTGGCGCTGCTCGTCGCGGGAGACGTTCACCATGCCGGCGCTGAAGCCCGGCATCGTTCCCTCCTTGACGAAGAAGTCCTCGATGAAGTGCTGCCCGGGTTGGGCCAGGGTCGCCTCGACCACCATGTGGTAGAGGGCGATCGCCTGAGCGAACTTCGGCAGCGAGCGGTCCCTGCGCAGCTCCTCCGCCATCCGGTCGAGCCGGTCGAAGACGCCGCGATAGCCCCAGTTGAGCTGCGGGAGCGTGTAGGCGAGGGTCGAGGAAATGCTTTCGCCGGCCCCGATCACCTCCTTGAAGAAGCGGTGGAAGAAGACGGCGTGCCTGGCCTCGTCGACCTGCTGGGTGGTGAGGAAGTACTTCTGTTCCTCGAGCGGAGCGGCGTCGATGTAGGGGGAGAGGTTGTCGGCGACCGAGTCCTCGCCGTAGAAGAACATCGAGTAGGTCCAGAGGGCCGATTTGGCCTGGATCTCGCTGAGGCCCCGCCAGCCGGCCCGGTCCTCGGAGAAGTCGATCTCATAGGCGCTCCAGTTGCCCTGCTCCCAGCGCCGGTAGAGGTCCTCGTAGGTGATGTCGGCTGTTGCGGTTGCCCTATCGGCGACGACGGACATGGCTCCTCCTCCGCAGTTGGTTCACACGCTTCACCTAAGATAACTGACTCGTGAGTCAGTTACGAGACGAATCTGTGAGCTCCGTCACACAGGCCGGCCCCCGCCGGCGGATGACGTCCTCCGACCGCCGCGAGGTGATCCTCACCGCCGCGCTCGATGCCTTCGCGGCCGGCGGCTACCACGAGACCTCGCTGGAGGAGGTCGCCGAGCGCGCCGGCATCTCCAAGGCGCTGATCTACGAGCACTTCCCCTCCAAGCGGGAGCTGCACGGGGCACTGCTCGAGACCTATATGCAGGAGCTGCTGGCGACCGTCGCCGAGGCCACGGCCGCCGCGGATGCGGGCGAGCAGCGGCTCCGCGCCGGCCTCGACGGCTTCCTGGGCTTCGTCGAGCACCGCCGGGACGCCTGGCGAATGCTGGTGCGGAACGCCGCCGAGGGCGAGCTCGCCCCCTCCTTCGAGCGCGTCCGCCACGAGGCGGGGGCGGCGATCACGGCGCTGATGGTCGCCGACGCGCCGCCACACTCTCCCGCTGCCGACATCGAGCGCGAACTGGCGATCGAGATGCTGGCCGAGCAGCTGGTCGGCGCGGTGCAGTCGCTCGCCAACTGGTGGGACGAGCACCGCGACGTCCCCCGGGAGCAGGTGCTGGCGATCGCCATGGACTTCGCCTGGATCGGCCTCGAGCGCCTCGGCGAGGGCCACGCCTAGCACGCCTGATCAGGAGGCGGCGGCAGGCGCTCAGGCCGACGCGAGCTTCGGGGTGCTCCAGGGGGCTTCGAGCCTCCCCGCCAGCTCCTCGGCCAGGCCTTCGACCGGGACGCGCACCTGCTCCAGGGAGTCGCGGTCTCGCAGGGTGACGGTGTCATCCTCCATCGTCTGGCCGTCCACCGTGATCCCCCACGGGGTGCCGATCTCGTCCTGGCGGCGGTAGCGCTTGCCGATCGAGCCGCCCTCGTCGAACTCGGCAGGGATCCGAGCCCGCAGCGAGGCGAAGATCTCGCGCGCCTTCTCGGGCATCCCCTCCTTGGAGACCAGGGGCAGCACGGCGACCTTGACCGGAGCGAGGCGCGGGTGCAGGCGGAGGACCGTTCGCTGGCGGCCCTCGACCTCCTCGGTGGCGTAGGCGTCCACGAGGAAGGCCAGGGTCGCCCGGTCGGCGCCGGCGGCCGGCTCGATCACGTGGGGGACGTAGCGCTCCTTCGTCTCCTGGTCGAAGTACTCGAGCTTCTCGCCGGAGAATTCCGCGTGCCGGGTGAGGTCGAAGTCGCCGCGGTTGGCGATCCCCTCCAGCTCGGACCAGCCGATCGGGAACAGGTACTCGATGTCGCTGGTGCCGGATGAGTAATGGGAGAGCTCGTCGGCGTCATGGGGCCGTACCCGCAGGTAGTCGGGGCGGATCCCGAGGTCCAGGTACCACTGGTGCCGCAGCTCGATCCAGGTCTCATACCAGCGCTCTGCCTCCTGCGGCGGCGTGAAGAACTCCATCTCCATCTGCTCGAACTCGCGGGTGCGGAAGATGAAGTTTCCGGGGGTGATCTCGTTGCGGAACGACTTGCCGACCTGGGCGATCCCGAATGGCGGGCGTTTGCGGGCGAACTGGAGGACGTTCTTGAAGTTGATGAAGATTCCCTGCGCCGTCTCGGGGCGCAGGTAGACCTCGGCCCCCTCGCCGGCGACCGGGCCGATCTGGGTCTCGAACATCAGGTTGAACTGGCGAGCCTCGGTGAGGTCGCAGTCGGGCCCCTCCCCGGGGAGCTTCGAGGGCTTCTGCCCGCAGCGTCCGTCCTCGAGCTTGTCGGCGCGGAAGCGCAGCTTGCAGGTGCGGCAGTCCACCAGAGGGTCTGTGAAGCCCTCCAGATGGCCGGATGCCTCCCACACCCGAGGGTGCTGGAGGATCGCCGAGTCGAGCGCGACGATGTCGTCGCGCTCCTGCAGCATCGAGCGCCACCACTCGGCCTTGACGTTGGCCTTCAGCAGGACCCCGTAATGGCCGTAGTCGTAGGTCGAGCCGAGCCCGCCGTAGATCTCCGAGGAGGGGAAGATGAAGCCGCGCCGCTTGCAGAGGGCGACGATCTCCTCCATCGAAACTTCGACCGCGGGCTCGGCGGGCATCATTCGGGCCGGCTCAGTCGCCGCCGCTGGAGCTCTTCGCCGCTTTGCCCCCGCCGTCGCCCGAACCGGACTTCGAATCGCCGCCCGAGGACTTCGACTCCCCGCCGGAGGACTTCGACTCGTCCCCGCCGGACTTCGAGTCGCCGTCGGAACCGGAGGCCTTCGCCTTCGACTTCGAGCCGTAGTCGGTCGTGTAGAAGCCCGAGCCCTTGAAGTGCACGGCGACGGGGTGAAAGACCCGCTCCACCGGGGCGCCGCATTTCTCGCATTCGGTCAGCGGGTCATCGGCCATCTTCTGGATCGCCTCGAAGGCGTGGCCGTTCGTGCACTTGTACTCGTAGATCGGCACGGCGGGCCTATCGTAGGGCTCAGCCGTTGAGGAACCGGTCGACGGCCTTCTGCCGGACCGACTCGGGCACCTCGACGCTGCCCCCCGGGCCGGAGCCGCAACCCGAGTTTGCGCCCGCGCAGAGCACGTCTGCCGCCGAGTCACCGCCGATCCCCGCCGCGAGGATCATCTGCGGCATAGTGAAGAAGCCCATGTCCGAGACGAAGGCCTTTGGCGCCTCCCAGCCGATGATCGGGCCCTTGATGAAGTTGTAGGGGATGCGCAGCGGGTCGGTGAGGCGGTCCTTGATCCCGCTGATCACGGCCTGCTGCGCCTTGGCGCGTTCGAAATCGCTGTAGGGGAAGGCGAAGGCGCTCTTGCCGGGGCCTGGGCAGGGGCTAAGCTCGCGTACCCGCGCATAGGCGAGGGCCTTCTCCCCGTCGAGGGTGTTCTCGCCCTTATGCAACCGGATGGTGATCCCGCCCTGGCCACCCCCGGCGCCCCCCGAGATGTCGGCGCAGAGCTTGCGGGGGACGTTGACCTTGACCCCGCCGACCGCGTCGATCAGGTCCTGGAAGCCGGTGAAGTCGATGATCGCGACGTGGTCGATCTGGATTCCGAGGAACTTCTCGACCGTCTCGATCTGCAGCTTGGCGCCGCCGAAGGCGAAGGCGGCGTTGATCTTCTGCGGGCTCTGGCCGGGGATCTCCGCGAAGCTGTCGCGGGGGATCGAGAGCTTCTGGAAGTCCCCGCCACCGGCGCGGATCAGCATCAGTGTGTCGGCGCGGAACTGGCCCTGTGAGCAGCCGTCGTGAGGCGCGTCGCCGCGCGATTGCTGGTCGAAGCACTTCTGCGAGGGAGCGGCCCCGGGCTCCTTCGTGTCGGGCGGCCGCGCGTCGGTTCCAAGGACGAGGATCGTCTGCGGGCTGGCGAGCAGGAACGGATTGCCGTGCAGCGCGTCCTTGGCGTCGCTCGAGAGCTTGAACGCCTGCAGCTGGGCCGAGACCATGAACGCCAGCATGCTGAGCAGGATCCAGCCGCCCACCGCGATCCCCACCCACTTGAGGATCCGGCGGCGGGTGCTCCTCGGCCGCTGCGCCGCCGCCCTGCCGTCCCGCTCGCCTCGGCCCCGCTCGTCCTTCGGCGATCGCTTGGCGCGCCCCCGCAGGCTGGAGAGGTCCGGGCTGCGGAACCGCGAGAGGAGCCCCTTGCGGGAGCGGTAGACCTTGTACTCGGGCTTGCCGGGCTGCTGCTGTTCTCCGTCGGAAGGCATAAAAGGCTAGAAATAGTGCCGATGCGCCTCTATTCCTGCCTAACGCCTCCACTCCTTGAAAGCGCCGGGTCCTCCGAGTGAGCGAGACGATCGGGGTTGACCTCGGGGGCACGAAGATGTTGGTCGGGGTCCTGGGCGAGGAGCGCAACGTCTATTGGGAGAGCAAGGAGCGCTCCACCGGACAGACCGAGGACGAGCTGGTCGAGATGCTGGTCCGCGAGATCGGCGAGGCGCGCGAGGCCCGCCCCGGCGCAGTCGCGGTCGGCCTCGGCATCCCGGCGACGATCGACCGCCACCGCGGCGTCGCGATCGCCTCGGTCAACCTGCCGATCACCGACGTGCCGATCCGTGACCTGGTCGCCGAGCGCACAGGGCTGCCGGTGTTCGTCGACAACGACGCCAACCTCGCGGCGCTCGCCGAGAACCTCTACGGCGCCGCCAAGGGCGCTGATACCGCGGTCATGGTCACGATCGGGACCGGGATCGGCGGTGGGTTGATCATCGGCGGGGAGCTCTACCGTGGCTCGACCGGCGCCGCAGCCGAGCTGGGCCACACGGTGATCGAGCTGGACGGGCCGCGTTGCCAGGGCAACTGCCCGGGCCGCGGCTGCATAGAGGGGCTTGCGTCGGGGACTGCCCTCGGTCGCGAGGGTCGCGAGGCAGCCGGGCGCAACCCCGACTCGGCGCTCGGAAGGATGGCGGCCGAGGGCACCGAGATCGACGGGAAGGCGGTGACCAACGCCGCTCTCCAAGGCGACGAGACCGCGGTCGGAGTGGTGGCGCTGATCGGCCGCCGGCTCGGCGCGGCGCTGACCAGCTTCGCCAACATCTTCAACCCCGAGGCGATCGTCGTCGGGGGCGGGGTGATCGCCGCCGGGGAGCTGATGCTGGAGCCTGCCCGGGAAGTTGTCCGCTCCCGTGCCCTGACGCCGATGAACGAGACGCCGGTTCTGGCAGCCGAGCTCGGACCGGACGCGGGAATGATCGGCGCCGCGGCGATGGCGCGGATCGAGCTCGGGCAAGCGAGCTAGGGATGGCCGGGAGGCTGATTGTCTGTCCCACTCCGATCGGCAACCTCGGTGACATCACGCCGAGGGTGCGCGAGGCACTGGTCTCGGCCGACTACATCGCCTGCGAGGACACCCGGCGCACCGGGATGCTGCTGGAGCGGATCGGGATCCGCCCGGCCCCTCACCTGGTCAGCAACCACGAGGGAAACGAGACGCCGCGGGCGAAGGAGCTTGCGCAGAGGATCGAGCGCGGCGCCCGCGTCGCGCTGGTCTCCGACGCCGGGATGCCGGCTATCTCGGATCCCGGCTACCGCCTGCTTCGGGCCTGCATCGACCGCAGCCTCGAGGTCGAGGTGCTGCCGGGCCCTTCGGTCGTCCCGGTCGCGCTGGTCGCCTCGGGCCTGCCGACCGACCGCTGGCGCTTCGAGGGATTCCTGCCGAAGCGCACCGGCGAGATGGAGCGGGTCCTGCGCTCTACGGAGACGGTGATCGCCTTCGAGTCCCCGCGCCGCCTGGGGGAGTCCCTGGCCGCGCTGGCGGCGATCGCCCCCGACCGTCCCGCCGCGGTCTGCCGGGAGATCTCCAAGCTCCACGAGGACATATCGCGGGGGACGCTGGCCGAGCTCGCCCGGCGCTACCGGTCCGACGTCAAGGGGGAGATCGTGCTGGTGATCGGGCCGGCGCAGGCGGAGGAGCACGGCGACGACATCAGCTTCGCGGTAGACGCCCTCCGCCACCTGGTCTCCTCAGGGGCTCGCCCCCGGGCGGCCGCGAGCGTCGTCGCGGCCCTCACCGGCACCCGCGCCAACGAGCTCTACCGCGCGCTCACCGGCAGGGAGGCGAGGCGGTAGGAGCCGTCCGGGGGCCCTCTACCCTGAGCAGCCGTGTCCTACTACATCACCACCCCGATCTACTACGTCAACGCCGAGCCTCACCTCGGCCATGCCTACACCTGCATGGCGGCTGACATCCTCGCCCGCCACATGCGCCAGCGCGGCGAAGACGTCTTCTTCCTGACCGGCACGGACGAGCACGGAGAGCCGGTCGAGACCGCGGCCGAGCGGGAGGGGATCAGCCCCCAGGAGCTCGCCGACCGCAACGCCGAGAAGTTCCGGGCGCTGATGCCGAAGATCGAGGTCACCAACGACTTCTTCATCCGCACCTCCGACCCCCGCCACGAGGCGAAGGTCGCCGAGGTCATGCAGCGCGTCTACGACGGCGGCTGGGTCAGCAAAGGGATCTATGAGGGCTGGTACTGCCCGCGCTGCGCCGACTTCAAGACGGAGCGGGAGCTGGGGCCGGGCAACACCTGCCCGATCCACGAGATCCCGCTGGAGCGCGAGCGCGAGGAGAACTGGTTCTTCCGGCTCTCGGCCTTCCAGGAGCGGCTGGAGCGGCTCTACGAGGAGCAGCCCGACTTCGTCGTCCCCGACATCCGCCGCAACGAGGCGGTCTCATTCATCAAGCAGGGCCTCGAGGACGTCTCGCTCTCGCGACCGAAGCTGAAGTGGGGGATGAAGCTGCCCTGGGACGCCTCGCAGCGGATGTACGTCTGGTTCGACGCGCTTCTCAACTACTACAGCGGGCTCACCTTCGCCCGCGAGGGCGAGGACCTGAGCGGACGCTACTGGCCCGCCGACCTGCACGTGATGGGCAAGGACATCCTCAAGTTCCACGCGGTGATCTGGCCTGCTCTCTGCATGGCGGCCGAGATCGGTCCGCCGCGGCGCATGGTCATCCACGGCTTCCTGCTGATGGGCGAGAAGAAGATGTCGAAGTCGCTCGGCAACGTCCTCGACCCGTTCGAGGTGATCGACCGCTTCGGCGCCGATGCGCTGCGCTACTACCTCTTCCGCGAGGTCAGCTTCGGCCAGGACGGCTCGATCTCCACCGCCGGCTTCGAGGCCCGCTACGAGACCGAGCTCGCCAACGAGTTCGGGAACCTCGCCAGCCGCACCCTGGCGATGCTCGACCGCTACCGCGACGGGGTGATCCCCGACGCCGCGGCCGATCCCGAGCTCGCCGAGGTGCTGGAGCGAGCCGACCGGGAGGTGCGCGCGCTGCTCGACGAGGCCCGGGTGAGCGGCGCCCTCGAGGAGATCTGGAACGTGGTCAGGCGGCTGAACCGCTACGTCGAGGAGACACGTCCCTGGGAGCTGGCCAAGGAGGAGGGATCCGCGGAGGCTCTCGACCGGGCCCTCTACAACCTCGCCGAGGGCCTGCGGGTCCTGACCGTGTTGCTGCTGCCGTACCTGCCGTCCTCGGGCGACCGCCTGCTCGCCGCGCTGGGGGAGGAAAGCCGTGAGCTGACCCGGTTCGGCTCGCGCGGGGGCGGAGCCCGGATCGAGCGGCTGCCGCCGCTCTTCCCGAGGATTGAGACGCCAGTCTGAGCTGTAGAGTCGGGCCGGTCCGAAACGCTGATCAGGAGGGTGAGTTGAGGCGCACACGCGTTGGCTTGGTGGTGGGGGTTGCGGCGACGATGGCGGTCCTCGCAGGTCCCGCGGCCGCCAGCCCGGATGCCGGCGCCAGCGCGGGCCCAGCGGTGAGGATCGGCGGCCCCCACAAGCTGCACGCGCGGCGGATCCTCAAGTTCCCGGTCTTCGTCTCCGCGGACTCCTTCGTCAAGGTCACCGGGAAGCTGCGCCTTCCCGGGCCGAACCTGCCGGTACGGGTCTCGGGGACGATCCGAAAGGGCCACCCGAAGCAGGTCAAGCTCACCCTGAACGGTCCCGCAAGGCGCGACCTGAAGGACGGTTTCAGGGTCTCCAGCCTGAAGGTCGTGGTCCGGGCGCGGAACCTGCTGACCAACGTCAGGCACACCGCCCGCAAGACCTTCCGGTTCAAGCGCTGAGCTTCCCCTCCGCCCGGCACCGAGGGTTCGGACTCCGTTCCTAGACTTCACCGGGTGGTCGACACCCACGCCCACCTCTCGCTCTGCGAGCCTCCTGCGGCGGAGCTGGTCGCCGCGGCGCGGGAGGCCGGAGTCCGGCGGATCCTGACGATCGGCATCGACGAGGCGAGCAACCGGAAGGCGGTGGCGCTCGCCGCGGAGCTCGACGGAGTATTCGCGAGCGTCGGGCGGCACCCGAACTCGGCCGGCGGATTCGACCACGCCGCGGCAGCTCAGATCTCCGGGCTCGCCCGGGACCCGTCGGTCCTCGCGGTCGGCGAGACGGGCCTCGACTTCTTCCGGGACGGGGCGCCGCGGGCCGAGCAGCGCTTCGCCTTCTCCGCCCAGATCGAGATCGCCGGCGAGGCGGGCCTGCCGGTGGTCATCCACGTCCGCGACGGCGAGGGCTCGACGGAGGCGGTCGACGAAGCCTTCACCACCCTCGAGGAGCGGGCCAGGGGCCCGGTGATCCTGCACTGCTTCTCAGCGCCCCAGCGGGTCGCCGACGCCGCCGAGCGCGGCTGGTACTGCTCCTTCGCCGGCAACGTGACCTATCCGCGGGCGGGGGAGCTGCGGGAAGCGGCGGCGAGGGTCCCGGAGGAGCTGCTCCTGGTGGAGACCGATTCGCCCTACCTCGCCCCACAGCCCGTCAGGGGAAAGCCGAACCAGCCGGCCAACGTGCTCGCCACCGCCGCCACTGTCGCCGAGGCTCGCGGCGTCTCGCCCGAGCAGCTCGAGCGGGTCGTCGAGGCGAACGCAGACCGGCTGCTGGGCTGGTGAGCCGGGACGTGGCCGCACCACCCCCGCCGAGGCTGGGTCAGAACTTCCTCGCCGACACCAACCTGCTGGAGGCGATCATCCGCGAGTCCGGGGTGGGGGCGACGGACGTCGTGCTCGAGATCGGCGCCGGCGAGGGGGCGCTGACCCGCGGGCTGGCTGCGGTCGCGGGCCGGGTTCATGCGGTCGAGCTCGACCGACGCCTGGAGGGCGCTCTGGCGGGGGTTGCGCGGGAGCCCAACGTCGAGATCCACTGGGGTGATGCGATGCGGCTCGACCTGAGCGCCCTCGATCCCGCCCCGAGCGCGATCGTCTCAAACCTTCCCTACTCGGTGGCAACCCCGCTGATCGTCCGTACGCTCACCGAGCTGCCCACCGTCTCGGAATGGACCGTGATGGTCCAGCGCGAGATCGCCGATCGCCTCCGGGCCGGACCGGGCTCCCGGACCTACGGCTCTCCCTCGGTCCTGGTGCAGCTCGCCGCCGCGGTCCGCCTCGCCCGGAGCGTGGACCCGGCGGTGTTCAGGCCGCGACCGCGGGTCGCCTCGGCGGTGCTGCGCCTCTCGCGAACCGGCCCGGGCGCCGACGAGGCGACCAGGCGCCTGGTCCGCGAGGCATTCGCGCACCGGCGCAAATCGCTGGCCAGGTCGCTGGAGCTGGCCGAGCCCGGCCGCATCGACGCGGTCCGCGGGGCGCTCGCCGAGCTCGGCCTGCCCGCCGACGCGCGGGCCGAGTCGCTGACCCCGGCCCAGTTCGAGGTTCTCGCGAAGGCGGTCTGAGGCCTTGCCCGAAACCCTGCCGGCGCCCGGCAAGCTCAACCTCTGCCTCTTCCTCGGAGGGAGGCGGGAGGACGGGCTTCACCGGATCTGCTCGCTGTTCGAGCCGCTCACCCTGGCCGACTTGATCGAGGTCGAGACCGGCGGGGAGACCGATGAGGTGCTCTGCCCCGGGGTGGACGGCGAGAACCTCGCCGAGCAGGCCCTCTCGGCGCTGCGCAAGAGCGGCTGGCAGCACCCGGCTCTGCGCCTGCGAATCGAGAAGCGGATCCCGGTGGCTGCCGGGCTGGGGGGCGGCAGCGCCGACGCCGCCGCGGTGCTGCGGCTCGCCCGCGGGGAGGACGTCGGACTGCGGCAGCTCGCCGCCGAGCTCGGGGCCGACGTCCCCTCCCAGCTGCTGCCGGCGATGGCCCTGGTCGAGGGCGCCGGGGAGCGGGTGCGACGGCTGCCCGATCCTCCCCCGCACGGCGTCGTCCTGCTCCCGGGCGGCGGCGGGCTCTCGACCGCCGAAGTCTTCGCCGAAGCCGACCGACAGGGCCTCGGCCGCGAGCAGGCCGAGCTCGACGCGATCTCCGCACGAGCTCCTGGCCGCGGCCGGGTCCGGAGCCTCGCCGCTTGGCTACTCCGAGCTGCTCTCCAACGACCTCGAGCCGGCCGCCCTGGCCCTTCGCCCGGAGATCGGCGGGGCGATCTCGGCCCTGCGCGAGGCGGGCGCGGGGCTGGCCGCGATGACCGGCTCCGGGCCGACCGCCTTCGGCATCTTCGCCGACCTCGACTCGGCGCGCGAGGCCGTCTCGAGCCTCGATCGCGACGACGCGATCGTCTGCGAAGGGGGACCGCTGCCGTGAGGCTTCCCGCCTCGCTTCGCAACAAGCACCTGGGCCTGGTCCTGGCGGTGCTCGCGGTGATCGGCGTCTACTACGGGCTCAGCCGCCTGATCCCGCACGAGAACCTCCAGGGGCTGCTCGAGGACGTCTCCAACGCCCTCGGGGCCTGGACCTACCTTCTGGTCGGCCTGCTCGCCTTCCTCGAGACAGGAGCGTTCGTCGGCCTGGTCGTCCCGGGGGAGACGGTGATGCTGATCGGGGGCGCCGTCGCCGGCCAGGGCGCTGTCGACATCTACCTGCTGATCGCGATCGGCTGGTTCGCCGCCTGGCTCGGCGACACAACCAGCTTCTATGTCGGCCGCCGTCTCGGGCGCGGCTTCGTCATGCGCCACGGCCCCCGGGTCGGGATCAGCGAGCAGAGGTTCGCCCGGGTCGAGGACTACTTCCAGCGCCACGGCGGCAAGACGATCCTGATCGGCCGCTTCGTCAGCCTGGTCCGGGCGCTGGCCCCGTTCGTCGCCGGCAGCTCCGGGATGCGCTACCGGGCCTTCGTCCCCTACAGCATCCTCGGCACCGGGATCTGGGCCTCCGCCCACATCCTGATCGGCTACATCTTCTCGCGCAGCATCGACAGCGCCGCCGAGTACGCCGGGCGCGGCGCCTTCATCCTCGGCACCCTGATCGTGGTCACGGTCGCCACGGTCGTCGCCTTCCGCTTCCTGCGGGTCGCCGAGAACCGCCGCCAAGCGGTCGAGTGGATGGAGCAGCGACGGCTGACCGCCTGGCTGCCGCCGCTCGGCCGCCGCCTCCAGCCCCAGGCGCGCTTCGTCTGGAACCGGCTCACCCCGGGGGGAGCTTCGGGCTCGAGTTCACGAGCACCCTCGCGGCCCTCGCAGTCGGCCTCTTCGTGCTGATCGCCTACACGGTGATCGTCGGAGGCGACCCGGGGCCGACCCCCGGGGACGTCACCGCCCAGGACGTCGTCGACTCGATCCGCGCGCCCTGGCTGACCAGCCTGGCCAAGGCAGTGACCACCCTCGGCTCACCGGCGCTCGTCTGGACGCTGGCCTTCGGCTGCGCCGTCGCGCTGGCGCTTGCCCGTCGCTGGTGGGAGCTCTGCGTCCTGGTCGCCGGGATGGCACTTGTGATCGCCGGCGTGCACGTGATCAAGGACATCGTCGACCGACCCCGCCCCGGTGGCGGGCTGGTGTCGGCGCAAGGGTCTTCCTTCCCCAGCGCCCACGCCGCCTACTCGACCTTCTACGTCTGGCTCGCGGTGACCGTGGTCATGCGACTGCGCCCCGGGATGGCGCGCCGCACGGGCGTCGTCCTCGGCGGAGTCGGTGTGGCTGCCGCGATCGGCCTCTCGCGCGTCTACCTCGGGGTCCACTACCTCAGCGATGTCAGCGCCGGCTGGGCCCTCGGCGCCTCGAGCTTCGCGCTCTGCGCCGCGATCGCGCTGATCGTCGCCCAGTTGCGCCAAAATCCCTCCGAGGTGAGATCGTCGAAGGCCAAAGCAGCACCTGAGGCCCCCTGATCGCATGCCGCTCGCCAGGATCGGCAACGAGTACCTGATCTTCGGCGCCGCCGGGTTGATCAGCCTGGTCGCCTTCGTCGGCCTGATCCTCGCCCCGGCGCTGAGCGCCTACGGGCGGGCATGGGAGAAGGTCGCCGCCGGCTTCCTCTCCGTGTTCGTCCTCCTGGTGCTGGTCTCGATCGGGGTCGGCATCGGGGTGCTGATCGTCATCAACTACAACCAGATCACCGACCTCTTCAGCCAGGGCTGATCGCCCCGCAACCGGCAGGTCGGGATAATCGGTCGCCGTGAGCGCTTCCAAGACAAGGAAAACCCCTGCAAACAAGGCACAGCCGGGATCCCTCGACGGGCTTGCCGAGGCGGTTGAGTCCGGCGCGGGCCTGCCCGCGGTTGCACGGGCCGCCGCCAAGGTCCTCGAGGCCAGTGTCGCGCTGATCGACCGCTCCAGCGCGGTGCTCGCGGTGGCCGGCGCCTCGCCGGACCAGGAGCGGCGGCTCCTCGCGGGCTCGGAAGGGGTCATCTCGGTCGACCTGCGGGTCGCCGACAGCCCGGTCGGCGAGCTTCGCTACCGCAGCAAGGCGGCGCCGGACGCGGCGATCGCCCGCATGGTGGCGACGCTGCTGGCGCTCGAGCTCGAGCGCGCACGCTCCCCGGAATGGGAGAGCGAGGAGGCCGCCGCCGGGTTCGTCCACGCCGTTCTCTCCCGTGAGGTGACCGATCGCGGCGACATCATCGCCCGCGCCGCCGAGCTCGGCGCCGACCTCGAGCAGGGGGCGGGAGTGCTGATCCTGCGGGCGGCCCCGCGGGCGGCACAGACCGAGGAATGGAGGGCGCGGGTGATGACCCTGGCGGTGCGCTCGCTGCGCTCGGTTGCGCCGGGCTCGCTGGCGGCGCTCGAGGAGGGCGAGGCGGCGGTGGTCGCGGTGATCGTCCCCGCCGCCGAGGAGGAGAGGATCGGGCGCGCCGCGGCGGCGCTCGAGCGGGAGCTTGCCGAGAGCCTCCCGGCCTTTCACTCGACCATCGGTCTCAGCCGCCGCGCCGCCGACCCGGTCGACCTCTACCGCGCCGGCAACGAAGCGCGCCTCGCCGTCAACGTCGGCGAGGCCGAGGGACGCTCCCTGCTCGCCTTCGAGGACACCGGCGCCTACAGGCTGCTGCTGCCGGCGATGAGCGAGGACCCCGGAGAGCTCGAGCGCTTCTACTCGGAGACGATCGAGCCGCTGGCCGCCTACGACGAGCAGTACGAGACCGAGCTGGTGCTGACGGTCGAGGCCTACCTGGAGAACGACGGCAATGTCGCCGCCACCGCCAAGCAGCTGTTCACCCACCGGCACACGATCCGCTACCGGTTGGAGAGGGCGAAGGAGCTCTGCGGGCACGACGTCTCGGCCACGGTCGGCCGCGAGAAGCTCGGGCTCGGCCTCAAGGCGATGCGCGTCCTCGGCATCCCCTCGGCCCGGGGCCCGGCGATGGAGCCGGGCGCCGAGGCGGGGCAGGTCCCGCCCGTCTAGTCGCTGGCGCTGGTCGTCTGGGTCGCCGGGCCGAGCGATTCAGCGGTGGTCACGGTGACCTCGACCCGCAGCCGGTGGTGGCTCTCGAAATAGCGCCGGCCCCGGCGGTTCATCTCCATCCGCAGCGTCCTGGTCTTGCCGCCGGGGCCGCTGAAGGTGCCCTGGGCGATCAGCCCGCGGCCCTGAGCGCCGCTCTTCGGCGCTCCGCGGGCGATGAGCTTGCCCTTGTGGCAGAAGGCCCAGCTTGCCGGGCAGCTGACCTCGGCAACGAGCCGGGAGCCGTGGACGTCGAGCTTGCCGGTGAGCTCGGCGCGGACCTTGCCGAAGTTGGCGAAACCGGGGGCCAGGTCGTAGCCCTTGGGGAGGAACTTCGGCGACTTCGCCTTGACCACGCCGCCGAGCGAGCCCGGCTTCTCGAGCACCGGCAGGGTCAGCTGCAGGTTCTTCACCTGGACCGGCTGCTGGCCGTTCGAGACGCGCCCGTAGGGGGCGTCGTTGGGCAGCAGCTCGAGCTTGGCGATATGCCCAGGCGCGAAGTGCCAGCCGTTCGGATGCAGCTGGAAGACCTGCTTGACGAAGCCGGGATCGGTCTTCGGCCGCCAGAGGCCGCGGCCGACGAGGGTCTCCTTGCCGTCGGGCCCGACATCGAGCAGGCGGGCGGCGACCTGGGAGTTCGCGTCGGTGAGCTTGAACTTGGCGACAACGGTGGGCGAGCCCATCAACGTGTAGCCCGCGCCGCTCGCAGCCGGCAGCCGGTAGGTGGCGGTGCCGGGCTGATCGGCGGCCGAGGCCTGGGCGCAGGCGCCACCCCCCGAGATCGGGTCGAAGGTGTTGCCGATTGCCGGATCGCCCGCGGTCGGAGAGATCGTCTTCGCGGCCGCCGAGGCGTAGCGGACCTCTCCCTTGGAGACGTGCGCCCAGTCCTTGGCGAAGTAGGGCCCGCCCGAGGGGCTCGACTGGGGGCAGGTCTGGGTCAGCGTCTCGATCCCCTGGTAGGGCACGGAGCTGCCGCTGCCCTGGCCGTTCCCCTTGACGTAGTAGTCGAACCACTTCTGAATGCGGGCGGCGAGCAGGGAGATGTCGGCGGCCTTGTTCTGGCCGCGCATATGCCCGAAGTCCATGAAGAACAGGGAGATCGGCGCGTCGGGATACTGGCTCTTCGTCCGGTTGTAGAAGCGGATTGCCTCGTCGGGCGGGAACAGGTCGTCCGTCCAGCCGTTGGAGATCAGCAGCGGCGCCGGCGCCTCCGAGTGGTCGATGTAGTAGGAGGAGTGGTGCTGCTTGATCTCGTCGAGGATGGCCGCGACCGCGGGGTCGTTGTCGTAGGGCTCACCGGCGTTGAGGCGGGTGTTCCAGCCGGTGATGTCGGCGTCGGGATCGGTTCCGGGCGGCGCGCAGATCCCGCTGATCGCGCAGCCGACCAGGTAGAGGCCGCTGACGAAGGACTTCTTGTAGACGCCGATCCGGCCGCGGTACTGGGCGTCTGCGACGTAGTCGAGGGTGCTGCCGTTCGGGGTCAGCGCGGAGGAGAGATCGGTCCAGGGCACCTGGGGCGCGGCCGCCGCCAGCGACATCGCGGTGCCGTCCGGGCTCTTCCAGGGGACCAGGCTCCCGTCGGGAAGCATCTTGCGGTCCTTTAGCGCCGCCAGGGCCATCGACATGCCACCGCCGTAGGAGCCGCCGACCGCGGCGATCTTGGTGGGAGAGACCAGCCCCTCATCGACCAGCTTGCCGGCGAAGTCCTGGGCGTCGCGGACCTCGTAGCGGTCGTCCATCAGCCGGATGTAACCGTGCGCGCAGCCGGTCGGGTCGGCCTGGACTGAGGCGGTGTTGCCGCAGGACTCGTTGAAGCCGCGGTCGGTCATGCTGAAGGTCGCATAGCCGCGGTCGAGCCAGGGTTGCATGTCGGAGAGGCCGAGCTTCGAGCCGCCGTAGCCGTGGAACAGCATCACCAGGGGGAAGTTGCCGTCGGGCCCCGAGGCCGGCGCCTTCGGGAAGGCGGCGTTGACGTCGATCGGTACGCCGTCGAAGGCCTTGCTCGTGCTCCGGGGGCTGGTGTTGCCGCAGAAGCGGACGCCGTCACCCTGCACGGCGCAGCTCACGTCCCCGCCGAAGACGCTGGTGATCGCCGCGTTGGCCGCCGGCGCGAAGATCAGGCCGGCGACGACGATCGAGACTGCGATGAGCTTGCGCATCTGCCCTCCGTTTGATCTGCGGGCCTCCCTGACGGCCCCGCCCCTGTGCTCCTGCTGAACGGACAATAGCGCCGATCCGCCGCTCAGGGCTCGCGCATCATCCGCTCCAACCGGCCCAGTCGCCGGTCCCAGTCGGCGCCCACCGCGGCGATCCAGCCGGCGGCGTCACCGAGGCCCCGGGGCCCGAGCCGGTAGCGGGTCTCGCGGCCGTGACGGGTTCCCTCGACCAGGCCGGCGTCGGCCAGCGCGGCGAGGTGCTTGGAGACGGCCTGGCGGGAGATCGGCAGCTCCGAGGCGAGCGAGGTGGGCGTCGCCTCCGGTGACTCGGAGATCGTCTCGATCAAGCTCCGGCGGGTCGGATCGGCGAGCGCGTGGAAGACCGCCTCGATGCGATCGGCATCCGCCTGAGTAGGGGCGCCGGCGCTAGGCGTAGACAAGGCTGGCGAGGCAGCGGCGAAGGCTCTGCAGTCGCACATCCCAGAGCGCCGAGGCGGAAGGCGCGGAGCCGCTCGCCGCCGTCTCCGTCACGGTTACTCGGCTGCCGTCGGTCGCCGCCTCGACCAGTAGCTCGACGGTGCTCTCGATGCCGTCGTCGCCCGACCAGCGGAAGGCGAGGCGCCGGCCGGGCTCGAAGGCGACGATCTCGCCGCCGCGCTCGGCGCCGTCCGCCTCGCAGCAGGCGATCGCGCCGCCCTGCCGGGGATCCAGCTCCACCTCCGGCGCCAGCCAGTCGCGAAGCAGGGACTCATCGGTGAGGGCATCCCAGACCCTCCCCGGGCTCGCCTCGAGGGCGATCTTGCGGCGAATCTGGGGTCGTTCGGCCATCTTCCTCCTCGCTTGTCTGGCGTATCGCGCAACTGAATGGTTGCACAAACTGTTACCGTTGGGCACGAACGCGCAACCAACGGGTTGCAAGACCGGAGCAAGGAGGTGGCGATGTCCCTGGTGCCGATGGTGGTCGAGCAGACCGCGACGGGTGAGCGCTCGTTCGACATCTACAGCCGCCTGCTCGGGGAGAGGATCGTCTTCCTCGGCGGCGCCGTCACCGAGGAGATCGCCAACCTGATCGTCGCCCAGCTGATCCATCTCGAATCCGACGACCCGGACAAGGACATCAGCCTCTACGTCAACTCACCCGGAGGCTCGCTTCACGCCGGCCTGGCGATCTACGACGCGATGCAGTTCATCCGCCCGGACGTTCAGACGATCTGTTACGGGATCGCGATGTCGATGGGCTCGCTGCTGCTCGCCGGCGGTGCCGAGGGGAAGCGCACCTCGCTGCCGAACAGCCGCATCCTCATCCACCAGCCCTCGGGCGGGTTCGAGGGCCAGTCGGCCGACATCGAGATCCACGCACGCGAGATCCTCGCGCAGCGGGGTCGGATCGAGGAGATCTACGCCCGCCACACCGGCCAGCCCGCCGAGCGCATCCACGAGGACATGGACCGCGACCGCTTCTTCGATCCCGGTGAGGCGGTCGAGTACGGGTTGATCGACCGGGTGATCAGCTCCCACGAGCTGCCGCAACGGGAGTTCGGATTTCGCCGCGAGGGCTAGCCGGGCCCGCAGTTCCGGGGGGACGATTTGAACGCCCTCTTCCTGGACCAAAACCAGGCGTGCTGCCGGTTACACCACCCCGGATCGGGCTCCGACCTTAGCGCCGCCGCCCGTCCTAGAGTCGGGCTATGGAAACGGAGGCCCGGAAGCGCGATCTCGCCCGGCTCGATCTGGCCGGGCTGATCTACGGGATCATCCTCGCGACCGCCCTGATCGGCGCCTTCAGCGAGCAGCCCAAGGTCGGGCAGGTGGCGACCTTCTTCGCGGTGATCGGCAGCGCGGTGATCTTCTGGCTCGCCCACGGCTACGCGCACATCCTCGCCGCCGGGGTTGTCGACCGCCAGCCGATCACCGGCTGGGCGGTCCGGGAGGCGCTCTACCGCCAGCTGCCCCTGGTGCTCGGGGCGCTGCCGCCCGCCCTGGTCCTGCTGGCGGAGCCACTGGGGCTGCTCTCCGAGGACAACTCCGACTCGCTGGCGATGCTGCTCGGGGTCGGCCTGCTCGCCGCCTTCGGGCTGATCGCCGCTCGCCGCCGCCGCGCCGGGCTGATCGGCACGATCGTGCTGACGGCGATCAGCGCCGGGCTCGGCCTGATCATGGTCGGGTTGAAGGCCGCCGTGCACTGATCGTCCCCCGGAAGGTCCTCGAGTAGCTCGGCCCGGCGCTTCCGGTCTACGATTCGCAGGTGAGCACCGGCCCAACCGTCCTCGTCATGGCCGCAGGCGAGGGAACGCGGATGCGTTCCTCGCTGCCCAAGGTCCTGCACCCGGTCTGTGGCCGGCCGCTGGTCTCCTGGCCCGTGATCGCCGCCCGCGAGGCCGGAGCAGGGCGGATCGCGGTGATCGTCTCTCCCGGCCTCGACCTCTCCGCCACCCTGCCGCAGGGAACCGAGACCGTTGTCCAGGAGGAGGCCGACGGCACCGGCGGGGCGGTGAGGGCAGCGGCGGAGCTGGTCGCCGCCTCGGAGACCGTCGTGGTGCTCTCCGGGGACCACCCGCTGATCTCGCCCGAGGTCGTCTCCGCCCTGCTCGAGGCCCACGCCGAGGGGGGCGCCGCCGCCACCGTGATGACCACGGTCCTCGAGGACCCGGGCAGCTACGGCCGGATCATCCGCGACGATCGCGGCGATCTGGAGCGGATCGTCGAGGCGAAGCAGCCCGGTGACGCGAGCCCCGAGGAGCTGGCGATCAAGGAGATCAACACCGGCACCTACGCCTTCGCCGCCGCCCCGCTCGCCGACGCCCTGTCGCGGATCGAAAACGACAATGCCCAGGGGGAGTACTACCTGGGCGACGTGCTGCCGCTGATCCGGGGCGAAGGCCTGAAGGTGGCCGCGCATCAGGCAGGCGACAGGGCGGTCACCCTGGGCGTCAACAACCGTGCCGATCTCGCCGCGGCGGAGGCCACGGCCCGGGCCCGGATCCTCGAGCGCCACATGCTCGCCGGGGTCACCGTCGTCGATCCCTCCTCGACCTGGGTCGACGCCGACGTGGTGATCGCCGCCGACGTCAGGCTGGAGCCGGGCACATCGCTGCGCGGCCGCACCGAGATCGGGGAGGGCTCGGTCGTCGGGCCGCACACGACGCTGATCGACTCCAACCTGGGGAAGAGCGTCAGGGCTCCCCATTCCTACCTGGTCGAGTGCGACGTCCTCGACGAATGCGCGATCGGCCCCTTCGCCTACCTTCGGCCCGGAGCCAGGCTGCGAGACGGCGCCAAGGCGGGCTCCTTCGTCGAGATCAAGAACTCCGAGATCGGCGAGGGCTCGAAGGTGCCCCACCTCTCCTATGTCGGGGACGCCGAGATCGGCTCCGGCTCGAATCTCGGCGCCGGCGCGATCACCGCCAACTACGACGGATCGCGCAAGCACCGGACGGTGATCGGCGATCACGTGCGGATCGGGGTCGACACGATGATGGTCGCCCCGGTTGACATCGGCGATGGCGCTTACACTGGCGCCGGTGCGGTGATCCGCTCCGACGTCCCTCCGGGATCGCTGGCGGTCTCGGCGGGGGAGCAACGCAACATCGCCGGCTATTCGGACCGCAAGGCGCAGTCCAGCGAAGAGGAAGACGAGTCTTGAGCACGATCCCCGAGGCACGGCCCGCCACGGCCATCCCGCACGACTACTCGAAGCGGATGATGGTGTTCGGCGGCCGCTGCTCGGTCGACCTCGCCGCCAAGATCGCCGCCAAGCTCGATCTGGACAGCGGCCAGGTGACCCTGAAGACCTTTGCCGACGGCGAGGTCTACTGCCGCTACGAGGAGTCGATCCGTGGCGCCGACGTCTTCCTGGTCCAGTCCACCTGCGCCAACGAGCAGAGCGGGATGACCCCCAACGACGCCCTGATGGAGCTGCTGATGATGGCCGACGCGGCGCAGGGCGCCTCGGCGCACCGGATCATCGCGGTGATGCCCTGGTACGGCTATGCCCGCCAGGACAAGAAATCCGCCCCGCGCGAGCCGATCTCCGCGCGGGTCGTCGCCAAGTGCCTCGAGCAGGTCGGCGTCGACCGGGTCCTGACCATGGACCTCCACGCGGGCCAGGTGCAGGGCTTCTTCCACATCCCCGTCGACCACATGACCGCGATGCCGATGCTGACCCAGTGGTTCACCGACCAGGACCAGGGCAGCGAGGAGCTCGTGATCGTCTCCCCGGATGCCGGCCGGGTGAAGTCGGCGCGGAACTTCGCCCGCAAGGTCGGCAGCCACTGGGCGGTGATGGAGAAGGAGCGCCCCGCCCAGCAGGTCGCCGAGATCGGCTACGTCGTCGGTGACGTCAAGGGCAAGACGGCGGTCCTCGTCGACGACATGATCGACACCGCCGGCACCCTCTGCGCGGCAGCGGAGACGGTGATGGACGAGGGGGCCGCGCGGGTGATCGCCTGCGCCACCCACGGGGTGTTCTCCGGCCCCGCCTACGAGCGCCTCGCCGACTCGCCGATCGAGCGGATCGTCGTCACCGACACGATCCCCCTGCGTTCGAACGCGCCGGACAACATCACCGTGCTCTCCACCGCGGGCACCTTCGCCGACTCGATTCGGCGGATCTTCACCGACGACTCGGTCTCCGAGATATTCGCCGGCGAGAACCAGCTCTTCTGAGCTTCAGTCCTCGTGGACGACCAGCACCGGACACGGGGCGCGCTTGAGCACGGCGCTGGAGGTGCTGCCCTCCATCCGCGCCCGCAGACCGCTCAGGCCGCGGGACCCGACGACGATCGTCGCCGCGCCGATCTCCTCCGCCTGGGCGACGATCCCCGCCGGCGCGCCCGCGTCCCCGAGCACCGCCAGCGCTTCCGCCTGCAGCCCGGCCGATCTCGCCAGGTCCGCTCCGTCCTGCGCGATCCGCTCTGCCCGCGCCTGCAACTCGTGCTCGGCCTCACGCGCCACCTCGGGGTCGATGGCGGAGCCTGACCCCAGGGGAATCCCGGGCATCGTGTCGGTGTAAGGCAGGGCGGATTCCCACACCGTCACCACCACGGCCCGCCGGGAGGCGAACAGCTTGGCCGCCTCGCTGACGCAGTCGCGGGCTGAGTCCGAGCCGTCATAGGCGATCAGAATCGGGGCCTCGGCGTTCATCGGGGTTCAGCCTCTCTCTGTCCAACCACGCTTTCAACACTAGAGGCTTATCCTGCGCGACCCGCGATGAGACTCGTTGGACACAAGGGCGCCGACGCGATCGCCCCCGGGAACACGCTCGCCAGCTTCGAGGCCGCGGTCGAGGCCGGGGTGGACATGATCGAGCTCGATGTCCTCTGGCTCCCCGACGGGCATCCGAAGATGCGGGCGGAGGAGCGCTCGGAGCTGGTAATCGCCCACGACTGGCACGACGCCCGCCGCCGCGCTCCGCTAACCCTGGCCGAGGCGCTGGACGCGTTCACCCGGCCGCCGCTGCACCGGGTGGAGATCGACTGCGACGTGAAGCTGCCCGGCCGCGAGGAGGAGCTCGCCGCCGCGCTCGAGCAGCGCGGCCTGCTCGGCCGGGCGATGGTCTCGACCATGGAGCTGAGCACCCTGGAGCGGCTGCGCAGCCTCGCTCCGGGGCTGAGGCGGGGATGGACCTACCCCAAGGTGAGCCGCGACTGGACCTCGAAGCGCTGGGCGATTCCGGCCGTATACGCGGGCATGGCGATGATGCGCCGCCGGGCGCCGCGGCTGGCTGCGGCTGAGCTGTCGCGGATGGGAGTCGAGGCGATGTGGGTCTATCACCCGCTGATCACCGGCCGGTTGCTGGCGGCGACCCGCGACGCCGGGGTCGAGCTGATCGCCTGGACGGTCGATGAGCTGAAGACGATGCGGCGCCTCGCAGGGATGGGGGTGGACGGCATCTGCAGCAACGATCCTCGGCTATTCGCCGAGCTGGGCTGAATAGGCGCCGGGACTTCCGCGCCTGCGCCTAGAGTGGACGGCCGTGGAGAGCGCTGCGGCCACCGCCAACGGGGACCGGATGGCTCCGGGAACCGTGATGGCGCTGGTCGCGATGGGGCTCGGCGTGCTGGTGATCGCCAACGACTTCACCGCGCTCAATGTCGCCCTTCCCTCGATCGAGCACGACCTCGACACCGACGTCGGCACCACCCAATGGGTGATCAACGCCTACGCGCTGACCTTCGGCATGGCGATCGTCACGGGCGGGAAGCTGGCCGACATGTTCGGCCGCCGCCGGGTCTTCTTCATCGGCTCGGTGATCTTCGCCGCCTTCTCCGTCGCCGGCGGGTTCGCCCCCAACACCGGCCTGCTGATCGCCGCCCGGGTGGGAATGGGGATCGGCGGGGCGCTGATGTGGCCGGCGATCCTCGGGATGACCTTCGCCGCGCTGCCGGAGTCGAAGGCCGGGCTGGCGGGCGGGCTGATCCTCGGCGCGGCCGGAATCGGCAACGCGATGGGTCCGCTGATCGGCGGGGCGCTCAGCGACCTCGCCAGCTGGCGGTGGATCTTCTTCCTCAACGTCCCGATCGCCGCCCTGGCGATCCTCGTCACCTACCTCAAGGTCCATCAGCCGCCGGTCGAGGTCGACGAGCGCCGGATCGACTACGGCGGCATCGCCACCCTCTCCCTCGCCCTCGTCTTCCTGTTGGTAGGGATGGACCAGGCGGCGGATTGGGGCTGGGGAGATCCGAGGGTGGTGACGATGTTCATCCTTGCGGGGCTCCTCGGAATCGCCTTCGCCTTCGTCGAGCCGCGGATGAAGGCGGCGGCCCTGGTCCCCGGCGACATCCTCCGCAACCGTCCCTTCACCGCCGCCTGCATGGCCACCCTGCTGATGTCGGCGGTCTTCTTCACCACGGTGCTCTACGCGCCCCAGCTGATGCAGAAGATCCTCGGCTACTCGCCGCTGCGGTCGGGGGTCGGGATGCTGCCGATGCTCGCCATCTTCGCCTGCACCTCCTTCATCGCCGGCCCGCTCTACAACCGCCTCGGCGGCAAAACGGTGGTCACTGCCGGCTCTGTCGGGCTGGTGGTCGGGCCGTTCCTGCTCTCGCAATTCGGCGCCGACTCGGGCTACGGCGCCCTGGTGCCGGGTCTGGTGATCACCGGCATCGGGGTGGGGCTCTTCTATCCCTCGGTGACCACCGCCGGGGTCACCGCCCTCGATCCGTCGCGCTCCAGCCTCGCCGGCGGGATCGTCTACATGTTCCAGATCGCCGGCGGGGCGGTCGGGCTCGGGCTGGCGACGACGATCTTCACCACCACCTCGCAGAGCCAGGTCGCCGACGACGCGCTGAAGCAGGGGCTTCACCTGAGCGAGGGCCAGGCGGACGTCATCCACGGCTCGCTCTCCGGCACCGATACCGGCGATCAGGTGATCCACCAGTTCCCGAATGCGGCGGCGAAGCTCCTGCACGTGGTCAGCGAGTCGTTCGTCTCGGGAGTCTCGACCGCCTTCGAGGTGATCTCGGCGATCGCCGTCGGCGGCCTGCTCGTCTCGCTGTTCTTCGTCGGCGGCTCTCTCCTCGGCGGCCGCCGCGAGACTGACTAGATCGTTCCCGGCTCGGCGGCGCCCCGGCGACGGCGGACCGCGGACTCGAGCTCCTCGGCGGTGAAGCCGCCGACCGCCTCGCCTTCGGTCGCGTAGCGGTAGAGGGCGACGCCGAAGATCCCGCTCAGCGCCCGCGATATGAGCGCGGCGATCGCGATCACGATCGCCCCGATGACCAGCAGCAGCGCGCCGGCGTAGCTCGACGATGACCAGATGGCCAGGCCGGCGATCACGAGGATCGCTCCGGGGAGGACGCCGAGCAGGAAGACGGCGCCTCCGATCGCGATGTTGCCGGTGATCTGCTGACCCCAGCGGGCGCGGAAGAGCCCGGCAGAGCGCTTCAGGGTCTCGAACGGCCCGGTGCCCTCAAGGGCGATCACCGGAACCGCCAGGAAGGTGATCAGCGACCAGCCGATGTCCAGCAGCCGGCCGAAGATCTGGCCGAAGACCCCGCCCTCGCTCTCCAGCGCGCTCAGCACCAGGCCGACCAGGGTCGAGACCGCGGCCCAGCCCGCGATCTGGCCGAAGCGGGAGCGGGCCACGGCGAGGCCGTCACCGACGCCCGCCTCCTGCCCGCGGAAGATCATGTCGGCCGCCGCGGCGAGACCGACGCTGAAGTAGAAGCCGACCAGGGCCAGGAGGTAGAAGCCGATCACCGCCAAGACGGCGCCGGGCGCGGTCTTGTCGTCGCTGATCAGGTAGATCCCCGGGCCGAGGACGATCAGCGCGCAGAGGATCGTCGCCGCCGCGCCGTAGAGCGGGAAGCGGATCAGCGCCGGGTTCTCGCGCAGCAGCGCCCAGCTCTTCCTGGTCAGCTCCCAGCCCTTGCGGATGCGGCTCATTCGGGACTACCTGCCTTCCCTTTGCGGTCTCGAGATCCCATCGGTGGCCTCTATCGGCGGCCGGGAGCGTGAGTTGAGCCCTGGCGCGATCAACCCCGCGCGGCGATTCCCGGCGTCCGGATCACGCCGCGGCGCTCGAAGTACTCCCATTCCTGCTCGCCGAGCTCGGTCGCCGGCGGATCGGCATAGACCCACTCGCGCATGATCCGGTACCAGTTGCGTCTCGCGCGCAGCTGCCCGAGGACGGCGACGACCCCGATCTCCATACGGCGGCCCATCAGCTCCTCCGCCGGCACCGACTCCCTCCGGATCAGGTCGAAGTACTCGGAGCGCGGGTCGTGGGTGGACTCGATGATCCCCATCACCCGGGCCGCGTCGATCTCGATCTCGGCGTCCTCCATGTACCAGCCGCCGACCGCCTTGACGTGCTCCATCAGCCGCTCGGCGTCGAGCTGCGAGGGGTTCTTGACGAACCCGAGATCGTGAAGCGACGAGCGCAGCGCCTCCGGATCGTCGCGGACGATCGCGTCGATCGCCTGCTGCTCGAGGGTGATCTGCTCGAGGTCCAGCCGCTTGGTCATTCCGAAGTCGAGGAAGGCGACGCGCCCGTCATCCATGAGGATGAAATTGCCGGGGTGGGGATCGGCGTTGAAGTGCTGCAGGTGGTAGATCGAGCCGAAGCTGCCGCGGAAGACGATCTCACCGAAGCGGCTGCGCTGCTCGCCGGGGAGCTGCTTCACCTGCTCGAACTGCATCCCCTCGACGTACTCGGTGACCAGGACCCGGCGGCGCGAGAGCCGGGTGAGGACGTCGGGGACGTAGACGAAGGGATGGTCGCGATAGGCCCGCGCGAAGCTGCGCTGGTTCTGCGCCTCGTACTCGTAGTCGAGCTCCTCGAGCACCCGCTCGCGGATCTCGTGGGCGATCGCCTTGGCGTCGAGGCCCGGGGCGAGCGCCCTCGCGAGCCGCACAACGGTGCCGGCGTTGCGCAGGTCGGCGTCGAGCACCTCGGCGATCCCCGGGTACTGGATCTTCACCGCGACCCGGCGGCCGTCAAGCAACTCGGCCCGATGCACCTGTCCGATCGACGCGGCGGCGAAGGCCTCCTTCTCGAAGTCGGCGAAGAGCTCATCCAGCGGCTCGCCGTCGTACTCCTCCTCCAGTACCTTGACGACCTTCTCCCAGGGCATCGCCGGCGCGTCAGTGCGCAGCTTGGCGAGTTGCTCCTGGTAGATCTCGCGGTACTCCTCGGGGATGAACTCGGTGTCGATGAAGGAGGCGAATTGCCCCAGCTTCATCGCCGCCCCCTTCATCTGCCCCAGCGCGCCGACCATCTTCATCGCCGTCTCGGCGTGGCGCTGCTCGAGCCGCCGCCGCCCCGAGCGCTCCGAGCGCGCCACGTTCACCGCCTTGGTGCCGGCGTAGCGCGCTCCCTGGGTACCTAGGACCGAGCCGAGCTTGGCCGAGCGCCGCACCCGTCCCTTCGGAATCTTCGCCTCGTCGGCCACAGGCCAAGAATCCCACACGCCAGACGTGGGACCTTTCAGGCGTCATATAGGCGGTTCAAAGGTCCCACCCGGCTGGGGGTGTGCCGGAAGGGTTGAGTGGTGCGCGTTTCTCTATGCTCTTGCCCGCAAATGGCCTCCGATCGCGCCACACTCCAGGCCGCCCCGCGGACCCGGTTCGGGTCCCGCACCAGCCGCCGCCTGCGCCGCGAGGGGCTGGTTCCCGGCGTCGTCTACAGCGGCGGCGCCGACGCCCGCCCGTTCCAGGTGCCGGAGCGAGCGGCGCAGCACGTGATCTCCGAGGGCCACGCCCTCTTCGATCTCGAGATCGAGGGCTCGGCCGCTGTCCCGGTCGTGGTCAAGGAGCAGCAGCGCCACCCGGTCCGGGGCGGGCTCCAGCACCTGGACCTCCAGGAGGTGCGGCTCGACCAGGAGATCGAGGCAGAGGTCTCGATCGAGCTCGAGGGGACCGAGGACGCCCCGGGGGTCAAAGAAGGGGGCGTGATGGAGCACGTCACCCGTGAGGTCACGGTCGAGGCCCTGCCGGCTGAGATCCCCGACCGGATCGTCGTCGACGTCTCCGCGATGGAGATCAACGACACGCTGCAGCTCTCCTCGGTGAGCGCGCCCCCGGGGGTGAAGTTCGTCGCCGACGAGCCGGAGGAAGTGACGATTGCGACCCTCTCTCCGCCCCGGGTCGAGGAGGAGCCGGAACCCGAGCTGGAGGAGGAGGCCGAGCTGGTCGGCGAGGAGGGCGAGCCGGTCGAGGGCGAGGAGCCCGAGGCGGGTGGCGAGGAATCACAGCCGGCCGAGGCGGACTCGGGCGACTCCGACGGGGAGTAGCCGCTGTCGATCTTCCGCCGCCGACGAGGCCGCGAGGTGGCCGAGGACGGCGAGCGCATCCTGATCATCGGCCTCGGCAACCCGGGCCCCCGCTACGAGCGCACCCGGCACAACCTCGGATTCCGGATAGCCGCGGAGCTGGCCCGCCGATGGGAGCTGCCGAAGCCCCGGCAACGCTACGGCGGGCTGATCTGCGAAGGTCGGACCGGCCCGGGTGGCCCGCGCGTCGCGCTGCTTCTCCCGCAGACCTACATGAACGAGTCAGGCTCGACCGCCGGCCCGGCGCGCGGAGAGCTGCGGGCGCCGCTCGACCACGTAGTGGTTCTGCACGACGAGATCGACCTCGAATTCGGCGAGGTTCGGGTGAGGCAGGGGGGCGGGCTCGCAGGCCACAACGGCCTCAAGAGCCTTCGCCGGGGCCTGGGCGGCGCCGAGTTCTGGCGGGTCAGGGCCGGAGTTGGACGCCCCGACTCGACCGACCCCGAGGTGGTCTCCGACTACGTGCTCTCCCGCTTCGCCGAGCCCGCCGAGGAGGTCGATGCGCTGATCGCCGAGGCGGCCGGGGAAGCAGAGCGCCTGGTCGAGCGGATCGCCGCCGGGGAGGCCGGGGGAGAGGAAGGGTCCAGATCGAAGACGACCGGGGAGGGCGAGCGTGGATGAGCTGAGCAGCTACGAGGTCGGCGCGGAAGGGATCGCCGTGCTGCGGCTGAAGCGCCCGGAGTCCCGCAACGCGATCAACACCCAGATGCTTGCCGAGATGCTCGAGCACCTGGGCGTCGCCCGCGGCGATGACTCGGTGCGGGTGCTGGTCTTCTCATCGACGGACCAAATGGGATTCTCGGCCGGCGCCGACGTCCGCGAGGAGATGGACGAGCAGGGCAAGGTGCGCCGCATGGAGCTGTTCGCCGATCTCTACGACGCGATCACCGCATTCCCCAAGCCGACGATCGCGGCCTGCCACGGCGACGTCGTCGGCGGCGGCGCCGAGATCGCCGTCGCCTGCGACATGAGGGTCGGCGGCTCGAACCTGAGGATGCGGTTCCCCGGCGCGGCGCTCGGCGTGCCGGTCGGACCGGCCCGCCTGGTCACCCTTTGCGGCCTGGCCACCGCCAAGTACCTGCTGCTCAGCTCGCGCACGGTCGGGGCGGACGAGGCCCTGCGGCTCGGCCTCGTCAACCGGGTCGCTCCGGCGGGGGGGACCGAGGAGGCGGCGCTCGAGCTCGCCGCCGAGGTCGCCGCGCACCCGCCGGAAGCGGTGGCCCGGATCAAGCGGATGCTGCACGAGTGGGACGCGGTCGAGGAGCGCTCCCGCGCCGAGGGGCAGGGCCAGGTCGAGTGGCAGCGGGAAGGCCCCGGCCTCTAACTAGCCTTTCCCTCATATGTCCCTGCGGCCGCTCCTAGACATCGCCCTCGAGAACGAGCGCGTCGCCGCGCTCTGCGAGCGGGTTCGCGAAGCAGCGCCCGGGCGAGGGGTCACGCTGCGCGCCTCGGCCACCCTGCGACCGCTGCTGATCGCCTCGCTGCTCTCCGACGAGCAGGGTCTGGCCGGACGCCCGGCGCTCCTCGTGGCTCCCGACGATCGCTCCGCCCGCGACATGGCTGCCGACCTGCGCGCCTACCTGGCGCCCAGACGGATCCGCTACTACCCGACGCGCGGGACCGGATACGCCTCGCAGATCAGCCCCCCGCCGCACCTGGTCGGATTGCGAATCGACGCGCTCGACGCCCTCTCCGCGGAGACCGACCCGGTGGTCGTCGCCAGCGCGATCGCCCTCGCCGAGACGGTCCCCGACGCCTCCCTGCGCCCCGCCGGGTTCTCGGTCTCGGTCGGGGAGGAGATCGAGCTCGGCGCCCTCGGCGAGGATCTGGTCGGCGCCGGCTATGAGCGAGTCGAGCAGGTCACCGAGCGGGGCCAGTTCGCCGTCCGCGGCGGCATCCTCGACGTCTTCCCGGCGACCGAGGAGCGGGCGGTGCGAATCGAGCTGTTCGGCGACGAGATCGACTCGATGCGCTGGTTCTCGACCTTCACCCAGCGCTCCCTGGGAGACGCCGAGCGGATCGAGCTGGCCCCGGCGGCGGAGCTCGACGCCGAGCACCGCGGTATGGCCGCACTTGCCCTCGAGGCCAGCGAGGGCCAGGCCGCGGCCAGCCTCGCCGACGCGCTGCCGCTCGAGCACTTCCGCGCGCCGCTCGACCTGGTCGGCGACGGGGCCGCGGTGATCCTCTCCCCGGCCGATGAGATCGAGCCGGCGCTCCTCGACCACTGGGAGGACGCGACCACCGCGATGCATGCCGCCGACGCACGCCACCTCTACGTCGACGTCGCCGCGCCGCTGGGGGAGCGCGCCGTGCTCTCGATCACCTCGGGCGGCGATGACGACGCCGAGGCGTTCCGCGCCTCGCGGGCGGAGTCGCCGGCGCGAAGCATGAAGGAGGCCGAGGGAGAGCTGGAGAAGCTGCTCGCCTCCGGCTACCGGACCGTGGTCGCCTTCGACGGGCTCGGGGAGGCTGAGCGAGCCCGCTACAACCTCGACCGCCTCGACGTCGCCATCCTCGATGGCCGACCGCTCCCACCCGACCCCGGGCTGGCGTTCGCCGAGGCTCGTCTCCGCGAGGGCTTCGTCTCCCCGGAGCTGCGGCTGGCCGTTTACCCGTTCAGGCGGCTCGTCCACCGTCGCCGCCGGGCCGAGGAGTCGCGCCCCGGGGCGGGGCGCGGGCGACTCGCTTTCACCGAGCTGCGGGTCGGCGACTACGTCGTCCACGAGGACCACGGTGTTGCACGCTTCGCCGGCTTCGAGACGCGGGAGGTCGGCGGCGTGACCCGCGACTACCTCTACCTCGAGTACAAGGGGGAGGACAGGGTCTACGTCCCCACCGACCAGCTCGCGAAGCTCTCTCGCTACGTCGGCGCCGGGGCCGAGCCGGCGCTCTCGGCGCTGGGGGGGAAGCGCTGGCAGAACATGAAGGCGCGCGCCCGCAGCGCCGCCGGGGCGCTCGCGGGCGAGTTGCTCAACCTCTACGCCGAGCGCCGCTCGCGCAAGGGCCACGCTTTCGCGCCCGACGGCGAGTGGCAGCTGGCGATGGAGGCAGCCTTCCCGTACCGCGAGACCGCGGACCAGATCGAGGCGATCGACGCGGTCAAGGCGGATATGGAGGCGGCCAGGCCGATGGACCGGCTGGTCTGCGGCGACGTCGGCTACGGCAAGACCGAGGTCGCCCTTCGCGCTGCGGTCAAGGCCGCATCCGACGGCCGCCAGGTGATGATGCTGGTGCCGACGACGATCCTCGCCCAGCAGCACCTCGGGACCTTTCGCGAGCGCCTCGCTGACCTGCCGTTCGTGGTCGAGGGGGTCTCGAGGCTGCGCAAGCCGGCCGACGTCAAGCGTGCGCTCAGCGACTTCTCCGAGGGTCGAGTCGACATCCTGGTCGGCACGCATCGCCTGCTCTCCCGCGACGTCCGCGCCAAGGAGCTCGGGCTGCTGATCGTCGACGAAGAGCAGCGCTTCGGGGTCAAGCAGAAGGAGCTGCTGCGCCAGCTGAAGCTGAAGGTGGACGTTCTCTCGCTCTCGGCGACACCGATCCCCCGCACCCTGCAGATGTCCCTGGCCGGGCTCCGCGACATCTCGGTGATCGAGACGCCGCCCGAGGGGCGGCGCCCGATCCGCACCTACGTCGGCCCGTTCGATGACGATCTGGTCCGCCGCGCGATCGAGCGCGAGATCGAGCGTGGGGGGCAGGCGTTCTTCCTCCACAACCGGGTCGAGACGTTGCCTGAGGTCTCCGAGCGGCTCCGGGGCCTCGTCCCCGGCGCCCGCTTCGCCGAGGCCCACGGCCAGATGGAGGAGTCCGATCTCGAGGAGGCGATGCTGCGCTTCCTGCGCGGCGACGCGGACTGCCTGGTGGCGACGACGATCATCGAGTCCGGGCTCGACATCCCCACCGCCAACACGCTGATCGTCGAGCGCGCCGACCAGCTCGGCCTCGCCCAGGCCTACCAGATCCGCGGCCGTGTGGGCCGCTCCGGCGAGCGTGCGTTCGCCTATCTGCTCTATCCGTCGGAGCGGTCGCTGACGGAGGAGTCCTCGGCGCGCCTGGCTACGCTCGCCGACCACACCGAGCTCGGCTCGGGCTTTCGCATCGCGATGCGCGACCTCGACATCCGCGGCGCCGGGAACCTGCTCGGCGACGAGCAGTCGGGGCACGTCGCTGCCGTCGGCTTCGAGCTCTATTGCCAGATGATCGACGAGGCGGTCGCGGAGCTCGAGGCGGCGCGCGATGGTGGCGCCCTGGCGGACGGCCGCGAGCCGGTCCGGGTGGATGTCCCCGTCGACGCCTACCTCCCCGCCACCTATGTCCCCTTCGAGGCGGCGAAGATCGACGTCCACAGGCGGATCGCCGGGGCCAGGGCCGGGGGCGAGCTGCGGGCCATCCACGACGAGCTTCGCGACCGCTTCGGACCGCTGCCGCGTGAGGCGGAGAACCTGCTGGAGCTCCAGCGGGCCCGGATCGAGCTCGCCGAGGCCGGCGCCGAGAGCGTCGAGTTCCGTGGTGGCCGGCTCAGCGTCACCGGAGTGGAGCTCGACTCCGAGGCAGCCGAGGCGCTGCGGCGCGGCGTCGACGGGGCGATCTACGAGTGGCGCGAGCAGACGGCGGCGCTGCGGGTTCCCGGCGAGCCCGAGGCGAGGCTGGGGGCTCTGCTCGCCCTCGCCCGCGGCCTGGGCGAGGCAAAGCGCGCCTCGGGCGCCGCCGAGGATATGCTCCCCGCTCCGTGAGTCCCGATTCGAAGAAGCCGAAGGCCCAGGCCAAGGCACCCGCCTCCGCCCGGGACCGGGCCCGGCGGCTGGGAGCGCTGATCTTCGGGGTCCTCCTCGTCGCCCTGTTCGTCGGCTTCGCGATCGCCCAGGGTGTCTCCGGCGCGCCCACCATCCCTTCGGATTCGATCGCCGTGGTCGAGGACGCAGCGAGTGGGACCTCGCCGATCACCAAGCAGGAGTTCGACCGGGCCCTGAAGCAGACGGCGGCCCGCTCCGGCATTCAGAAGGTGCCCAAGCCGAGCAGCAAGCAGTACTCCGACATCAGGGACGCGGCGATCGGCGACCTGCTCGACACCGTCTGGATCCAGTCGGAGGCGGCCGAGCAGGGGATAACGGTGAGCGATGCGAAGGTCGCCAACGAGCTGAAGACGATCAAGAAGCAGAACTTCCGCACCGAGGCCGAGTACCAGCAGTTCATCAAGCGCTCGGGCTACACCCAGGCCGACATCGACCTGCGGGTGAAGCTGCAGCTGCTCAGCACCGCGATCCAGACCAAGGTCTCCAACGACGCCCCCTCGGTCTCCGACAGCCAGGTCCAGGATTACTACGACGCGGCCAAATCCCAGTTCTCGGTCCCCGAGACACGCGACGTGCGGTTGGTGCTCAACAAGGACCAGGCGAAGGTCGAGCAGGCGAAGTCGGCGCTGGAGGCCGACGACTCGGCGGCGAGCTGGAAGAAGGTCGCGAAGCAGTACTCGACCGACCCCAGCTCGAAGGACAACGGCGGCCTCCGCCAGGGCCTGACCGACGGGTTGCTCGAGGACCCGCTCAACGGCGCGGTGTTCGGTGCCGACGTCGGGCAGATCGAGGGGCCGGTGAAGACCAAGCTCGGCTATTACGTGTTCGAGGTGGCCAAGATCTCGCCGGCAAGCACCCAGCCGCTCTCCAAGGTCGAGCAGCAGATCCGCACCCAGCTCCAGCAGCAGGCCCAGCAGAGCGCCTTCGCCCAGTTCGTCTCCAACTACGGGACCAAGTGGCAGTCGCGCACCTTCTGCGCCTCGGGCTACGTGATCAACCGCTGCGCCAACTACAAGGGAAGCGGCCACCCCCAGGGCGCCCAGCCCGCCTGCTATGAGCCCAACCCGAAGGGCGGCCTGCCCGAGTCCTGCCCCGCTCCGGTGCTGGCAATCTCGCCGGCAATGCCCGGGACGGTGACGGTGCTCACCCCGCAGGGCACGCGGCTGCCGCAGCGGCCGATTCCCGCCGGGCTGAAGCCGGCTCGCACTCCGGCCGGGGCCGGGTTACAGGGGGTGCCGGGCGCGACCCAGCCCGGCGCGGTCCCGACCGCTCCCTAGATCCGGCTGGTGTCGGACCCGCAGCGCAGCGCCGAAGCCGTCGGACGGCTGGATGCGATCACCCGGCGCCTGCGGGCCGAATGCCCCTGGGACCGTGAGCAGGATGAGCGCTCGATCGTCCCCCACACGGTCGAGGAGGCCTACGAGCTGGCCGAGGCGGCGGAGTCGGGCGACGACGCGAAGCTCCTCGACGAGCTCGGCGACGTCCTCTTCCAGGTCCACTTCCTCTCGCTCCTGCTCGAGGAGCGCGGGGCGGGCGACATGGCCGCGGTCGCCGAGCACTGCCGCGAGAAGCTGATCCGCAGGCACCCCCACGTGTTCAACAAACCGCCGTCTCCTCCGCTCCCGGGCGGGCGAGAGGAATCTATGACGGACTCGCCCGCCCTCCCGCGTCCGGGGACGGCGGGGGCTTCCGAAGAGATGACATCGAGCGAGGTGTTGCAGAACTGGGACCGGATCAAGCGTGAGGTGGAGGGTCAGGGGGAGGGTGGGGAGCCGTTCGCCGACATCCCGGAGAATTTGCCTGCATTGCTCTGGGCCCGGAAGATCCAGCGTCGCTCCGCCAACCGAGCCGGCGGGGCCGGCCTCAGCCCGAGCCCGCTGGAGGCGGCCGGCAGGGCTCGCGAGGCGCTCGCCGAGCTCGAGGCCCGGGCGGCCGAGGGAGCAGACGCGGGCCCGACCACAGCCCCCGAGACCCGCGCCGCGATCGAGCGGGCCGTAGGTGATGCCCTTTTCGCCACCGTCGACGCCGCCCGCCAGCTGCGCTGCGACCCCGAGCTGGCGCTGCGGTCAGCGGCATCGGCCTACAGGCAGCGGGCGCAGAGCACCACCTGAAAGACTGCCCGTCGACCCGATGAGCCAGATCGAGCAGATTCACGCCCGCCAGATCCTCGACTCGCGCGGCAACCCGACGGTCGAGGTCGAGGTGGCGCTGCGATCGGGGGCGCGCGGCAGCGCCGCGATCCCCTCCGGCGCCTCGACCGGGGAGTTCGAGGCGGTCGAGCTCCGCGACGGCGGCGAGGCCTGGGGCGGCAAGGGCGTGGGGCGGGCGGTCGCCAACGTCAACGGGGAGATCGCCGAGGCATTGAGCGGCGCGCGGGCCGCCGAGCAGGGGGCGCTGGACCGGACGATGATCGAGCTCGACGGCACCCCGAACAAGGGCAGGCTGGGCGCCAACGCGATCCTCGGGGTCTCGCTCGCCGCGGCCAGGGCGGCAGCCGCCGACGCCGGGCAGCCGCTCTACCTCTACCTCGCCGAGCTCTACGGCGGCGGCGAGCCGGCGGTCCTGCCGGTGCCGATGATGAACGTTCTGAACGGCGGCGCTCACGCGGACAACTCGGTCGACTTCCAGGAGTTCATGATCGTTCCGGCCGGAGCCGGCAGCTTCTCGGAGTGCATGCGCTTCGGGGTCGAGGTCTTCCACGCCCTGAAGAAGACCCTGTCGGAGCGCGGCCTGGCCACCGCGGTCGGCGACGAGGGCGGATTCGCTCCCGACCTACCCTCCAATCAGGCGGCGCTGGAGCTGGTCCTCGATGGCGTCTCGGCTGCCGGGTACGAGCCCGGGAGCGACGTCTGGATAGCCCTCGACCCTGCGACCAGCGAGATCTTCGATGACGGCTCCTACGTCCTGGAACACGAAGGTCGAACGCTCTCAGCCGAGGAGATCACCACCTACTGGGAAGAGGCAATCAACCGCTACCCGGTCGTCTCGCTCGAAGACGGAATGGCGGAGGAGGACTGGGATGGTTGGGCTCTGCTCACGGATCGGCTCGGCAAGCGCGTGCAACTCGTCGGCGACGACAACTTCGTCACAAACCCCGAGCGCTTGCGGCGCGGCATCGAGGCGGAGGTCGGCAATTCGATCCTCGTGAAGCTCAACCAGATCGGCACACTCACCGAGACCCTGGAGACAATTCGGATAGCCCACGATGCCGGCTACACGGCGGTCATATCCCATCGCTCCGGGGAGACCGAGGACACGACGATCGCCGATCTCGCCGTGGGGACCGGGGCGGGGCAGATCAAGACCGGGGCGCCGTCGCGCTCCGACCGGGTGGCCAAGTACAACCGGCTGCTGCGGATCGAGGAGGAGCTCGGCTCCGCCGCGACCTTCCCCGGATTGCAGGCGTTCGCCCAGCGGTTCGCTTAGTGAAGGCATCCGGGCCTCGACCGCGAAGGGGCGGTCGTGGCTGCCACCGCCCGCGCCCAGGCTCGCACTTCCCAGAGGAGGCGCCGCGCCCCGACCCGTCGCCCCGCCGCACGGCGCCGGCCCGCTCCGCGGCGCGGCGCCAGCCGCGTGCGCTGGGACAAGGTCGGCCGGGTTGCGCTCACCCTGGTGCTCGCCGGGATCCTCTTCTCCTACCTGAACCCGGCGATCAACTTCGTCCACACCTACCGCGCCACCACCGCCGCCAAGGCGGAGATGCACAGCCTCCAGGCCGAGAACACCCGCCTCCATCATCGCGTCCAAGCGGCCGACGACCCGGCCGTGCTCGAGCGCGAGGCGCGCAGCCAGGGAATGGTCGCGCCGGGCGAGCGCGCCTACGTGGTTCACGGCCTCCAGCGGCTGAGGCGACCCCCGGGCAAGGGGGGCCCGCACTAGAGTGAGCGTCGGCTTCGGCTCCTATGTCCTCGGGATCGCGGAGCTCGGGTTCGTCGTCCTCTGCTTCGGGCTCGCGGCCTTCGCCCTGCGCTCGCGCCTGCTGGCCGGGTTGGGGTGGGGCTCCCGCGAGGCTGGTCGAGGCGGTGGCCGGCGTCGCGCTGCTGGTCCTGACCGCCGAGCTGCTGGGGGCGCTCGACCTGCTGCGCGATTGGGCCCTGCTCCTCGCCTCGCTGGGAGTCGCGTCGGCTGCCCTGCTCTGGTCCTCGCGCAGCAGGGCACCTGCTGCCTTGCCCGCGGGCCCGCCGTCCCCGCCGGTCCCCGGCCTGGCGATGCTGGTCACCGTCGGGGTCGTCGCGGTCGTCGTCGCCCACTGGGGCTTCGAGGCGAAGTACGCGCTCGACTCCGGCATCGTCAACTTCGACTCCCTCTGGTACCACATGCCGTTCGCGGCGCAGATGGCCCAGAGCGGATCGACGACCGCCCTCACCCATACCGACACGGTCTTCGTCAACTGGTTCTACCCGCAGAACTCCGAGCTGATCCAGGCGGTGTCGATCCTGCTGACCGGGCGCGACACCGTCTCCCTGTTCGTCAACTTCGGGTGGCTGGCGCTCGCCCTGCTCGCCGCCTGGTGCGTGGGGCGGCCCTACGGACGCGGTCCGCTGTCGGTGACCGCCGCGGCGGTCCTGCTCGAGTGCCACACGCTGGTCGTGCGCGAGCCGGGCGCGGCCAAGAACGACGTCGCCGCTGCGGCCCTGGTGCTGGCCGCCGCGGCGATCCTGATCAACGTCTGGGCAGCCCGCGGGTCGGGTGAGGCGGGCGAGTCCGGCGCCCGCGGCGGGCGGGCCTCGATGCCCCCCGGCTGGGGGCTGGGAGCGGCCGGCCTCGCCGCGGGCCTCGCCGCCGGGACCAAGGTGACCGTGCTGGCCGCGGTGGCCGGCCTGACCGTCGCGGCGATCGCCCTCGCCCCGTCCGGCCGGCGGTGGAGCGCCGCCGCCTGGTGGCTCCTCCCGGCCCTCGCCGGCAGCGGGTTCTGGTACCTGCGCAACCTGATCGACGCCGGCAACCCGATCCCCCAGATTCGCCACCTCGGCCCGATCTCCCTGCCCGGCCCGGAGCGCCTGCAGGTCGGCCGTCCCGACTTCAACGTCCTTCACTACGCCACCGACACCGCCGTCTGGCGCGAGTACTTCGCGCCCGGCCTCCACCAGGCCTTCGGCCTGCTCTGGCCGCTGGTCCTGCTCGGCGCTCTCGCCGGGGCGCTCCTCGCCCTGCTCCGCGGCCCGGGCCGGGCCGTGCGCTGGACGGGCGGGACGGCGCTGTTCGCGATCGCCGCCTACCTGGTCACCCCGCTGAGCGCGGCCGGGGCCGAGGGGGCCCCGGTCGCCTTCGCGATCAACATCCGCTTCGCGATCCCGGCGCTGCTCCTGGGGGTGGTCCTGCTGCCGCTCGGCAGAGGCCTTCGCTGGGGCCGCGACCAATGGCTGCTGCTTGGCGCGCTGCTCGCCGTGATGGTGATCAGCGACCGCTCCGACGCCGTGCTCCGCGATCCCGAGAGGCTGTTCGGGCTGGGCCTCGCGCTGGTCGGGGTGGCCCTGCCCTCGGCCCTGCTGTACGCGCGCTCGCGCGGCGCCCGCAGCGCCCCGCTGATCGCTGCCGCAGCCGCGCTCGTGCTGGTCGTGGTCGGGATCGGCTACCCGGTGCAACGGGACTATCTGCGGGATCGCTTCCACGACTTCGACCCCTCGATGAACCTCGACACCGCCTATCGCTGGGCGAACCGCCAGAGCGACGCCCGGATCGGGCTTGCCGGGACCACCGCCGGCTTCCTCGGCTACGGCTTCTACGGTGCCGACCTCTCCAACCGGGTCATCTATCTCGGGCAGCCGGGCCCGAATGGGGCCTTCAACGCGATCCCCACCTGCGAGGCGTTCCGGGCCGCGGTCAACCGGGCGGACCTCGACTACCTGGTCACGGCGCCCTTCCTCAACTTCATCCATCCCGAGCGACCGCTGCGATCGCCGGAGGCCGCCTGGCTGCGCGGCGAGCCGGCGGTCACCCCGGTCAACCGCGACGGCGCGGTGACGGTGTGGAGGGTCGATGGCCGCCTCGACCCGGCCGGCTGCCGGGCGGCCTCCAACGCGCCGCTCCGGTTCATCCCCGACCAACCCGGGACCTGAGCGCGGGCTCTGGCCTATGCTTGCGCCGGTGAGCGAGCCGGGCTTCAAGGAAGGCGATCCGATCTGGGTGATGCAGGCCGACGGCTCGGCCCGTCCCGGCGTCTTCGTCGGCGAGGGCGAGGCGTCCGCCTTCTTCGGCGGCCCCCCGACCGTCTACGTCGCCTATCCCGAGAGCAAGAGCGGCGAGGCGGTCGAGTTCGACCGGGTCACGGCCCGCGAGGAGGACTGATCGCCTACCCGGTCGAGAACGCCCTGTTCCAGTGGGAGGAGGGTTGGCGCAGCCTCGAGGGCCTGCGCGGCGACCCGGCTGCACAGCGGCGCGCCGACCGTGCGATCAACGCGATCCGCGACGAGCTCCGCCGCCGCATCGGCCCGACCTTCCGCGCCGGCGAGCTCGCCGAGCTCTACGCGGCGGGCACCGACTGGTGCCTGGAGGCCGTGACGGCGGTCGACCCCGTGCCCCCGCTGGATCCCCAGACGCTCGCCGACGCCGGCTTCTGGATCTACCTGCGCGGCGCCAGCGACTTCGCGGGCGGCCGCCAGCTGGCCGTCGACTGAGGCCTACCGCTCCTCGTCGTCCTCGCCGTCCGGGGCGCTGCGGCGCGCCGGATGACGATCTGATCCGGCTCGATCCTCACCGTCACCTGCCGTTGCCCGGCCCAGTGCTCGGCGTAGGCGGGGTCGTCCCGGACAGCGGGGTCGAGCCAGAGGCCGTAGCCGTCCTCGCCCTGCTCGAAGGTCGCTTCCAGCTCCGCCTTGCGACGGCCCCGACCGCCGCGCCGGCCCCGGCGGCGCCTGCGCCGTGGCCGGCCCTCCGCCTCGCCGCCGTCGGCGGGCTCCTCGCCCGCGGGCTCCGCCCTCTTCCTCTTCCTCTTCCTCGGCCTCCTCCTCCGCCTCGCTCGCCTCGGCGATCTCCGCCTCGATCTCGTCGCGAAGGTCGACCTCCGCGGTGCCGTCCTCGTCGTCGGGAGAGAGCCCGTGCTGGCGGCGGAACTCGCGCAGCTCGGAGGTCCCGATCTCGAGCTGGTGGGCGATCCATGCGTCAGTGCGACCCTGGCGCACCCAGGCGCGGATCTGGTTGAGCTGGGGCCTTAGGGATCGCTTGGCCATCGGCGGCGGCGAGTCTATTCGACCGGCGTTCCCGAGCGGCGGCTCAGGCCATCAGGAAGGCGAGCGCCTCGAACATCACCACGGCGACGACGGCGACGGTGAGGGCGAGGCAGATCGCGAGCACGCTGAAGCGGACCTTGCCTTTGGTCTCGACACGGGCGATCCTGCGGGCCCGCGATCGGTTCGCCGCACGGCGGCGAAGTTGCTCGCGCCGACGCCGCTCGAGCGAGGTTTCCTCTTCGAAAGCCAACTCGAACTGGTTGATGCTCTGTCGCATTCTCATCGTCTCACCAGGGCGGCTGTGACGCTAGCAAAGCTGCATGCGCGATTGCATATGTGAAAGTCACAAAGGACACACACGAGGGGAAGCTGCCCGCGCTGGCCTCAGCAGGCTCCCCAGAGGCCGGCGCCGCGCCGTCCGGCGGCGAGCTCGAGCGAGCGGAACAGCGGCGCGTGGAGGTCGTTGGGCGGGATCGTCAGGGTCCTCGCCAGGCCCCGCCGGACGAGCTCGGCGTTGACGAAGAGCCGGCCGAGGTGGACGTAGGCGAGCAGGCGACCGTAGACGTCGCGTCGCTCCGCTCCCAGCACCAGCCGCACCCGCCGGCCCTCGAGCAGCCCATGGTTGAAGTTCGAGGCCCGGGGGCCGAAGCACTGCACCGGGGTTCCGGGCTTGACGGTCTCGGGGGTATCGACGCCGATGTAGCGGACCTCGTCGCGGCGGCGGCCGATCCGCACCTCGATCGTGTCGCCGTCGATCACCCGGGTGACGCGGGCCTCGAGCCGCAACGGCCCGCGCGGGCCCGGCGGGGCGCCGGCGTCACGGGGCGGCGGGCGCAGCGCGAGCAGGGCGACGGCGAGCAGCAGGACCGCCCCGCCGATCCTCCCTCTGCGCGAGTAGCGGCCCACCCCCGCCAAGCCGGGGCGCCTCGGCCGCTCCCCCGCCGGGCCGCTCGGCCGAACGCAGGGTTAGGGCTCGCTATTCACCCCTAACGTGCAGCTCGGCGAGGCGGGGCCGCCGCTAGGGCGTGCGGTGGACGCTGGAGAGCAGCGTCTCCTTGATCTGGGCGATGATCTCCAGCGCCTCGCTCCATTCGCGCTGCCAGACGTTGCGCCCGAAGATCACCCCGGAGCCGCCCGCCTCCATGATCGAGCGGGCTGTGCGCGAGGACCGTCTCGTCGTCGACCTTGGAGCCGCCGGAGAGGACGACGAGGGAGCGGCCGGCCGACTCGACGCAGTGCTGGATCGCCTCCTCCTGGGTGACGTCCATCTCGTTGTAGGGGGCGGGGGAGTCCTTGTCCTTCTCACCCGGGTCCGGCATGTTCAGCTTGACCACGTCGGCGCCCATCTCCATCGCCATCCGGGCCGCATAGTCGACCGCGTAGAAGGAGAGCTGCCCGCCCTTCTGGTTGATCGCCGAGCCGCGGGGATAGGACCAGATCACCAGCGGCATCCCGTAGCGGTCGCAGTCCTCCCGCACCCCCTTCAGCTGGTGCAGGTCCTCGTCCTGGCGGGGGGAGCCGACGTAGAGCGTGTAGCCGACCGCGTCGGCGCCGAGCCGCACCGCGTCCTCGACCGATGCGTTGGTGGTCGACAGCGCGTTGTCGGAGGGGGGGACGTCCGTCTTGCCGTTGACCTTGAGGATCAGCGGCACCCGCCCCGCGTAGTCGGGGTAGTACTTCTCGGCCATCCCGATCTGGCAGGCGAGGGCCGAGTAGCCGGCCTCGGCGGCGAGCCGGAACTGGTAATCAGGGTCCTTCGAGGCGGGGTTGGGGAAGAAGTCGCGGGGGCCGTGCTCGATCCCCTGGTCGATCGGCAGCAGCATCAGCGTCCCGTTGCCGGGGCCGAACTCGAAAAGGAGCCGGTGCAGCCGGGCCCTCTTGCCGGGCGGCAGCACTTCCAGCAGCGACTTCTGCTTGGTCAGGCTCTTCACTTCCATCAGCGTCGTTCCTCCTCGAATCCGGGTGTGGGGTCAGTATGCCACCGGGCAGCGGGGAGGCGTGGGCGCCGAGGCAGGCCGACAGCCGGGTTACGATCGCCCTTACGTCCGGCCGCCAGCGCGGCAACTGCGGTAATCGGCGCCGAAATGGAACACCGCTTCTCAGGCACCCCGTTCACGATCGGCATAGAGGAGGAGCTGATGCTGGTGGACGCCGCCAGCTTCGAGCTCGCCCAGGGCATCGAGGAGATCCTCGCTGACTGCGGAGACGGGGTCGGCGAGGTCAAGCCGGAGCTGATGCAGGCGATGCTCGAGATCGCCACCGATCCCTGCGCCAACCTCCGCGAGGCGGGGGAGCAGCTCGGCGAGCTCCGCCGGCGGGTCGGCGACACTGCGTCCCGCAACGGGATGGCCCTGGCGGCGTCCGGGACTCACCCGACCGGGCTCGGCGAGGAGCAGCTGATCGTCGAGCGCCCCCGCTACCTCGAGCTGGCCGGGCAGCTCGGATGGATCGCCCGCCAGGAGCTGATCTTCGGCACCCACGTCCACGTCGGGATCGACGATGCGGACAAGGCGATCTACATCGCCGACGGCGTCCGCCGCCACATCCCCCTGATGCTCGCGGTCTCCTCGAACTCCCCTCTGTGGCGCGGAGAGGTGACCGGGATGATGTCCTCGCGCACCCCGGTCTTCCGGGCCTTCCCCAGGGTCGGGGTCCCGCCCCATTACGGCACCTGGGAGATCTTCTCCGGGCGGGTCGAGCTGATGATGCGCTCCGGTGCGATCCCCGACTACACCTACCTCTGGTGGGACGTCCGCCCACATCCCAACCTGGGCACGGTCGAGGTCCGCGTCTACGACCAGCAGACGAGGCTCGAGGACTCGATCGCCCTGGCCGCGCTGGCGATCTGCCTCGTCCACCGCTACCACGTCAACTTCGGCGAGTCGGAGCCGCTGATCGAGGTCCCGACGGAGCTGATCGACGACAACAAGGTGCGGGCGGCGCTGCGCGGGATCGAGGGGGAGCTGGTCGACTTCCCCCGCCACCGCCAGGCGCCGGCTGCCGATCTCGCTCGCGAGATGATCGCCGAGCTCGAGCCCGACGCCGCCGCGCTCGGCTGCGAGGCCGAGCTGGCCGGGGTGCTCCGCCTGATCGACGCGGGCACCGGCGCGCGAACCCAGCTCGGGGTCCTGGAGCGCTCCGGCAGGCCCGAGGACCTGGTCCGCTACCTCTGCGAGCAGACGCTGGAATAGCCCCGCGACCAGAGCCTCCGTGTCAATCCCGAGGTGGGACCTTTCAGCCGTCAGATAGGCGCTTCAAAGGTCCCACGCCCGCTGAATTTCGTTTTTACTTCGGAAATCGCACCAGCTTGCTTGCATTTTGGGCGGCAAGTTCGAAAATAGAAGCATGCCTCGGGAAGCTCCCGTCCTTGAGATCCTCGACCTGCTGGGCCGACGCTGGTCGTTGCGGCTGGTCTGGGAGCTGCGCCGCGACGCGGTCGGCTTCTCCGAGCTGCGCCAGCGCACCGGGATCAGCTCCTCGGTGCTTGCCGGGAGGCTCCGGGAGCTCTCCGGCGCCGGGGTGATCGAGTCCGGTGGAGGACGCAGATACCGGCTCTCGCCGGCCGGCCGCGAGCTGGCTCGGGTCCTCTACGACCTCAACCGTTGGGCCGAGGGTGCTGCGCGGAGCCGGGATGAGGTTATCCTCGAACGGTGAGCGAGACCGAGCTCAGCGTCATCTGCAAGAACTGCGGCTCCGAGGTCAGCCCCTACGTCACCGAATGTCCCTATTGCGGAGCCCGGCTTCGCAAGCGGGCCCCGAAGCTGGAACGTCGCGGCGACGGATTCGAGGCGAAGCCATCGAAGCGCCGCCGCCGGCGGTTTCGCCGCAGGCTGAGCGGGCTCGACGCGACCCGGCCATACGCCACCGTGGCGGTGATCGGCGCCTCGGTCGTGATGACCCTGGTGCAGCGCGCTCTCGACAAGCCGCTCGCCGACCTGGGCGCGATCGGCGGCCCTGTCGGGAACGAGTTCTGGCGCTACCTGGCCGCTCCCTTCGCCTATCAGGACATCGGCTACCTGTTCGTGATCGGGGTGATGATCGCGATCTTCGGGCCCGGCCTCGAGCGCCGCCTCGGCAGCCTGCCGACCCTGGTCCTGCTGCTCGCCTGCGGCTCTCTGGGGATGCTCGCCGCCGACGGGATCGAGACCGCGCTCGGCGAGATCACCGTCGCGGCCGGCGGCAACGGGATCGCCCTCGGTGCGCTGGCTGCGTGGTTCGCGCTTCGCCACTCCGAGGCGCGCGGGGCGATCGACGACGACTACGACGTGATCGGCGTCGCGGTGGCGGCTGCAGTGCTGCTGGCGCTGCCGATCTTCGAGGACACCGCCAACGCCTTCGCCGGCCTCGCCGGCGGCGCCGTCGGAGCGCTCGCCGGCCTCGCCGCGGCCAGCCTCCGGCCGGGCGACTGACCCCACCCGATGGGCGAGAAGTTCACGCCGATGTCGGCCGAGCTGCACCGCTACGCGGTCGAGCACTCCCGCCAGGACGAGGTGCTGCGCTCGCTCGATCGGGAGACGGCGGCGCTCGGAGACGTCGCCGTGATGCAGATGGCGCCCGAGCAGGGGGCGCTGACCACGCTGCTGGTGCGGGCGATCGGCGCCCGCCGGGCCCTGGAGATCGGAACCTTCACCGGCTACGGCTCGATCTCGATCGCCCGCGGACTGGCCGACGGCGGCCGCCTGCTCACCTGCGACGTCTCGGAGGAATGGACCGAGATCGCCCGCCGATACTTCGAGGAGGCCGGAGTCGCGGAGCAGATCGAGCTGCGGATCGGCCCCGCGATCGAGACGCTCCGATCCCTCGACCCTGGCGAGCCCTTCGACTTCGTCTTCATCGACGCCGACAAGACCAGCTACCCGGACTACTACGAGGAGACCATGCGCCTGCTGCGGCCGGGCGGGCTGGTGATGATCGACAACGTCTTCCGCGGCGGCGAGGTGATCGACCCCGAGGCCGACGACGACGGGGTTCGGGCGATCCGCGAGGTCAACGACCGCATCGCCTCCGACCCGAGGGTGGAGCCGGTGGCGATGGTCGGCATCGCCGACGGGATCACCCTGGCGCTGAAGGCCTGACGCCGGGACGGCCGATGCGAGAGGGCGACTGGCTGGAGCTCAACGTGGGGGCGCTCGCCGACTGGTTCTCCGCGGTCGCGGGGCGAGGACCGCGAAGCAGGCTGATCGAGCTCGATGGCGTGGTCGCGGCGATCAACCCGGACGCGGCCGGGCGCTCGGTCTTCAACAGCGTCGCCTACACCGACTCTCGGCCGCGCTCGAGGCGCGCTACGCGGAGATCGCGGCGGCCTACGCCGAGGCCGGTTGCGCATGGACCGTCTGGGTGCGCTCAGATGACGGCGCGACCGCCGCGATGCTGGAGCGCGCCGGGCACAGCCTCGACGCGCAGCCGCGGGCGATGGGGACAGGGCTGGAGGGGATCGAGGAGCCGGACCTGGGGGGCATCGACTGGACCGGCGAGGGGGCGCCGGCGGAGATGTTCGCGATCAACGATCGCGCCTACGGGTGGCCGGAAGGAACCTGGCGAGCGGGTTTGGGGGCGCTCCCGGATCCTTGCTTCATCTACGTCGCCCGGGTCGAGGGCGAGCCGGCCGCCACCGTCCTGACCACCGATCATCCCGGCCTCGGGGGTGACAGTGACTGCTCGGTCTGGTGCGTCGGGACCCTGGAGGCCGCCCGGGGCCGGGGCCTGGCGAGCGCCCTGATGCGCCGGGCGATGTTCGAAGCGCGCCGCCGCGGATGCGCGACCACGACGCTGCAGGCGACCAAGCTCGGGCGCCCGGTCTACGAGCGGGTCGGCTACGAAGATTTCGGCCCGCTGCAGATGTGGGAGCTGCGCCCGTCCGAGCTGGCCGGGCAGGCGCAGCCGAAGCCCGCGGCGTGACCCCGCCCGGCCCGGGTAAGGTGGCTACCGTGGAGGCCTCAATCAGCGACGAGCGGCTCGAGGCGGCGGTCGAGCGCCTCGGCGAGAGTGGCCGCTTCGAGGAGGCCGAGCGGATCGTCGGCCGCGCCGCTCCCCAGCTGCAGCGGTGCTCGCTTCGGCGCTCGCCGCCGGAGGCTGGTTCGGCGACTCGCACGAGGCGGCGACGCTGAAGGCCGCAACGACCCCCGATCCCGACGAGCGCCTCACCGCGGTCAAGACCCTGCTCGCCGAGGAGACCCGGCTGGGGATGATGGTCGGGGTCGCGGTCGGCTGGGCGCTTCACGCCGAGCTCTTCAACGACCAAACCGAAGGAGATAGCTGAAGATGGAGATCAAGTTCCACGGCCACGCCTGCTTCGAGCTGAGCGAGGGGGACGCGAACCTGCTCGTCGATCCCTTCCTCGCGCCGAACAACCCGAGCGCGGTCGCCAGCGCCGACGACGTCAACCCGACCCACATCGCGATCACCCACGGCCACGCCGATCACGTCGCCGACGCGGTCCCGGTCGCGACCCGGACCGGCGCCCACTGCGTCGGCATCGTCGAGCTCGCCGACTGGCTCGGGTCCAAGGGAGTCGAGAACGTCTCCGACCCCAACCTCGGCGGGACGGTCGTGCTTCGACTGGGGCTGGATCAAGCTCGTGCCGGCCTGGCACACGAACACCATCCCCGGCTCCGCCGAGGCCCCGTTCAGCGCCGAGCACGGGATCTCGATCGGCACCCCGGCCGGCTTCGTGATCAACATCGGCGGCCTCACCGTCTACCACGCAGGTGACACCTGCCTGTTCAGCGACATGAAGCTGATCGCCGAGCGCAACCCGATCGACATCGCCCTGCTGCCGATCGGCGGTCATTACACGATGGACCGCCACGACGCCGTTGTCGCCGCCGAGTTCGTCGGCGCCGGCACGGTGATCCCGATGCACTACAACACCTTCCCCCCGATCGAGACCGACGCCGAGGCGTTCAAGTCCGAGGTCGAGTCGAAGACCTCCTCGAAGGTCGTCGTCCTCGCCCCGGGGGAGAGCCACTCGCCCTGATGCGCGCCCCTCAGCCGCAGCGGATCTCGGCTGCTTGACCGACGCTGACCAGAACCGCGTCTACTGGGACCTCTCTTCGGTGGAGTACGACCAGCGGGCCGGCGACTACATCGCCGAGGGCTGGGCGTGGGGAGTGTGGGCGATATCCGAGGACGAGCTCGGGGTCTTCGACGGCGGTGTCGCCGGCGCCGACGTGCTCGAGCTCGGCTGCGGGGCGGCGGAGTGGTCGCGGGCGCTGGCCCGGCGCGGGGCGCGGCCGATCGGCCTGGACAACTCGCCGGTCCGTCTCGAGCGGGCCCGCGAGGAGATCGAGGCGGCGGACCTGGACATTCCCCTGATCCAGGCCGCTGCGGAGGAGGTTCCACTCGAGGACTCCTCCCTCGACATCGTCTTCTGCGACTGGGGAGCGACCAACTTCGCCGATCCCTATCTGGTCGTTCCGGAGGTATCGCGTCTGCTGCGCCCGGGTGGCCTCTTCGCCTTCTCTGGCGCGACGCCGCTCTCCTGGATCTGCGTCGAACGAGGAGACAGACGACACCGAGCGGACCCTGAATCACGACTACTTCGGCATGCATCGCTGGGAGACGCCGGAAGGATCGGTCGAGTTCAACCTCGGTCACGGCGATTGGATCCGCCTGTTTCGGGCCAACGGACTCACCGTTGAGGACCTGCTCGAGCTCCGCGCCCCCGAGGGCGCGGAGTCGCCCTATCGCAGCGCGTCCGAGGCTGCCTGGGCCCGGCGCTGGCCGATGGAGCAGATCTGGAAGCTGCGTAAGGCCTGAGGCTCAGCCGCCGAGGGCTGCGCCGGCGTCCCCGTCATCAGGGGAGGGGGGCGTGACCGAAGCGGAGGGATCCGCAGGATCGGAGCCGCCGATCGTGGTCACCGCTGTCTCGCCGGTGCCGGTTCCGGGAGTGGTCGTGGTCGTGGTAGCCGTGGCGCCGGTCGAGCTGCTGGCGCCGGCGTCGGTGCCGCCCGCCTCCTCGGCAGGGGCGACGGGCGGGACCGCTGTGGTAGCCGATCCGACTGCCGTAGGGGGATCCTCGGCGGGCGCGGCCTCGGGGGCCGGAGCCGGGGTCGCCGCGGGGTCGGCCGGGCGGGGCGATCGACCGCGGGCGGCGCGGGTACGGCGGGGTCGGGCGCCACTGGAGCGGAAGTCGGTTGACGGCGGTGGTCGACGTCGGCGGGCTGCTTCTCGACCAGCTTGGCCGGAGCCAGCGATGCGGTCGGCATCGGGTCCGGTGTAGTGACCTGGTCGCGGACCTCGACCGCCCCGGCGGTGATCACGGCGGCGGTGACGACGCCGGCGACCGCCTTGGCGCCGAGCGCGCTTCCGACGGCGCCGAGGCTCCCGGCTGCGCCGCCCGCGGCGGCCCCTCCGGCTCCGATCGCGCCTGCGGAGCCGCCGGCGCCGATACCGGAGCCGGCGCTCGCGGCGCCGCTTCCTGCAGCGCTGCCGCCCCCGAGGCCGAGCTTCGAGGCGAGGAAGCCCTTCAGCGCGACCAGCGGACCAACCGGTACGAGTGCGGCGAGGGCCTTGGCGTCGCTTCTCACCTGGCTGCGGAAGTCCGCGCACTCGTCGCATTCGCGGACATGGCGGCGGATCGGCCCGGACACCTTGCGCAGCCCCTCGGCGGCCTCGGCCAGCTCAAGGCGGACCTCGCCGCAGGTCAGCTGGCGAGCCTGGCTCGCCTCGGCGAGCGAGATCCGCGCCCGCACCAGCAGCGACTTGACCGAGGGGACGGTCGTTTCCATCGAATGGGCGATGTCCTCGTAGGACATCGCGTCCATCTCGCGCAGCAGCAGGGCCGAGCGCTGAGTCTCGGGAAGCTTGTTGACGTCCTTGAGGAGCTGGCGGAACTCCTCGCGGTTGTGGGCGCGCTCGTGGGTCGAGGCCGCCTCGACTTCGGGGAGGCTGTCCATCGTGTCGGTCGCATCCGGGGTCGGCTTGCGGAGGTGGTTGAGGCAGCGGTTGCGGGCAATCCGGTAGAGCCACGGCCGCAGGTTGATCTCGCGGTTGTCGGCGAGCATCGCCTTGTAGGCGTTGACAAAGACCTCCTGGAGGACGTCTTCGGCATCCTCGGTCGAACCGAGCATCTGCCGGCAGAAGCCGAGCAGGCGCGCCTGGTAGCGGTCGACGATCGTCTCGAAGGCGCCGGGGTTACCGGAGCGGACCAGCGAGACAAGGCCCTCGTCTCTCTGCAGCTTCAGCAGGGGAGATCGGCGGACCAAAAGCCCGCGCCGACTGGCAGTTGTTAGGGCCGATGCCTCCAAGCAGTGTCCCGAGAACGCGTGACTGGAACGCGCTACTGATCAACTGAACACCGTAGCAGCGGATTTGTTGCGCGAAGCGCAGTTCCGGCCCGCATGCACGACTAGCATCGGCCTTGCCCGGGTGACGGAATCGGTCAGACGTGGCGGCCTTAAAAGCCGCTGTCCCCTCGGGGACGTGCGGGTTCGAGTCCCGCCCCGGGCATCGCTTGACACAGGGGATCACGCACGACTAGGGCGTCCGCCTCAGCTCATCGAGCACCTAGGATGCACTCGAGGTGACCAGGTAGGTCCAAGGGGCTGATGATGCGGGTCGTCGTAGCGCTAGGCGGAAATGCGCTGTTGCGGCGCGGAGAGCCGCTGACCGCGGAGAACCAACGAGAGAATGTCGCCCGGGCATGTGCCGCGCTCGCACCGCTCGCCCGCGAGCACGAGCTGATGGTCTCGCATGGCAATGGACCGCAGGTCGGCCTGCTCGCACTACAGAGCGCCGCCTACGGCAAGGTCGAGACCTACCCGCTGGACGTGCTCGACGCCCAAACCCAGGGGATGATCGGCTACCTGATCATGCAGGAGTTGGGGAACCTCCTGCCGCCGGAGACACCCGTCGCCGCGTTGTTGACGATGATCGAGGTCGATCCGAAGGATCCGGCTTTCGCGAACCCCACGAAGCCGATCGGTCCCGTCTATTCCCGGGAGGAGGCGGCCGAGCTGGCGGCTGAGAGAGGATGGTCGTTCAAGCCGGATGGCGAGAGCATGCGGCGTGTCGTCCCGTCCCCGCGCCCACGCCGCATCTTCGGGCTCGAGCCGGTGCACTGGCTTCTCGAGCAGGGCAGCGTCGTGATCTGCGCCGGCGGAGGCGGCATTCCGACGACCTACGCCGCCGGAAACGTGCCTGCGGGCCGGCGCCTCACCGGTGTCGAAGCCGTGATCGACAAGGACCTCGCCAGCGCCCATCTGGCCTTCGATTTGAAGGCGGATGCGCTGCTGATCGTCACCGACGTCGACGCGGTCTACTCGAACTGGGGGACTTCGGATCAGCTGGCGATCCGGACGGTGACAGCTGCAAGCCTCGATCCGGCCGAGTTCGCTGAGGGATCGATGAGGCCGAAGGTCAGAGCGGCGTGCGAGTTCGTCGAGCGGAGCGGCGGTTTCGCGGCGATCGGATCGATCGACGACACGCCGGCGCTGCTCGCTGGAACCCGTGGCACGCGAGTCGTGGCCGAGTGACGCCTTGGGCAGCGCTCAGTGGCTGATCGTCTCGCAGTCGCCGGCCGGGTTGAGGTCGATCGTGTCGGACGAGAGACTGTCGGTCCCGGCCCCACAGCTGATGGGTCGACGACGCCGTCCTTGGCGAAATTGCTGTCATCGCCCGCACCGGCGCTGAGGACGTCGCTGCCGGCCTAACCGAGGCGATCTCGATCAGGCCTTCGCCTGCTTCCACGATCAGATCGAGGTCTGCGGCTACAACGGTTTCGTTGCCCGTGGCGTGGGGCGAGCAGGCGGTCAGCGCTCGCGTGGCTCGAGCAGTGGAGTTCCTTCACTTCCGAGCCGCGGGAGGTCTCCGAGCTGGATGACCGGCACGTGCCGGTCATCTGCCGCGACTACGGGACCGGCAGGCTGAGCGGTGTGGAGATCGACATGTCCGCCGGTGAGATCTGGGGCTTCCAGGAGGGGAAGGTCCGTTCCGTCACCGTCTTCCGCGACTGCGAGGAGGCGCAGAGCGCGGCGGACTCCGGCTCAGCCCGCCCGGAGGCTCTCGAGGACCCGGATCGACTGCGGCTCTACACGGGCGAGCGCGACCTGCGGATCGGGATCGGAAGCATTCAGCAGACCCGCCTCGATGAGCACGGCGCTGCCCGGTTGCGGCCGGGCCGCGATCAACGCATACTTCCGTGAGCCCTGCCGCCGGGGGCGGAGCAGGAAAACGCGAAACAAGGAGGAGAAATGGACACCTACGCGATTCTTCGTCGAAATGGCTGGCAATCACCCGCCGATCTCGAGGCCGCTGCCGAGCGCTCCGGCCAGGTGGGCGATGAGGAGATGTCGGACGACATTCGCTGGATCCGCAGCTACGTCCTCGAGGAGGAGGACGGCACGGTCGGCACCGTCTGCATCTATCAGGCGAGCAGCGCCGAGGCTGTCCGGGACCACGCCTCCCGGGCGGATCTGCCCGTCGACGAGGTGATCCGGGTCGCCGACACCGTGATCGTGCGTCCCGATCCGGCAGCCTCGACCGCCTGATCTGAGCGAATCCGACAGCCGGCGACGGCCAGGAGCCGCGCCGCGGCGCGCTCTAGTCTTCGCCGCGTGAGCGAGGTAAGCGGCGCCGCCCGAAGAAGCCACAGCGGCTGGGTCAAGGCTGCTGGTCGTCACCGCCTCGGTTCTTGCGGTGCTCGCGATCTTCTCCGCCTGGGTCCAGCGGCAGGCACTCGACACGGGTGAGTGGGTCAACACGAGCAACAAGTTGCTCCGAGCAGAGCGAGGTCCGCGACGCGCTGGCCAACTACGCGGTAGACCAGCTCTACGCGAACGTCGACGTCGCCCAGGAGCTGAAGGGAATCCTCCCCAGCGGCGTCAAGGGGATCGCGGGCCCCGCCGCGAGCGGCCTGCGCGGAGTCGCGGTGAAGGGGGCCGGGGAGGTGATCGGCACTTCTCGCGCTTCCAGGATGCCTGGGAACAGGCGAACACGGTCGCCCACCCGCGCCCTGATCAAGGTGGTCGAGGACAAGGGCCGGTTCGTCGGGACGGGGCAGGGCAAAGTGACCCTGAGGCTGCGCCCGCTGATCCTCCAGGTCGCCGACGAGGTCGGGCTGGGAGGCGACGTCGCCTCGAAGATCCCGGCCGACGTCGGCAACATCAAGATCCTCTCCTCAACGAGCTCGGCCTCGCCCAGACGATCGTCCGGCTGGTCAACGGGATCGCCCTCGCGGCGACGATCCTCGTCCTCGTCCTCTACGGCCTTGCGATCTACCTCTCGGCTGGCTACCGCTGGGTCACGGTTCTGAGCGTCGGCGTCGGGCTGATCATCGCCGGGGCGCTGGTCCTGATCCTGCGCGAGGTCGCGGGAATGGCCGCCTCCACCCGGTCGATCATCTCGCAAAAACAGTGTTGCGTGATCGAGCCTGATGGACGGCAGGTCACCCATCCATGGTTCCTCGTCGGCGAACATGTCCAGCACATGGTTCAAAGCGCGGTCGCCCATCGCGTGTACGGCCACCTGAACCCGGTTCCGCCGCGCCCAGGCCACCGCGGCGCGGAGTTCGTCATCGGCGAGGGTGTGTATGCCGTGGTCATCGCTGCCCGGGTACGGGTCCTCGGTCCACGCCGTGCGATTGGAGTAGGCACCGTCCATGAACAGCTTGAGGCCGGCGATCTTGACTCGTCCCGAGCGGTCGTCATCGGTCAGGTCGGGAAGCTTGTCCCGGATGACGCTCGACCATTCGTAGTACGGCGCGTTCGGTCGCCGTCCTTGTTTCTCCGCCTGCCGGAACATTCGCAGCGGTGACGGCATCCAGGTCGCGCATCAGGTCGCCGACGCCGACGATTCCGCGTTCCAGGAAGTGCTGATTCAACTTCGCCAGGTTCGTTGTCTGTTGCTCGAAGCCGGGAGTGGGGATGACGGCGGCGATGCTGTCGGTCGCATTGCTTTCGATCAGCATTCCGTTGGGTGTGCCGTCGGGATTCCGACCGTAGGCCGCGCCGGCGGGGTCCGGAGTGTCCGCCGTGATCCCGGCCAGCTCCAGCGCGCGGTGATTGCAGACGGCGGAGTGACCGTCGCATCGGCGCAGCGCGGGGCTCGCCACGATCATCGTCGAGAAGCCGCGCGACGCGTTCCCGGCCGGGCATCTCCGGCACGGTGATCGACAAGATCGGCTATCACGGGTTCCTGACCTGGGAGCTCGAGTTCGACGGCGTGCGGGTGCCGGCCGCGAACCGCTCGTCAGGCCGACGCGACGGCGGTTCCGGGCCACCCAGAGCGTGGCTCAACATCGCCCGGGTGCACACCGCGGCCCGCGCCGTCGGGCTGGCCCGGGCCGCGCGTCGAGGACTGCATCGCGCTACCTGCAGGAGCGCGAGCAGTTCGGCCACCCGATCGGCGACTTCCAGGCGCTGCGGTTCACGCTCGCCACGATGGCCGCCCGGGTCGAGCAGGCGCGCGCGTTCTACCGGCAGGTCGCGCACCTGCTCGACCAGGGCGAGCCGTGCGAGCGCGAGGCCGCGATGGTCAAGCTCGTCGCGACCGAGATGGCCGTGCGAGGTGACCGGCGACGGCCATGCAGCTGCACGGCGGCAACGGCTACACCACCGAGCGGCAGGTGGAGCGGTACTGGCGCGACGCCCGGCTGACCACGATCTTCGAGGGCACCAGCGAGATCCAGCAGAAGATCATCGCCGATCGGCTGCTGCCCGCGGAGCCCGCTCGGCTAACGTCCGGCGCATGGCGCTCGACCCCGCTTTCCGGACCGTCCTGGACACGCTGGAGCAGGCGGGCGCCGTCCCGCTCGTGCGCGACGGCGACGCCGTCGCCACCCGCGCGCACTACCGCGAGCTGTCGATGGCGCGACGCGGTCCCGGTTTCGTGCCCGAGCAGGTCGCCGCCGTGTCCGACGGCGCGGTCGCCGGTCCCGGCCGCCAGGTCCCGGTCCGCACCTACCGGCCCGCGGGCGGGAGCGACGCGCGGGTGGTCTACCTGCACGGCGGAGGATGGGTGATGGGCGACATCGAGACCCACGACCCGGTCTGTCGCCGCGTCGCGAACGCGACCGGGGCGACGGTCGTGTCGGTGGACTACCGGCTCGCTCCCGAGCATCCGCACCCGGCGGCGCTCGACGATGCCGAGGCCGTACTGCGTGACCTCCTCGCGACCCCCGGCCCGGTCGGGCTGGCCGGTGACAGCGCCGGCGCGAGCATCGCGGCGGGGCTGGCACTGCGGGCCCGTGACCAGGGGCTGCCGGTCGACGGTCAGCTGTTGTTCTACCCCGCGACGGACCCGACGGCCTCCCAGCCGTCGGTCGCGGCGAACGGGTCCGGGTACTTCCTCACCGCCACCGACATGCGGTTCTTCTGGGACCAGTACCTGCCCGGCGGCGCGGGCGCGACCGACCCGGAGATCGCGCTGCTCGAGGCCGACGTACGCGGCGTCGCCCCGGCCGTCGTCGCCACCGCGGAGTTCGACCCGCTGCGCGACGAGGGCCGGGCCTACGCCGCGCACCTGGAACGGTCAGGCGTCCCGGTCCGGCGCGTCGAGGGTCCCGGCCTGATCCACGGGTACGCGGCGTTCCTCGGCGTCGTCGACGGGGCGGAGAACGCGGCGTCCACCGCGCTCGCCGAGTTCCGCGCGCTGCTCGGGGCCTGAGCGCCACCGGAACGCGCCGTCAGGGGCGGGTGACGTCACACGACCGTCACACGGAGGACACCGACCGGAATCAGGACCGCGCCATATTCGGGCACTCCCGGCATGAAAACGCCGGACAGCGACCATGTGAGAGCGGAGCGTGACGGATGAGCCGACCGGAGACCGGTCGCACGGGCGCCCGTTTCGGCGCGCCCGCTCGCCGGGCCCGGCACACCCCCGACCCGGACACGGCCCACGGTCGCCCCGTGGACGAGTCGGCCGAGCCGGACGAGGCGGGCGCCGCTCCGGAGGAGAACGTCGGGATCGGGGCCGAACCGGCCCCGGAGGTCGGGGTCGGTCTGACCGGTGCGCGGTTCGGCGGGCGGACGCGCAGGACGCGCAGAGAGCGGCAGGCCGACAAGGAACGGGCCGGGCAGCCGCCGGAACCGGCCGTGCCCGGGCCGCCGCAGCCCGACCCGGACGACGCCCGCCCCACGCTCGAGATGCCCCGGGTCACCGACGAGCCCGCCGCCGCGATCGCGGCGCGCCCCTACGTGCTCACCGGCGGGCGCACGAAGGTCCGGGCCGAGCTGCGGATCGAGACGATGGTGTCGGCCACCGGGCCCGCCGCGGGCGAGTCGGGGGAGCGGTTCACGGTGCTGACGCTGTGCGTGCGCCCCCGGTCGGTGAGCGAGGTGGCGGCGCTCACCCACGTGCCGCTGGGTGTCGCCCGCGTGCTGATCGACGACCTGGCCACCGAGGGGCGGCTGCGCGTGCACCTCGGCGTCGACCCCACCGGTGGCCCGGACATGGCGCTCCTCGACCGGGTGCTGTCCGGGCTCCGGAGGCTCTGACTCGACTCCGACCCGGGAGCAGTGCCTCACCGTCCCGCGCGTGCGCGGCGGGCACGCGGCCACGACGCTCGAGCAGGTGCGGGAGGACCGTGGGTGCGCATCCGCACCGCCCGACGCGGGGCGGTCGGATCGTGTCGTCCCGGGGCGTCGTCGTCGCGCGGCCTCCCACCCGGTGGCCGGTCACCGCCCGCCGGGGCGCTCGAACTCCCACACGACGACGCCCGGGAGACCGACGTAGGCGTCACGGGTGGCGTCCGGGATGAGGTCCACGGTCGGCGTGATCGCGGCGTCCGCGGTCAGGACGGGTTCCTCGCACCCGCGCACGACGAGCCCGGTGCCCAGCGCGGCGCTCAGGTAGTCCGACGGCAGGTGCCTGCACAGGCGCATCCAGGCCCGGCCGTCGTCGGCCGGGAACTGCGCCTGCCAGCCGAGCATGACCAGGAACGGGTGGACGTCGCTGACGACGATCCGGCCGCCCGGCCGGACCACGCGGGCCAGCTCGGCGACGGCGGGGGCGAGGTCGGGCACGTGGACGAGGGCCAGCGCGCAGACGGCGGTGTCGACGGATGCGTCGTCGAGGGGCAGGTCGGTGACGTCGCCGAGGTCGAACCGGGCGCCGGGCAGCTTGGCCCGCGCGAGGTCGAGCATCTCGGGGGACCGGTCGACGCCGACGACGGTGTGCCCCCGGGCCGCGAGGTAGGCGGCGTACCGGCCGGTCCCGCACGCCGCGTCGAGCACGTCACCCGGGGGCAGCGGGTCGAGACGGCGCCGCATCGGGGGCTCCTCGATCCCGAACAGCCGGAGCGGGCGGTCGTAGGTCGCCGCCCACCGTGCGTACCCCTCCCGCAGGTCGAGCTCGACCCCGGTGGACTCCCGGGACCCGGGGGGCGCGCCGTCCCCGTCGATCCGGTCCAGGAGCGCCCGGGCCTCCGCGATCCGGGCCGCCCGTGCCTCCGGCGGGTCGCTGTGGAGGCGTCGCAGCAGCGCCAGGCCCTCCACCCCGACCATGAGCTCCCCGAGTGTCGGGTCCGGTCCCGTCATGGTGGACGAGGCTAGCGGTGGTCCGCGCCGCACGTCCCGACCTGCTCGCGGACACGGTCGCGCACCGGCGCGGCGTGCTCGACGGGCACTGCACGTCACCGCACGAACGGGTACCGCACCAGGCCCGGTATCCGTTCCGCCGGGACGGCGGGGGCGTAGTACCAGCCCTGCGCGTTCGTGCTGCCGTAGCGCGCGCAACCGCTCGGCCTGCACCTCGGTCTCCACCGCCTCGGCGGTGACCCACAGCTCCAGCGCGTGCGCCAACCGGACCAGCGCATCGACGATCCGCTCGTCGCGGTGGTCGCCGCGTTCCGTCGCGCCGATGCCCTCGACGAACGGGCCGGCCAGCTTCAGGCAGTGGATCGGCAGCCGGCGCAGGTAGGCGAGGTTGGAGTAGCCGGTGCCGAAGTCGTCGATCGCCAGCCGCACGCCCAGGTCGGCGAGCTCGGTGCAGGCCGCGCAGCGGCTCGCCCGCGCTGCCCATCACGGCGCTCTCGGTCAGCTCCAGCTGGAGCAGCTCCGCCGGCAGCCCGGTGCTCGGCCAGCGCGTCCGCCACGGTCGTCGACGATCGCCGGGTCGTCGGCCTGCCGGGCGGCCAGGTTGACGCTGACCACCAGCGCGGCGCCCGGGTGGACTCCGCCGCCACCGCTCGGCGTCGCGGCAGGCCTGGCGCAGCACCCAGCGCGCCGAGCCGGACGATCAGGCCGGTCTCCTCGGCCAGCCCGATGAACCGGTCCGGGCCGAGCAGCGCCCAGCTCCGGGTGCTGCCAGCGGACCAGCGCCTCGACCGCCGACCATGCGTGCCCGTCCAGCAGCGACACGATCGGCTGGTAGTGCAGGACGAACTCGCCCCGGTCCAGCGCCGCCGGGCAGCTGCGGCGGACAGCGCGGACCGGGCGATGTCGCGCGGCGCTGCGCTCCGGGTCGTACACCGCCCACCGGCCCCGGCCCGCCGCCTTGGCCCAGTAGAGCGTGGTGTCGGCGGCCTTCATCAGCTCCGCCGGCGTTGGTCTCCGCGGCCGGGCAGTCCACGATGCCGACGCTGGCGGAGACGCGCGAGCTGGTGGTCGCCGACGTGCACCGGGGCGGCGACCGGCGGCCAGGGCGGCTCGGCGACCGCCACCGCGTCGTCGAGCGTCGTCGCCGCCGTCGACCAGGATGACGAACTCGTCGCCGCCCATCCGGGCGACCAGGTGCCCGTGGCCGGCCACGCACGTCGGCCAGCCGCCGGCGCGATCACCTTCAGCAGCCGGTCGCCCAGGTCGTGGCCGAGGCTGTCGTTGACCGCCTTGAAGCCGTCCAGGTCGAGGAAGCAGACGCCCGACGCGCTGCCGGGCGTCCGGCCGCGTCGAGGACGCCGGCCGCAGGCGTCTCGAAGAACAGCGTCCGGTTGGGCAGGCCGGTCAGCGGGTCGTGCAGCGCCTGGAAGCGCAGCCGCTGCTGGAGTTCGTACCGCTCGGTGATGTCCTCGGTGATGGACACGAGGTAGCGGACGTCGCCGTGGGCGTCGCGCACGGCCGAGACGACGCTCTCCAGCCAGACCTGGCGCCCGTCCGGCCGCAGCACGGCGTGCTCGACCTCGACCGACTCGACCTCACCCGCGGTCAGCCTGTCCAGGTCCGCCCAGAACCCGGGATGCTCGTCGCGGGGGAGCCACTGCTCCATCCGGGTCTGCCGGATGTCGTCGACGGTCGCGGCGACCATCTCCGCGCCGGCGCGGTTGGCCTCGATCGACCCTCCGCGCGGGTCCATCATCGCGATCGCCACCGGTGCGTGCTCGAACAGCACCCGGAAGCGGGCCTCGCTGGCCCACCGGGCCTCGTCCGCGCGGCGCCGGGCGATCAGGGCTGCCCGGGTGATCTCCTCGTGCTCGCCGAGCGCGCGCACCCGCAGCGCCTGGGCGTACCCGCGACCGACCGCACTGATCACGGCGGCGAGCCGCCGCACCCGTCCCGGCGTGTCGGCCGCCGCGGCGCACGCCTCGCCGATGACGGCCTGCGCGCTCTCCAGCGCGATCGGGTCGACCAGGTGCGCGTCGACGAGCGCGCGGCCCGCGGCGCGGGCGGCCTCGGCGTCGTGCTCCGGCGCGCGGACCGCGTCCAGGATCCTGCGTGCGAACCCGGTGAGCGGGCCGCGCATCGCGTCGCCGGAGCGCACGAGGTAGCCCTGGTCGTCGGCGATCCGGGCCAGCAGGAGGGTCGCGACGTCCTCCGGCCCGGGCACCCGGGCGTCCCGCAGTGGATCCCCGCCGGACGCCGGTTCGGTTCCGCGCGACACCGCCGCGCTCACCGGCGGCGGACAGGGGTCGGGGCGGGCCCGTACGCCGCGCCGGGCTCCGGCGCCGGGCCGGTCCGCCGGCCTGGCCATCGCACCGTTCGCTGCACTTCGCTCATCGGGCCGTCTCGTACTCCGGTCGTTCCCGCCCCCGGCGTTCGACGCGGAGACTATCGCCGTTCACTCATCGTGACCACGGGACAGCCTAACCAACGGTGTCATCCGATAGGAGTGATCCGGCAAGACCGATTGACCGACACCCCGCATACACGCCGTGTCATGGCCGATCCCCGACGTCGGTGATCCGGACGACCGCCGCGCCGGCCTCGTCGGAGGCGGCCAGGTCGACCTCGGCGCTGATGCCCCAGTCGTGGTCGCCGGCCGGGTCGTCGAAGATCTGGCGGACCGACCCAGCGTCGCCGGCTCGCTCGGTCGATGATCGAGCAGCGCCGGGCCGCGGGCGTCCGGCGCCGGTGCCGATCGCGTCGTGCTCGTCGAAGTACGGCGTCGAGCGCCTCCGCGCCAGCGCGTCGGCGTCCCAGCCGGCGTCGCCGTCCAGCTCGCCGAGCTCGTCCCAGCGGCGCAGCGCGGCCAGCTCGACCCGGCGGAACAGCGCGTTGCGCACCAGCACCCGGAACGCGCGCGCGTTGCGCGGTGACCGCGCGGCGGCCGGTCGGTCGCGCGCCGGCGCCGCGCGCCTCGGCGGCGTCGCCGGGTTGCGCAGCCGCTCCCACTCGTCGAGCAGGCTGGAGTCGACCTGGCGGACCAGCTCGCCGAGCCACTCGATGAGGTCGTCGAGCTCCTCGGTCTGGCGTCCTCGGGCACGGTCTGCCGCAGCGCCTTGTAGGCGTCGGCCAGGTAGCGCAGCACCAGCGCCCTCGGAGCGGGCCAGCCCGTAGAACGCGACGTACTCGGTGAAGGTCATCGCCCGCTCGTACATGTCGCGGACGACGGACTTGGGCGACAGCTCGTGGTCGGCGACCCACGGGTGGCCGCGCCGGTACATCTCGTAGGCGGCGCTCGAGCAGCTCGGCCAGCGGCTTCGGGTAGGTCGACCTCCTCGAGCAGCTCCATCCGCTCCTCGTACTCGATGCCCTCGGCCTTCATCGCGGCGACCGCCTCGCCGCGGGCCTTGAACTGCTGCGCGGACAGCACCTGCCGCGGGTCGTCGAGGGTCGCCTCGATCACCGACACGACGTCGAGCGCGTACGTCGGGCGACTCGCGGTCGAGCAGCTCGAGGGCGGCCAGCGCGAACGGCGACAGCGGCTGGTTGAGCGCGAAGTCGAGCTGGAGGTCGACGGTCGAGCCGGACGCGCCGGCCCGTCCGCGTCGGGCTCGGCGAGCCGCTCGACGACCCCGCCGGCGCAGCAGCGCCCGGTAGATCGCGATCGCCCGGCGGATGTGCCGGCGCTGGCGCGGCCGGCGTCCTCGTGGTTGTCGGTGAGCAGGTGCCGCATCGCGGCGAACGGCGTCGCCGGGCGCGGGCGATGCACGTTGAGCAGCATCGAGTGGGTGACCTGCGAAGCTGGACGGTCAGCGGCTCCGGCTCGGCGGCGACCAGCCGGTCGAAGGTCGGCTCGGCCCCAGCCGACGAAGCCCTCCGGCGGCTTCTTGCGCACCACCTTGCGGCGCTTCTTCGGGTCGTCGCCGGCCTTGGCGAGCGCCTTCTCGTTCTCGATGACGTGCTCGGGCGCCTGCACGACGACCGTGCCGACGGTGTCGTAGCCGGCCCGCCCGGCCCGGCCCGGCGATCTGGTGGAACTCGCGGGCCTTGAGCAGCCGGGTCCGGATGCCGTCGTACTTGGACAGCGCGGTGAACAGCACGGTGCGGATCGGCACGTTGATGCCGACGCCGAGGGTGTCGGTGCCGCAGATGACCTTGAGCAGCCCGGCCTGGGCGAGCGTCTCGACCAGCCGGCGGTACTTCGGGCAGCATGCCCGGCGTGGTGCACGCCGATGCCGTGCCGGACCAGCCGGGACAGCGTCTTGCCGAAGCCGGCGGTGAACCGGAAGTCGCCGATCGCCTCGGCGATCGCGTCCTTCTCGGCCCGGGTGCACGACGTTGACGCTCATCAGCGCCTGGGCCCGCTCCAGCGCGGCGGCCTGGGTGAAGTGCACGACGTAGACCGGCGCCTGCGTGGTCTCCAGCAGCTCCTCGAGCGTCTCGTGCAGCGGCGTCGATCGCGTACGAGAAGATCAGCGGGACCGGCCGCTCGCGCCGAGCGCGACGACGGCGGTCGGCCGCCCGGTGCGCCGGGTCAGGTCGTCGTCGAAGCCGGGTGACGTCGCCGAGGGTGGCCGACATCAGCAGGAACTGGGCCTGCGGCAGCTCGAGCAGCGGCACCTGCCAGGCCCAGCCGCGGTCGGGCTCGGCGTAGAAGTGGAACTCGTCCATGACCACCTGGCCGACGTCGGCGTCCGGCGCCCTCGCGCAGCGCGAGGTTGGCCAGGATCTCGGCGGTGCAGCAGATGATCGGGGCGTCGGCGTTGACGCTGGCGTCGCCGGTCAGCATGCCGACGTTCTCGCGCGCCGAAGACCTCGCACAGCGCGAAGAACTTCTCGCAGACCAGCGCCTTGATCGGCGCGGTGTAGAAGGTGCGCTCGGCCGTCGGCCAGCGCGGCGAAGTGCGCGCCGATCGCGACCAGGCTCTTGCCCGAGCCGGTCGGCGTGTGCAGGATCACGTTCGCGCCGGAGACGATCTCGATGAGCGCCTCCTCCTGGGCGGGGTAGAGCGTCAGGCCCCGCTCCGTCGACCCAGCCGGCGAACGCGTCGAAGAGGGCGTCGGGGTCGGCGCCGGACGGGAGGCGGTCGGTCAGCGTCGGGGATAGCCACGCCCCCATCGTCGCAGGTCGCTGTGTGGTCCCCACCCCGCCGGCTCCGCCGGCTGCCAACCCCGGCCACGCCCGGCACGCCCGGCGACGACTACCGTGCACCCTGTGAGGGGGCCTGACCCGTCGGGACATGCCCGACCTCGTCCCGTGATGCTCCCGGCCGCCGGTGAGCTCGACGAGGCGACCGACCCGGAACGCTGGGCCGTGGAGTTCGCCTGGGAGGGCCACCGCTGCGTGGCCTACGCCCGGCCCGGACGGGTGCGGCTGCTGTCCTCGACGGCGCGCAGCGTCACCGGCTCGTTCCCGGAGCTGGCCGTGCTCGGCGACCAGGCCCCGGACGCCGGGATGGTGCTCGACGGCGTCGTCGTCGCCCTGGACGAGGCCGGACGCCCGGCACGGCGCACGCTCATGCGCCGGACCGCGACCGTGCGGCCGGACCCGGAGCTCGTCGAGGAGGTCCCGGTCGGCTACGTGGTGACCGACCTGCTGTGGTGCGACGGCCGTCGCGTGGCCGACCTGCCCTACCGGGAGCGCCGACGGGAGCTGGAGGCGCTCGGACTGGGCGGGCCGTCGATCCTCGTCCCGCCGTCGTTCTCGGTGGACGAGGCAGACCTCGTGGTCCGCACGGCCGAGCAGTACGGGCTGGACGGCCTGCACCTCAAACGCCTCGACGTGCCGTACCAGCCGGGGCGGCGCACCCGGCACTGGCTGCGGGTCCCGCTGCGCCGCAGGCGGCAGGTGCTGGTGTGCGGGTGGGTGCCGGTGTCGCGGGACGGGACGCGCGCGGGATGGCCCCGGTCGGGCCCGGACCGGATCGCGGCCGTGCTGCTCGGGCTGCCGGGCACCGACGGCCCGGTCTACGTCGGGCGGACCGGGCTCGGCGCGACCCACGACCGCGCCGACGTCGCCGCGCTGGTCGCGGCGCCGCGTACGAACGTGTCCCCGTTCCGTTCCGGCACCGATGCCACCTCCGCGGGACGGAGTACGTCGGCGGGTGTCCCGGCCGACGTGGCCGAGCAGGCCCGGTGGCTGGAGCCGGGCCTGGTCGCGCTCGTCGCCCACCGCGGGCGGACCGCGAACGGGCGGCTCGCGCTGCCGTCGTGGCTGGGCCTGGTCGATCCCGGCGACGTCGACCCGGAGCTGGAGGAGCCCACGGCCGAGCCGGCCGTCCCGGAGGCGGGTCCGGCCCCGCCCGCACCGCGCGCGGACCCGTCGACGAGCCGGCGCCGTGGCACGGCCCGCTGTCCCGGCGCCTGGAGCAGCACTTCGTCTACAACACGCTGAACACGATCGCCGCGCTCGTGCGCACCGACCCGCCGCGGGCGCGCGAGCTGCTGCTCGGGTTCGCCGACCTGTCCCGGGCCGCGGACCGGGCCGGGGAACCAACCATCCGGCTCGACGAGGAGCTGGCGGCCGTACGGGCGTACCTGGAGATCGAGAACGCCCGTTTCGGCAGCCGCCTCGAGACGTCGCTGCCGGAGCCCGGCGACCTCGCGGCCGCCCCGGTGCCCCCGCTGGCCGTCCTCGCGGCCGTGCGCGAGGCCGTCCAGCAGTGGGTTGAGCCCCATCCCGACGGGGGTGTGGTGAGCGTGACAACCACCGGCGGTGCGCACGCCGAATGCCTGGTCACGGTCGCGGTCGGCGAGTCGGGCGAACCGGTCACCGTGCTCGCGCTGCCGCTGGTCGCCGGCGTCTCCTGATCGATCCACCCTCCGGGTCGGCGTCCGAACGCCCGTCCGGATACGGTTCGCGGATGCTGGGGCTTCCCGACGGCACGCGTGCCTGCCTCTTCGACCTCGACGGCGTGCTCACGGACACCGCGAGCGTGCACGCGGCGGCGTGGAAGCAGATGTTCGACGAGTTCCTGCGCGAGCGCGGGGACGGGGGACGGTTTCGTCCCGTTCGACGCCCATGCCGACTACGGCCCGTACGTCGACGGCAAGCCCCGCCTGGAGGGCACGCGCAGCTTCCTCGCCTCCCGCGGCGTCGACCTGCCGGAGGGGACCCCGGAGGACGGGCCGGACGCCGAGTCGCTGTGGGGCCTGGCCACCCGCAAGAACGAGCGCCTGGTCCAGCACAGGTGAAGGACCGACGGGGTGGACGTCTACCCCGGGGTCGGTGCGGCTACCTGGAGGCCGTGCGCGACGCCGGACTGGCCACCGCCGTCGTGTCGTCCTCGGCGCCAACGCCGGAGCAGATCCTCGACGTCACCGGCCTGGACCGCTTCATCGAGCCGCCGCGTCGACGGCGTCGTCGCGCCGCGAGCGCGGCCTGCCGGGCAAGCCGAAGCCGGACACGTTCCTGGCCGCGGCGCAGGACCTGTGGCGTCGAGCCGGCGCCGCCGTCGGTGTTCGAGGACGCGCTGGCCGGGGTCGAGGCCGGGCATGCGGGCGGGTCGGCGCCGTCGTCGGCGTCGAACCGGCTGGACCAGGCCGACGCCCTCCGAGAGCACGGCGCCACCGTCGTCGTGGAC
>CAVRGL010000007.1:0-138652 GCA_963720735.1 uncultured Actinomycetes bacterium
CCGAGAGCGCTGCCGCGCTCGCTTGCACTCGACTCACCGGTCGCCCCCATGCACCCATGGTTGGTCGGGAACCCGCTTGCTAAAGCCCTCAGAAGCCCAGCGCGCACTCCCCCGTCCACCGAATCATCCAGTGGAGCGAAAACGTTGCAGACATTGGCCGAGGTTGTGCGGGCTTATAGCATAATATGCTATGATCTTGGCCATGAACGACCGTGGTGAACTGCTGCGCGAGGTGATGATCGAAACCAACACGACCCAGTCCGGGTTGTCTCGGCTAAGCGGTGTGCACCAGCCGAGCATCAGTCAGATGCTGTCCGGCAAGATCGAGATGAGTGACGAGCAGCTTGACCGCCTGCTCTCGTGCATGGGCCGGCGCCTTGAGGTGGTGCGGCGCCCCGTGACCCCGCGCCTGACTCGCTCCGAGCGCCGCTCTTGGCGGCTTCACCGCCAGCTCTCGACTTATCTCACCCGCGCCTGGCTTGAGGAGTGGCGACCGACTGTCACCAAGAACCTGACCCGACTACACCATGGCGTGCAGGGCCAGCCGCACGAGCGGAACCTGGAGCGGTGGGAGCGGCTGATCGACGATGGCGACGTCCCCGGTCTGCATCGCGTTCTCACCGGCCTCGACCGGGGCTCGATCGAGATGCGCGAGGTCAGCCCCTTGAGCGGCCTGCTCTCACCGGAGGAGCGCCAGCGGGTTCTCGCGGAGCGCTGATGCGGCGCGACCAGCTCGAGCACGCGATCCGAACCGCCTGCCAGATCGTCGGGGCATCCGAGGTGATCGTCGTTGGCTCTCAGGCCATTCTCGGCAGCTACGGAGAGGAGGACCTGCCGCCTGCGGCCACGATGTCACTGGAGATCGACATCCTCCCGATTGCCGATGACAACGAGGAGACGGTCCGACTTGGCGATCTGATCGAGGGAGCGGCGGGTGAGCTATCGCCGTTTGAGAGCGCTCACGGCTTCAGCATCGACGGCGTCGACCTTGAGACCTCCGCGCTTCCAGACGGCTGGCGCGATCGGCTGGTCAAGGTGCAGAACGCCAACACCGCGGCGCCCTCGGGCGGGCCCCAGTTCATCGGGTGGTGCGTCGAGAAGCACGATCTCTGCGTCGCCAAGCTCTGCGCGTTTCGCGAGAAGGACCGCAACTTCGTCGCGGCCCTCCTTGACGCTGGGCTGGTCGACTCCGACGAGCTCGCCTCGATCAACAAAGCCAGGCCGGGAATCCGGGACACGTTTCGGGGCACGGGCCTCGCGGCGTTCGCCGGCGTCGGAGCGGAAATGGCTTGACTGAGCCGATTAGGTGATGTCAGAAGCCAAGAGCGAACTTGGCATCCTCTGACATCATCTCCGGGGACCAGGCCGGGTCGAAGACCATCTTCGGGTGGACGTTGGTGACGCCCTCGAGATCGCCGACGAACTCCTTCATCTGCTCGGAGACCTGGGGGCCGATCGGACAGGCCGGAGTGGTCAGGGTGAAGGTGACGTAGACGTCGGAGTTCTCGATCTCGACGTCGTAGACGAGGCCGAGGGAGACGAAGTCGAGCCCCAGCTCGGGGTCGATCACCTCCTCGAGGGCCTCGAGGACATCGTCTTCGCTGAGCGTCGCGGTCTCGTTCTCAGCCATGCCGACATGGTAGCCGTGGCGCCCAAGACCGCTTCTCTAGGCTTTCCGGCGTGGCGATCTTCCTGATCCTGATCTTCATCGTCGTTCCGATCGCCGAGCTCTACGTGATCATCAAGGTGGGCGAGGCGATCGGGGTCCCGCTGACGCTTGCGATCCTGCTCGCCGACGCCCTGCTCGGCTCGCTCCTGCTGCGCCATCAGGGCCGCTCCGCCTGGCGGCGCTTCAACAAGGCGCTGGAGGAGCGGCGCTTCCCGGGGCGCGAGGTGGCCGACGGCGTGGCGATCACTGTCGGGGGCACCCTGCTGCTCACCCCTGGGTTCATCACCGACGTCTTCGGAGTGATCCTGCTGGTCCCGCCGACCAGGGCGATCGTCCGCAGGATCGGGTGGTCGCTGATCGGCTGGCGCTACAAGGTGGTCGGTGGCGCCGCCGGTTGGGGGTATGAGCGGATGCGGCGCGAGCCGGGGCGAGGCGCTCCGGGCGCCGCGGGCGAGGGTCCGCCCCCGCGCCACACCTCCTACGACTTCGAGGGAACCGCCGAGGAGGTGCCTTCCAACGGCGCTGCCCCGAGCTCGAGATCGGGGGGCGGCGACGGCGGCGAGGGCGAGCGACCGGCACTGCCGCCGAAATGAGCGGGTTCGACCTGCTCGATCCCGATCACGGGATCCTGGTCACCGCCCGCGAGGGGCGGGGCGCATTCGTCTTCGACGGCTCCGGGGTGCTGGCGGCCGCCCCCGCGGCCGAATCTCTCGGCGAGGAGCTGCGCTCGCTGCGCTTCGGCGACGAGGTCGCGCTCAGCCTCGAGCTCGACGGCGCCGGGCCCACCGCGACGCTCGGCGGAGTCCGCCTGCCTGCGGAGACCCTGACCCGGTCCCGGGCCACCGCGATCCTGCGCCACGGGGGCGAGCAGGTCGAGCTCTCCTGCCCGGCGCTCGAGGTCTCCTCAGCCGGCGCCCTGCCCGACCGGACCGTGCGATCGATCTCCGTCCTGCTCGCCGACGGGGGGCTGTTCGCCCTCTCGGCGCTGGCCCCACCGGGAGCCGACGGCCACGACGCCGAGGAGGTCGTGGCCCTGCTCGCCGAGCCCGAGGCTGCTGGAGGCCCCGAGGACGCCGAGGACGCCGATGCTCCTCAGGGGGGCCCGTTCGCCGAGGCGCTGCTCTCGACCGAGTACGACTCCGAGGGGCGCCAGCGGCGTGCCACTCTGGAGCTATACCCGAAGCTGGACTCCGCCGAGCCTCCCCTGCGCGGCGCCGGCAGCCTGATCTGCGGTGCCACGCTGGAGCTCGAGGGCAGGCGGATCGACACGGCCTTCTTCCGCTGGTCGATCGACGGCCGTCCCGGGCTCGGGCGCTACGAGATCGCCACCCTGATATGAGCCTGAAGGCGATCGTCTCGGATTTCGGGGGTGTGCTGACCACGCCCCTGGTGCAGTCCTTCGCGGCGGTGCAGGATCGCACCGGAATCCCGATGGAGTCGCTCGGAGTCGCCATGGGGAGGATCGCCGAGCGCACCGGGCGCCATCCCCTCTACGAGCTGGAGACCGGCCGGGTCCGGGAGGCGGACTTCCTCGACGAGCTGGCCGACGAGCTCGAGCCCGACCTCGGCCACCGGCCCGAGATGCACCGCTTCAGCGAGATCTACTTCGAGGCCCTGGAGCCCAACTGGCCGATGATCGAGCTGATGCGGGAGCTGGGGACCGGCGGGCGCACGATGGCGCTGCTGACCAACAACGTGCGCGAGTGGGAGCCCCGCTGGCGCGCGATGCTGCCGGTGGACGAGATCTTCGAGACAGTGGTCGACTCCGCCTTCGTCGGCTGCCGCAAGCCCGACCCCGAGATCTACGCGATCACCCTGGAGCGGATCGGCCTCGAGGCCGGGGACTGCCTGTTCGTCGACGACGTGCCCGACAACTGCGCCACCGCCCGCGACCTCGGGATGGCGGCGGTGCACTTCCAGCACAACGACCAGGCGATTCCCGAGATTCGCGCCGCGCTCGAGTAGCTGCGGCCCCCCGGAACCCGGGTTCAGTTGTCGCTGCCGGCCCGGTCCCAGACGTAGAGGTCGACTGCCTCCACCGCCAGCTCCATGAGGCGCGGCGGGGAGAGCCAGTCGAGCACCGTCTCCAGGGCGCGCTCCTCGGTCACCCCGGCATCGACGGCGTCCTCGCCGCGGAAGCCCGCGGCGAGCTTCAGCGCCTCGCGGCGGTTCTCGCCCAGGGAGCCGAAGGCGCCCATCAGGAAGTCGCGGTTGGGGACCGGGTGGGCGACGTCGAGGGAACCGTGCCAGGCGGCCAGCATCGAGAGATCGTGCTCGTCGAGCTCGGCCAGCGCCTTGGCGTAGTGGGTCTCCAGCTCGTCGTCTGGGATCTCGTCGACCCAGGCACGGACGGCCTCGCCGAGCAGCTGACGGCGGGCCTCGCGGCCGATCGAGTCGGCGATCGCTCGAATCGCATCTGCTGGGTCGACGAAGCAAAGGGCCATCTGGCTTGATCCCGTCCTCTCGGAGTCGATCGGTCCCGGCCAAGATAGAGGCGCCATACGACGCCAAAGGTGCGCCCGGAGCGGCCCAGTTTGCGGCCCTTCCGGGTGCCCGATCGAGCAGCGCGGCCCGGGCTCCGCGTCAGGCCGGCGGCGCCGCGGCCGACCATAAGCTCAGAGACCTAGCCTGATGCCGCTCAACCTGATCCACGGACCGCCCAACTCGGGCCGGGCGGGAATCGTCCGCCGCCGCTTCACCGAGGAGCTGGCCCGCTCGCCGGTGCTGGTCCTGCCGACCCTCGATGACGTCTTCGCCTTCGAGCGCGAGCTCTGCCACGAGGAGGGGGCGCTTATCGGCGGCTCGGTGCAGACCTTCGACGCACTGTTCGAGCAGGTGGCGGGCGCGACGGGCGCGGTCTGCCTCCCGCGGATCCGCCGCGACCAGCGCGAGCGGCTCCTGAGGGTCGCCGCAGCGCGGGCGAAGCCGCGGATCCTGGCGCGCTCCGCCGCGCGCCCAGGCTTCGCCGCGGCGGCCGCCGACCTGGTCGCGGAGCTGCAGGCGGCGATGCTCGAGCCGGCCTCGGTCGAGGCCGCCGCCTCCGGACTGGAGGACTCCGCCTACCTGGGCGAGCTGGCCGCGATCTACCGCGCCTACACGGATCTGCGCGACTCCCGGGGGCTCGGCGACCGCCACGTCCTGGCGCGGGCCGCGATCGCCGCCCTGAGGAAGGACCCCGACGCCTGGAAGGGGCGGCCCGTCTTCCTCTACGGCTTCGACGACCTGACCAGGGAGCAGCTGGAGCTGGTCGCGGTGCTCTCGGGCGCCGCGCCCGTCACGGTCGCCCTCACCTACGAGGACCGCCCCGTGCTGGCCGCGCGGGCCACGCTGCTGGCCGAGCTTCGCGAGATCGGAGCGGCGCAGGAGGAGACCACGGACCCCGACCCGGCGAACACCGAGAGCCCGATGCTCTACGCGATCGAGCGCGGCTTCGGAAATCGGGACCCCGAGCCCGCGCCCCCCGACGGAAGCCTCGTCTTCCTGCGCTGCGCCGGGGAACGCGCCGAGGCGGAGGCGATCGGAGTGGAGATCGCGGGGCTGCTGGCGGCCGGGGAGGATCCGGGCGGGATCGCGGTGGCGGTCAGGGATCCCGCCGGGCGGGGCCGCCTCTTCCGCGACGTGCTCGAGCCCTTCGGGATCCCGGTCGCGCTGGAGGCCGACGTCCCTGTCTCCGGGACCGCGACCGGGACCGCGCTCCTCGCCCTGCTGCGGGCCGCGTTCACGAGCCGCTCTGCCGCCGACGTCCTCGCCCACCTGCGCGGACCGCGCAGGGGGCGGCCCGGCGACGTCGACCGTCTCGAGCGGGCGATCCTCCGCGGCCGGCTGCGCAGCGCCGATCAGGCCGCCGAGGCATGGGAGCAGATCTCCGGACGCGAGCTCAAAGAGCTCGGGTGGTTGCGGCAGGCGGCGGATGACCCTCCCAGGCTGCTCGGGATCGTCGCCGAGATCGCCCGCGACATCGCCGAGTGGCCGCTGGACCGGGAGGAGAGCAAGGGGGTTGTGCCGGGCCCCGAGGAAGCCGAGGAGCTTCGCGCTGCTGCGGCGATCGCGACGACGCTGGAGAGGCTCGGCGAGCTCGCCGGGCTCGAGCCCGGCCCCGGCGAGCTGATCGATTCGCTCCGCGCCCTGGCCATGCCGCTGTGGCGGGGCCCGGCGGAGGGACGGGTGCGGATCGCCAGCCCATACCGGCTGCGCGCCGGCCGCTTCCGCACGCTGTTCGTCGCCTCGCTGCAGGACGGGGAGTTCCCCCGCCGCGGCGCCGGCAGCCCCTTCCTCTCCGACGAGCAGAGGGCGCAGCTCGGTCTTCCCGCGCGTGCCGAGACCGAGGCTGAGGAGCGCTACCTCTTCTACTCCTGCCTCTCCCTGCCGACCGGGAGGCTCTGGCTCTCCTGCCGGACCAGCGACGAGAGCGGGGGATCGGAGCAGCCCTCGCCGCTGCTCGCGGAGGTCCGGCGGCTGCTCGACCCGCCGCCCCCCGACGACCCGGAGCAGCCCGACCCGCTCGAGGCGGAGCTGGTCCGGGCTCGCGACCTCGACGAGGTCACCTTCGATCTGGCGGAGGCGCCGAGCGAGGTCGAGCTGGCCCGCTCGCTGGCGCTCTACCCCGCCTCGGAGCGCGAGGCGATCCTCGCGGACCTGAAGATCGACCCCGGAGCGGCGCAGCGGATCGACTCACGGCTCGCCGCCGCCTCTGAGCGCGACCTTCGGACCCGTGCCCCGGGGCCGCTTCGCTCCCCGGCGGTCCTCGCGGAGCTGGGCTCCCGGCGCGAGTACGGAGCGACCACCCTGGAGACGTTCGCGGTCTGCTCGTATCGCTGGTTCATCGGCGAGGAGCTGAGGCCCGAGCCGCTCGGCACGGCGGCGGAGCCGCTCCTCCAGGGCGGCCTCATGCACGGAGCGCTGGAGAAGCTCTACCGCGAGCGGCCGGGGAGCGACCCGGTGCCGCGGCGGGACTCGCTTCCCCTCTGGATCGAACGGGGCCTCGAGCTGGTCGCCGAGGTCGCCGCCGAGCGGGAGCTCGACGGCACCGGGGCGGCCGAGCGGGCGGTGCGACGGCGGGTCGCGGCCCTGCTCGTCGCCTTCCTTCGCCGCGAGGCGGACCGCGACCCGGTGCTGCTCGAGCCCGAGCTGCTCGAGGCGGGATTCGGGGCGGGCATGGGAGACGGCGACGAGGAGACCGCCAAGCCCTCGCTCGACCTCGGCGAGTGGTCGCTACACGGGAAGATCGACCGGGTCGACGTCGGCCGCTCGCCGGCCGGCGCCCGGGAGGGCCTGCTCCAGGACTACAAGCTGACGCGCAAGGTCACCGCCTGCGCCGGCTTCGCCAAGGAGGGAAAGCTTCAGCTCCCTCTCTACCTGATCGCCCTGCGCGACCTCTGGGGGATCGAGCCGATCGGCGGCGTCTATTTGCCGCTGAAGCCGACCGACGACCCTCGACCGCGCGGTCTGGCCCTGGACGGGGCCGCCGGGCTCGCCGGCTTCGGCCTCGTCGGCAACGACGTCCTCGACCCGGAGGAGTTCTCCGCGCAGCTCGAGCAGGCCACCGAGACGGCGACCGATGCCGTGGGCCGGATGCGGGCCGGCTCGATCGAGCGCGACCCGCTCGATAACGAGTGCCCTCGCTACTGCGGCTACGCGCCGATCTGCCGGCGCGAGCGCGGGATCCTCGAGGTCGCCGATGACGAGGAGGCGCTGGAGGTGCCCGCATGAGGCGCGCCCCCACCCCGGAGCAGACCGCGGCGATCCAGACCAGGGCCCCGGAGGTCCTGGTCGAGGCAGGCGCCGGAACCGGCAAGACCGGGGTGCTCGTCGACCGCTACTGCGAGCTGCTGCTGCTGGACCGGCTCGAACCCGACGAGGTCCTCGCCTTCACCTTCACCGAGCGGGCGGCCGCCCAGCTCCGCGAGCGGATCCGCTCCGAGCTGGAGCGCCGGATGCGCGAGGCGGGCCCCGGGGAGACCGCGGAACGGATCCGGGTGGTGCTCGACGGGCTCGGCGCGGCGCCGATCACGACGATCCACGGCTTCTGCCGCAGGCTGCTCGCCTCCCACCCGGTCGCCGCGGGCATCGATCCCTCCTTCAGGGTGCTCGAGGATGCCGAGTCGCAGCGGCTGGCCCAGGGTGCCTTCGGCGAAGCCCTGGAGGAGTTCCTCGGCGACGACGACGAGGAGCGGGAGACGACGGTCGCCGCCTACGGGATCGACGGCCTGCGCGGCGCGGTGATCGCCGCCCACGAGGAGCTGCGGAGCTCCGGCCAGGCAGAGCCACAGCTTCCCCCGGCGCCGGAGACCGACCTGCTCGGGGCGCTCGCCGCGCTGGAGGAAGCCGCGGCCGCCGCGATCGCGGAGGAAGGCTGCAGGGGGGGTCACCGGGAGAAGATGGAGGCCGCCCGCGCCCTCGCCGCGGCGAGGGCGAAGCGGGTTCCCTCCGTCGATCAGCTGCTGCGGCTCGGCTTCTCCTCCAAGAACCCGCTGCGCCGCGACTACCTCGAGGCGCTCGGCGCCGCGACCGCAGCGGTCGGCGAGCAGGAGGGCGGGCGCCAGGCCTACGCGCACATCTCCGAGCTGGTGCGGAGCTTCGGCGCCCGCTACGCCGAGGCCAAGGAGGAGCGCTCGGGGCTCGACTTCGAGGACCTCCAGCTCTCCGCGGTCCGCCTGCTGGAGCAGAGCTCCGCGGTCAGGGAGGCCTACGCCGGGCGCTTCAAGCACCTGCTCGTCGACGAGTTCCAGGACACCAACGGGCTGCAGCTCGAGCTGATCGAGGCCCTGCGCGGGCCCGCGGGCAGCGTTTTTTACGTCGGCGACGAGTTCCAGTCGATCTACGGGTTCCGCCACGCCGACGTCGAGGTGTTCCGCCGCCAGCGCGAGCGTCTCTCCTCGCTGCCGGAGGACTCGGTGCTCCCCCTGAGCGGCAACTTCCGCTCCCGCCCGGAGGTGATCGCCACCGCCAACCGGATCGGGGAGCTGATGCTCCCCGGCTTCCGGGAGCTCACGGTCGGCTCGGCGGAGCAGGCCGACGGCGACCCCCCCGGCGGGGGTCACGCCGTCGAGCTGCTGCTCACCGAGGAGAAGGGCTGGGAGGAGCTCGACCTCGAACGCGCCGTCGACGACGGCACCAGCCCAAGGTTCCTCGCCGAGGCGCGCCACCTCGCCGAGCGGCTGCGGGAGCTCGCCGAGGCCGGCGTTCCCCGCCGCGAGATGGTCGTCCTGCTGCGAGCCTTCACCCGGGTCGACGTCTACGAGGAGGCGCTTCATCGGGCCGGCCTCCGCCCCTACGTGGTCGGCGGGCGCGGCTACTGGTCCGGCCAGCAGGTCGGCGACGTCCTCTGCCTGCTGCGGGTGATCGCCAACCCGCTCGACGACGAGGCGCTGCTCGGCGCGCTCTCCTCGCCCGCCTTCGGCGCATCGCCCGATTCCCTTTGGCTCCTGAGGCGGGCCAGCGGGCGGGGCCGCCCCCTGTGGCCGGCGCTGCTGCGCGTCCTCGACGCCGGCCGGGCCAGCCTCCCCGAGCCCGAGTGGCTCGAGCACGTCGGGCCCGAGGACCGCGACGCCTTCGCGGCGCTCGAATCGGTGGTCGCCGAGCTGAGCCGGGCCGGTACCCGGCTCTCGCTGGAGCGGACGATCGAGCGCGCCGTGACCCTGAGCGGCTACGACCTCGCGGTGCTGATGCGAAGCGCCGGGCGGCTGCGGTTGGCGAACGTCCGCAAGCTGATGCGGATGGCGCGCGAGTACGAGTCGGCCGAGGGGCGTGACCTGCGCGGGTTCCTCGAGTTCGCCGAGTTCCGCGCCGGGCGCGACGACGAGGCGGTCGCGGCGACGGAGGCCGAGGACCACGACGGGGTGCGGGTGATGACGATCCACAGCGCCAAGGGGCTCGAGTTCGAGGTCGTCGCGGTCCCCTCGCTCGACCGCGGGCTGCTCTCGGGAGGCTTCGCACCCCCGCTGCGGATCGGGCCACAGGAAGCGGAGCAGCGGAAAGTCGGGATGCGGCTGACCCGCCTCGGGGCGAAATCGCTGCCGCTCTTCGACCTCGACGAGCTTGTCGAGCGCGGCAACGAACTCGCCTCCGAGGAGGAGCGGCGCCTCTTCTACGTCGCCGTGACCAGGGCGAGGAAGCGGTTGATCATGAGCGGGGTGAGACCGGACAACCCGGCCAGCGAGCAGAAGCCCGGGACCTCGGTGCTGGCGCGGCTGCTCCTCGCCCCCGACCTGGGGGCCGGGATCGGCGACGGCGAGGTGGTGGCCCTCCCCGCTCCGCGGCCGCGCAGCGGGCTCGAGGCCGAGTTCGACGGAGGCGAGCTGCTGGTGCGGGTCAACACGCCCAGCCCGGAGCGGGCGGCTGCCCTGGTCGCCTCATCGGCGTCCCCCCCGCCACCGCCACGGCCCGGCTCGGGCTCGCCGCGGCTGCTCGCCGCCGCCAGCCCGCCGGCGCCTCTGCGACCGCTCTCCTACACGGCCCTGCGCGAGCACGAGCGCTGCGGCTTCCGCTTCTACGCCGAGCGGGTGCTGGGGATGGCGCCGCCGCCGGAGCGCGGCGCCGGGGCCGTGGCCCGCCGCGGCGAGCGCTTCGGCTTCGGCAGAACCGTCCACTCGCTGCTCGAATTCTCCGCCAGGCGCCGCTGGATCGATCCACCCGCGGAGCTGGTCCGCCGCACCCTCGCCGCGGAGGGGCTCGAACCGAGCGAGGAGCTGACCGAGGCGGCGATCGAGCAGGTGCGCGGCTGGACCGGCTCGGAGCTCTGCGCCGAGCTGGGCGCCCGCGGTACCGCGATCCGGCCCGAGCTGCCGCTGCTGCTCGAGCTCGGAGGAGCGGTGATCCGGGGCTCGATCGACCTGATGGCCGAGCCCGCGGTCGGCCCGCCGACCGTGATCGACTACAAGACCGACCGCCTCGGCGAGGCGGCGCCGGCCGAGCGCGCCGGCGGCTACGAGACCCAGCGGCTGCTCTACGCGCTCGCCGCAGCCGAGGCGAGCGGCGCCGAGTCGGTACGGGTCGGCTACGTCTTCCTCGAGCGTCCGGCGGACCCCGTCCTCACCGAGCTCGGCCCCGACGAGCTGGGCCTGGCCCGCGCCGAGCTCGAGCGCCGGGTGGCGGCGATCGCCGCCGGGAGCTTCGAGGTCACCGAGGACCCCGACTGGTCGCTCTGTCACGACTGCCCGGCTCGCCACCACCTCTGCAGCGGACCGGCCCGCGAGCCGGAGGCCGCGGCAGCCTAGGAATCCGCCTCCGGAGCGGCCGGGTCCGGGGGGCCGGTTTCGAGGCGGGCCGCCAGCTCGTCGAGGCGCAGCTCCTTCAGGCCGGCGCCGACCGCGTCCAGCTCACCGGCGCAGTAGCTGACCAGCTCCTGCCCCTCCCGGCAGAGGTCGAGCGTCTCTCGCAACCCGGCCTGGCCGGAGTCGAGCCGCTCGATGATCCCCTCCAGCCTCTCGACCGCGGCCTCGTAGCTCTCAGGTGCCTCGCTCACTCGCCTCCCCCCGATCTCTGGATTCCTCTTCGATCCTCACCCCGAGCCGCCCGTCGGCGAACCTGAGGCGCAGGCGCTCCGCGGCCCGCGCCTCGGCGGCGCTCGTCACCGGCTCACCGTCCCCGGTCTCGGCCAGAGCGTAGCCGCGCTCCAGGGTCCGCTCTGGGTCGTGGGCGCGCAGCGCGACCCGGGTCCGCTCCAGCGCCTCGCGGCGGCGGCGAAGCCCGGCGGCGGCGGAGCGCCCGACGCCCTCCGCCCGCCTGCGCTGGGCGCGCTGCTCGTCGGCGAGCGAGGCGGCGGCGCGATCCGCGGCGCGGCGCAGGACGACGAGGGCGATCCGCCGCTGCGATGCGGCGCGGTCGCGCAGCCCGCGGTCGGCTGCCGCGCGGATCTCCCGCGTCTTCTGGTGAAGCGCGGCGCGCTCGCGGCGCAGCGCTCGCTCGGGGCCACGGGCCAGCCCGGCGAGGTGCCGGGCCCTGCCGGCGACCGCGCTCTGCGCGCAGCGCCGCAGGATGGCGCCGCTTCTGCGCAGGGAGCGCCTCGCTTCCTCGCAGTCGAGCGGCACCGCAGCCTCGGCCGCATGGGTCGGCGTCGAGCAGCAGACGGCGGCGACGTCGTCGATCAGGGTCGAGTCGCGCTGGTGGCCGACGGCGCTGATCACCGGGACCCGCAGGATCGACACGGTGCGGCAGAGGGTCTCATCACAGAACGCCCATAGGTCGGCGAGGCTGCCGCCGCCCCTGGAGACGACGATCACCTCGACCTCGGGGATCGCGGCGAGGCCGCTGATCGCCGCAGTGATCGCCGGCGCCGCGCGGCGGTCCTGGACCGGCGCGAAGCCCCAGACGATCGTCCCTCGCCAGCCCCTGCGCTCGAGACCCGCGAGCAGGTCCTGGCGCGCGGCGCCGCCCTCGGCCGTGACCACGCCGATCGTCTTCGGCAGCAGCGGCCGGGGCAGCATCTTCTGCGGCTCGAACGCCCCCTCGGACTCGAGCTTTCGCCGCAACGCCGCCAGCCGGGCGATCAGGTCGCCCTCTCCCACCAGGTGTATGTGGGTGGCGCGGAAGGAGAAGCTGGGCGAGGACTGGGCGCTTCCCGGGTAGTAGTCGGGCCCGCCGCCGACCACGACCGAGGCGCCGTCGCGGAGCGCCCCCTCGGGAAGCCCGAGCTTCTCCAGGTCGGAGCGCCAGATCGAGCAGTTGACGGCGCCGTCTGAGTCGCGCAGGTCGAAGTACGCCTGCACCCTGCCGAGGTTGAAGCCGGTGACCTCGCCGATCAGCAGCACCCGGGCGCGCTTTCGAAGCTCGCGCTGCAGGACCCGGGCGTAGTCGCCGACCGCGAAGGGGCCGGGCAGATCGGGGGCCACCGGGGCGCCCGCATCGCGAGCCCCGCTCCCCTCGGCCCCTCCGGTTGTCGCCTCCTCGGCCACGGGGAGAGAATGACAGCAGACGATGACCCCGATCGCGGTGTTCGGATACGCCTCGCTGGTCGACCCGAGGAGCGCCGGCGCGACCCTGGAACGAGAGGTGCGCGCCTCCACGGCGCGGCTGCCGGGCTGGCAGCGTCGCTGGTCGCTGCTGCGCGACAACCTGCGAGCCGAGAAGACCTTCGCGATCGACCCCGGTGGCGAGGTGCCGCCCTACGTCCTCGGCCTCAACCTCGAGCCCGCGGCGGACTCCGCTCCGGCGGCGAACGGGGTCCTGATCGAGGTCACCGAGCCAGAGCTCGAGCGGCTCGACCTGCGGGAGATGCGCTACGACCGCCTCGAGGTGAGCGATTCGGTGATCGCCGATCACGGCTTCGAGACGATCTTCACCTACGTCGCCAAGCAGGAGCACTTCTGTTCCGAGCCGCCGCGGGGGGCGGTGATCCTCAGCCACTACGCCAGCACGGTCGCGGGCGGCTTCGCCGCGCTGGGGGCCGACGAGCACGAGGCATACCTCGAGTCCACCCAGCCCCACCCGGTCAGGGTCGTCGACGGTGTCCTCATCCGCGACGAGATCCCGCCGGGGAATCCGCGCGCCTGGTGAGCGGCTGCCGTCCTTCGGGCTCAGCAGTCCCAGCGGCGCGCCCAATCCTTCAGCTCGGCCATCGCCGGCTTCAGGTCGGCCCCCTTCGAGGTCAGCTCGTAGCTGACCCGGACCGGGCTGCCGGGCTCGACCGAGCGCTCCAGCAACCCCTCCTCCTCGAGCTCGCGCAGGCGCTGCGAGAGCAGCCGGTCCGAGAGGCCGGGGACGGCGCGCCCCAGCTCGCCGTAGCGCATCGGCCCGTCGCCGAGGGCGTCGAGGATGGCCCCGTTCCAGCGCTTCCCGACCAGCTCGATCGCGGCGTGGAAGTGCGGGCAGACGCAGTCCCCCGGAGCTGCCTCGGGCATGCCAGGACGATCTCGGCTGGCCGATCTCCCCATCGCCTCCCGCCACCTTACCGATCGTAAGTACCGTCCCCGCGATCCAGGCCGAACGCAAGGTCACGGCTCCCATGCATGCATAAGGTTGCGTTCGGCGCTGGACTGGCGGTCAGCCGGTGCAGGGGCCGGTGTCCACCGGTCCGTGCACGTCGGCGAGGGCGGAGCGGACCACGTCGTTGGGCACGGCGAAGCCGCCCTCCGGCCCCCGCGTGGTCGCGGCAAAGACGGTGCCGAGCACCCGGCCGCGGGCGTCGATCACGGGGCCGCCGGAGTTGCCACTGCGGACCTCGCCCCGCAGGGAGGTGATCTGGCGGCGCAGCGGTCCGTGCCCGTAGGCATCCTGGCTGATCACCTCGCTGGTCTCGCCGAGGCGCGCCGGCGAGATCGTGAACGACCCGTTCTCGGGGTAGCCGAGCACCGCCGCCTCGGTCCCGGGGTCGGCGTGTGGCGCGATCCCCAGCGCCGGCACGTCGAGGCCGACCTGGAGCACCGCGAGGTCGTTGGCGGGGTCGTAGTGGACGGGGGTCGCGTCGAGGGTGGCGCCCGACTGGGTGACGACAGAGGTGTCGTCCTCGCCGGCGACCACGTGGGCGTTGGTGACGATCAGCCCGGGAGCCGCCATCCAGCCCGAGCCCTCGATCCCCAGGCCGCAGGCGGTGCCCAGCACCTTGAACACGGAGTTGCCGGCCCGGCGCACCTGGGGATCCCCCGAGACCGAGGAGTCGGGCGGCTCGACCGCGGTAGAGGGGCCGCTGACCGCCGGTGCGGGGTCGACCCGGTTGAGCGCCCGCAGGATCGGCCCCGAGGGCGGCATCACCCCGTTGAGGCTGCGCAGGATCACCGAGCGCTGCACGTCGCCGCGCAGCTCGACCGCCCCGGGGGCATGGAGCGCGACGGCGCCGAATACCCAGATCAGCCCGAGCGCCGCGGCGGCGATCAGCAGCGCCCCGCCGGCCCCGTCAGCGACGTGCGAGACCGGACCGCGGATCACCCGCGAGCGCAGGCCGTGGGCGAAGGCCTCCAGCGTGACCGCGATGAACGAGCCGACCAGCAGCGCCCCCATCGCGGCGCAGAGCGGCGCGTAGGGAGACTCCGACCCCTGGTTGAGGATCCAGGGGCCGATCCGGCTTCCGAGAAAGGCCCCGAGGCCGAACCCGACCAGGGTCAGCGCCCCGACGATCAGTCCCTGCTGATAGCCCCAGACGGCGAGAGCCAGGATGAAGCCGACTATCACCCAGTCCAGGATGGTCACGGCCGCAAATGAAACCACGCCGCCCCTCGGGCCACTAACTTTTGCGACCCGTGAATAGCCTCCCGCCCGAGGTAGAGCGCCGGCGCCGACTCCTCACCCGCGCCCTTCCTCTCGCCGTCATCGCCTCCGCCTCGTTCATCGCCGGCGCCGCCACCGGCATCCCCCCCACACCCGAGAAGGACGCCGCGAAGCGCTTCACCGAGGCATGGGCGCATGGGGACTTCGCGGCGATGCGCGCCGAGCTCAACCCGGCCTCACGCAAGGCGGTGCCGGAGAAGGAGTTCGTCGACGACTACCGGATCGCCAAGGAGACGGCGACATTGCGCTCGATCGACCCCGGCGGCCCCGACGATCCCACCTCGGAAGGGGGAGCGACGGTTGTCCGGGTGCCGATGGCGATGCACACGATCGCCTTCGGCGAAGCAGACCAGGAGCTGGCGCTGCCGTTCGCCGACGGCGGCATCGCCTGGAACCCGAGCCTGGTCTTCCCCGGACTGAGGAAGGGCGAGCGCCTGCACAGCTCGGTCGAGCTCGCCCCGAGGGCCCCGATCTTCGCCCGCGACGGCTCCGTCCTCGCCGAGGGGCCGGCCGAGGGCCGCAGCCACCCGCTCGGCAGCGCGGCGATCGATGTCACCGGCGAGGTCGGCGCTGCCGAGCCCGACCGGCGGGAGCAGCTCTCCGCCGAGGGCTACCCGCCCGGGACCCCGGTCGGGATCAGCGGCGTCGAGGAGGCCTTCAACTCCCGCCTGGCCGGCAAGCCCGGCGGCAAGCTGCTCGCCGAGGGCGATGGCGAGCAGCCCCGGGTGCTTGCCAGCTCGGACCCGCGCCGGGGCAAGGCGGTGAAGACCACGATCGACCCGGACCTGCAGAGCGTCTCGGTCTCGGCGCTCGCCGGGCGCTCCGGTGGGGTCGCCGTCCTCGATGCCCGCAATGGCGCCGTCAGAGCGCTGGCCGGGCAGGCGTTCTCGGCGCCCCAGCCCCCCGGGTCCACCTTCAAGGTGATCACCACCACGGCCGCGCTGCAGGCGGACGCGGTGTCCCTCGACGACACCTTCCCCTACACCAGCGGCGTCAACGTCGGCGGGCGGTTCATCTCGAATGCCCACGGCGAGGTCTGCGGCGGGGACTTCCGCACCGCCTTCGCCCAATCGTGCAACGCGGTGTTCGCGCCGCTCGGGCCGAAGGTCGGAAACGACGCGCTGGTCGGCACCGCCGATCGCTACGGCTTCAACCAGAAGCCGAGCCTCTATGACGCCGAGGCGACCGCCGCGGTGGACCCGCCAGAGCCCAGCATCCCGGCCGACGTCGGCGACGACCTCGACCTCGGGGTGAGCGCGATCGGCCAGGGAGAGGTGCTGGCGACGCCGCTGGAGATGGCCAGCGTCTCCCAGACCGTCGCCAACGGAGGGGTGCGGCTGCCCAACCCGCTGGTGGTGAAGAAGCAGCTGCGCTCCGACGCCAAGCCGACCCGGGTGATGTCGAAGAAGATCTCCGACCAGCTGAACGAGCTGATGATCGGCGTGGTCACCGGGGGCACCGGGACGGCCGGTGCGATCCCCCAGGCGCAGGTCGCGGGCAAGACGGGAACGGCCGAGCTGGGTCCCGAGCCGGGCCAGGAGGGCCTGCCCAACCCCCAGCAGATCGTCGATGCCTGGTTCACCGCGTTCGCCCCGGCGAAGAAGGCGAAGCTCGCGGTCGCGGTGATGCTGGTCGACGCCGGCGCCGACGGGGGCACGGTCGCCGCCCCGATCGCGGCCCAGATCCTCTCCGCCGGCATATGACCGGGGGGTGGGACCTTTGAAGCGCCATATAGGCGTCTGAAAGGTCCCACGTCTCCTAAGAGGCGGGGAAGCCCAGGGCCACCGCGACCGCGACCAGGATCCCGCCTGCCACGGCGAGCAACCCGCCGAGGCTGCCGACCGCGAATGAGACCGCTATCCCGGCAAGGGTGAGGAGGGCGCCGGCCGCGAGGACGTCCCACCAGCGCCCGCCCCCGCGGCGGTCCGCCCCCGGCGCCGAGAGCACCGCCCCGGCGACGATCGCCGCAAAGCCGGCGAGCCGGCCGGCCAGACCGAAGAGGTTGACGAGGACGAGCACGGCGCCGAGGCCGGCGAGCGCCAGGCCGAACCGCAGGGCCCGCTCAGATGTCGAGATCGATGCTGGCGGGGCCACCGGCCCCCGGGATCACGAATTGCAGCGGGCGGTTCTCCGCGGCGGCATCCGGAATCTCGAACAGGACGAGGGAAGCCCCGATCGGACCGACCTGGGGCGTGGAGTCGAGCGCCGGGGCGACATCCTCGGGGCCGATCGAGCCGCCGAGCCGCAGCGCGTAGATGCTGTCGCTGGCAAGCGAGGTGAACTCCTGGTCCTCGGTGTCGATGACCTTGAACTGCCCCGGGATCGGCTCGCGCCGATCGTGCGACTTGTTGATGATCTGCACGAACACCCCCAGGTAGGCGCCATCGGCGGGAGGCGGGGCCTGGCCGAGCAGATACTGGTGGTCCTCGATGTCGTGGGGGTTGAGGAATCGCGAGAAGACAACGTTGTATTGGAGGTTCCCGAGCGTCACCGGCTCGCCCTCCGTGAGGCCGGTCGTCTCATTGGAGGAGGAGCCGCAGGCGGTGACCGAGAGCGAGATCAGCGCGCCGAGCAGGGCAGCGCCGAGCAGGCAGACGGATCGGCGACGGGCGGTCATCGGCGCGCGATTCTATTAGGGGACGCCGGTGGCGTAGCGGTTGCCTCCGGCCACCCCGACGGCCGGGACGACCCCGTCCGAGGACTCGAGCAGGTCCCGGAGGCGCCGCATGGCGATCTTCCAGTCGCGCTCGTACCAGATCGAGGCCGCGCCCAGCACCTCCTTGGCGCGGTCGAGCGAGTGGCTCGGCTCGGTCCAGTAGGTGACGCGAGCGGTGATCAGCGACCCGGTCCCCTGCTCGAACTCCCATTCGGTGGCTGTCGGGATGCGGTTGGTGCGCCCGCCCCTGCCGCGCTCCGAGATCCGCCGTGGCGGAGCCAGCGCGGTGATCGTCGTGTCGACCCAGATCGCCTGGGGAGGCGCGAAGATGCGGTAGCGCGCCCCGGCTCCCACCCCCGTCGACTCGACCCGCGAGAGGCGCAGGTCGGAGATGAAATGGTCGGTGAAGGCGGGGCGGTTGGCCAGGTCGGCGACGAACTCGTACGCGACCTCGCGAGGAACGTCCAGGTCGACCTCGGCGCTCACGGGACCCATCCGGCGCGATTCTATGCTCACGGTGAGCGGATCCGCAGCGCCCAGCGGGCGGGGAGGAAGGGCGCGCCGACCGTAGAAGCAGGGGTCATGGACGAGTTCGCGCACTGCTCGGTATGCGCCCGCACCCCCCTGGTCGGCGAGCAGGTGACGGTGATGCGAAAGGGCCGCCGCGACGCGGTGGTCTGCGATCAGTGCCTGCGGACGCCGCGCGCCCAGGCCCTGGGCGAGGCGACGGGACGGGAGCGGATCCGCAGCGCCGGCGGCGCCGCCAACGTCGAGCGGATCTTCCCGAGGCCGGTCGAGCCCGCGTCGCCGCGGCGCCAGACCCGGGCCGGGACCGCCGCCTGAGGCGGACGCCTCGCGAAGAAATCGCGGCATTTGCGCCAAATTTCGCGCAATTTGCACGTCTTGTCGGCCAATTTGGCCAACTCGAGCCGCCCTTCTTGTGCGGACAGGTACTATTGGGTAGGTAGGAGAAAAGGAGGAGTGAGGCGGTGATCAGCGCTGTTTCCGAGGTCCATGACACCGGGGTCTCACCCGGGACGGGAACCTACTCCTGCACCGGCTGTGGCTCGCAGGTCGCACTCGACCACCTCGACCAGCTGCCCGAGTGCCCCCGATGCGGGGCCGCCCGCTTCCGCCGCTCTTCGATCTTCGACGCGCCGGCGGATCCCGCCGAGCAGCACAGGGGCACGGTCGAGTTCCTGGCGACCCGCGGCCAGCCGGCCTCGCCGGAATGGCTCGAGGGGGCGCGCGATCGCCTGCCCGGAAGCGGCCGCTATCTGGCCTGCATGGACGACGAGCTGGAGATCTTCGAGCTCGAGGAGGGCTGGACGCGGATCGGGCGCAGCGCCAGCGCCGACGTCCGCCTCGACGACCCGTCGGTCTCCCGCCGGCACGCGCTCATCGTCTGGGAGCCGGGCGAGGAGCTGCGGGTGCTCGACGACCGCAGCCTCAACGGCATCTGGCTGAACGGCGCCCTTGTCGAATGGGGCACGATCTCCGACGGGGATGAGCTGCTGATCGGTCGCTACCGCCTCTTCCTGCTCAGCGGCTGAGAACCCTCCCCGAGCGAGAGCAGAGGAGGCCGGCGGGTTATTCCCGCCCCCAGCGGCCGTAGCATGGTGCCCTAGCGCGGACCAGGCTAATGGCGGACGAAAAGAACCCAGGATCCGAGGGCGGCGGACGAGAGGGAATAAAGATCCTCCCGGGCGAGTGGCGTCGCCGACTCGCCGAGCGACGGGCGCGAGACAGCGCTCCCGCCCGGCCCCCGCCTGCCCCACCGCCGGAGGCCTCCGAGGACTCGCTGGGGGCCGCCGCGGACAGGGCCCGCGATGCGCTCAGCGAGGAGCTCCAGCGGCTGCGCTCCGGGATCGGGGTCCTCCCGCCGACGACCCCCGCGCCCGAGGAGTCATCCCCTCCCCCGCCCGAGCCGCCGGCAGCCCCGTCACCTCCTCCCCCTGAGACGACGGCGACGGCCGCGGTGCTGGCCGAGGAGCTCCCGGAGCTCGAGCGCAGGCTCGAGCAGCGACTCGCGGCCCGGGTTCGCGCCGAGGTCGAGGCCGGGCTCGAGGAGCGGATCGAGGCGAGGCTGGCCACCGCGGTGCGGCGACTCGAGCAGCAGGTGCAGGCGGCCGAGGAGGAGATCCGCGAGAGCCTGGTCAGCAAGGCCGAGGCGCTCCGCAGCTCCCCCGCCGAGCAGGAGAGGATCGCCGCCGAGGCGCGCAAGGTGGCGCGCTCGGAGGCGAAGAAGCGGGGGCGGAAGATCCAGAAGAAGGTCTCGAGATCCGTTGATGCGGCCAACAGGGAGCACGCGGAGAGGCTGGCGCGCTCGATCGAGCAGCAGGCACAGGCCGCCGAGGAGGAGATGGGCGAGCACCTGCATCGCAAGGGCACCGAGGCCCGGGCCCGCCTGGAGAACGACATCGAGCAGGCGCGGAGCGTGCTCAACGCGGAGGCCGAGCGGGCGAGGACAGCGGTCTCGGCCGAGGCGGAGAAGCTGGTCAAGGCGCTCGCCGAGCAGGAGCGCGAGCTCACGGAGAGGCTTTCGGCCAAGGCGATCCGCCGTGATCGCCGCATGGCCCGCGACGAGCGGTCGCAGGTGACGCGGAAGCTGCTCGCGGCCGGCGAGGACGCGGAGCGGGCCGCCTACGACGCCCAGCAGCGGATCGCCGAGAGCACCGCCCAGGCGCTCAGCCAGATGCGCGCCGAGGCCGAGCGGCAGCGCGCCGAGGCGAGCGCGGCGCTGCGCACCGCCCAGCAGAGCCTCGCCGAGGCCGCCGGGCAGACCCGCCTCATTGCCCAGACGAGGATGCGCCAGGACCTGGAGCGGATGCTCGACGAGCTGCTCAGCGAGATCCGCAAGATCGGCACGGATCCCGATCCGGCCTGAGCCGGGCGCCTACTCGGTGGAGATGCTCGGGTCCGCCTGGACCTTGTGCGGGACGACCATCAGGAAACTCTCGGCAGCAGCCGTGGCGAAGGCGACGACGCGCTCGGCCTCCTCGTCCTGGCCCGAGCTGCGCAGCTCGGAGGCGTAGTGGCCGAGCAGGTCCTCGATGTCGAGCATCCCCTCGGCGTCGATCTCGGTCAGCTCGACCTTGGCGCCCTCCCCTAGGCGACGCTGCACCAGCTCGCGGTCGATGCCAAAAGCGCCGACCCGGACGTAGACGCGGCCGCCGGTCATCCCGGCGCAGGCCCAGGGCCCGATGTCACCGAGCACCACGGCCCGGCCCGAGGTCATGTACTCGAAGGCGAAGCCCTTGGCGTTGGCGCGGTCGACGATGCAGCCGCGGCTGTCGTCGACATCGGTCTCGGGCTCGCCCCCGAGGACGACGTCGGCACCGGAGAGGCGGATGCAGAAGCGCGAGTCGGCGGAGCCCTGCACGAAGAGACGGCCCCGCTGGGCGCCGTAGGCGAACGACTTGCCGACCGAGCCGTTGACGCGGCGGCCCGAGGCCCCCTTGCCCTTGAGGATCGCGATCGAGCCGCCGAGCATCCCCTTGCCGACCCCGTCCTGGGCACCGCCCTCGACCCGGATCGAGACCCCGTAGGCGTTGAAGGCGCCGAGGCCCTGGCCCGCGACTGAGCCGCCGTCGAAGCTCAGCTCGGCCAGCAGGTCGTCGGTCGGCGCCGGCGCCTCGCCGTAGAGGCGGCCGCGGGCCAGCGCCCCGGCGAGCTCGGTGCCCAGCACCCGGTCGTTGGCGTCGGTGGGGCGCGGATAGGCCTCGCGGACCGGCCTGCCGGCACAGACCTCGCCGGCGAATGATGCGATCTCAGCGGAGGCCTGCTTCGGCTCCATGCGGATCGGGCGGGCCATCACCAGCCCCGCCTCGGCCCGCTCCTCCGCGGCCTCGTCGGCGACCGGCAGGTCGAGCGGCTCGAGGTCCAGGTACTCCTCCAGCGGGGTGATCAGCTCGGCGAGGTCGAGGCGGTCGGCGTGGCCGACCTGCTCGAGAAGGTCGTAGCGGCCGACCAGGTCCTGGGCGCGCTCGTAGCCGAGCGAGGCGACCACCTCCTTTACCTCCTCGCCCATCGCGCCGAAGAACCTGGCGCAGCTCTCGGAGGAGCGCTCGATCTCCTGCGGGGTGAACTTCTTCAGCCCGTGCTCCTGAGCCTCGGCGATCGTCTCGATCTGCGTGGCGATGCCGACGTGGCAGGTGTCGAGCTGGCAGCCGCGGCAGATCGTGCAGCCCAGCGAGACCATCGCCAGGGTGCCGAACCCGACCCGGTTGGCGCCCAGGCAGTGGAGCTTGACGATGTCGTGACCGTGGCGGTAGCCGCCGTCGGCCCAGATCTCCACCCGGTTGCGGATCCCGGCCTCCATCAGCGCCCGGTGAACGGCGCGGGTGCCGATGTCCGAGGGCAGTCCGACGTGCCGGAGGGCGTGCTGGCGGGCGGCGCCGGTGCCTCCCTCGAACCCGGAGAGGGTGATGATGTCGGCCCCGGCCTTGGCGATCCCCAGCCCGATCGTGCCGATGTTGGGGACGACCGGGACCTTGACCGAGACCCGCACGTCGGGGTTGACGGTCTTCAGCTCGTCGATCAGCTCAGCCAGGTCCTCGATCGAGTAGAGGTCGTGGTTGTTCGAGGGAGAGATCAGGTCGGTCCCCGGTGATGCGTTTCTCGCCGCGGCGACCTTCTCGGAGACCTTCTTGCCGGGCAGGTGCCCGCCCTCGCCCGGCTTCGCGCCCTGCCCGATCTTGATCTCGGCGACGTAGGAGGCGTTGAGCATCTCGGCGGAGACCCCGAAGCGGCCCGAGGCGACCTGCTGGCCGCGCCACTTGCGGTAGCGCCCGTACATGTCGCGGATCTCGCCGCCCTCGCCGTTGATGCAGAGCACGTTGATCCGCTTCGCCGCCTCCGCGTAGGAGCGGAAGGCCGGCTCGGATTGCGATCCGAAGCTCATCGAGCTGATCACGATCGGGTAGTCGTGGTGCCCGATCCCGGCGTCGACCGAATCCGGGCTGATCGGCTCGCGGTCGGAGCGCAGCCCGATCACGTGTCGCATCGAGATCGGGCTCTGCGCCTCGAGGTCGCGGACCTTCTGCGAGTACTCGGCGTACTCGCCGGAGCCGTTGGCGGTGGCGATCGCCGCCTTGTAGACCTTGGGATAGAAGCGGAAGGTCTTCGCCGGCTTCGAGTCCTCCTCAGCGGCGAGGATCTGGGCGCGCTCGTTGGTGTCGGCGTCGAGGTCGGAGAAGCCGACGCCGGCCCGGTCGGAGGCGGCGAAGGCCTCTGTCTGGAAGATCTCGGCGAGCTCCGGCTTCACCCCGATCGAGGAGAACTGGCGGGCATAGCCGCGCACCTCGTGGATCCCGATCGTCGAGATCACCTTCTCGATCCCCTTCGAGAGCGCAGCGCAGAGGTTGCCGACGTCGGTCTCGTAGTCCTCGACGCAGATCACCTCGAGCATCACGTAGGGGCAGACCCCGTTGGCGCCGAGGCCGAGCGCCAGCATCACGTCGTGGACGTTGCGGATCGCCGCCGAGCGCAGGACGATCCCGCAGCGGCGCCGCAGGTTCTCCTCGCCGGGCTCGAGCCGGAACTGCTTCAGGGACTGGTCCACCGCGGAGAGCGCCAGGTGCGGGTCGAGGTAGCGGCGCTCGCCGTCATAGGCGGTGCGGTCGGTGAGGACGAGCAGCTCGGAGCCGTCGCGGACCTTCTTCACCGCCTCCTGCTTGAGCCGCTCGATCGCCCCCTGGGTGGTCTCCGACTCGAGCAGGGAGATGTCGATCGCGCCAGCCCGGCCGCGGAACTCCTCCCAGAGGTCCTCGAGCAGGTAGGTCTGGTGCTCGCGGGCGATCCGCCGGTAGGTGCGGTCAGAGAGCGGCGCCATGTCGTGATGGCCCCCGAGAATCACCGGGAAGGACACCTCGACCGTGCCGGTGTCCTCATCCGGGCGCGCCGGAGACGGCCGGCGGCCGAACACCGAGCGGGTCGAGAAGTGCTCCATCTCCCGCTCGCGGTCGATCGCCGGGTTGGTGACCACCGCGACCGTCTCCTTGAAGTAGTCGGCGAGATTCTGGCGCTCCGGGGAGAGGGCGGCGAGCGGACCGTCGTAGCCGAGAGAGCCGATCGGCTCGGCCCCGTTGGAGGCCATCTGCTGCACGAGCTTGACGTCGTCGCGCTGCCAGCCGAAGCCGGAGAGGACGCGGTCGGGGACCTGGACCGGGTCCTCGGGCCCGGCGTCCGAGTATCCGGGGACTCCCTCGCCCTCGAGCGGTCCGCCGGTCTCAAGCGCCCGGTCATACGGTCCGGCGTCCTCGGAGCCGGCGCGCTCGAGCCAGCGCTCGCGGACCATCGCCAGCATCTCGTCGTGGGGGTGAAGGGTCGAGCGCTTGCGCTCGCGGTCGATCAGCACCAGGGCCTTCTCGCCCGGCGCCAGGGGCTTCGGCTCGGCGGACATCGCCGAGACCGGGACCACCCCGGGCTCGGAGCTGAAGACGAAGTCCTCCGCGGTCTCGACCTGCCACAGCGGACGCAGGCCGAGAGCGTCGGCGGAGAACACGCACTCGTCCTCGTGGCGTGCGATCAGCGCCACCGGACCCTGCGCGAACGGCCCCATCGCCTGGCGCAGGAACATGAAGAAACGGTGGCGCTCGGGCGGGAGGGTGCGGATCTCGTTGACGATCGGCGGGACCACCATCTCCATCGCCTCGGGCAGGCTGAGGCCGTCACGGCGGATCAGGGTGTCGACCGTCCGGTTCAGGTCCTGGGAGTCCGAGGAGCCCGGCTGGATCGGGACGCCGAGCATCCGGGCCTCCTGGCGCAGCTGCTCGATCGTGTTGATCTCCCCGTTGTGGCCGAGGACCGAGAACGGCTGCACCCGCTTGAACGATGGCCAGGTGTTGGTCGAGTACCGGTTGTGGCCGAGGGCGCCGATCGTCTCGGCGCGCTCGTCGCGGAGGTCGGGGTAGTAGTCGCCGAGGACCTTGGGAGCGCCCATCACCTTGTAGACGCAGGTCGTCGCCGAGAGCGAGGGCACGTGCACGTCGAGGCGGCTCTCGAGCTCGATCAGCAGCTCGAAGAGGACGCGGTCGCGGTGCCCGGCGTCGGCGAGCAGGCCGCCGAGCTGCCAGAAGTGGGGCTCCTCCTCGCGCGCCGTCGCCCCCAGCGCCGCCGAGTTGACCGCGCCGGAGCGCTCGGCGAGCACCCGGAAGCCGCCGCGGCCGAGAATCGCCCGGGCGTCGTGCTGGACCCGAGCGAGGTCCTGGGAGCGCTCGACAAAGACGTGGGCGACCGCGAATGCCTGGTCGAGGGCGAGCGAGGGATCGTGGCCTCCGGCGCGAACCTCCTCGGCCCAGATCTTGCGCGGGATGTCGATCATCAGGCCGCAGCCGTCGCCCTCGCCATCGACGTTGCCGGCCCGGTGGAGCATCTTCTGAAGCGCGGCGATCGCCCGCGTCACCGGCTCGTGCGAAGCCGTCGCGTCGCGGCGCACCGCGGCGTAGATCGCGCAGGCGTCCTTGTCCTCGACGCTCGGCGGGGATGCGAGTGGCCTGTAGGGCAGCTCGGGGGAGTAGCGCTCGCCTCGGTTGCGCGTCGCTCGCCGGGCCGTTGACTGGTCCTCGCTCATCTTGCCTCCCGGGTTCCGCGCCTTCTTCGAGCGGGCGCGCGACGGGTTTCCCCCGGAGACCGGTCCTCCCGTTGGCCGCGGGATTGGCGGAGCCGGGTATCGAACGGCTCGATTATAGATGCGGCGGCGGGCACCGGGCGGGCCGGGTCGGGCGGGATAGGATCGTCGCCATGGCGATCACGATCGCGGTCCTCTCGCAGAAGGGCGGCACCGGCAAGACGACGATGACCCGCTCGCTCGCCGACGTCTTCGAGCGGATCGGCCTGCAGACGCTGGCGGTCGACGCCGATCCGCAGGGAAACCTCTCCGACTACTTCGACACCGACCCGGCGGCCCAGCCGACGCTCGGCGAGGTGCTCGCCGGCCAGGCGCGGGCCACCGAGGCGATCCACGGGTCGGTGATCCCGGCCAACCTCGGCCTCGCGGAGGCCGAGCTGATCCTCTCCGGAAAGATGGGCCGCGAGCTGACCCTCCGAAACGCCCTGCGCGAGCCGAAGCGCCGCTACGACGTCGTCCTGATCGACTGCCCCCCGACCCTCGGGCTGCTCACCGTCAACGCCCTCTGCGCCGCCGATCACGCCCTGCTCTCGACCGAGGCCGAGTACTTCTCGCTGCAGGGAGTCGAGCAGGCGCTCGAGGTGATCGCGCTGGCACGCGACAACCTCAATCCGGAGCTCGACGTCCTCGGGGTCGTCCTCAACATGGCCAACATGCGCACCAACCATGCCCGCCAGACCCTCGAGACCCTCCATGAGCACTTCGGCGAGAAGGTCTTCGAGACCGTGATCAGGCGCTCGATCGCCTACGCCGAGTCGGCCGAGCGGGCGATCCCGATCCTCCGCTACCGGGCGGATCGCGGCGTCGATTACCTGCGGCTGGCGGCGGAGATCTTCGACCGCCTCGGGATGCCGGAGCACCGCGAGGCGGTCGAGGCGATGGCCAGCGATCTGGCCGCCGCCTGAGCGGGCGCGCCTAGCATCTAGCCCCAGCCCATCGGCTCGTAGCCGCTCGTGCGCGGCGCCGAGATGATCATCACCCGGGCCGACCCGGAGCCGTTGTTGCGGATCGTGCGCCGCACCTCGGGCGCGACGCGGACGAAGGTCCCGCGAGGCGCCGGGTGCTCGACGCCGTCGATCACCGCGGTCGCATCGCCGTCGATCACGATGAAGACCTCCTCGTGGTCGCGGCTGCGCTCGTCGTGTTCCGGAATGCCTCCGCCGGCCCCGATGTCGACCACGTTCATCCCGAACGAGGAGATCCCCAGCGACTTGCGCGCCAGCCGCCAGCTCGACTCGCCGGAGCCCTCCATCTGCTCGAAATCGTCCCAGCTCTTCAGCGTGTAGCCATCCCCGTCGCCCATCGACTCTCCTCTCGACTCGATTGGCTGCGACGATATCGCCTCTCGGCCATCCCTCAGACCAGGAGGAGAAATGGGATCGGAGAAGGACAGAGCGGCGGCGCTCGAGGAGGCGATCGAGCGCTACAACGACGCCTGGAACGCCCACGACCTCGACGCGATCATGGCGATGCACGCCCCCGACATGGTCTTCGAGAACCACACCGCCGGGGAGTCGGCGGAGGGGGAGGCCGCCCGCGGCCACATCGGGGCGATCTTCGAAACCTGGCCCGACATCAACTTCCAGGCCCGCCGCCTCTACGTCCGCGACGGGCTGGTCGTCCAGGAGTGGACGGCGACCGCGACCCACGCCAACCGGATGCAGCGCGGCGACCTGGTCGCCGAGCCCACCGGGAAGACGATCGAGTGGGTGGGCATGGACGTGATCCCCTTCGAGAACGGCCTGGTGAAGCGCAAGGACGTGTACTCCGACAGCGTCTCGATCATGCGCCAAGTGGGATTGTTGGAATAACCGCGCCGCACGTCCTCCGCTCCCGGAATAAAGCGCCGCCTCCTCTGCTGCGCGAGAGCCCGCCCCCAGAGACACCGGCTATCTGCGGGCTCTCGCTCCGCGTCCGGGGGCGGCTTGTCCGCGAGCAATCCCCATCCTGCCTCGAGCCGCCGCACGCCCGGACGCGGGAGCGAGGCCCGACAGCATCATTTGACTCTGAGTGTCGGGCCTCGCGGGAGCGGAGGACGTGCGGCGCCTTACAACTCCGGGACGTCGGCGCCCAGGGCGCTGAACGGGACGCGGCGGACCTCGGCCCAGCCCTCGCAGCGGCGCTCCAGCTCGGCGACGACCCGGCCGGTGTCCTGCCAGGTGGTCCAGACGAGGACCGCCGGGCCGGCTCCCGAGATCGTCGCCCCGAGGGCGCCGAGCTCGCCCGCGGCGGCGACCAGCTCCATCGAGCGCGGGTAGAGGTCCGCCCGGCGGGGCTGGTGGATGCGGTCCCGAAGGCCGCGTGAGACCAGGGTCAGGTCCGCCTGCTGGAGCCCGAGCACCAGCTGCGCGGCGGCGCCGAGGTTTGCGACGGCGTCGCCGAGAGGCACCTCCGCCGGGATCGAGGTCCGGGCCAGCTCGGTCGCAACCTCGTCGGCGGGGATCACCAGGACGGCCTCGAGCCCCTCGGGGGGGTCGAAGCGGGCGGCCACCGGGACTCCGTCCTCGGAGCCGCAGATCACGAAGCCGCCGTGGATCGCCGCCGCGACGTTGTCCGGGTGTCCCTCGATCTCAGCAGCGCGAGCCAGGATCTCCTCGCGGCTCAGAGCAAGCTCGAAGAGGTGGTCGGCGGCGGCGAGGCCGGCGACGATCGCCGCGGCGCTCGAGCCAAGGCCGCGGGCCAGCGGGATCTCGCTGCGGATCACGAACGAGAGGCGATCGGCGGGATGGAGGGTCTCGAAGGCGCGGACGACGAGGTTGTCGCGGCCGCTGGGCACGTCGGGCCCGCCGGGATCGAGCGAGAATTCCTCGGCTTCGCTGACCTCCAGCTCGAGGAAGAGCGAGAGGGCAGCGGCCATCACGTCGTAGCCGGGGCCGAGGTTGGCCGAGCTCGCCGGCACCCTGACCAGCCGCCGCCGCTCGGTCATCGGGTTCCGCCGCGCCGCCGCGGGGCCGCCTGGCTCATCTCCTCCACTTGACCCCGCAGCCCACCGGCTTGGTCTCGGACGGGTCCGGCCGGCGACCCTCCAGCACGGCGTCGAGCGCCCCGCGCAGCCAGGACGCGTCCTCGCCCGGGTCGTCGTGATCGGCGTCCGGGGCGCCCCGGTAGCGCAACCGCAGATCGGAGTCGAAGACGAACACGTCCGGCGTGGTCTGCGCGCCGAAGGCGCGTGCCACGCTCTGGTCGGCGTCGTGGAGGTAGGGATGGGACCAGCCGCCCTCGTCCTCGACCCTGGCGCTCATCGCCTCGAACGAGTCGGCCGGGTAGCGCTCGGGGTCGTTGGAGTTGACGGCGAGGACCCGCACGCCCCGATCCGCGTAGTCGGCTGCGACGTCATGGAGGCGCTCCTGCCATGCGAGCGCGTAGGGGCAGTGGTTGCAGGTCCAGTAGACGACGCTGGCCGGCGCCTCGCCGGCCGGGCCGAGCTCGTGGCGCTCCCCGTCGACCCCGGGCAGCGCCAGGGGCGGGGCTGCGTCGCCGATCTCGATCCCGTTGTCGCTCATCCTCTCCTTCTCGCCGCGGAGATCGCATCCCTGATGTCCTCCGGGTCCGGCAGGGGCGAGACCCTCCCGTCCCGGCGGCGGTAGACCCGGCAGGTTAGGCCGATCGGCCGCTGGGGGTCCGGCGGCTGGATATCGACACCGTCGACGAGGATCGTCGGGGACCCCGGGAACCCGAGGCTCTCGGCCTGCTCCTCGCCGACCACCTCGACCACCTCGACCCGCTCGGGGTCGAGCCCCTGTGCCGCCATCTCCTCCCGCAGCGTCGCCAGCGCCCGCTCCCAGGAGGGGCACCCCTGCCACCAGAGGAATCGGATCTCAGAGGCCATGAACGGCATTCTCGCCTGCCAAGAGGAGGTCTGGCCTCGGGATGGCCCGCAACCGGGGCGCGCCATACTGGACCGATGTCGCCCCGAACGCTGCCGGCCGCGGCTCTCGCCGTGGCCCTGATCGCTCTCTGGGCGACGGCCTGTGGTGGCGACGGGAACCCTTCAATTAGCGGGGCAACGGCCGGAGCCGCTACCGGCGACGAGGGCTCCCGGGCCTTCGTGATCGTTCTCGAGAACCGCGAGTACCGGCAGGTGATCGGAGCATCCGAAGCCCCGTACCTAAACCGCCTCGCTCGCCGGGGCGCGCTCGCGACCCATTACTACGCGATCTCCCACCCCTCGCTCCCCAACTACCTGGCGATCATCGGCGGATCCACCTTCGGCATCCGCAGCGATTGCACCTCCTGCAGCGCCTCGGGCCCGAGCCTTCCCCAGCAGCTCGGCGAGGCCGGCGTGGACTGGCGCGCCTACATGCAGGGGATGCCGCGGAGCTGCTACCTCGGCGGCTACAGCGGCCTCTATGCGAAGAAGCACAACCCCTTCTATTACTTCCCGGCGATCGTCTCCGATCCGGCCTCATGCAACCGGGTTGTGCCGGGGGGACGAATATGGGCCGACCTCCACAGCGGCTCCCTGCCGAGCTTCGGCTGGATCACTCCCGACCTGTGCAATGACGCGCACGACTGCCCGCTGGCGCGCAGCGACCGATTCCTAGCCCGACTGGTCCCGGCGTTATTGCCCCGACTGGGGCGTGATGGATTCCTCGCGGTGACCTTCGACGAAGGACTGAGCGATCGGGGCTGCTGCGGAGCCCGCGGCGGGCGTGTGAGCACGATCCTCGCCGGGCCAGCGGTCCGCAGGAATGCCCGCCTCGCTCGGCCGTACACGCATTACTCACTGCTCGCCACGCTCGAGCGGGCATTCGGCCTGCCGCTCCTGCGGGCGGCACGGGGCGCGGAGCCAATGCAGGCGGCGTTCACCCGGGCTCCGGCCCTGGGGAGGACAGGATGACTACCGGCCAGGGGTTCGATGCGCTGGGCGGGGCGCAGAGCCCGATCAGTCGAAGACCGCCCGCTCGACCGCGGCCAGATCGTTCTCGCAGCCGATCACCGACGGGGCCTTGCCGAGCGCCGAGTCGGGGTCCTTGAGGCCGTGTCCGGTGAGCACGCAGACGACGGTCTGAGGTGTCCCGCTGCCCTCGGCGACGGGGAAGCCGTGGGCGAGGATGCCGGCGACCGAGGCTGCCGAGGCGGGCTCGCAGAACACCCCCTCGCTGGCGGCGAGCCAGCGGTAGGCGTCGAGGATCTGCTCGTCGGAGACCGCGGCAACGCGCCCGCGTGAGGCCGTGAAGGCGTCCATCGCCTCCTCCCAGCGGGCCGGGTTGCCGATCCGGATCGCCGAGGCGACCGTCTCCGGGTTCTCCACCGGCGCACCCTCGACCAGCGGCGCGGCGCCCTCGGCCTGGAAGCCGTAGAGGACCGGCGCCGCGGAGGACTCGCGAAAGCCGCGCCAGTAGGCGGTGACGTTGCCGGCGTTCCCGACCGGGATCGCCAGCGCGTCGGGCGCCTCGCCCAGGTCCTCGATCACCTCGAAGGCGGCCGTCTTCTGCCCCTCGATCCGGTAGGGGTTGACCGAGTTGACAAGCTCGATCGGGTGGCGGTCGGCCAGTTCGCGGACGATCCGCAGGGCGTCGTCGAAGTTCCCCTGTAGCGCGATCACCCGCGCCCCGTGCATCAGCGCCTGGGCCAGCTTGCCGATCGCGATCTTGCCCTCCGGCACGATCACCGCGCCCCGCAGACCGGCCCTTGCCGCATAGGCTGCGGCGCTCGCCGCCGTGTTCCCGGTGGAGGCGCAGATCACCGCCTCCACCCCCCGGCCCTTGGCCCGCGATACAGCCACGGTCATCCCCCGGTCCTTGAACGACCCCGTGGGGTTGGCGCCTTCGAACTTCAGGAACACCCGAGCACCGACTCGCTCGGAAAGGCGTTCCGCAGGAATCAACGGCGTCGACCCCTCGTTCAGGCTGACGACCGGATCTCCCTCCTCGAGGGGCAGCCGATCCCGGTATCGCTCGATCAGCGGCTGAGGCATGTGCCGGAGCGGTTGTGGCGAGGGCGCCGGCGGCCGCCCAGGCGGAATGTCAATCCGGCCCCGCGGGGATATTCGGGCGCCGAAGGCGCACTACGTTCGGCCGCGAAGCGGCCGCCAAATTCCGAATGGGTGGCCGCCGGTGCCCCCACCACATCCCTCACACGAACTCCTCCTCTATGACGCGGATGGAACGGGGCGCTGAGCGGAGGAAGTCGAGCGGGGCGATCTCCTCCAGAGCGGCGAAAAACCGCGATTCCAAACACTCATGAAGGACCATCACCAATCGGGCGTCGTCGCCCATGCCGCGCTGGACGACGCTCTTCACCGAGACCTCGTGTTCTCCCAGGATGGCGGCGATCTGGGCCAGCACCCCGGGACGGTCGGCGACCTCGAGGTGCAGGTAGAACGACGATGGGACGTCGGTGATCACCGGCAGGGTCTCGCGCGTCTCGTGGACGGGGGTCTCACCGCTGAGGATCGAGACGACGTCGCCGAGCACCGCGGAGGCGGTCTGGACGCCCCCGGCCCCCGGCCCCGACATCGTCACCTCGGTGATCGCCGGGGCCTCGACCATGACCGCGTTGAACGGTCCGCCCACGGGGGCGAGCGGGTGCCCCTCATACAGGAAGCAGGGGAAGACGCGGACGCTGACTCCCCCCTCGAGGCGCTCAGCGATCCCGAGCAGCTTCAGCGAGAGGCCGAACTCCTTGGCATAGGAGAGGTCATCGGGCTGGACGCCCTCGATCCCCTCGAACGGGACCTGGTCGAGCGCCACCGGGGTGTGGAAGGCGAGGCGCGCCAGGATCGCCATCTTCGCCGCGGCGTCGGCCCCGTTGACGTCCTCGGTCGGGTCCGCCTCGGCGTAGCCGAGCTCCTGCGCCCGAGAGAGGACCTCGGCGTAGGCGGCGCCGGTCGAGGCCATCTCGCTGAGGATGAAATTCGTGGTGCCGTTGACGATCCCAAAGACCTTCGATACCTCGGTCACCCCGAGGCTCTCCTGGATCACCCGGATGATCGGGATCACTCCGGCGACGGCGGCCTCGAAGCGCAGCTGCACGCCGGCCTCGCGGGCCGCGTCGAAGAGCTCGTCTCCATGGCGGGCGAGCAGCTGCTTGTTCGCCGTCACCACCGGCCTGCCGTTGCGAAGGGCGGCCAGGACGAGGTCGCGGGCGGGCTCCAGCCCGCCCATCAGCTCGACCACCAGCTCGGCCTCCCCGAGGATCTCCTCGGCGTCGCCACGGCTGCGGGTCAGGATCCCGCAGATCTCCGGACGCCGCCCCGTCGCGGCCTCGACCGCGCCGGCACGCTCGGCCAGCAGCTCGGCGAAGGCCGAGCCCACGGTGCCGTGCCCGAGCAGGCCGATCCGCACCGCCTCCCCCATGTCTCAGGCCTCCCCCATCGCTCAGATGGCGTCCCGCGCCAGCAGGTCCTCGTAGCTCTCCCGCCGCACCACCGCCCTGGCATCGCCGTCCCGGCAGAAGACGACCGGCGGCCTCGGCACCCCGTTGTAGTTGTTGGCCAGCGCGTGGCCGTAGGCGCCGGTCGCCGGGGTCACCAGGATGTCGCCGACGCTGGGCGAGGCGAGCTGCACATCGCGGACGATGATGTCGCCGGACTCGCAGTGCATCCCGGCGATCGTCGCCTCGGTGTCGGGCGAGGCCGCTGCGCGGTCGGCGATCACGGCCTCGTATCGCGACCCGTAGAGCATCGGCCTCAGGTTGTCGGACATGCCGCCGTCAACGGCGACGTAGGTTCGCACCCCGGGGATCTCCTTGACCGTGCCGACCGAGTAGGCGGTGACCCCGGCGTTGCCGACCAGCGAGCGGCCGGGCTCGACCAGGATCCGCGGCCCGTCGCCGAACACCTCGCGCACCGCGCTCACCTTGGTCTCGGCGTAGGCGTCAATCGACGGGGGATCGTCGCCGGCGGCGTAGGCGATGCCGAGGCCGCCGCCGACGTTGACCAGCCGGCACCACTCGCCCGCAACCTCACCGAGGGCGCGGATCGCCAACGCGTAGGGCTCCAGCTCGAGGATCTGCGAGCCGATGTGCGTGTGGAGACCGACCAGATTGAGCGAGTCCGAGGCGAGCACCCTGGAGATCGCCTCCGACGCGCGGCCGTCGGCGAGCCCGAAGCCGAACTTGGAGTCGATCTGTCCCGTCTGCACGTAGTCGTGGGTCGAGGCGCTGACGCCCGGGGTGATCCGCAGCAGGACGTCCTGGGGACGGTCGAGCAGGTGCTCGCAGCGGGCGATCTCATCGAAGGAGTCGAGGATCAGGTGACCGACCCCGGAGCGAGCCGCAAGCAGGATCTCGGCCTCGGACTTGTTGTTGCCGTGCATGTGGATCCGGGCAGGGTCGACCCCGGCGCGAAGCGCCATCGACAGCTCGCCCCCCGAGGCGACGTCGGCCGAGAGCCCCTCCTCTGCAAACAGCCGGTAGGTCGCCGTGCAGGGCATCGCCTTGCTGGCGAAGAGCACCTCGAAGTTCGGATCGCGCCGCGACAGGGCGTCGATGTAGGCGCGGGCCCTGGCCCGCATGTCCTCCTCGGCGTAGACGTAGGCGGGGGTTCCGAAATCGGCTGCGAGATCGAGCAGGTCGCAGCCGGCGATCTCGAGGTGGCCGCGCTGGTTGACGCGGCTGCCGACCGGGTAGACCGGTGAGCCGGCGATCGGGTCGGCGCGGCGGCCAGCCCGCTCTGTGAACGCGGTGATGCCATCGGGATCGGCATTGTGACGGGTCGCGGGGGGGCGCCGCCGTCAGTCAGGATGGACGCGATGGAACTCCCATCACCCAGCGGACCGCAGAGGGGCGGCAGCGCCGACGGCCTCGCCTACGACCTCTGGCTGCCCGAGGATCCACCACCCTGGCCAGGGGTCGTCGTCATCCACGGCGCCGGCTCCCGCAGGCAGAACCACGCCGACTTCGCGCGGCTCGCCCGTGACCGCGGCTGGGCGGCCCTCACCTACGACCAGCGCGGCCACGGCGCCAGCGGCGGCGAGATGTCACCAGCCGCGATCGGCGACGCCGGCGCGATGGCGCGACTGCTCGGCTCGCTCGAGGGGGTCGACCCGGAGCGGGTCTGCGCGCGGGGCTCCAGCCTGGGCGGCTTCGTCGCGATCCACGCCGCCGCGGCGGAGGAGCCGATTGCCGGCGCGATCGCCATCTGCCCCGCCCCGGAGGAGCTCTTGCTCAGGGGAATCCGGCGCGGGCGGCTGGAGATGGAATGCGACGAGGCCGCCCTCGTCCCCTGGCTCGAGCGACATGACCTGCGGCGTGCCGCGGAGCTGATGGGCCCGAAGCCGCTCCTCCTCCTTCATGCCGAGGCCGACGAGCAGGTCCCGGTCGCATCGAGCCGCGAGATCCACGAACGCGCCGACCAGCCCAAGAGGCTGATCGTCGTCCCCGGCGGGCACCACCGTTCCGTCCAGCACGATGCCGAGCTCCAGGGGGAGGCGCTGCGCTGGCTGGAGCGGGCGCTTCCTGAACAGCCGGCGCGGTATTAGCGCCGGCAGATGCATGTAAGGCAAGTTCTTCTAGAGGTAGCCCATCGGATCGACCGGCGTGCCGTTCACCCGCACCTCGAAGTGGACGTGCGGGCCGAAGCAGTACCCGGTGCAGTCCGAGTAGCCGATCACCTGGCCCTGGGAGACCTGCTGGCCGGCCGAGACGGCGAAGGACTCCTGGTGCGCGTAGCAGGTCTGCAGGCCCCCGCCGTGGTCGATGCAGGTGAAGTTCCCGTAGCCGCCGCTGGCCGACTCGGGCTCGGTGAAGACGACCGTCCCGGCAGCGGCGGCGCGGATCGGCGTACCGCTCGGCACGGCGATGTCGATTCCCGGGTGCATCTCCGAGCCGCCGAAGCGCCAGCCGAAGGGAGATACGACAGGCCCGTCGACCGGCCAGATGAACCCGGCACTGCTGGGCGCCGGCAGCGGCCCCGCGGGGAGCGGCCCCGCGGGAAGCGGCGCCGAGGCCGCCGCCTGAAGCTGGGCCTGGATCTTCGACTGGATGTCTGCGACCGAGCCCTCCAGCCTCTGCTCGGAGTCCTTGATCCGCGTGAGCGCCGCCGCGCGCCGCCCGCGGGCGGCAACGAGGTCGGCCTGGCGGCTCTCGACCCCTGCCCGGGCGGATGCCAGCTGCTGCTCCTGGGCGGCGATCGCGTCGCGGGCGGCCTGGATCCGGCGCCGCGCCTCGGCCAGCCGGATCACGGTCCGCTTGGCCTCGTTTCGCAGCTGCCGGACCCGCCCGACGACGGCCTCCTGGAAGCCTTGGATCCGCTTCAGGTACTCGGCCCGCGCCACCAGGTCGTCGAAGCCCTTCGCCGAGAGCAGCACGGTGAGCACGTCGGGGGTGCCGGACTCATAGGTCGAGACGAGCTGCTCGCGCAGATTGATCAGGGCCGTCTTCAGGTGACTGCGAACGACCTCCAGGTGGTCGCGGGCCCGCCGCAGGTCGGCGATCGCCTGGTCGAGCTCGGCCTGCTTGGCGACCAGCCGCGCGTGCACCGCGGCCTCCTGGCGGCGCAGGGCGGCGACCGCCGCCTCGAGGCCCGAGATCTGGTCGTCGTATTTGGAGATCGTCGTCGTCAGCACGCCCTTGCGGGAGCGCACCTTCTCGAGGTTGGCCTGCTTGGCGTCGAGCCGGGATTGCAGGTCTGCCGGGGCGCTGTCCCCGAACAGGGCCAGCAGGCATGCGGCGGCCAGCACGACGACAGTCGCGGCCAGGGCGCAGGGGCGCGCCAGGGAGGGTCGAATCTGGTTGATCACGGCACTGGTCGAGCCTGCGGCCGGGTCCGCTTTAACGCGACCCGGGCAGTCGCCCGAGGCTAGCTAAGGCGGGCTCGCACCCCTGTGACCTTCGCGGCGATGCAACCGAGGTTGCGCGAGAAGGAGAAAATCGGCCGATGTAGTGCGATTACGCACGAGGAGGCGGCGGCTCGACCTCGAGCAGCTCCCTGCCCGCTTCCCCCTCCATCTGCAGGGTCGTGTGGTCGATCCCGAAACGCTCCTGCACCGCAACCTCGAGGTTGCGGCGGATCAGGTCGCGGTCCGCCCCCTCGTCGACGACGACGTGCGCCGAGAGAGCGCCGAAGCCCGCGGTCAGCGTCCAGACGTGGAGATCGTGCACCGAGCAGACCCCCGGGACCGCGGCGAAGACGCTCTGCAGCTCCTCCATGTCGAATCCGGGCGGTGCCGCCTCCATCAGCACGTCGACCGGTTCGCGGATCAGCCGCCAGGAGGAGGCGAGGATCAGCGCTGCGATCAGCAGGCTGATGATCGGGTCGATCAGCGAGGAGCCACCGGCGAGGACGAAGGCTCCCGCGATCACCACGCCGAGCGATCCCAGGGCGTCCGCGGCGCTGTGGCGGAGCACACCCTCGAGGTTGATGTCGCTGCGGTCGCCCCTGGCAAGGACCAGGGTCGCGGCGGCGTTGCCGGCGACCCCGAAGAGGCCGAGCGCGAGGACCCCGCCGGCCTCGATCGAGGGCGGGTCCGAGAAGCGCCCGATCGCTTCGATCGCGATCAACACCGCGACCGCGACGAGGGTGAGGCCGTTGGCGAGCGCCGCGAGCACCTCGGAGCGCTGGTAACCGAAGGTGCGCCGCGGCCCCCCGGGCCGGGCCGCCAGCCTCGCCGCGACCAGCGCCAGGGCGATCGCCCCAACGTCGGAGAGCACGTGACCCGCGTCGGCGAGCACCGCCAGCGAGCCGGTGATGATGCCGCCGGCGATTCCAACCACGAGCATCGCCAGGTTGATCGCCAGCGCGATCCGCATCCTGCGACGGCTGTCGCCGCGGCGCTGCACGAGGGCGTCGCCGTGAGCGTGCCCGTGACCGAGGCCATGGACGTGAGCCATGGCCCGAGCTTAGAACCCGGGGCTGGCGTCAGGCGGGCGCCGGCTCGCGGGCGCCGGTCGCGGCGCCGTTGCTCTCGGCGACCGCTGCGGCGGCGATCTCGGCCCCGAACCCGAGGCGCTCGCGGTACTCGCGGACCTGCATCCGAGAGATCACCAGCCGCTGGATCTCGGCAGTGCCCTCGAACAGCTGGTAGATCTTGGCGTCGCGGAACCACTTCTCCAGCGGGCACTCGGTGCTCCAGGCGTAGGGCCCGACCAGGTCCATCAGCTGGGTCGTGGCCCACATCGTCACGTCGCCCGCCTTGAGCTTCGACATCGAGCCCTGGCCGCCGCTCATCGGCATCCCGTTGCGGCCCATCCAGGAGGCCCGCTGGACCAGCAGCCGCGCCGCCTCGATCTCGGTGGCGATGTCGGCGAGGGTCTGCTGGATGCGCTGCGTTTCGAGCAGCGGCACCCCGTCCTCCTCGCGGCCGTCGAGATGGGAGAGCGTCCACTCGTAGGCGGCCTGGGCGATCCCGATCGCCGAGGCGCCGACGATCGGCCGGGTGATCTCGAAGGTCGCCAGCGCGTCGGCCGACCGCGACCGCTGACCCGAGCGGGCGCGCTCGAGCTTTCGCTCCAGCTTCTCGTCGCCGCCGAGCAGCTGGTCGGCCGGGATACGGCAGTCCTCGAAGATCACCTCGGCGGTGTGCGAGGCGCGGATCCCCAGCTTCGACTCCTTCTTCCCCTGGCTCATCCCGGGCGTCCCCTTGGCGACGACGAAGGAGGCCTGGCCACCGGTGCCGAGCGAGGGATCGACTGTCGCGACTACGACGTGGACGTCGGCGATGCCACCGTTGGTGATGAAGACCTTGGTCCCGTTCAGCACCCACTCGTCGCCGTCGCGGCGCGCGGTGGTCTTCAGGCTCTTCACGTCGGAGCCGGCCTGGGGCTCGGTCACCGCATAGGCGCCGAGCCTGATCTCCTCCTCGGTGCCGAAGCACTCCGGGACCCAGCGGGCGATCTGGTCCGGGGTCCCCGTGGCGGCGATACCCGCGGCGGCGAGGCCGGAGCCGGAGATCGCCAGGGCGAGCCCTGCGCACCCCCAGTGCAGCTCCTCGGTGTAGATCACCCCCATCTGCCCGTCGCTGTCGCTGCCCATCCGCTGCATGTGCTCGAGCCCCTGAAGGCCCCAGCGGCGCGCCTCGGCGATCACCTCCCAGGGAACGCTCTCGTCGCGGTCATGCTGGGCGGCGGCGGGGCGCATCACCTCGCGGGCGAATCGGCGGCAGTAGTCGCGGAACTCCCGCTGCTCGTCGTTCAGTGCGAAATCCATGTTTCTGCCCCCTTCGCCATACCGCGCCAAGCGGTCCCGTTTGCCGTTGACTGACTAGTCAGTCAACCACCGCACAGCCTAGCTGACCGGCCAGTCAGAAGCCACCCGATGCGGGAGATTCCTGCGCTGCCGCACCGCCCCCAGTAGCTTTCGTCCCTTGGCACGGCTGCGGCTACCCCGCCTTCGCGAGCGCCCGATCAACGCCTCGGGGTCGAGGCCCCCCGAGCCGGCTGCCCCCCCGGAGGAGACGGCGCGGACGAACGGCAACTCCCGCGGGACCGCCACCCTCGCGCCTCCGGCGCCCCCCGCGCCTCCTCCGCCCCCGCCCGAGGAGCCGGAGCTCGAGCCGCTCCCGCCGCTGTCGCTCTTCTCGAAGGTGATGCTGGTGCTGATACCGCTGGCGCTGGTCGGGCTGGGGCTTTACCTGTTCGGCGTCTTCGACAGCGGCGGGGAGCCGGGGCCGAGCGGTCCGGCCCCGCAGATCGAGGGGACGGGTGCCCGGGGCACGGGGCCGGCCAGATCGAGCAACGCCACCGATCTCGGCTTCCCGGCGTTCGCGACCAAGAACACCACCCGGGTCGGGGGATCGACCGCCGCGGAGACCGCCGCCGGGGTGGCGCTGGCGACCTTCCCCTCGACCGTCGCCGACGACTCACCGCCCGCGGTCACCCTGGTCCCCGACGGCGACTGGCAGGGCGGGATAGCCGCCGCCGCCCTGATCGCCGACCCGGTCCACTCACCGGTCCTCTTTTCCGGCCCCGACGGAATCCCCAGCGCGACCTCGGACGCCCTCGGCACGATGCACCCGCGGGGCTCGAAGGGGACCGGCGGCAACCAGCTCTTCGCCCTGCCGGGCGCCGACATACCGAGCGGCTACCAGACCAGCGTGGTGAAGGGGAGCGGGGCGGCCGAGGTCGCCGCGCGGCTGGCCGGCCTGCGCGCCAAGCTCGCGGGAGGTCCGCCCGAGCACATCGTCGTCACCACCTCGCAGGATCCCGGGATCGCGATGCCGGCGGCCGCGTGGGCGGCCCGCTCCGGGGACCCGGTGCTGTTCGCAGGGAAGCAGGGCCTGCCGAAGCCGACCGCAAAGATGCTCGCCAAGTTCAAGGGTGTGCCCACCTACATCCTCGGGCCGACCTCAGTGATCCCGGTATCGGTGGAGAACAAGATCGCCGGGATCAGCGGTCAGGCGACGCGCATATCCGGCGAGGAGCCCGTCGCCAACGCGATCAACTTCGCCCGCTACTCCGACGGCAGCTTCGGCTGGAACGTCAACGACCCCGGCCACGGGTTCGTGATCGCTCGCAGCAACTTCCCGCTCGACGCGGTGGCCGCCGCGCCGCTGTCCGGCGCGGGCACCTGGGGCCCGCTGCTGCTCACCGACAATGCCGCGACGCTCCCGGGCACGCTCCACAGCTACCTTCTCGACGTGAAGCCCGGCTACACCAGCGACCCGACCCGCGCCTTCTACAACCATGTCTGGGTGATCGGGGACCAGGACGCGATCAGCGTCGACCAGCAGGCGGCGATCGATTTCAGCACCGAGCTCGGCAAGGTCGAGCCGAAGGGGAGCGGCGGGTGAGCGAGGCGGAGCGCCCCGAGCTGCTGGCTGCGGCCGATACGGTCAGCGTCGAGGACATCCGAGCACTGGCCGGGGCGTCGACGCCCCACTTCGCGCTCCAGGTCCGCAACCGGATCCGGCGGCTGATCGAGCCGCTGCCCGCTGATCATCCGGCCCGGATCGAGGGAGAGCGCAGAATCGCCGAGCTGGAAGAGCTGGCGCGCCACAGCGGCGATCCCCGTGGCCCCTGAGGCCGAGGGCGCGCTGCGGCGGACCCTGCCGCTGCTGGAGCCCGAGGCGAGGCGAGAGGCGGAGGCGATCAGCGCGGGGGCGCCGTACCTCGACCTGCTCGGGGAGGACCTTCACTCGACCGGCGCGACCCAGGACCTGATGCTGACCGGAGTCGTGCCGAGAATCTACGAGCGCTACTGGCGACCCGCGCTCAGCCAGGTGGCGAAGGGGCTGACGGGTCCCGGCATGGCCGACGAGATCCGCATCGCCCGCCTGCTCCTGGGGCTGCGCCCGGGGGACGGGGTCCTCGATGTCGCCTGCGGTCCCGGCAACTTCTCCCGCGCCTTCGCCTCCACCGTCGGCAAATCCGGCCTCGTCGTCGGCATCGATGCATCGCGGACGATGCTCGAGCGCGGCGCCGCCGAGGTGCGCGGCTCCGGGTTGCACAACCTCTGCCTGATCCGCGGCGACGCCGCCGCGCTTCCCTTCGTCGGGGCGAGCTTCGATGCAGTCTGCTGCTTCGCGGCCCTCCACCTGCTCGACGACCCCCTCGCCGGGCTCGACGAGATGGCCAGGGTGCTCACCCCCGGCGGCAGGATCGCCCTAATGACCTCGGTCCAGCGCCGACTCGCTCCCCGTGGTCCGGCGAAGCCGCTAGCTGAGCGGCTCAGCGGGATGCGCATCTTCACCCGCGAGGAGATCGCCGAGGCGCTCGAGCAACGCGGCTTCACCGACATCCACCAGCGGATCAGCGGCATGGTCCAGTTCGTCGGCGCCCGCCTCGCCCAGGCCTGACCCGGGCGGGGTGGGACCTTTGAGGCGCCAAATAGGCAGTTGAAAGGTCCCACCCCCGGCTGAGACGACAGGCGCGCATCGAATAGATTTGGCCGATGAAGCAGCTCGCCGCGAGCGTCTGGCGCCTCAACGAGTTCCCGCGGCCGACGATCAACGTCTACCTCGCCGGCGACGTGCTGATCGACGCGGGGAGGCGCTGGGACCGGGGGCGCATCCTCGGCCAGCTCAAGGGCCGGGAGATCTCCCTGGTGGCTCTGACCCACGTCCACCCTGACCACCAGGGAGTGGCCAAGGACGTCTGCGAGGAGCGCGGGGTGCCGCTCGCCTGCCATGCCGACGACGTCGCCGCGATGGAGGGCCGGCGGCCGATCCAGGAGGCCGCGGCCTCCAACCCGGTCAACCGCCTGATCGGGAAGATCTGGGAGGGACCCCCGCACAAGGTCGGCCGGGTGCTCGGCGAGGGAGACGAGGTCGCCGGCTTCCGGGTCGTCCACGCGCCCGGGCACGCCCGCGGCGAGGTCGTCTACTTCCGCGATTCCGACGGGGTGGCGATCTGCGGCGACGTGCTGCGCAACATGAGCTTCGCCACCACCCTGACGGGGTTGCGCGAGCCGCCTACGATTTTCACCTACGACCCGGCCGAGAACCGCCGCTCGATCCGCAAGCTTGCCGGGCTCGGCCCGAGCCTGATCCTCCCCGGCCACGGCCCCGCGGTCACCGACATGGCCGCCTTCGGGCGCTTCGTAGCGGCGCTGCCGAACGGCTGAGCCGAACCACTTGCGGCGGCTTCGCCGCCTGACACGCCTCTGCCGGCGCAACACCGCGCCGGCCTGGGAGAACCACTTGCGGCGGCTTCGCCGCCTGACATGCCTCTGCCGGCGCTAACAACCGCGCCGGCTGACACACCTGTCCGCTCAGGCGGCGAGCACTGCCTCTGCGACCTGCTCGCGGTGCCACTTGGCGTCGCCGAACATCGAGGCGTCGGCGCGGGCGCGCTTCAGCCAGAAGTGCAGGTCGTGCTCCCAGGTGAAGCCGATCCCGCCGTGCACCTGCATCGACGCGGCGGCGACCCGCCAGCCTGCATCCGAGGCGTAGGCCTTGGCGATCGACGCCGCCCGGGGAAGCGTCTCCGGCTCGGCGTCGGCTGCCCAGGCCGCGAAGTAGACCGCGGAGCGCGAGTTCTCGGTCTCCAGCAGCATCTGCGCGCAGCTGTGCGAGACGGCCTGATAGGAGCCGATCGCCCGCCCGAACTGCTGGCGGTCCTTGGCGTAGGAGACCGCCATCTCCATCGTCCGCTGGGCGATCCCGGTCAGCTCGGCGGCGAGCGCCACACAGCCACGCTGGAAGACCGGCGCGAAGTCGGCGCCTGAGCCGGGGAGCGTGTTTTCGGCGGGAACCTCGACGCCTTCGAAGCGGACCGTGAACAGCTTGCGGGTGAGGTCGATCGAGCTCTCCGGGGTGACGCTGACGCCGTCTGTGTCGCGATCGACGATGCGCCTGCGACCGTCGCTGGTCGCGACCAGGAAGAAATCGGCGCTGGCCGCGTCCATCACCAGCACCTTCTCGCCGTCGAGCACGACCCGATCGCCGCTCCCTCCGGCCTCCATGGCGAACTCGCCGATCGCCGCCGGGCTCCCGGCGTCGACAAGCGCCGGCGTGCCCCGTCGCTCCCCTTCGGCCAGCGGTCGCAGATAGCGCTCCTTCTGATCGTCGTCACCGCAGATCGCGATCGCCAGCCCGGCGACCGTGTTGGAGAAGAGCGGCGAGGGGGCCAGCGCGTAGCCCATCTCCTCCATCACCACCGCCAGCTCGACCATCCCCAGGCCCTGCCCGCCCCACTCCTCGGGGAGCGCCAGCCCCTGCCAGCCGAGCTCGGTCATCTCCTTCCAGTCCTCCTCGGCGAACCCGTCGGGAAGCTCGACCAGCTCGCGGATCCGCTCAGGCCGATACCGAGCGGCGAGGAACTGCTTCGCGGCCTCCTGGATAGCCCTCTGCTCGTCGGTCAGGTCGAAGTACACGTCAGCGCACCCCCTGCCTCGGGGTTGCCCGTTTGTTCATCGGAGCTTCGGCAGGCCGAGGATGCGCTCGGCGATGATGTTCTTGAGGATCTCGGTGGTGCCGCCCTCGATCGAGTTGGCCCGCGAGCGCAGGAAGGAGTACTGCCAGCTGCCGTTGTCGACGGCGTGCTCGTCGCCGCGGCCGAGCGGCGCGTAGGCGCCCTCGATCTCCAGCGCCAGCTCGGCGATCCCCTGGTTTATGTCGGCCCACTGCCACTTCCCCAGCGAGCCCTCGGGGCCGGGGGTGCCGGTCTGCATCGTCTTCGTCAGCCCCCGGTAGGCGTTGATCCTCATCGTCTCGGCCTCGATGTTGAGCTGGGCGATCCGCTGGCGGTAGTAGGCGTCGTCGGCGACCGAGCCGCCGTTCAGCCTCGTCTCCCGGGCCAGCCTGGAGAGCCGCCGGAGGTTGTTCTGGATGCCCACCACGGCGCTGAAGGCGAGCCCGGCGCGCTCGTTCATCAGGGTCGTGATCGCCACCTGCCAGCCGTTGCCGACCCCGCCGATCACGTTCTCGTCGGGGATCCGGGCCTCCTCGATGAACAGCTCGTTGAACTCGCCCTCGCCGGTGATCTGGACCAGTGGGCGCACCTGCACCCCCTCCTGCTCCATGTCCATCAGGAAGTAGGTGAGGCCCTTGTGCTTGGGCGCGTCGGGGTCGGTGCGGGCGACCAGCATGCACCACTTGGCGAACTGCGCCAGCGTCGTCCAGACCTTCTGCCCGGTGACCACCCACTCGTCTCCGTCCTTGACCGCCTTCGTCTTCAGCGAGGCCAGATCGGATCCCGACTCGGGCTCGGAGAACCCCTGGCACCAGATCTCCTCGGCGCTGAGGATCGGCTCCAGGTAGCGCTGCTTCTGCTCCTCGGTGCCGTGGGCGATGACCACCGGCCCGCCCATCGCCAGGCCGAGGACGTTGGCCGGCGGCGGGACCTCGGCGCGGGCCATCTCCTGGGCGAAAATCGCCTGCTCGATCATCGTCGCCCCGCGCCCGCCGTACTCCTTCGGCCAGGAGACCCCCGCCCAGCCGGCCTCGTGCATGCGCCGCTGCCACTCCGCCCGGAAGGGGATCACCTGATCGAGCTCCTCGGGCTCGGGGCCGGGGTCGTTGGCCTCGAGCCAGGCGCGAAGCTCGTCGCGCAACTGCTCCTCGGACGGCGAGAGGGTCAGATCCATCGGCGCCACACCTTATATGCCCGCCTGGCCGGGCGGCCAGGCGGTCCCTCCCGCCTGTCCGCTAGCAGACCAGGACGAGATCGAACGGCAGGTTGGAGGTGGCTCCCCCGCCGGTGAACGTCTCGACCTCTAGCTTCTTCGGGCCTTCGCCGGTGAATCGGACGATACGAGCGCTGGGGTTGTCGAGGAGCACGATGTTCACGCCGCGGATGTCAATCTGGGCGCTGGCGTCGCACTTGTTGATGTTCCGAGGGAACGCCACCTCGCAGACTCCCTGGCCCTTGTGGTTCGTGCTGACCCCGCGCGGGAAGGGGTGCGCGGCGCCGCAGTTGGGCGCCGTCGTTCCGATGCTGTAGACGTTGGCCGCCCTCACCTTTCTCAGGGTCGACTGCCTGATGTCGAGGCCCTTCAGAGAGTTGTTCCTTACCTTCGGGCTGCTGACCGCGTTGCGTTTCAGCTGGCTGGGACCGACGCTGTTGCGCCCCAGGTGAAATGCGTAGGCGCTACCGCCAAGCGCCAGGAACACGGCGACCACCGACATCACGTTGGCGAAGCTGAGCCCCCGTCTGACCCGCTCGAACATCCGATCCCCTTCCGTCCGTCACGACAAGACAGCCGAGTCTCGACCAGTGCCCCGGCTGGCGCAAGTCGAATCGACGCATTTTCGGGCGAAAGGCTGCTCAGACCCGCTGGATCAGCGTGCCGGTGCCGAGCCCGCCACCGCAGCACATGGTCACCAGGCCGATCTCCTTGTCGGAGCGCTCCATCTCGTGCAGGAGCGTGGTGATCAGGCGCGCCCCGGTCGAGCCGAGCGGATGGCCGAGGGCGATCGCCCCGCCGTTGACGTTGACCCGGTCCATGTCGGGATCGTGCTCGCGCCGCCAGGCGGCCAGCACCGAGGCGAAGGCCTCGTTGATCTCGATCAGGTCGATGTCGCCGATCGACATCGCGTTGCGGTCGAGCAGCTTCTGGGTCGCCGGGATCGGGCCGGTCAGCATGATCACCGGATCGACCCCGACCGTCGTCTGGTCGAAGATCCGCGCCCGCGGCTTGAGGCCGAGGGCGTCCGCCTTCTCGCGGCTCATCAGCAGCACCGCGGCGGCGCCGTCGGAGATCTGCGAGGAGTTGCCGGCGGTGATCTTGCCGTCCTCCTTGAAGGCCGGCTTCAGCTCGGAGAGCTTTTCCAGCGTCGTGTCGGGGCGGATCCCCTGGTCGGTGGCGAAGGTGTCGCCGTTGACCGCGATCGGGACGATCTCGCGCTCGAAGCGCCCCTCCTCGGTCGCCTTCGCGGCGAGCTGATGGGAGCGCAGACCGATCTCGTCGAGCTCCGAGCGGGGGATCTCCCACTTGTCGGCGATCATTTCCGCGGAGATCCCTTGGGGGACGAGGTTGTAGCGCTCCATCAAAGGGCCGGAGAAGGCGTAACCGTGCTCGGACATCACCTGCATCCCGTCGGCGAAGGAGATGTGCCCCATGTGCTCGACGCCGCCGCCGATCGCGACGTCGTGGACGCCGGAGGCGATCAGCGCGGCTGCGAAGTTGACGGCCTGCTGGGCCGAGCCGCACTGGCGATCGACCGTGGTGGCGGGGGTCTCGATCGGCAGCCCCGCCTCGAGCCAGGCGTTGCGGGCGATGTTCATCCCCTGCTCGCCGAACTGCTGCACGCATCCGGCGACCACGTCCTCGACCTCCGAGGGCTCGATCCCGGCCCGCTCGATCACCTCGGAGTAGGCCTTGGCGAGCAGCGTCGAGGGATGGACGTCCTTGTAGTAGCCCTTCTCCTCGTGGCCGCGCCCGATCGGCGTGCGAACCGCCTCGACGATGACCACCTCGCGTCCACCGAATCTGCCGTTCTCCATCAGGGCGTGCCTCCGATCGATATCTCTTGGCTGCTTGGCGATCCCCAGATCGCCGTGGGACGAAAGATACTCAAATTGACTGGCGAGTCAGCCAGCACCGTGATCGAGATCACTCCCGCGCATTGGGGCCGGTCGCGGGCGTGATAGTAAGCGGGCGATGCCCGGCAAGCAAACCTACACGCGACCGGCGATCGCCGGCAGCGGCGCGATCGCCTGCGGGCTCGCCGCGGCCTCGACCACGACGGCCTCGACCATTCTGCTGGCGCGCAGCGAGGCCTCGGCCTGGCGGGCCGAGGAGAACGCGGTCGCCGCCTGCGCCCGGATCGAGGGGGCCGACCCGGAGCGCCTCCAGGTGACCACCAAGGTCGGCGATCTCGGCGAGTGCGACCTGGTCGTCGAGTCGGTGATCGAGGACCTCGAGGTCAAGGCCGGCCTGCTCGCCGGGCTTGGAGATGCGGCCCCCGAGGCCGACCTGGCGACCACCACGTCGTCGCTCCCGGTCGGGGAGATCGGCGCCCGAAGCGGCCACCGCGAGCGGGTCTTCGGCCTCCACGTCTTCAACCCGGTGCCGAGGATGAAGCTGGTCGAGCTGTGCATCCCGCAGGCCACCAGGGAGGGCGTCCGCGAGCGGGCCCTCGGCTGGTGCGGCGCCCTCGGCAAGACCGCGGTCGAGGTCCCCGACCAGTCGGGCTTCGTCGTCAACCGGCTGCTCTTCCCCTACCTCTTCGACGCGGTGCGGATGATGGAGCGCACCGGGATGAGCGCCGGCGAGGTCGACTCCTGCATGACCCTCGGCGCCGGCCACCCGATGGGCCCGCTGGCGCTGCTCGACTTCGTCGGCCTCGACGTCGCCGAGGCGATCGGCGACGCGCTCTACGCCGACTCCTCGGAGTCGGCCCACCGGCCACCCGGGCTGATGGTCGAGATGGTCGGGAAGGGCCGCCTGGGGCGCAAGAGCGGCGCCGGCTTCTACGAGTACGACTGAAGCGCAGCGGGGCGGCGGACCCTGCTCAGCCGACCGCGCCCTTGCGGCCGCTGATGTCCCAGATCACGTCCGCCTCTGATATCCCCTGCCGCCGCGCTATCTCTGCCACCTGCCCCCAGGGCAGCTCCGCTTCGGGCAGCTCGTCCCAGCGGGCCAGATCAAGCGCTTCCAGGGCTCCCTGCAAGGCCGGCCCCAGATGCTCCTCCGCCCGCAGCATTGCTCTCAGGACCTCGAGCTGCTTGTCACTCAGGCGAACGACCCACATCGCAGTACCTCCAACCCCTAGGTTGGACGTGCAAAGTAGTCCGCCCCGCGGACGGATCGCCCCCCAAGCCCTGGTCGAGTGGCCTAATTCGTCCAATTTGCGGACGCTTTCGTCCACTCGACCCCGGCCCCGCGGTTCCGACAGGTCCGCGGCGCTACCTGGAGGAGATCCGCACCGCCTCGATCCGGTTCTCGCGGACCGACTCGACCCGGATCGTGTAGCCGTTGGCGGTGATCTCGTCGCCGCGCTTCGGCAGCCGGCCGAGCTCCCCGAAGACATAGCCGCCCACCGAGTTGTAGGCGTCGGTGTCGACCGGCAGCTCGATCTCGGCGTCCTTGAGGTCGCCGAGGGAGACGTGGCCGCGGACGAACCAGTCGCCGTTGGTCAGCCGGCGCAGATCGGCGGCGCGCGGGTCGGTCTCGTCCTCGATCTCCCCGACGACCTCCTCGAGGATGTCCTCGATCGTGACCAGTCCGACGGTGCGCCCGTACTCGTCGACGACGATCGAGAGTGAGGTGCGCTGCCGCTGCAGGTCCTGGAGGAGGTCGTCCAGGGGCCGGGTCTCGGGGACGATCGGCGCGTCGCGGGTCGCCGGCTCGAGGGCCGCATCGGGCCCATCGCTCATGTAGATCCTCGCGAGGCTGTTGTTGTGGACGATTCCCTTCACCCGGTCGGGGTTGTCGTCCTCGATCACCACCAGCCGGGTGTGTCCCGAGGTCACGCAGCGGCGCAGGGCGGTTTCGACGTCGTCTGATGCGTCGACGGTGACCACGGCAGGAATCGGGGTCATCACCTCGCGCGCCTGCTGCTCGTGCAGGTGGAAGACACCCCCGAGCATCACCGCCTCGCCCTGATCGAGCCGGCCCAGCTGGGCGCCGCGGTTGATCAGCAGGCGAAGCTCCTCCGGCGAGGTCTCCTCCTCGAGGCCCTTGACGTCGACGCGGAAGAGGCGGCTGACGATGAAGTTCGAGGGAGCGTTGGCGGAGACGATCAGGGGGTGGAGGACGGTGCGGAAGAATTTCAGCGGTCGCGCGACCCGCAGCATCACCGTCTCGGGCCGGGCGATCGCCAGCAGCTTCGGCGATTGCTCGCCGATGATCACGTGCAGATAGGTGACGATCATGTAGGCGATCGCGATCGAGATCGCGATCGCCAGGCCGTGGCCCATCACCCCGCCGAACACCGGCACGAGCAGCTCCGCGATCGCCGGCTCGCCGAGGAAGCCGATGCCGAGGGAGGCGAGCGTGATCCCCACCTGACAGGTGGCGACGAACTCGTCGACGTGGTCCATCTGGGTGGCCGCGAGCTTCGCCGAGCGGACTCCCTCGGCGGCCATCTGTTCGATGCGGCTCTGGCGGGATCGGACGATCGCGAACTCGGCGGCGACGAAGAACCCGTTGACGAGAACGAGCAGCAACAGGAGGACGAGAAGGACGACCGTCACCGCTTCGCCTCAGGCGGGTTCGGGGTCATTTGCCTATGTGGCCTCGTACTTCGAGGGCGGTCGTCTTCGTCGGCCATCTCGGGCCTCCTAAGCATAGACCGCCCCGAGGGCGATTCCGCCGCCTCCGTCAGAGCGCGTCGATCCGCCCGGCGAGCTCGAAATCGGCCGCCGTCAGGCCGCCCTCGGAGTGGGTCGAGATGGTCACCGTCACCTGGTCCCAGGAGATCGCGAGGTCGGGGTGATGGTTCATCTCCTCCGCCGGTGACAGCAGCGAGTTGACGAAGGAGACCGAGCCGGCGAAGTCATTGCACGCAAACGTCTTGACGATCGCATCGCCCTCGCGCTCCCAGCCCTGCATCGCGCCCAGTCTCTCGCCTATCTCAGAATCCTCGAGAAGTGCCATATTTGACCTCCGATGCGTATCGCCAGCCTGGTGCCGTCTGCGACCGAGATGCTATTCGCGATCGGCCTCGGCGACGGCGTCGTCGCCGTCACCCACGAGTGCGACTACCCAACCGCGGCGGCCTCACTCCCGCAGCTGACGCGGACCGTGGTGCCGGCCGGCCTCGGCGCCGGCGAGATCGACGCGACGGTGAAGCGGATCGTCGGTGAGGGAGGGCCGCTGTACGAGCTCGACGCCGAGCGGCTGGCCGAGCTCGCCCCTGACCTGATCGTCGCCCAGCAGGTCTGCGAGGTCTGCGCCGTCTCCTACGAGGATGTGGTCGATCTTGCCGCCCGCATGCCGGGGGGCCCGCGGGTGCTGAGCCAGGACCCGGCGGGCCTGGACGACGTCCTCGATGACGTCACCCGGCTGGGCGATGCGACCGGCCGGAGTGCGAACGCCGCCAGGCTGAGGAGGGAGCTCGAGCAGCGCCTCGCGCGGGTCACCGAGGCCGTCGCCGGGCGGCCGCGCCGCAGGGTGCTGGCGCTCGAGTGGCTCGACCCGCCCTTCGTCGGTGGTCACTGGGTGCCCGAGATGATCGAGGCGGCCGGCGGCGTCGACGTGATCGGCAACCCGGGAGAGAAGTCATCCGAGCAGGCCTGGGAGCGGCTCTCCGCCTGTGGCGCCGAGGACGTCGTCGTGATGCCGTGCGGCTACGGCCCGGCCCAGTCGCAGCGCGAGGCGAATGACCACCTGGCGGCGCTCCACTCGCTCGGAGCCGAGCGGGGCTGGGCGGTCGATGCCGCCGCGTCGTTCTCGCGGCCGGGGCCGAGGCTGATCGACGGCGTAGAGCTGCTGGCCCACCTGCTCCATCCCGGCGCCCTCGCCGCGCCGGACGGGGTCGCCTCCGCGCCTCTGCCGCTCTGACCCAGCTCAGGCAATCGCGACCGAGCCGACGATCGCAGCGATCCCGATCGCCGCGATCGCCACCAGCTCGACCGTGAGGTGCTTGGGCCCCAGCCGGCCCCGCTCGCCGGCGACGATGGCCAGCGCCGCCAGCGCGCCCCCGGCTGCGCCGAAGAGGTGCCCTCCGATGCTGATCCCGGGAATGCTGAAAGTGAATACGAAGTTGATCACCAGGAGAATCCCGAGTTGCGCGGCAATCCCCTCCAGGCGACGGCCGCGAGCGACGACGAAAGCGGCGGCGAAGATCCCGAAGATCGCGCCTGACGCCCCCGCTGTGAGGCTGTCCGGCGAGAGCAGCAGCGCCCCGAAGGACCCGGCCAGCAGCGAGGCGAAGTAGAGGAAGACGAAGCGCAGCGTGCCGATCCCCGGCTCCAGCAGGCGGCCGACGATGAACAGCGCGTACATGTTGAAGGCGATGTGGAGGATGCTGTAGTGGAGGAAGCCGGCGGTGAGAAGCCGGTATAGCTGTCCGTCTGCGACCGGCGGGGCGATCAGGCCGAAGTGGACGATCACCGGGTTCGACTGGCTGATCGCGAATCCGCCGCCGCCCCTCAGCAACTCGTAGAGGTAGACGACGACGTTGATCGCGATCAGGACGTAGGTCGCGTTCATGGTCCGGGATCCCCCAAAGGCGGCGGCGCCGGACTTGACCCGGGTCGTCTGCCGCGAGCATTCCGGGCAGCGCATCCCAACCGGCGAAGGGGTCATGCAATCGGGGCAGATCGGCCGCCCGCAGTTGGAGCAGCGGACCCCGGTTTCGCGGTCGGGATGGCGGTAACAGGTCTCGGGCATTGGCGCCGCAGCCTAGATGAGTCGGGTTCGCGGCCCGGCGAGCCGACGCGGCTAGCTGCCGACCCGCACGCCGACCAGCGGGGCCGAGGTCGGCGCCATGCTGCCGCCGCGCGGCTCGACCGTGACCAGGACCTGCCGGGCCCCGTCGAGGTGGCGGGGAATGGCCGCGCTCGCGGTCCCGTCGCGGCGGGGCGCGAAAAGCGACGACGGCTCCATCCGACCGCCCCGCTGCACCCACGCCTGGTAGACCCGCTTCGAGGGGAGCTGGCGCAGTCCGGTCAGCTCGAGGGTGCCCGAGTCGCCGGTCCGCTTCAGGGTGGCCTGCACGCTGGAGCCCGGGGTCGAGTGGGAGGTGACGGTCTCCATCCCGCCGCCCCCGGCGCTGTAGGCGATCAGCCCGACCGCGACCAGCAGCGCCACCGCCGCGAAGCCGATCGCCGGGCGCAGCAGGAAACCGCCGAAGCGGCGGCGTCCCTCGCGCAGGGCCGCCGGGTGGGGCCGCCCCGCCTCCTCCCGCACCGTCGCCATCAGCTCGGTGCGCAGGCTAGCCGGCGGCTCCCGGCGCTCGACCGATTCGCCCAGCGAAGAGACCGCCGGAGCGAGCCAGCGGAGGTCCCGGCGGCACTGCTCGCACCCGGCGAGGTGGCGCTCCAACTCGGCCGCCTCGTCGGGCTCCAGCGCACCGATCGCGTAGGCAGCGACGTCCTCGCGCCGGCGCTCGTGGGATTCCTCGCTCATCGCAGCCCCTCCGCCAGCTGCATACGGATCTTCTCCATCCCCAGCCTCATCCTGCCCTTCACCGTACCCAGCGGCATCCCCAGCATCTCGGCGATCTCCGAGTGGCTGAAGCCGCCGAAATAGGCGAGCTGGATCACCTTCGACTGGTCGCTCGGCAGCTCCCGAAGCGCTCCCCGCACCCCCGCCGCCTGGTCGCGCCGCACGACCTCGTCCTCGGTCAGCTGCTCGGAGGAGCGCTGCTCGAGCAGCGCCTCGTCGTCGAAGTCGAGCTTCGGGGCCTTGCCGGCGTCCCTGCGCAGGGCATCTATGGCGCGGTTGCGGACGATCCCCAGGGTCCAGGAGCGAACGCTGCCCCGGGTGGGGTCGAACCGGGCCCCGCTGCGCCAGATCGAGATGAAGGCTTCCTGGGTGACGTCCTCGGCAGCCTGGCGGGAGCCGACGATCCGGTAGGCGAGCGAGTAGGCGACGCCGCCGTGGCGGTCGTAGAAGACCTCGAACGCGTCCGCGTCGCGCTTGGCGATCAGCGGCATCAGCTCCTCGTCGGCGAGGCGCTCGGCCTTTACCCTGGAGATCGCCATCGGTGATTCAGGCTACGCGCCGCGAGCGGCGCTGGATCATTTGCGCTCTGCCGGCGCGGTGTTAGCGCCGGCACATACATGTCAGGCGGCGAAGTCGCCGCAAGTGGTGTTCTTTGCCCGCGCGGTGCTAGCGCGGGCAGATGCATGTCAGGCCGTGAAGCGGCCGCAGATCATTCTGCGTCCGCCCCGGCGGCGAAGATGTCCGAATGCAAGGGGCAAGCCCGGCCAGGCTCTACGCGACGCTCGTCGGCGGCGTCCTCGTCGTCGCCGGGATCATCGGCTTCTTCTACACCTCGAGCTTCGGGTCTCCGGGCAACGTCGACGACGTCTTCGGGGTGCTCGACGTCAACGGCTGGCACAACCTCATTCACATCGTCACCGGGGCGATCGGGCTGCTGGTCGCGGGCTACGCGGCCCGCGCCTACGCGCTCGGACTGGGCTTCGTCTACATCGTGATCGCGGTCTGGGGGTTCATCATCGGCAGTGGGGAGAGCATCCTCGGGTTCATCCCGATCAACACCGCCGACGACTTCCTGCACCTGATCCTCGGCCTGCTCGGGATCGGCGCGGGGATAGCTACGCCGAAGCAGGGGGCAAGGGTCCCGCCACCAGGCGCGCCCCCGCCGGCCCCGGCAACCTAGAAGCGCGAGCGCAGCTGACCGGCGACGTCGCGCAGCCCGCCCGTCTGCTGGCGGCCGCGGCGCCGCGCCTCCAGCAGGACGAGGGCGCCGGTCGCCACCCCTCCGGCAGCGATTGCGACCACCGGCCGCACCCAGTTGCGGGGCGCGCCCAGCGCCCGCAACTCGCTCTCGGATAGCTCGTCGGCCCAGTCGGACAGCTCGTCAGCCGCCGCCTGCGTCACCGCGGCGAGAGTGCTCTCGAGCCGCTGCGAGAGCCGCTCGGGTGGCTCCATCGGGCGGAGGGCATCAGAGAGAAGCGCCTCGACATCAAAGCCCGGCACGTCCTCCGCTCCGCGTCCGCCTGAATGACCGCCCGGCATCTCCTCCGCTCCGCGTCCGCCGGAATGACCGCCCGGCACGTCCTCCGCTCCGCGTCCGGGCGTGCCGGGGTTGTTGGCAGGATTTGGCTCACTCATCGTGGCTCATCTCCTCCTTGAGCTGCTTGATGGCGCGGTGGATCAGCACCTTGGTGGCGCCGTCGGTGCGGCCGAGGGCGCGGGCGATCTCGCGGTTGTCCATGCCGAGGGCGAAGCGCATGATCAGCGCCTCGCGGCGGTCGTCCGGCAGGTGGTCGAGGTTCGCCATCACCCGGCGCAGCTCCTCGCGGCCTTCGACCAGCGCCTCGGTCCCGTGCTGGGCGGGGATCGGGTCGGCGTTCTCCAGCGGCGTCTGCGGCCGCCGCGCGCGGTCGCGGTAGTAGTTGGAGGCGAGGTTGTGAGCGATCCGGATCAGCCACGGGCGCAGCGGCCTTCCGTTGGACTCGCGCCGGGCCCGGTCGAAGTGGCGGTAGGCCTGGAGAAAGGCCTGCTCGGTCAGGTCCTCGGCGTCGTGATGGTTGCCGACCCGGTAGTACGCGTAGGAGTAGACATCGCGGAGGTGCGCCCGGTAGAGCTCCTCGAAGGCGCGATCGAGCTCCGCCTTGGCGGCGGGATCGAGGCTCGCCGGCTCGACGGTCTCGCTCTTGGTCACGCGGCAAGGTTACCCGCGGGGTCGAGATGATTGATCCCATGGCCGCGTGTGCCCGGGGGCGCGCCTGGCCGAGCAGATCGAGGACGCAGGGCGAAGCCTTTGGTGGTGCCAAAGGCGAGCCCGAGGACGAAGAGATGCGAAGCGCCAGGGGCGTCATCCGGGTGCGCGGGGTCGTGGGGTCACTCATCTCGCTAGGCCGCCTGCTTGGAGCGCTCTGCACGGCGCAACCCGGCGATCCACTCCTCGGGTCCGATCTCTCCCTCGATCAGGGTCGCGAGCCCCCCGATCGCGCTCGCGTCGAGGCCGGCGGCGGCGATCGTCCCGGCTATCTGGGGGACCGAGTCGAGCCCCTCCGACGCCTGGCCGATCTCCGCCCTGATCTCATCCGGGCTGCGGCCCGAGCCGAGCATCTCGCCGGCGCGGCGGTTACGGCTGTCGGGCGCCAGCACCGTCGCGGTCAGATCGCCCACCCCGGCCAGCCCCGTGAAGGTCTCGAGCCTCGCCCCCCGGTGGATCGCGTATTCGACGCACTCGCTCCAGACCTCGGCCGCGGCGATCCCGGCGGCATTGAGGCCGTGGGGCACCGCCGCGGCCGCGGCCAGCGCCGCGGCGTTCTTCGCGGCCCCGGCCATCTCGACGCCGACAACGTCGGCGGAGCGCTCGCAGACCAGGCCGGCGCGATCGAAGACGTCCCCGACCTGGGAGCGGAGGTCGGTGTCAGCGGATCCGAGCACGAGGGCGGCGGAGCCGGAGACGGCCTCGCGGGAGTGCGCCGGCCCGCCGAGGCAGGCGATCGCCCGGGCCCGCACCCGCTCGGCGACGTACTCGCTGGGGAGCTGGCCCTGGGGGGCGACGAGGCCCTTGCTGAGCAGGAGCATCGCCGTCCGTCCTCCGATCCGGTCGGCGATCGCGCCGACCCCCTGGGGGAGCGAGGAGGAGGGGATCGCCAGGCAGACCAGGTCGAGGCCGGCCAGCTCGATCTCCGATGCCTGCTTGACGCGGACCGAGTCGGGCAGGGTGACGCCCTCGAGGTAGCGGCTGTTCTGGCGCTCGGCAGCAACCTGCTCGGCCTGCTCGGCGGTTCGCGTCCCGAGCTCCACCTCGAGGCCGCCCCGGGCCAGCAACACCGCGACGGCTGTCCCCCAGCTGCCGGCGCCGATCACCGCGGCACGGCGCATCGGAGGCAGCCCGCCGAGGTCCTCCCACTGGAGCTCGACGTTGGGCCAGATGCGCGAGGTCACGGTGGCCGCGAGCGCCGGGGAGGGCCGCTCGGAGCCGGGGAAGGTCATCGCCCGCCCGATCCGCAGACGCACCTTGCGCGGGCGGATACGCCAGCCGCGGCGAACCGCGTCGCTGCCGAGGACGGCGACCGGGACCACCTGGGCGCCGGTCTGCAATGCGAGGCGCCCGACCCCTCGCTTCGGGCTGGCGAGCGAGCCGGTGCGGATCCGGGTGCCCTCGGGGAAGATGCAGACGGTGCCGCCGCGCTCGAGCACCATCCGCGCCGTCTTCATCGCCTCCTCGTCCGACTCCCCGCGGCGGATCGGAAACGCCCCGACCCGACAGAGGATCCAGCCCTGCCAGCGCTTCGAGAACAGCTCCATCTTCGCCACGTAGTTCATCGGCCTGCGCCAGGGCAGAGAGGCGCCGATCACGAACGGGTCGAGAAAGCTGCGATGGTTGGCGGCGACGATCAGGGCGCCCTTGACCCGGGCGTTGGCGCGGCCCTGGCGCGAGAGGCGAAGGTAGATCAGAAGCGCCGGCTGGAGGATCATCCGCGCCAGCAGGTAGATCACCCAGTTGACACCGTGCTTGCGGGTGTAGTCGTGATAGCGCTGGAGCTGCTCTTCGCTCATTAACAGCGCTACACGGTCGTCACCGCCCCGTTACAGACGGATCGGCGCCGCCCGCTACCAGGCGGATTCGATGATCCGCCTCAGCTCGTCGCGGCCGGGCGGATCGGGGGCGAAGCCGAGCTCGGGGCGGGCCTCGATCGCATCGAGGGCCGACTCCAGCCGGGAGCGATCGGCGCCGGCGGCGCCGAGCCCGGCCGGGTGGCCGCCGAGAGCAAGGATCCGCTCCTCGATCCCGGCGAGATCGGTGCCGACCGCCGTGGCCAGCGCGCCGATCTGCTCCGGCACCCGCTCCCGCATCGCCGCCATCGCCCGCGGCAGGATCGCCGCGTTGGTCTCGGCGTGGGGGCTGCCGCAGACCCGCACCAGCGTCTGGCAGATGACGTGGTGAAGGGCGAACAGGGCGGAATCGATCGCGTAGCCGCAGAGGATCGAGCCGAGCGCCAGGGCGCGGCGGTCGCGCCGCTCGCGCTCCTGGTCGAGCGCCGCGGCGATCATCTCGGCGCCGCGCAGTGCGGTCATCCGCGAGACCGGGTTGGCGAGCGGCGTGTAGAGAGAATCGGCGCCGTGGGCGAGGGCGTTCATCGAGCTGGCGCGCAGCTCGGGCTCCGGCTGCGAGGTCATCGCCTCCGGGTCGGCGACCACCAGGGTCGGCCGGACCAGGCCCCCGGAGCGGTCCTCGGCCCCGGCCGGCAGTCGGTGGATGCCGGTCATCTCGGCGCCCGACATGGTTGTCGGGATCGCCGCCACCGCGGCGCCGCTGACCGCGGCGATCGCCTTGGCCGCGTCGATCACCCGCCCGCCGCCGAGGGCGACCAGGTGGGTCGCTTCCTCCGCCTCGGGGAGGATCGTGGCGGCCGCGTCGGGAACGCCGCCCGATCCGACCAGGTGGACCGCCCGGGCGGGCGTTTCGAGACCCGGCGCCCCGCGTAGGGCCCGCTCCGTCGAGAGCAGCTCGAAGGCGTCGAAGCCGTGCTCGGCGAGCAGCGATGCGGCCGAGCCGAGCGCCCCGCCGCGGAAGACGACGGTGCGTCCGGCATCACGCCAAAGGAAATCCTGCGCCGTCTCCTCTGCTCTCGCTCGCTCGCGCCCCAGACGACTGATCATCTCGCTCGCTCGCTTCCGCGTCCGGGGACGGCTTCCTGCGCCGTCTCCATGGCGCTGGCGCAGCTACTTCGTCGCGGCCAGGCGGGGGTTGACGATCGGCCGCAGCCTCGGCTCGACCTCCTCGCGCAGGTGCTCGAAGTCGGGCGGCAGCGAGAGCTTCTCGCCGAGGTGCTCGAGCGGCTCGTCGACCGTGAAGCCGGGTCCGAGGGTGGCGATCTCGAAGAGCACCCCGCTCGGCTCGCGGAAATAGATCGACTTGAAGTAGAAGCGATCGATCACCGGCGTGGGCCGGGCGCCACCGCGGATCGCCTGCTCGCGCCAGCTCTCGTGCTCCTCGATGCTCGATGCCCAGGCGACGTGGTGGACGGTGCCCGCCCCCTCGAGCCCCCTCTCGGCGGGTGGCTCGTCGAAGATGTAGCGGCCGCCGCGCTGCTCGCCGCGGGCCTCCCAGTCCTCCACGGAGGACTCGAAGCCGAGCGCGTCGAGCAGCCCGCGACTTGCCTCGGGATCGGCGCTGTAGGCGCGAACCGAGTCGAAGCCCTGGAGGGCGTGCTCGCGGGGGATCTCCGGATGATCGGCGCTCAGCGGTGGGTCGGCGGTCTCGACCACCGCCAGCTCATGATCGAGGCCCTCCGGATCGGAGAAGCGGAGACGGTCCCCCTCGCGCGAGGTCTCGATCCCGCTGGCGCCCAGCCGCTGCTCCCAGAAGTCGATCGCCTCGGTCGATCCGACACGCCAGACGATCCGGTGGACCATCCCGGCGCCGGCGCGGCCCTCGGGGGCTCCGGGGAACTCGAAGAAGGTCAGATCGGAACCCGCGCTGCCCTCCTCGTCGGCGAAGAACAGGTGGTAGACGGTCGGGCGGTCCTGGTTGACGGTCTTCTTGACCAGGCGCAGACCGAGCACCCCGACGTAGAAGTCGACGTTCTTCTGGCCGTTCTCGGTGATCGCCGTGATGTGGTGGATTCCCTCGAGCTTCATCGCCTCGCCTCTCCGTGGTTTCCTGAAATACTTGACTACTCAAGTATTACACAGGCGCGATCTCTCCGCAAGCCGGCATTACCCTTCCCCGCAGCGGCCGGAGTAGCTCAGTTGGTCAGAGCGCCTGTCTTGTAAACAGGGGGCCGTCGGTTCGAATCCGACCTCCGGCTCTTCCCGACCGCTCGCCGGTCGATGGAGGATCATCGATCAGATGAGCGAGGTGTCGGACCCACCACCCGAGGGGGTCAGCTTCCGGATGCTCGAGCCCGGCGAGGGATCGGTGCTGGGCGAGGCGATCCGGGCCGCCTACGGCGACTCCTACGACGCACCCTGGGTCTATGACCGGGCAGAGGTCGAGCGGCGGCTCGGCGACGGGACCTACGTCTCCTGCGTCGCCGAGGGCGCCGGGGGCGATCTGCTCTGTCACGTCGGCCTGGCGCGCCACACCCCGGCCGACCGGGTCGGCCACTCGGGGCAGGCGGTGACGATGCCGGTCGCCCGCGGCCAGCATCTGTTCACCGCGACCAAGCGGCGGCTGGTCGATTGGGCCCGGGAGGAGGGCCTCGCCGGTATGTACGGGGAGGCGACCGCGGCGCACCCCTACAGCGAGCGGGCCAACGTCGAGCTCGGCGCGCACGAGACGGGGTTCCTGCTCGGCTGGATCCCCGGCACGGTCTCCAACAACGCCGCCGCCGGGCAGGCCGGCCGGCGCCAGTCGGCGGCGCTCTTCTACACCAAGACCAACGACGGGCACGAGCGCGAGGTGTTCGCCCCCGAGCGCCACCGTGAGATGGTCGAGCAGACCCTGCGCTGCTGCAAGCTGCGCGGCTCGATCGCCGACCCGCCGTCGGGCACCTCGCTGGCGCCGCGAACCGAGCTTCACACCGAGGTTCGCGCCGACCACAACCTCGCCGTGCTCACCGTGGACGGGCCCGGCGCCGATCTCGAGCAGCGGGTCGCGGCCCAGCGCGAGGTGCTGTTCGCGGCGGGCCTCGACGCGATCTACCTCGACATCCCGATGGAGACCCCGGCGACGGCGCTGGTCGCCGATCATCTCGAGGCCCTGGGCGTCTTCTACTCGGGGATCTTCCCCAACACCCGCGCCGACGGCGACGTGCTGCGCATGCAGTCGCTGAACCGGGTCACGGTCCGCGCCGGCGATGTCGCGGTCGTCTCAGAGCACGGCCGCGAGCTGCTCGATTACGTGCTCGCCGATCTCGAGGCGACGCACGGCTCCGGCTAGAGCGGCACCTCGCGCGAGTTGAGGTGGACGCCGACCTTGCGCTTGACCCGCTGCAGGGCGTTGTCGACGGTCTTCGTGTCGCACTCGAGCCGCTCGCCGATCACCTCGTAGGAGTGGCCGTCGAGGTAGAGCGAGAGCACCCTGCTCTCGAGCTCCGAGAGCACTCCCGAGAGACAGGTGATCAGGCTCTCCAGCTCCTCGGTGGCGATCACCTGGTTGACCGGGTCGCTGACCGAGGGGCCCGGGAGGATCTCGTCCAGGGTGGTCTCCGAGTCGCCGGCCGCGGCGGGCGACTGGCTGAAGGAGACGTATTGGTTCAGCGGCGTGTGCTTGTTGCGGGTCGCGGTCTTCACCGCGGTGATGATCTGGCGGGTGATGCAGAGCTCGGCGAAGTTGCGAAAGCTCGACTCGCGATCAGTCCGGTAGTCGCGCACCGCCTTATAGAGGCCGAGCAGGCCCTCCTGGATCAGGTCATCGGACTCGCCCCCGAGCAGGAAATAGGAGGAGGCCTTGAGGCGGACGAAGCCCCGGTAGCGACGGATGATCGCGTCATAGGCATCGGAGCGCCCTTCCTTGGCGAGCGCCACCAGGTAGTGGTCATCAAGCTCAGGTTGAGCGTTAGTGTCCTGGAAACCGGCGCTGGATCTGGCCGGCGCCGGGAGCTGCATCTCGTGCGTAGCGGTAGGTAGGGCCACTGAGCCTATCTCCTTTCGAGAAGGTTCCGTGGCGCCGCTTACCTCCCCAGGGGCGCCGTCTTCAAGGGTGCTGCCTCACACTCAAGTTGAGGTTCACCCTTTATCCGCGGATAAGTGTACGCACCTTCTGGGTTCTGTCAACCCCGAGCGGCAATCGGTGCAAGCGGGCTTGCAACCCGCCGGGGCATTTGAGGCCGGCGCGGTGTTAGCGCCGGCACAGGCATGTAAGGCGGCGCAGCCGCCGCAATAGGTTCTGTTAGGCGCCGTGGCGCTGGCGGAGGGCCTCGAACAGAAGCGCCGCGGCCGCGGCCGAGACGTTCAGCGAGCCGACCTTGCCGCGCTGCGGCAGGGCGACCGTCCCGTCGCAGACGGAGGCGACCCGGGGTCGGAGCCCCTTGCCCTCACCACCCAGTACCAGCACCGTGCCGCCGCCCAGGTCGAGCTCCCAGGGCGCCATCTGTGCTCCGGCCTCCGCGCCCCAGATCCACAGCCCCGCCGCCTTCGCCTGCCGGAGCCAGTCAGCGAGGTTGCGAACGCGGGCAACCGAGAGGTGCTCGAGCGCTCCCGCCGAGGCCTTGCAGGCGGCGGCGGTCACCTCGGCCGCGCGGCGCTCGCAGATCACCACCCCGTCGGCGCCGGCCGCCTCGGCCGAGCGGCAGACGGCGCCGAGGTTGCGGGGGTCCTGCACCTGGTCGAGCGCCACCAGCAACGGCTCCTCGACGGCCAGCAGGCTCTCGGGGTCGGCATAGGGAAAGGGGTCGACCTCGGCAACGACCCCCTGGTGATCGGGAGAGCCCGCGAGCCGCTCGAGCTCCTCGGGCCCGGTCTCGGGGGCACGCCAGATGCGGTGCACCGTGCGCCGGCCCCGCTCCGCCTCGGCTACCGGGCGCCGGCCGTAGATCAGCTGGCGCCGCGCCGCCAAGGTTCAGCCCCGGCGGATCAGCCGCGCGCCCTCGGCCGAGTCGCGGACCTCCCAGCCGAGCTCCGCGAGCTGCTCGCGAATCCGATCCGAGCGCTCGAAATCGCGCGCCGCGCGCGCCTCCTCGCGCTCGGCGAGAAGCGCCTGCACGTCGGCCCCCACCTCCGCGGAGTCCTCCCCGGCCAGCGAGTCGAGGCCGAGTGTCGCGAGCATCTCCGCCAGCGCGGTCCCGGCCCCCTCGATCTCCTCCCCCCGGTTCGAGGCGGAGACCAGATCGAAGGCTTCGGCCAGCGCCCTGGGCGTGTTGAAGTCGTCGGCGAGGGCTTCGCGGAAACGCTCCAGCCGGGCAGTCGCATTCTCGCCCGGCCCCTCTCCGGGGGGACGCTCGCGGAGGAAGTTCCGCAGCCGCTCGGCCCTGGCGAGCGCCTCGTTCAACGCCTCCTCGCTGAAGGCGAGCGGCTGGCGATAGTGCCCGGAGAGGATGTAGGCGATCACGGTCTCGCTGCCGAAGCGGTCGAGCGCCTCGGAGAGCTGGAAGATGTTGCCCTCGGACTTCGACATCTTCTCCGCGTCCGCCTCGACCATGCCGTTGTGCATCCAGAGCCGCGCAAACGGCCGACCCGCCCCCTCGGACTGGGCGATCTCGTTCTCGTGATGAGGGAAGAGCAGGTCCGAGCCACCGCCGTGGATCGCGAATGAGGGTCCCAGCTCGGCCTCCGCCATCGCCGAGCACTCGATGTGCCAACCGGGCCGACCGCGACCCCAGGGGGAATCCCAGCTGGTGTCCTCGCCGGGCTTGTGCCCCTTCCAGAGGGCGAAGTCGAGTCTGTCCTCCTTCAGCGACTCCGAGCCCGCCTCCTCCCCCTGGTCCATCTCCTCGGGCCGGCGGTTCGAGAGCTTTCCGTAGGCCGCGAAGCTGCGCACCCGGAAATAGACGTCCCCGCCCGACTCGTAGGCATGCCCGGCCTCGATCAGCTCCTCGATCAGCGCGACGATCGGGGCGATCGTCTCGGTCGCCAAGGGCTCGGAGTCGGGGCGGCCCAGTCCCAGCCGGTCGGTGTCCTCGATGTAGGCCTCGCTCATTGCCCGGGCCAGGTCCGCCGAGTCCTGCCCGCCGGCGTGCGCCGCGTCAAAGATCTTGTCGTTGACGTCGGTGATGTTGATCACCAGGCGGACCTCGTAGCCCTCCGAGCGCAGGAAGCGCGCCAGCAGGCTGAAGACGACGAACGGCCGAGCGTTGCCGATGTGGATGCGGTCATACACGGTCGGCCCGCAGGCGTAGATGCCGACCTCGAGCCCGGGGTCGAGCGTGACCAGCCCCCCGCTCAGGGTGTCCTTGATCCTCACCTCGCGCACCGGCCTGATGCTATTGGCGGCGGCGCGGCGAAAACGGTGACAGAAGCAAATCGGGCGTGCCCGGTCGTCCGTCCGGGCACGCCCGACAAGGGGGCTTCAGGAGCCTTCCGCTAGGAGGGCTGCTGACCGCTGTTGTGCTGCAGCTTCGCGGCTGCGCTGACGCAGAGGCTGAAGGGGGTGCCCTTCTGGCCCTCGACATGCTTCTTGCTCTCGCCCGCGCATGCCTTGGCGGGATTGTCCGTGCGGCCGTTGGCGAGCTTCGCCATCGCCGTCACGCACTGGCTGAAGGGCGTGCCCTTCTCGCCCTCGACGTGCTTCTTGCTCTCCGCCTGGCAGAGCTTCCCATACGCCTTCGCCTTGGCGTGGAGGCTGGCGTGCGGGCCGGGGGTCTTGTCGTGACCCTTCGCATGCCCGCCGCCGGGAGTCGCCATCGCCGGGACGGCGAACAGGGCGAGAGCCGACACTGCGGCGATCGCCATGACCTTGATCAGGGACCTCATGCTTCCTCCTCAGTCGTGTGCATCCTGGCCCTGAAACGGAGGCGAGGCCCGAATGTCAGGGGGAACTCCGCTTCCCCTGCCCGTTTGCCAGGCCGCTACCCGGCGAGCCGCCTCCCTTTCCCGAGGAGCCGGCTGCCGCCTGGTGCGAGGACTTCGGCGGAGTCGGGGGCTTGGCGGGATGCGTCGGGTGGGTCGGGTGGACTGGATGCGCCGGGTGGGACGCGTGGGTCGGCTTCGCCGCGTGGGCCTCAGCGGACGCTCCCTTGGTGTGCGCCTTTGCCTGTCCGGGGGCGCTGTCCCGCCCATGCGAGGAACCCGAGTTGCCGCGGGATGCCGGAGTAGCCGAATCCCCAGCCGAGTTCTCCGACGCGGGAACTCCGGCCGCCGCCCGCCCGTTTGCGAGCGACTGTCCATGACCGCGCGTCGGCCCGCCGTCGGTACCGGCGGGAGATCGATGCCGTCCTCTCACTCCTGCCCCACCCCGCCCGGCCTTTCCGCCGTGCGCGGCGGACAGGGAAGCTGGGCCGAAGCCGGCGGCGGGAGCTGCGCCGCTGCCCGCCTTTCCGGTATCCGTCGCGGGCGCGGATCGGTCGGCGGGCGGACCGCCCCGGTCCGGATGCGCCAGCCTGCTGATTTCGACACCCGATACGCCGGCCACCGCAACGGCGGTGATCGCTGCCGCCGATTTCAATGCCATCGACGCCGATGCGCCCTTCGCCGCACCTCCCCCGGCCGCAGCGAGGGCTCCGCCGCCGCTCGCGCCCTGCCCGGCTCCGCCGAGGACCGCCTGCAGAAGACCCGCCGACGCCACCGCCGGAAGCGGCGCCAGGCATGCCAAGTCCCGCTTTCGAGCCGCGATCGCGGTCTCGAAGGCGCGGCAGTCGGGGCATCCACGAAGGTGGGCGCGGACGTCACGCCGGCGCAGCACGCGGCCGTCTCGGTCGGATATCCGTCGCCTCACGTCTGCGCAGGCCATCTCACGCCCCGCGTTCATCTGCTGAAGTCCCAGACGGGCCTCGTAGACGGTCTGGCGCGCCACCGCTTCCGAGGTCCCGAGAGCGGCGGCGACCTCTTCGAAGCTCATCCCGGCCATCTCCCGCATCACCACGGCGCTCCGCTGGCGATCGGGGAGTTCGCCGAGATCCTCGAGCAGCTCGCGCAGCCTTTCGCGGCCCTCGACCGCGGTATCCGGACCGGGTGCGGCGGCGGGAGCGTCGTCGGCGATCGGCTCGGTCGGCCTCCGTCTGCGGGCGATCTCGATCGCCTCGTTGTGGGCGATCCGGTAGAGCCAGGGACGCAGGCGGATCTCCCGCGTCTCTCCGGGCAGAGCCGCCAGCACCTTCACCATCGTGTTCTGGAGCGCGTCCTGCGCCTCCTGCGGGTTCCGGAGAATCGCCTGGCAGTAGCGGTAGAGATCCTGGTGATAGCGCTGGTAGATCACCGAGAAGGCGCGGCGGTCGCCCCGTCGGGCCAAACGGGCGAGTCTCTGATCGGAGAGCAGCCGGGCGGATCCCGGCAGCGCGGTCGAGCTCGGCAGGGCTAGTGCGTCGGCCATTCCGTCTCATTATCGACATATGTCACCGACGGCTGAGGGTCCAGCCGCCTGAACCAGAAACGACGGGGCGGGCCGGATGTCAGGCCGCAGGTGCCGCCGCGAAGGCGGCTCTCAGAAGGTGCGGTAGCTGGCCGGGCCGCCGCGGGCCTGCGCGGCGACTGAACCGGCCCCCTGGCGGGGACGCTCCCAGGCGGGCGCGGTGCTGCCGGCGGCGGCGACCGCCTGCCGCCGAGCCCGCTCGGCGGCAGTCCTCACCTCTCCCTCGGCCGCGCGCCGGGCGAGCTCCGAGCGCTCCTCGGCCTCGCGGCGGATGCGGTCGGACTCCTCGGAGAGCTGCCGCTCGGCTTGGCGGCGAGCGTCGTCGGCGGCCTCGCGCTCGACCTTGGCGATCAGCTGCTCGACCCGCTTCTCGGCTTCACCGCGAACCTGCTCCGTGCCCTCCATGACGCGGCGCTCGATATCGGCCTCGACCTCGGCGATCCGCGCCTCGGCCTCGCGACGGACCTCCTCTGCCCGCGCCTGCGCCTCGCCGATCCGCTTCTCGGCGAGGGCGACCCGGTCGGCGGCCTTACGCTCGATCTCCTCGCGCACCTGCGCGACCTTCTTCGCCGACTCGTCCTCGAGCCTGGCGGTCGTCTCGGCCAGCGCCTTTTCGGCGCTCGCCCTCGTCTCGGCCAGCTCGGTGCCCAGCTTGGCGCGCTCGGCCTTCGAGTTCTTGGCGATCTCCTTGGCCGCGCGCTCCGCGCGGGAACGGGCGCTCTCTGCCTCGGCCAGCTGCGCCTCGGCCTTCTGGGCGCGAACCTGCGCCTGCTTGCGGGCGCCCTGCGCGCTGGCGATCTTCTTCTGGCCCTCCTCGCTGAGCCGGCGGATCGTCTCCGTCGCCTTCGTCTTGACCTGCTCGCGATTCTCGATCCGCTCGCGCTCCAGGCGCTCCCTCTCCTCGGCGGCGCTCTTCTCGGCCGCGGTGACCAGTCCCTTGGCGCGCTGCTCGGCCGCCTCGACCTCCTTCCGGGCCGCCCGCTGCGCCTCGGCGATCCGGCGATCCGCCTCGGCTGCGGCCTGCTTGGCCTGCTCCTCGGCTTCCGAGGCGCGGTCGGCGGCCCGCTTGGCGAGCGCCAGCGCCCGCTGCTCGCCGCTTCGGGCCTCGGTCTCCGCCTCGCGGGCCCGCTCTTCGCGCCTTCGCAGCTCCATCGCCAGCCGTCTGGCGCTCGCCGCGACCTCGTCGGTGGCGTCGCTGACGATCCGCAGGTGGGGGCGGGGGTCCGGGGCGGCCGGGGGTTGGCTCAGATCGGGCTCGGGAGAGACGGCGGGCTCGCTCATGCTGGCCCGGAACTTACTACGGGCAGCAGAGGTCTCCGGGGACACCCGGCGGCGTATTTCTCGCAATTTGCGAAGCCCGCGAAAGCCCCGCCCGGCACCGTTTGCCGGGGCGTTCAGCGCGGCGGGACCCGGAAACGGCGGCGGCCGGGTGAGGGATCGGCATTGCCCGCGGCGTCCACGGCCAGCGCCCTGAAGCGGTGCATCCCCGGGTCGAGGCGATGGAAGCTGACCCGTCGCGGACAGCGGTGAAGGGCCCGCCCATCGAGGGCGCAGCGGAAGGTCGTCCCCGATCCGGGCGGCACGGCGGCCAGCGAGAAGCTCGCCGAGCCCGGCCGGCTGCCCCGTCCGGGCCCGCCTCGGATCCGCGTGTCCGGCGGGCGTGAATCCTCGGCGTAGGCCACCGCGCCCTCCGAGCAGGCGGAGTCGATCCCGCCGCCCTCGGCGATCGCCGAGAAGCGGCTCGAGGTGTCGTCGAGGACCGACACCTCGATCCCCTCCGCGGCGAAGGACGACGCGGACCCGTGGGCGACCGGGGCCCCGGCACAGCCGGGGGAACCGAACAGGTAGACGGTTGTCCCGGCGGGAGCGGTTCCCCTGACACGAGGGCTGTTGTCGTTCGCCGGCGAGCCTGGCGAGGTCGCCTCGGGTCGCGGCGGCGGCGGCCCCTCCACGAAGCGGACCCTCTGGTTGCCCGCGTCAGCGATCAGGAAGCCGCCGCCGGGCGCCGCGGCGACCGCGGTGGGCTCGCTCAGCTCGGCCATCGCAGCCGGCCCGCCGTCCCCGGAGAACCCGCCGCTGCCCGTCCCGGCGACCGTGCCGATCGCCCCGCCGGGAGCGACCCGGCGGATCCGCTCGTTTCCGGTGTCGGCGATCAGGTAGCCGCCGTCGGGCGCCGGGCTGACCCCCTGGGGATCGTCGAGCTTCGCATCGATCGCCGCCGAGCCCTCCCCGGAGAAGCCCGCGCTGCCGTCGCCGGCGATCACCGACACCGCTCCGAAGAGATCGCGGCGGATGCGGTTGTCGCCTCCTTCGGCGACCAGCAGGCCGCCGTCCGCTGCGAGCGCGACCGCTCGGGGCTCGACGAACGGGCTCGGCCCGTTGAAACCCCCTTCGGAGAGGGTCTCGATCACGCCGCCGCTGTAGACCCGCCGCACCCTGGCCTCGGCGTCCTGGGCGATCAGGAAGCCGCCGTCAGGAGCGGGTGTGACGCCGACGGGGTGGCCGACCTTGACCGTGGTCGCGAAGAGCTCGTCTCCGCTGTAGCCGGGCTGCCCGTTCCCGGCGACGCTCGAGATCGTCCCGCCCCCGCTCACCTCGCGCACCCGGTGGTTGTCGCTGTCGGCGATCAGGAAGCCGCCGCCGGGCAGGGCGGCGACGCCCTGGGGATGGTTGAGCTTTGCGGCGGTCGCGGCGATCGCGTCTCCGTTGTAGCCGGCCTCGCCGCTGCTCAGTCCCGCCACTGTCGCGATCGTCCCCGAGCCGCTGATCAGCCGCACCTTGCTCCCCCCGCTCTCGGCGATCAGGAAGCCGCCCGAGGCGAGTGGCGAGACGGAGACCGGACGGTCGAGCTTCGCCGCGGTCGCGGCGATCCCCTCGCCGTTGTAGCCGGCCTCGCCGGTCCCAGCGACGGTGGAGATCTCGCCGGGGTCGGCGACGGCCGCGGGGGCGAGCGCCAGGGCGGCGAGAAGCGCTGCTGCGACCCACCTCACCCGGGCTCCTCGCTGATCAGCGCGACCGGCAGTCCGAGGCCGGCCTCGCGGCGGACGGTGGCGATCCGCCGCCCCGGCTGGACCGCGTCACGGACCTCGCCCAGTCGCTCTCCCAGCAGCTCGGCGCAGGCGTCGATGTCGGAGACGCAGATCGTCAGGCCCCAGAAGCGGGCCGCCCCGTCCTGCGCCTCCGGGCTCTCGACCACCTCGACGATCACCTCCCCGAGCCGGAAGAAGGCCTGGCGCACCGGCGGGCCCGGCTCCCGCGGCTCGCGGATCCGCCTCAGCGAGAGGCCCGCCTGCTGGAGCGCCGCATCGGTCCGCTCCAGCTCGGAGGTGAAGACGACGATGTGGTCGATCCGCCGCGCGCCGTTCGGATGTGCGCCGGGTTGTGGCGGCTCCTCCGCGGCGAGGGCGGTCGGCAGCCCGTCAAGCTCGGTGCCCGCGGCAATTGATGCGTCCCGCAGCACCCATCCGGCGATCCCGCCGCCCCCCTCCTCGAAGCGCAGCCGCACCGATCCCACCACCGCCTCGGAGCCGGCGATCCCGAACCCGCACCCCCGCCAGGCGTCCGCCGGCGCGGCCAGCCGAACCGCCTCGATCGTGGTCGCCGGGCTCAGTTGAGGTCGCGCTTGACGATCTTGCCGGTGGCGTTGCGGGGCAGCTCGTCGAGGAAGACGACCTCGCGCGGCGTCTTGTATCCGGCAAGGTTGGCCTTCACGTGGGCCTTGGCCTCGTCCTCGCTCAGCTCACCGCCCTGGGAAAGAACGACGAAGGCCTTGAGCCGCTGCCCGAACTCCTCGTCGGGCACCCCGATCACCGCGGCCTCGACCACCGCATCGTGATCGGAGAGCAGGTCCTCGACCTCGCGGGGGAAGACGTTCTCTCCGCCGGAGACGATCATCTCGTCGTCACGGCCGTCGATGAACAGCCGGCCCTCGGAGTCGAAGTGCCCGACGTCGCCGCTGGAGAGCAGATCATCGATCACCTCCTTGCCGCCGCCCCCGGTGTAGCCCTCGAAGGCCATCCCGTTGCCGACGAAGATCCTCCCCACCTCCCCATGCGCCACCTCCCGCCCGGAATCGTCGAACAGCTTCACGATCGTCCCGCGCGGCGGCCGCCCGGCGGTGCCGGGCGCGGCGCGCAGCTCCTCCGGGGTGGCGATCGTCGCGTAGGCGACCTCGGTGGAGCCGTAGAGGTTGTAGATGTTGTCGCCGAACAGGTCCATCCACTTCAGCGCCAGCTCCCCCGGCAGCGCGGAGCCCGAGACCGAGGTGATCCTCAGCGAGGAGAGGTCGTACTTCGCCAGGGTCTCCTCCGGCAGGGCGAGGATCCGCTGGACCATCACCGGGACGACCGCCAGCACCTCGGCGCGGTGCTCCTGGACGGCCCGAAGCGTGTCCTCGGGGTCGAACCGCCGGCGCAGGATCATCGCCGAGCCCAGCGGGAGGCCGAGGGCGAAATGGGTGAAGCCCCAGGAATGGAACAGCGGCGCGGCGATCATCATCCGCTCGCCGGTGCGATAGGGAATGCGGTCGAAGAGCCCGGCGAGCGCGTTGAGGCCGCCGGGGCTGGAGCGCTGTGCCCCCTTCGGGGTCCCGGTGGTGCCCGAGGTGAGGATCACGAAGCGGGCCTCCTCGTCGGGAGCATCGGGGGCCGAGGTGTCGCCCGCGGCGATCAGGTCCTCGAGCGTCGATCCCGACTCCTCGCCGGCCTCGGAGTCGGTCCAGGCGATCACCCGCTCGACCCCCTCGACGCCCTCGAGCAGCCCGCTGAACTCCTCGTCGTGGATCAGCATCCGCGGTCCCTCGCGGGACATCACGTCGGCGAGCTGGGGCCCGGAGAACATCGTGTTCAGGTAGAGGGCGCTCGCCCCGAGCTTCGCCGCGGCGATCGTCGCGTCGACGAAGCCGCGGTGGTTGCGGCACATGATCCCGATCCCGTCGCCTTCGTGGACACCGAGCCCGGCGAGCGAGTTGGCGAGAGCGTTGGAGCGGCGGTCCAGCTGCTCGAAGGTGAGCGTGCCGCGCTCGTCGATCAGCGCCGTGTCGTGCGGATGGTCGATCGCCGCCGCGATCGCCCCTGCGGCGGGCGAGATCCCGTGCTGAGCGAGGACAACGGCCATCCGCGCCAGCTTGTCCGGGCGGATCGGGCGAAGCATCCCGGTCTCGGCCAGGACCCTGACCTGGAAGGCGCCGTCCGAGACCCAGCTCCACGGGTTCGGAACCCGCGATGTCAGCCCTCCGGGAGCCACGACCGAAGCCTACATCCGCAACGCCGAAGCCACCGCCGCGGCAAGCGGCCTAGTCGTCCTCGAGCTGGGCGACGGCAAGGCAGGCGATCCCCTCGCCGCGGCCGATCCAGCCCATCCCCTCGTTGCTGGTCGCCTTGACGTTGACCCGGGCCGAGGTGGCCTCGGAGATCAGCCGCTCGATCTCCGGCCGGTGGGGGCCGAGCCGCGGCGTCTCGCAGACGACCGTGGCGTCGATGTGGACGACGCGCCCCGAGACGCGGCCGATCACGGTGCGAAGCAGGTCGAGCGAGTCGGCCCCCTCCCATGCGGGGTCGTCGTCTGGGAACAGCGTGCCGATGTCGCCCTCCCCGGCGGCGCCGAGGATCGCGTCGATCACGGCGTGCAGGAGGACGTCGGCGTCGGAGTGCCCGGCCAGCCCGCGGGGGTGGTCTATCTCGACCCCGCCGAGGCGCAGCGGCCGGCCGTCCTCGAAGCGGTGGGAGTCGTAGCCGACCCCGACCGGGCTCACCTCGCCGCCTCCACGCTGGCCGGGCCGAGCGGCTCCAAGCCGCCGGGAGCGGCCCTCGAAGACCGCGATCTCCTCCACCCCCAGGTCCTCGAGGAAGGCGACGGCCCGCTCGTAGCCGAAGCCGACCTCCTCGGGGAGGTGGGCGTCGGAGGAGAGGGCGAAGACGGCACCCGCCTCGACGCACATCTCGGCGAAGGCGGGGGCCGGGTAGATCTCGGCGACCGGCTTGCGCAGGCCGGCGGTCGAGACCTCGACGGCGATTCCGCTCTCGGCGACCGCCTCGACCGCCTGCTCGTAGTAGAAGCGCGGGTCGCGCCGCGGCCGCGGCCGGGCGTCGCCCCAATACTTGACCAGGTCGGGGTGGGCGAGGATGTCGAACAATCCGCTGCGGGCGCTCTCCGCGATCGCCTCGAAGTAGCGGCGCCAGACCTCGTCGGGGTCCCCGCGCGCCTCCCAGATGCCGAACTCCACCGTGTCCAGGGCGCGGTCGCCGATGAAGTGGACCGAGCCGACCACGTAGTCGAAGGGGTGAGCCTCGAGCAGTGAGGCGGTGCGGTCCTCGGCCCCGGGGACGAAGTCGCACTCGATCCCGAGCCTCAGTGCAGAGCCGGCGACGAACTCGCAGTAGGCGCCGAGGTCGTCCGTCGCCCAGTGCTGCCACCAGGGGTGATCCCCCCAGATCTCGAGCGCGTCGGTGAAGCGGTGAACGTGCTCCGAGCAGCCGATCTCCCCGATCCCCGCGGCCTCGGCCGCCTCCAGGTAGCGATCGACGTTCGCCTCGGTGAAGTAGCGCTCCGGGGGGGTTCCGTCCTCGTCCGGACGGAGGTGGAGGTGGTAGTCGGTGAGCACGCCCGCGAGCCTACCGGCGTGCCGCGCGGGTACCCTGGGCCGCCCATGGTCCACCTGCGGATCATCGCCCCCAGCCACGACTGCGACCACGTCCTCGAGCTGCTGAGGGAAACCCCATCGGTGACGAACCTGATCTTCCTGCCGCGGGCGGCTCAGGAGCCGGAGGGCGACGTCATCCTCTGCGACGTCGCCCGCGAGGACGCCAGCGTGATCATCAGCGACCTGCGCGAGTTCGACATCCCCCTCAACGGCTCGATCTCGCTCGAGGAGATCGACACGCAGATCTCGGTCGCCGCCGACCAGGCGGAAGCGGCGGCTCACGGCCTCGCCGGCGACGCGGTGGTCTGGGAGGAGGTCGAGGCGCGGACCTCGGAGAACGTCGAGCTGAACGCCAACTTCCTCGCCTTCATGACGCTCGCCTGCCTGATCGCGAGCATCGGCATCCTCCTCGACAGCCCGATCCTGATCATCGGCGCGATGGTCGTCGGGCCGGAGTTCGGGCCGCTCGCCGGCCTCTGCGTTGCCTTCGTCCAGCGCCGACGAGGGCTGGCGCTGCGCTCGCTCTCGGCGCTGGCGATCGGCTTCCCGGTGGGGATCAGCGCCGCCTTCCTGTTCGCCCTGATCGCCAAGGCCACCGGGCTCAGCGGCGACACCCTGACCACGCTCAACCGGCCCCTCACGGATTTCATCTCCCACCCCGACGGGCTCACCTTCGTGGTCGCCTTTATCGCCGGGATCGCCGGGATGCTCTCGCTCACCTCGACCAAGTCCGGGGCGCTGATCGGGGTGCTGATCTCGGTGACGACGATCCCCGCTGCGGCCAACATCGGTGTCGCCGCCGCCTACGCCAACTGGGGCGAGTGGCGCGGCGCCATCGCCCAGCTCGCGGTCAACCTGGTTGGGATCTTCCTGGCGGCCGTCAGCACCCTCTACGTCCAGCGGCTCGTCTACCAGCGCAGGAGAATCGCCCACCTGCGCGCCGGCGCACGGGAGGCGGCCGGCCTGCCGGTGGGACGGAGCCGCCACGACGATTGGGCCCCGGACCGGCCCCGGCCGAGACCGCGTGCCTAAGGTCCTCCTGCTCCCGCTCGCCTTCGCGGCCGGCGTCGGCATCGCCGAGCTGCTCGGCGCCGCCAATCTCGGAGTGGCCTTCGGCGTCGGCCAGATCTTCTTCGCCGCAGCGGTCGTCTGGCTGATCCTGCGCAGCTGAGCGGAGCTCAGCTCTGCCCGGTGGCGATCGCCTCGGCGACCGCGGCGGCCGGGCCCCCGGTCCACGGCTCGCCGTGCCCGGCAAGGACCAGGTCCGCCTCCAGCGGCTCGATCGCCGCCAGCGACTCCCGCGCCTGGCGCGAGTTGGAGTTGAGCGCGCGGGGAAAGAGCTGGGATCCGCGGCGTCCAGTCATCGGGTTCCAGGTGCAGAGCGCGTCGCCGACGAAGAGCGCCCCGTGCGCGGGAAAGTGGAGGGCGACGTGGCCCGGGGTGTGGCCCGGCGTCGGGACCACCGTGGGATGGCCCGGGACATCGACCTCGGCGCCCGGCTCATAGAGGCTGACTTTCTCGATCGCCTTCGGCTTCACCCCGTTCAGGGTCAGGTGCCAGAAGAGGCGGTAGGCCGTCGGGTGGAGCAGGTGCGGGAAGAAGCTGCCGTCGGTCTTCTTCGGCTTCGGCTTCAGCGCCGTCGCCTCGTCATCCGGATGGACGTACACCGGTATACCCAACTCCGAGCGCAGCTTCTCCGCGACGCCGATGTGATCGCCGTCGGTGTGTGTGAGGACGATCGCCTTGATGTCGGCGGCAGGGCGCCCCAGCAGCTCGAGGCCGGGCTCGAGCTGGGGCCTGTATCTCGGACAGCCTGCGTCCACGACGGTGATCCCGCTCTCGTCGGCGACCAGGTACCAGTTGACTATCGAGGTCCCCAGGCGGACGACGCCCTCGGCGAGCCTGGCGGGGGCATCAACGCCCTCGGCGAGCTTGGGGGCGGGCGGCATCGGCCCAGACTACTCCCGCCCGGCGAGGAGGATCTCGGCCAGGCGCAGGTCCTCCCCGGTGGTCACCTTGAGGTTCCGGGCCGGAGCAGGGTGGATCGCGACCCGGCCCCCGGCACGCTCGATCAGCATCGCGTCGTCGGTCGCCGAGGCCGGATCGCCCTCGGCGATCGCTCGCCGCAGGGCCTCGGCGCGAAAGGCCTGCGGCGTCTGCGCCGCCCAGAGTCCGGCGCGCTCCTCGGTGGCGCTGATCAGCAGGTCCCCGCCGGCGCGCTTCAGCGTGTCGGAGACCGGGGACGCGGCGATCACCCCCTCGAGCTCAGGGCGCACCGCGAGGCCCTCGACGATGGCGTCGATCAGCTCCGCGGTGACGAGCGGCCGCGCCGCGTCATGGACCGCGACGATCTCGGTTCCCACCAGCTCCATCGCCACCGCGACCGATTCCGAGCGGGTGGCGCCGCCCGATACGACCTCCACCTCCCCTCCCCACTCACGGGCTGCCACCTCGCCCGGCGGCACCGCGACGACGACGGGGCCGATCGAGGCGGCGGCCTCGAACGCGGCCAGCGACCAGGCGATCATCTCCCTGCCGGCGAGGCGGACGAACGCCTTTGCCCCGCCGGCCCCGAGCCTCTGCCCGGAGCCGGCGGCGGCGATCAGCCCGGTCGCCTCAGACGGTCGCGCGTGCGGCGAAGCGCTCCTCCAGCAGGCTGTCGAGGAACTCCTCCGCCCCGTCCTCGTCCTTGTCGAGCGCGTACATGAACTCGGAGGCGAGGATCTTCTTCGCCCGCGTGTACATCTGCTTCTCGCCGGTGGAGAGGCCCTTCTCCATCTCCCGCAGGGCGAGGTTGCGGACGACCTCGGCCAGCTCGAAGACGTCGCCGGTCTTGATCTTCTCGCGGTTGTACTTGAACCGCCGGTTCCAGTTCTTCGGCATCTCCGACACCTCGTCGGTGAGGACGCCCATCACCTTCTTGATGTCGTCCTCGTCGATGACGCGCCGAAGGCCGGCCATGCCGGCGTTCTCGCAGGGAACCATCACGGTCAGGTCGTTGTGGAGGATCTGGATCGTCAGGTAGTCACGCTTCTCCCCCATCAGGTCCCTGCTCTCCTTCTTCAGCACCACGCCGGCTCCGTGGTGGGGGTAGACGACGTTATCGCCCTCCTCGAAATCGCAGACGAACTCGACGTCCTCCTCGAAACCGGCTTCCATCGCTTCTTCTAGCTCAGGGATAGCTCTCTCCTTTCGTCGTGACGGCGTCCATCGCCATCAGCTCTGCAGATATCTGTCGACCAGGTCGACCTCCTGAAGCCTCCGCAGGCCCTCGCGGATGTCCTTGGCCCTGGTGGGGCCGACACCGTCGACAGCCTCGAGGTCGGCATCGGAGGCCGCCAGGACCTCTTCCAGCCCGCCGAACTCGTGGATGATCTTCTGGACGACCAGCCTTGGGATGCGGGGTATGCGTCCCAGCACACGGTAGCCGCGGGGGGCGACCGGGAAGTCGAGCGTGTTCATCTTGCGGTCGTAGCCGAGCAGCTCGGCGAGGCGACCGAAGTCGAGCACGTCCTGGTGAGGCAGGTGGGCGAGAGTCTGCTGCACGGTGGCGAGGTTCTCCTCCGAGTCCTCGGCCGAGTAGTCGCGGACCAGGGCGGACTTGTCGGCGGCGACCCCGACCATCGTCTCCTCGAGCTGCATCTCGATCAACCGGCCCTCGGTTCCGAGCTCGACGATGTAGCGCTCCACCTCGACCGCCATCCGGGTCACCAGCTCCGCCCGCTGCAGCACGGCAAGCACGTCGTAGAGCACCCCGCCGCCCTCGAACTCGAGCACCGTCAGCCGCGAGGAGACCTGGTCGAGCCGCGCCCTGTACTTATCAAGCGTCGCCAGCCCCTGGTTCGCCTTGGCCAGCACGGCCGGGATGTCCTGGAGGATGTACTTGGTGCCCTCGACGTAGAGCGAGACGACATCGCGGCGCTGGGAGATCGCGACCACCAGCGCGGTCGTCTGCTTCGAGACGCGCTCCGCGGTGCGGTGCCGGGTGCCGGTCTCGGTCGAGAGGATCGTCGGATCGGGCATCAGCTGGACGTTCGCCCAGGCGATCTTCGTCGCCTCGGCATTGAGCACGATCGCCCCGTCCATCTTCGCCACCTGGTAGAGCAGCGCCGGGGTGTAGTCGACGTCGAGCTTGATCCCGCCCGAGAACATGAAGGAGATCTCCGCCGAGTCGCCGACCACCACCAGCCCGCCGCTGCGGGCGTGGACGATGTTGTCGATCCCCTCCCTCAGCGCCGTTCCCGGCGCCACCATGTCGAGCGCCCGCAGCAGCCGAGGGTCCTGTCGTTCGGAAAGCTCGTGAAGCTCATCCCCGGGCAGCGACGACGACATCGAGACGATGATGGCAAACCGCGAATTGCGGTGCGCTGCGCCGAATCCCGTGTGGAAAGCTCGGGATTGCCTTTGTCAAGGAAGATGGAATTTGCGGTGATGTTGGTGCAGTTCGGGCCTCTCGGCGACGTGCGCCTCGGGGGGCGCTCCGGGGTCGCGGACGTAGGCCCAGGTGAGCAGGGCGCCCACCGCGAGCAGGCCGACCAGCACCCAGGTCGAGCCGGCCAGCGCATCGGAGAAGGCGGTCACCTCGCCCTTGCCCTGGTCGAGGCTGCTGGCCTCGATCGAGGCGAACACGGCGCCGCTGACGGCGAGGCCGATCGCCCCGGCCAGCACCCGGTCCATCGCCAGCACCCCAGAGGCGATCCCGGCCTTCTCGGCGGGCATCGCCGCCATCGCCGCGGTCGACATCGGCGCGTAGACAAGTCCCAGGGCGATCCCGAACAGCAGGTACCCGGCGAGCAGCAGCGCGTAGGGGCTGCCGACCTCAACCTGGGTGAGCACAAGAACCCCGCCCAGTCCGCAGAGCATGCCGGCGCTCATCAGCCCGCGGGCGCCGAAGCGGGCGATCAGGCGGCCCGACAGCGGCGAGAAGACGACCATCGGCACGGTGATCGGGAGGATCAGCAGGCCGGCTGCGATCGTCGAGCGACCCTGCACGTCCTGAAGGTATTGCGGCTGGTAGAACATCACCGTCCAGTAGGCGCCGACCAGGGCGAAGGCGGCCGCGCTGGCGCCGAAGTACGGGCCGTTGCGGAACAGGGAGAAGTCGACGATCGGGTTCGTGACGCGGTGCTCGATCACCCAGAATGCGGCCAGGCAGAGGAGGCCCGCGCCGAGCAGGCCCAGGGTCGCGGGCGATCCCCAGCCCCAGCTCTGCGACTCGACGATCGCGAGCACGGCGGCGATCATCCCTACGCTCAGCGCCGCCAGTCCGGGGTAGTCGATCCGGTGACCGGCGCCGGGATCGGTGGATTCGCGCGCGACCCTCGCCATGATCAGGAACCCGAGCACCGATACCGGCAGGTTGAGCCAGAAGATCACCCGCCAGTCGAGCGAGACCAGAATTCCCCCCAGCAGCGGCCCGATCGCCAGCGCCAGGGCGGAGACCCCGGCCCAGATCCCCAGGGCCCGGGGCTGCTCGGAGCGCGGGAACGCATCGCAGACGATCGCCAGCGAGAGCGGCAGCATCGCCGCCGCGCCGACGCCCTGGACCACCCGCCCCGCGACCAGCATCACCTCGTCCTGGGCGGCCCCGGAGAGCACCGACCCGGCGGCGAAGGCAACGGTCCCGGCGAGGAACACCGCCTTGCGCCCGAACATGTCGCCGAGCCGCCCGGCGGTGACGACCAGGACGGAGATCACCAGCAGGTAGGCGTTCATCACCCACCGTAGCCCGGTCGAGCTCGCGCCGATGTCGTGTTTGATCGACGACAGCGCCAGGGCGACCGCGGTCGAATCGAGCATCAGCAGGAAGAGGCCGAAGCAGGCGCCGACAAGGGTCCACCAGGGCCTTGTCGTCTCGTCGAGGCGGAACATCCTCAGGCGGCGCTTCGCAGATCCCCGCTCGGTGCCCCGGCGCCGGCCCCGCGCGCCGGTATCGCTGCTCGCAGCGCCGCCCGCAGATCCGGGCGGCCGTCGAGGCCGTCTACTCTCTCTGCGGAGCGCGGCCCGATCACCGGCCCGAGGCCGAACTTGGCGGCCTCGGCGACGCGGCGATCGGGGTGGCCGACGTAGCGCAGCTCCCCGGTCAGGCCGAGCTCGCCGAATGCCGCCAGCGGCTTTCCCCCCTCGCCGAGCAGCGGCGAGGAGCGCTGGGCCGAGGCGACCGCCATCGCCACCGCGAGGTCGGCTCCGGGCTCGTCCACCCGGATCCCGCCGGCAACGCTGACGAAGACGTCGGACCCGGAGAGGGGCAGCCCGGCATGGCGGGCGAGGACGGCGAGGACGAGACTGAGCCGGTTGCGGTCCACCCCGTTCGCCACCCGTCGCGGCGAGTCGAGGTCGCTGCGGGCGACCAGCGCCTGGACCTCGACCAGCACCGGGCGCGACCCCTCCATCGCCGGCAGCACGACCGAGCCCGGCGCCCTGGTCGCGTCCTCGACGAAGCGGGCCGAGGGATCGGCGACCTCGCTGAGCCCGCCGGAGCGCATCTCGAACACCCCGACCTCGCTGGTCGCCCCGAAGCGATTCTTCAGCGCCCGCAAGGTGCGGTAGGTACGCTCCCGCTCCCCCTCGAACTGGAGCACGCAATCGACCAGGTGCTCGAGCACCCGCGGCCCGGCGAGGCTTCCCTCCTTGGTGACGTGACCGACCAGCAGCAGGGCGATCCCGGCCCGCTTGGCGACCTCGGCAAGCGCCGTCGCCGCCTCGCGCACCTGGCCGACGGAGCCGGGCGCGCTGCTCATCTCGGCGCTGTGCATCGTCTGGATCGAGTCGATCACGCAGGCGGCGGGGCGCTCTGCCTCGAGCGCGGCCAGGACCCGCTCGAGCGAGGTCTCGGCCAGCGCCGGGACCCGCAGGGCCGCCTCGCCGAGGCGCTCGGCCCGGAGGCGAACCTGGGCGGCCGACTCCTCGCCCGAGACGTAGAGCGTGACGGCGCCCGAGGCGGCGAGGTTGCCGAGGGCCATCCCGGTCAGGGTGCTCTTGCCGATCCCCGGCGAGCCGCCGAGCAGGACCAGCGAGCCTGGGACGAGCCCGCCGCCGAGCACCCGGTCGAGCTCGCCGACCCCCGTCTTCAGCCGGGCGACACTCGAGGTCTCCACATCGGCGAGCGGGACCGGCCTCGGCGCCGCCGCCGCACCGCCGCTGCCGCCCGGGCCGCGGCGGGCCGCGGCGGGACCGGCCTCGACCAGCGTGTTCCATTCCGAGCACCCGGGGCAGCGCCCCGACCATCTCAGCGAGACATGGCCACACTCCTGGCAGGTGTAACTGGCTTCGGCTCGAGCCATGCCTTCACCCTAGGCGCGCCCCCCGACGCTTTCGCCCCACCCCGTCCGTGGGCGTTCCGAGAGGGCGAGCCGCGCTACCGTAGGGGTGCGATGAAGGGAGTGCGACGGGGAGCGTGGGGATGGGTCGCCGTTTTCGGGGCGCTGACGCTCGCTGCCACGGCCTGGGGCGCCGCCGGCAGCAGGGACAGGTCGTTCGGCACCAAGGGCTTCACGATCGTCAGCACTCCGGCCGCACCGACGGGGGACTTCAGCGACGTGCTCATCCTGAAGAGCGGCAAGATCCTCGCCGCCGGCGGCCCGGACGGATCGAACGGTTTCCTCCTCGCCAGGTTCAAGACGAACGGCAGGCCGGACCGCGGCTTCGGCCCGGGCGGCCTCAGGATTCAGCCATTCAATGGCGCGCCCGAGAGGCCACGCGCCATCGCCGGGCTGGATTTCGACTCCCGTGGGCGGATCGTCGCCGCCGGACTCGCCTCCGGTCCGGGCGCCGGCAACGACTCCTTCGGCTTCGCGCGTTACCTGCCCAACGGTGCACGGGATACGAGCTTCGGGGACGGCGGGATCAAGATCGTCCAGCCGGGATCGTTCGGCGCCGCGTTCGACGGGGCCTCAGCAAGAGGCAACAAGGTGGTTGCGGTCGGGGAGACCAACGGGGACCTGGTGGGCGTGGTGCGGCTGAAGGCGTCCGGGCAGCCCGACAGCGGCTTCGGCCCCGGAGGGATCAGGTCCTTCCACGTTCCCGGCAGCTCCTTTGATGAGGCCGACGCTGTGCTTCCCCTCGGCAACGGATCGATGCTCGTCGGCGGCTTCTCCGAGCCCGGAGGATTCGTCGTCAAGCTGGGCAACGGCGGGCTACCCGTTTCCGGCTTCGGAACCGGCGGCTTCAGCGTTCACGACTTCGGTGAAGACTCCGACCCGAGCGGCGAGGTCTACGACATGGCCCTGGCCAAGGGCGGGAAGATCCTGCTGGCCGGCGACGCGTCGGCGGGCAGCGGCCGCGGCCAGGAGTTGTTCGCGGCCCGGCTGAAGGCCGACGGGAATCTCGACCACAGCTTCGCCTCCGGGGGCATCCTCCGACTCGACCCGAGCGCGGTCGACGACTCCGGCCTCGCGATCGCCACGCTCCGCGACGGGAAGATCCTGATCGCGGGGCTGCACGGTCACAACACCTGGCTGCTGCGCCTGACGTCCGCCGGGAGGCTCGACCGCAGCTTCGGCAACAAGGGCCAGCGGGTCGCCAGCGCGGTACCCGGCACCGATGGCGCCGCCGGGCTCGCGATCGACTCGAAGGGCAGGGCGGTGATAGCCGGCGGAGCGGCGGGGCCGAGCGGAGACAGGCTCCTCGTCGGGCGCTTCCTCGGCGACCGGCGCAGGCGCTGAGCGCTCGCTCAGGCGGCGGCGGTTGTGAGGTCGGCGCCGGGGTCGATCCCCCAGCGTCGTCCCGCCTCGGCAAGCTCGTCGCTGAGGCCCCAGCGGTCGGCGAGCTCCTCCCCATGGTGCTCCGGGCTCGCCCCCTTAAGCGTCATGCAGCCCGCGTTGTCGCCGATCTCGCGGATCTCGGCGACCTGATCGGCGCCGAGGCGCTGATCCGCCGGTAGCGCCGCCAGCTCGGCCCGCTTCTCCTCGATCGGCCGCGCCCCCTCACCTCCCTCCTGGATCAGGGTCGGCACCACGCAGGAGACCGCCGGGTGGGCGAGGTTCCACTGGCAGGCGAGCTGGATCGGGGTCAGCCCGGCTCGCTCCGCGAGCGGCATCATCCGTTCCAGCTTCTCCAGGCCCGCCTCGATCCAGCCCTCGGGGCGAAAGGAGCGGTGATCGCCCCGCCCCAGCTCCATGCCGGCCCGCAGGTCGCCCCAGAAGAGCCCGCCGTAGTCGACCACGCGGGTGATCACCTCGACCCCGGCCTGCGCAGCTGCGTCGAGGCAGAGCTCGCCCGGCCACGGCTCCAGCGGGTTGAGGATGATCATCGCCCAGTCGATCCGCTCGCCGAAGCGCTCCAGGCAGGAGATCAGGTCGAGGGTGAAGCCGTTGGCCGGCCCGGGGGCGACCCCGATCAGCTTCGTCAGGCCGGCCTCGCGCAAGGCCTCCATCCCGTCCCAGACGGCCTCGCTCTCATACCCGGTGCGGTCTGGGTTGTGCAGCATCAGCAGGTCGAAGCGATCCGCGCCGAGCCGCGCGAGGCTGCGCTCGGTCGCCGCCCGCAGGTAGCCGGCGTAGGCCTCGGGGCCGCGGAGGCGCGGATCGGTGAAGCGGGGAAAGCCCCGCGGGCCGTCCCGCTCGCCCTCGTAGAAGTCGTGCCCGACGGCGCCCGCCAGGCAGTAGCTGCCCCGGTCGAGCCCGGCCAGCGCCCGCCCCAGCAGCGAGTCGGCCGCCCCTTGGCCGTAGACGTCGGCGGTGAGCACGGTGTCGATCCCGCCACCCGGGCGCAGCAGATCGACCAGCCGAGCCTCGTCGACCTCGACCCCGAAGTGCATGAAGCGCCCGCCGCTCCAGGTGCCGATCGCGGTTGTGCCGGGATCGCGCATCCCGATCAACGCTAGCGATGCGAGGTGGCGGGTGCGTCGGCGCTCAGCTGATGCCCACGTACCAGGCGCCGAACAGGACCCCGAAGAGCCCGAACGCGGGTATCAGCACCCTGCGGAAGAGAGGGTCGAGCAGTCGCCGGGTCAGCAGCCAGGCGAACGCGGTTGTGCAGATCGTCATCGAGAGCACCGACATCGGCGCGAAGACACCCAGGGCGGCCGCCGCCTCGATCTTCGTCGGCAGCGCCGCGATCAGCAGGACGACGACAGCCCCGGTGCCCGCGAGTCCGTGGAGCAGGCCGATCCCCAGCGCCTGCCCAGGGGTCCGGGCGCGGCGATGGGGATGCTCGGGCCGGGAGCGCCGGTAGAGATGGCGGTGGGCGGGGACCGCGGCGGAATGATGGTGGTGCAACCCGGAGCGGTAGTCGCCTCGCGCCCACTTGAGGACGATGCGCAGCGCAAGCGCAAGGATCACCACGCCGACCGCCGTCTCCGCGCCCCGCTCCACCCAGGCGGGCAGCGAGGACTTGAGCATGATCAGCGGTACCCCGAGCGCCAGCAGCGCCGCCGCGTGCCCCGTGCCCCACCACGCTCCCAGCCGCGCCGCGCCGCGGACGTCTCCCCTGTCGGCGGCGACCAGCGAGGTCACCGCGACGAGATGGTCGGGGTCGGTCGCATGGCGGAGCCCGAGCGCCAGGGCGATCAGCATCGCGACCAGGAAGGAGCTGCCCGCGAACAGGCCCTCCAGCCAGGCGTCGACGTGCTCGACCGGGGCGAAGAGGACCTGGAAATCCATCAGGCCTCTCCCCCCAGCGAGGTCGACCAATCGAGCTCGCTGAGCTGACCGCCGCCGATCCGGACCTGCCGCGTTCGGGCGACGTCATCGACCCACAGCGTGTAGCGCCCCTCCGGAATCCGGTCGAAGACCGCGGTGAAGGCCGGCCGCCCGGCGATCCGGCGCTCGAGCACCTCCTTGTGGCTGCGATTCGAGTCCTCACCCTCCGGGCTGATCTCGATCTCCCTGCCGTGCATCCCGGCGTGGGAGTGGATGATCAGCGCCCCGAAGTCCTCGCCGATGTCGAGGACGACGTTCTCGGGATGCGCCCTGGCGGCATAGTCCTCGTGCGCCGTGGCGTGGGTGTGAGCCATCGTCAGGTCCCGGTGCTGAACCCGTCGTGGGGCGTGCCCAGGTACGGGAAGGTGTCCTGGTAGCGGTCGGGCCCGGGCGTCACACCCTGGGTCACGGCCGAGGCGGCCGCGTCCGGGGTGTAGCTCGGAGCGACCAGCGGGTAGGTGAGCCCGGCGATCGCCCGCAGCTCGACGTTGACGATGTCGTCGAACACACGCCGGCCGTTCGGGAACCCCGCCAGGTCACCGCCGAGGATGCCGAGCGAGTTGGGGCTCGAGGTGGTCGGCGCGATCGCCACGTTGAGCCGCAGCATGTCGGCCAGCACCTTGCCGGTGTTGTTCTGGAACCCCGGGATGATCCCCTTGGGCAACCCCGTGAGGAGGATCGCGACCAGGTCGGCCCGCTTTGCCTTCAGCGCCGCGAGCTTCGGGAAGACCCCCGGATACAGCACCGGCAGCAGCTTGCCCAGCTCGGGGTGCTCGACGTACTTGAGGAACTCTTTGTCGGCAGCCGGATGTAGGGCGTTCCAGCGGTCCTTCTGGCCCATCGGCACGACGACCTCGTTGAACAGCGGGTTGCCGAGCCTCGAGACCTGGACCCACGGGCCCGACTCGGCGACCTTGTCGTTGCGCTTGTCGATCACTCGGGTCTTGCGGCGGCTGGCGGCGCCCCAGATGCCGAGCACCGACTTCGCCGTCATCGGGTTCGAGGGAACCGATCCGTCGCGGGTGAGGCGCTTGATCGGGACCTGGAGGGCGATCGTGTGCACGTTCAGCGTCGCCGTCGCGTCCACCGCCATCGCCGGCGAGGTCGCGATCAGGTGCAGGTTCTGCAGCGGGCGGAGGTCGCCGAGGTCGAAGATCGACCCGAGGTCGACGAAGAAACCCTCGTTCCGCTGACCCGCGAACACCCGCTCTCCGGACTGCAGCTTGTGCACCGCCGGGTCGGCGAGCTTGGCCTGGTAGTCCGGGGTCGAGCGCGGGCCGATGTTGCACGGCGGCGAGGCCAGGTTGCGCCCCAGCACGTGCTGCTTCGGCCGCCGGCCCTTCCCGTTGCGGTGCCGGTCCGGGTGGTTGACGCGGCTCACCTCGTAGAACTGGCGCCGGTTCCAGTTGGGGCTGTTGATGCTGGTGATCTGCCCCGTGTTGTAGAGGAAGGTGTCGGGGTTCCTCAGCTTGGTCCTGAAGCGGAACCGGTACTCGATGTCCGGCAGGCCGTCGCCGTCGTTGTCGATGTAGATCGAGTAGAGGACGTCGTCGCCGAACTCGAAGAAGTTCGGCCCCCCGGGCGGATCCTCGAGCGGCACGTAGTTGGTGATGATCGTGACCGTGTCCGGCTTGTCCGGGCTCACGAACGCGTAGGTGTCGGTGTTGTCGGCGACCGGGTCCTTGCTGATCTCCGGCGCTTCGCGATGCGATGACATTCGTCTCTCCTTGAGGTGTCAGGTGGTTTCGCTCGGGACTGGCCGAGCGGCTCAGACGTTCCGGCGGGCGGCCTTCATCAGCCGCTTGACCAGGACCGGGTCGCGGAAAGTGGTCTCGCCCATGCCGGAGGAGACAGTCACTTCGCCGCGCTTCTCGTCGCGGACGTAGGCGATCACGACCTCGTCCGGGATCTCCCCGGAGGGGTCGGTCACCTCGGGCCCCTCGAGGGCCGCCGCGGCGACAGAGGGGGCGGCGGCGAGCGCCGCGGTGCCGGTCGCGAGCCCTGCCGAAGCGAGCAGCTTCCGCCGGTTCAAGCTTTCCATCTCTGATCCCTTCTCCGTGGCGTCCCGGGAACCGCCGCCGGCGATGGCCGGGAAGCCTCTTGACGCTTTCGGAGTTCCCTTACGCGGAAGGGCCGCGAGCGGATCAGCGGGGGCCGAGCCGGCCCCGGTGTGAAGCGGAGAGGTGGCTTAGTCGGCCGAGTCGGCGGCGTTGCCGCCGTCACCCGACGGAGCGCTGGGCTTTCCGCCCTCGCCACCGCCCGACTTCTTGCCGGCGCCGACGCCCACCGTCTCAGGCTCCGGCTTCGCCTTCGGCTCGGCCTTCTTGCGCGGCTTGCGCGGCTTGACGATCGACAGGGTGAGCGGGCGGTCCTCGTCGTCGCCCTCGGTGTCGCGGTCGACCATCACGGTCGAGCCCGGCACCATGTCGCCCTGCTTCAGCACCTCGTCGGCGAGCGGGTCCTCGATGTAGCGCTGGATCGCCCGGCGCAGGGGGCGGGCGCCCATCGAGGGGTCCCAGCCCTTCTCGACCAGCAGGTCCTTGGCGTCCTCGGTCAGCTCGAGTTGCAGCTCGTGCTCGGCGACCTGCACCTGGACGCGGCCGATCATCAGGTCGACGATCTCCTTGACCTCGTCCTTGGAGAGCTTGTGGAAGACGATCACCTCGTCGATCCGGTTGAGGAACTCTGGCCGGAAGACCTTCTTCAGGTCGCTCATGATCCGGTTCTTCATGTCGTCGTAGGACATCCCCGTCTCGTCGGCGACGGTGAAGCCGATCGAGGTGTTCTTGGCGATCTCCGAGGCGCCGATGTTCGAGGTCATGATCACGATCGCGTTGCGGAAATCCACGGTGCGGCCCTGGGCGTCGGTGAGCCGGCCGTCCTCGAGGATCTGCAGGAGGATGTTGAAGACGTCGGGATGCGCCTTCTCGATCTCGTCGAGCAGCAGCACCGAGTAGGGCTTGCGGCGCACCGCCTCGGTCAGCTGGCCGCCCTCGTCGTAGCCGATGTAGCCCGGCGGCGAGCCGACCAGACGGCTGACCGCGTGCTTCTCCATGTACTCGGACATGTCGATCCGGACCATCGCCTCCTCGTCGCCGAAGAGGAACTCGGCCAGGGTTCGGGCGAGCTCGGTCTTGCCGACCCCGGAGGGGCCGAGGAAGATGAACGAGCCCGAGGGACGTTTCGGGTCCTTGATCCCGGCCCGGGAGCGGCGGATCGCCTTGGAGACGGCGGTGATCGCGACCTTCTGGCCGATCACCCGTTTGTGCAGCTCGTCCTCCATCCGGATCAGCTTCTTGGTCTCGGCCTCGGTCAGCTTGAACACCGGGATCCCGGTCCACATGCCGACGATCTCGGCGATCTCCTCCTCGCCCACCTGGGGGCGCTCGCCGTTCTCGCCCTCGGCCCACTCGTCCTCGAGCTGGCGCTTGCGGGTGGTCAGCTGGCGCTCGGTGTCGCGCAGGTTCGCCGCCTTCTCGAACTCCTGGGCCTCGATCGCGGCCTCCTTGTCACGCCGCGTCGTCTCGATCTCCTCCTCGAGGTCGCGGTAGACCGGCGGGGCGGTCATCGACTTGATCCGCATCCGCGAGGAGGCCTCGTCGATCAGGTCGATCGCCTTGTCGGGCAGGAAGCGGTCGGAGATGTAGCGGTCGGCGAGCTCGGCCGCGGCCGCCAGGGCATCGTCGGTGATCGCCACCCGGTGGTGCTGCTCGTAGCGCTCGCGCAGACCCTCGAGGATCTTCACCGTCTCCTCGGGGCTCGGCTGGTCGACCTTGATCTGCTGGAAGCGGCGCTCCAGCGCGGAGTCGCGCTCCAGGTACTTGCGGTACTCGTCGAGGGTGGTGGCGCCGATCGTCTGCAGCTCGCCGCGGGCCAGGGCCGGCTTCAGGATCGAGGCCGCGTCGATCGCGCCCTCGGCGGCGCCGGCGCCGACCAGGTTGTGCAGCTCGTCGATGAACAGGACGATGTCGCCGCGCTGGGTGATCTCCTTCATCACCTTCTTCAGCCGCTCCTCGAACTCGCCGCGGTACTTCGAGCCCGCGACCAGGGCCGCCAGGTCGAGCGTGTAGATCTGCTTGTTCTTGAGCAGCTCGGGGACCTCGCCCTTGATGATCCGCGCCGCCAGGCCCTCGACCACGGCGGTCTTGCCGACCCCGGGCTCGCCCAGCAGGACCGGGTTGTTCTTCTGGCGGCGGGAGAGGATCTGCATGATCCGCTCGATCTCGGTCTCGCGGCCGATCACCGGATCGAGCTTGCCCTCCTCGGCGAGCTTGGTCAGGTTGCGGCCGAACTGGTCGAGCAGCTTCGAGGACTTCTTGCCCTCGCCGCCCGCTCCACCGCCGCCGCCACCCTGTCCCTGGCGCCGCCCGCCGGGGCCGGAGAGCATCCGGATCACCTCGTTGCGGATCTTGTCCGAGTCGGCGTCGAAATCGAGCAGGATGCGCGCCGCGACCCCCTCGTTCTCGCGCACAAGGCCGAGCAGGATGTGCTCGGTGCCGATGTAGTTGTGGCCCAGCGAGAGCGCTTCGCGCAGCGCCAGCTCGAGCACCTTCTTGGCCCGCGGCGTGAACGGGATCTGGCCGGAGGTGACCTCCTCACCGGAGCCGACGATCCGCACCACCTGGGCGCGGACCCGCTCGACCGTGATGTCGAGGGACTCGAGCACGCGGGCGGCGAGGCCCTCCTCCTCGCGCAGCAGCCCGAGCAGGATGTGCTCGGTGCCGATGTAGTTGTGCTTGAGCGTGCGCGCCTCCTCCTGGGCCAGGACGACCACCTGTCGCGCTCGCTCTGTGAATCTCTCGAACAAGGTTCCCTCTTAGCTGAACAAGTCTTTCCGGGTTTTGTATCGCTGGTTGGTGGCTGAGTTCTTAACGATTGGGTCGGAAGGTGCGTGGGGATTCGGACGGACGGCACAGCGCCGGCGGTCTATCCAAGCTATTCGGCTGAAGTCGGCCGATGGATCTGACCTCCGGTCTGTTGTGGGGAACGCCCGAGGGGCCAGTATAGCCGTGGAACGTGCCTGGCAATCGGCCCCGAAACGACCCGGCGAGCGCCGGATCGCGGTGCCCGGGCTTGAAAGGAACGGCCGGCCGCACCAGTTTCTTTGCCATGTGCAGGGGGATCGTCTCGTCCGCCGCCGCCATCCTCGCCGCTGCAGTGCTCGCCGCGGGAGCGGGCGCCGCCACCCCGCCGGGGAACTTCAAGCGCCACGAGAACCGCTACTGGACCTGGTACGCGCCGCGGGGATGGGAGGCGTCCTTCGGGGCCAACGACATCTACATCGGCTCCCCGACCGGCACCCTCTACCTGCACTACGGGGCCAGCGGCACCCCCTGCTCCTATCCGCCGTTCTATGCCAGCGTCAACGGCTTCTTCTCCTTCATCCGCGGCAGCTACCTGCAGGCCCGCACTCAGAACTTCGACTTCCACTCCTTCCCCGTCCCGAACGCCCGCTTCACCAACGTCACGGCGACGAGGCAGGTCCGCAACGGCTACTTCCGTCAGGTCTCCCGCTTCCAGGGTCGCCGCCGCAACGGCCAGCAGATCAAGGGCGAGATGGTCCTCGACCTGTTCGCAGTCGACCCGCTCAGCAATGTCTGCGGGGAGCGCCAGCAGGTCCGCTCCGCGCCGGCCAACGGCAACGGCCGCTCGCTGAGTCTGCTGCGGGTCGTGCAGAGCGCGATCTTCGGGCCGAGGCGATGAAGCGGGTACCGGTCGTCCTGGCGATAGTCATTGGCACCGCGGCGCTCGCCGGGCCGGCCGCCGCCGATGGCGCTCCCACGGCGCAGGCGAGCGCCAACGTCGTCCACCGCGGCCACTTCTGGTCGTGGACCGGTCCCCGGAGCTGGCATGCCGCCTACGGCAAGAACGGGATCACGGTGATCGGCAACGACGACGAGACCCTCGACCTCGGCTTCAGCAGCATCCTCTGCACCCCGGCCCCGAGCGTCGGGGCCTCGGTGCGGCGCTACCTGAAGGCGACCCGGCGGGCGATCGCCCGCGGCCCCACCAGGATCGTCGCCAAGAGCAGGATCCGCGGAGTCCGCGGCCTCGGGCCCAACTACTTTCGCCAGACCCTGGAGATCGCCTCGCGCGCCCACGGCAGGCGCCTGCTCGGGCAGATCGCCCTCGACTACCAGGTGCCCGACCCGACCTACTGCTATCGGCGCAGCCTGGCACTGATCGCCCCGGCTCGCGGCTTCAGGGCCAGCCTCAGGCAGCTGCTGCGGATCTACGGCTCGCTCGCCTACTTCGGCCCCGGCGCTCCCGAGCTGCCCGACGACTGAGCCGGCTCGCTCAGCCGCGCTGCTCGTCGCCGTCGGCGTCGCCGCCGATCGAACCCTTGAACTCGCGGATCCCGTTTCCGAGCGATCGCCCCAGCTCGGGAACGCGCTTTGGCCCGAAGACGATCAGGGCGACGATTCCGACTATCACCAGCTCCATTGGTCCGATGTTGGGGATCACATGGTCCTCCGTTCGTGGATGCCCGCCATATGCACCTTGCGCGACGGCACGCCGATCGGATCAATGGGCACCCAGGAAGTGGAGGAGGAGGGCGCGGAAGGCGTCCGGCTGCTCCAGCGGGGCCAGGTGGCCGGCGCCCTCGATCAACTCGAGGCGCGAGCCGGGGATCGCCGCGGCCACCGCTTCGGCCCCGGAGCGGAAGTCGCCGAGATCGTGCTCGCCGGCCGCGACCAGGGTGGGCACCTCGAGCGCCTCGAGCATCTCCGGCCGCTCCTCCAACGGATCGGGCGGCTCCGCAGCCGCGGCCCCCGCCTGCAGCTCGAGGGCCCGCCGCTGCATTCGCCCGACCCGCCGGCGCAGCTCCTCGGGTGCGTCTGGCAGCAGCCAGGCATCGAGGACCGCCTCGACCGCGCCCTCGATGTCGCCCCGCTCCAGGGCTGCCTGCTCGGCCTCCCAGGCGGCCGCCAGCTGCGCCGACGGCTCCAGGACGGGCGGCGGCGCCGAGGTCAAGGCCAGCGACACCACCCGCTCCGGCGCCAGCACGGCGGCCCGCATCGCCACCGCTCCGCCGAAGGAGTTGCCGGCCAGCGCCGCCCTCTCCACCGAGAGCTCCTCCATCGTCTCCAGCACCGCTTCCCACTCAGGCTGGTCGGGCCGGGGCGGCGCCTCTCCGAAGCCCGGCAGGTCGACGGCGATCGCCCGGTGGCCGGCCTCGGCCAGCGGGCCGAGGTGCTCGGCCCACATGGTCCGGTCGGCGATTCCCGCATGAAGCAGCACCACGGCGGGGCCGCTGCCGCGGTCGTCATGGGGCAGCACGGGCCGCTCAGCTCCGCATCGCCGGGAAGAGCAGCACCTCGCGCAGGCTGCGGGCCCCGGTGAGAACCATCACCAGGCGGTCGATCCCGAGGCCGACGCCGCCGGTCGGCGGCATGCCCTGCTCGAGCGCCTCGATGAAGGCCTCGTCGAAGGGCTGGGCCTCCTCGTCGCCGCGGCGGATCTCCTCGGCCTGCATCTCGAAGCGGCGGCGCTGCTCGTCGGGGTCGTTGAGCTCGCTGAACGAGTTGGCGATCTCCATCCCGCCGACGAAGGCCTCCCAGCGCTCGACCAACCCCTCCTCGGTGCGGTGCGCCTTGGCGAACGGGGAGAGCTCGACCGGGTAGTCGGTGATGAAGGTCGGCTCGATCAGCTCGGGCTCGACCCGCTTGGAGAGCAGGCCGTCGACCAGCTTGCCCCAGCCCTCCTCGGGGTCGGCCTCGGTTCCCATCGCCTCGGCCAGCGCCTCGCGGGTGGGGTGATCGGCGATGTCGATCCCGGTCCGCTCGATGATCGCGTCGCGCAGAGGCTCGCGCCTCCAGGGCGGCGCCAGGTCGATCCTCGCACCGTCGCGCTCGATCACGGTCGTCCCGAGGATCCGCTCGGCGACCTCGGCGACCAGCAGCTCGAGGTCGTGCGCCGTCTTCACGTAGTCGGCGTAGGCCTCGTACCACTCGAGCATCGTGAACTCGGGGTTGTGCTTGGGGGAGATGCCCTCGTTGCGGAAGTCGCGGCCGAGCTCGTAGACCTTGTCGATGCCGCCGACCACGCAGCGTTTCAGGTAGAGCTCGGTGGCGATCCGCAGGTAGAGATCGCGGTCGAGCGCGTTGTGGTGGGTGGTGAAGGGGCGCGCCAGGGCGCCGCCGTAGAGCGGCTGCAGCACCGGGGTCTCGACCTCGACGAAGCCGTGCTCGTCGAGCCATCGCCTCACCTCGCGCACCGTGTCGGCCCGCAGCCCGAACAGCCGCCTGGTCTCCTCGTTGGCGATCAGGTCGAGCTCGCGCCGGCGGTAGCGGGTCTCGGTGTCCTCCAGCCCGTGGAATTTGTCTGGCGAGCGGGCGCAGGCTCTTCGCCAGCAGGCGCCAGCGGCTCACCGCCAGCGAGAGCTCCCCGCGCCGGGTCGCGAAGGCCTCCCCCTCGACCCCGATTATGTCGCCGAGGTCGAGGTGGACGAGCAGCTCGAAGGCCTCCCGACCGAGCAGGTCCTCCCGCGCGTGCAGCTGGATCTGACCGCTGGCGTCGCGCAGGTCGAGGAAGGCCGCCTTGCCGTGGCCGCGACGGGCGATCAGGCGGCCCGCGACCCGGTGGAGCGACTCGGTCTCGACCCCCGGAGCGAGGCCCTGGTGGGCGGCGCGGACCTCGCCGATCTCCTCGCGGTCGGCGAACTCGTGCGGGAACGGCTCGATCCCGGCCTCGCGAAGGCGCTCCAGCTTCCGCCGGCGCTCGTCGAGGAGGTCGCCGGGGACCTGCTCAGCGGGCTCGGGTCCGTTCGGCTCGCTCATCGCGAGCCGAGCCTATCCACCCCCGAGATCGGGTGTGGTCGCCGCCCGGGTGCGCTCGGACACCTGGAACGGGGCCCGGTAGCGCAGCAGGGTTTGGCCGAAGCGCAGCTCGTCCCCGTCGTCGAGCAGGCGCCTGCCCTCGACCCGCTCGCCATTGACGAAGCTGCCGTTGCGCGAGAGCCCCTCGTCGACCAGCACCCACTCGGTCCCCATGCGCCGCAGCTCGGTGTGGATCCGGGAGACATCCTCGTCCCAGGAGAGGACGACGTCGGCCGAGAGGCTGCGCCCGATCGTCACCCCCGACCAGGCGTCCGGCAGCGAGAGGACCCGCTGGCGCCCGTCCGAGTCGCGGTAGACCAGATAGGGGTCACCGCGCCGCTCGGCATCGGCCAGCTCGCTGTCCTCGGCCTTCGACGACACCCACGGAATTGGACCACGGCGGCGCGGCCGCCGCAAGCAGCCTGCCTAGGTGTAGTTCCTAAGCACGTTGTTCATCCGGACCTCCTTGGAGGCTGGGGGTGTCGAAGCCACCCAGATCCAAGGAGGACACCGGATGAAGCTGCACGCTAACGCGCCCCTCGGCCCGAAGGGCAGGGCGCTGATGGTGAGGAGGGTGCTGGAAGAGGGCCGCACGCTCGCGGAGGCGGCCGAGGCCGCCGGAGTGAGCGTGCGGACCGCCGGCAAGTGGGTGCGCCGCTACCGTGACGAGGGCGAGGCTGGGTTGGCCGATCGGAGCTCGGCACCGAGGCGAATCCCGCACCGCACACCCGATGACCGCGTCGAGGCGATTGCCGCCCTGCGGCGGCTGCGGATGACCGGGCCCGAGATCGCCGAACTGTTGGAGATGGCGACTTCAACTGTCTCGGCGGTGCTGGGGAGGATCGGCCTCGGCAGGCTGAGCCGCCTGGAGCCCGAGGAGACCATCCGCCACTATGAGCGCTCCCGCCCGGGGGAGCTGATCCACATCGACGTCAAGCAACTGGGGCGGATCGGTCCCCATGGCGCCGGGCACAGGATCACTGGTCGAAAGGTGCGGCGAACGACGACGAGAACCGACGCCGAAGGCGCGAAGCGTCGCCGGATTGGCTGGGAACGCGTCCACGTCTGCGTCGACGACGCCACCCGCCTCGCCTACGTGGAGGTGCTGCCCGACGAGAAGACCGAGACCGCGATCGGCTTCCTGCGGCGGGCCTTGACCTTCTACCGCTCACACGGGATCAGGATCGAGCGGCTGATGACCGACAACGGCCCTGCTTACGTTTCGGCCGCCCATGCGACCGCCTGCCGCCAGCTCGGAATCCGCCACATCCGCACCCGCCCCTACCGCCCCCAAACAAACGGCAAGGCGGAGCGCTTCATCCGCACGATGCTCCGTGAGTGGGCCTACGCGGCCGTTTACAGCTCATCGCCAGAGAGGGCGGCCGCCCTCTCTGGCTGGCTCGAGCGCTACAACTACCGGCGAAGACACGGCGCCCTCGGTCACCGACCGCCGATTGCCCGGCTACGGGAGTTGACCGGGAACAACGTTGCTGGCAACTACACCTAGGCGGCCTCGATCTTGGTGATCTTCAGCTTCTTCTTCGGGCCGCGCGGGACGTCGACGGTGACCACGTCGTTGCGCTTGTGGCCGATCAGCGCCTTGCCGATCGGCGATTCGTTGGAGAGCCTGTGCTCGGCCGGGTCGGCCTCGGTCGAGCCGACGATCTGGAACTTCTGCGAGCTGCCCGACTTCTGGTCCTTGACGTGGACGATCGAGCCGAACTTGACCTCGTCGGTGCCGAGGCCCTTCTCGTCGATCACCGTGGCGCGGCGCAGCCGCTCCTCGAGCTGGGCGATCCGCGCCTCGAGCAGCGCCTGCTCGTTCTTGGCGTCGTCGTACTCGGCGTTCTCGGCTATGTCGCCGAACTCGCGCGCTTCCTTGATCCTCTCGGCCACCTCGAGGCGCTTCGTGGTCGAGAGGGTCTCGATCTCTTCCTTCAGCTTTTCGAGCCCCTCGGGCGTGATCACGGATTGGCGAGTCATTGCTCTTTCCTTAGCTTTGGATCAGGTCAGGAAACAGGGGCCCCCGGCCCCCACAAACAGAGCGCCCTGTGCAGGGATTTCTCGGCCGCTGCACCGGGCACCGAGCGCGGCAGTATAGCGAGGCCGCCCGGCCGCTCAGGAACCGTCTGAGGCGGCGATCGCCTCCACCATGGCGGCGCTCAGCCGGGCGGGGTCCTCGAGCTGCGGGTAGTGCCCGAGGTCGGCGAACTCGGTCACCTCGACGCCGGGGCGAAGCTCGCGTAGGCCGCCGAGCACGTCCGGGGTCGCCACCGGGTCGAGCATCCCCCAGGCGAAGAGCAGCGGCCGCTCCCAGTCGCGGATCGCTCCGTGCCAGCGCTCCGCGTAGATCTCGCGCTCGTCCATGTAGCGGACCAGGCGGTGCCCGAGGTGGTGGCCGTCGTTGTGGGTGATCAGCGACCACTGATCGGCCTCCTCGGCGTCGGTGAGGGGATGCTCGGGGGAGAAGATCGAGCCGAACTGCGCCTTGAAGAATCGCTCCGAGGTGAGCCGGGACGCGACCGGGCCGAAGCGGCTGCGAAGCACCCGCTGGCCCAGGGTCGGGCTGGACAGCTCGAGGATCATCGAGCCGTTGAAGAGCAGCGCCCCGATCGCCTCGAAGCCGAGCTCGCCGGCGATGTTGCGGGCGAACAGCTCGGTGGCGACCGAGGTCCCCATGTCGTGGGCGCAGATGAATACCGGTCGGCCATCCCCGTGGCGCGCCACCAGCTCCTCGGTCAGGTCGGCCTGCCAGGCGAGACCGTAGGTGTGGTCCCGCGGCTTGTCGGAGAGGCCGAAGCCGAGGAAGTCGAAGGCGAGCGCAGCCCGCCCGGACTCGATCTCCAGCACCTCGCGCCAGTCGTACGAGCTGCTCGGGAAGCCGTGCAGGAAGAGCAGCAGGGGGCCGTCCCCGGCCCGGCTGGTGACGTGGATCCCGTGCTCGCGGAAGGTCTCCCGCTGCCCCTTGGCCGCCCACGCCTCGACCCGATCGGTGAGGCTCACCTGGCCACCCCCGCGACCTCCGCCCGGCGCCCGCGGCCGAGCTCGCGGACCAGCTCCCGGGCCCGGTCGATCCCGGCGCTGCGCTGCATCTCGTCGGCGACCTCGCGCGGCGCATCGAGGCGGTCCATGTAGTGGGGATAGAACTTGCGCAGGTAGCGCGCGGCCCGCTCGGCGCCGAGGTGCAGCTCGGCGCCGTCGATCACCCAGAGCAGCTCCTCGGTGACCTCAGCCGCGGTCGGCTCAGCGGTGCGCCGCCCGGTCAGCTCCTCGAATACCCAGGGATTCCCGAGAGCGCCACGGGCGATCATCACCGCATCGGCCCCGGAGCGCCGGTAGGCCTCGCGCGCCGCTTCGGCGCTGCTCAGGCCGCCGGAGATGATCACCGGGACCTCAACCCGCTCGGCGAGCTCCCGGGCAAGCTCGTAGTCGGGCGCGCCACGGTGCCCGGCCTTGGCACTGCGCGGGTGGAAGCCGATCGCCGCGACTCCGCCCTCCGCGGCGAGCCGCTGCGCGAGCTCGAATCCGGAGCGATCCCCCGGCCGCAGTCCGGAGCGCAGCTTCACCGTGACCGGCAGCCCGCTTCCTTCGGCGGCGCCGCGGACCAGCGCCAGGGCCAGCGCGTGATCGGAGAGGAGGGCCGCGCCTGCCCCGGTCCGGCAGACCTTCCGCACCGGGCAGCCCATGTTGATGTCGATCAGGTCGGCGCCACAGGAAGCCGCGATCCCCGCCCCGGAGCGCATCACCTCGGGGTCCTGGCCGAAGAGCTGCACCGACACCGGGTGCTCCTCGGGATGGATTCGCATCAGCTCCCGCAGGGTGCGCTCGTTGCGGTAGTGCAGCCCGAAGCTCGAGACCATCTCCGAGACGGCCAGCCCGGCACCGTGGCGGCGCGCCTGAAGCCGCACGAACCAGTTGCCGATACCGGCCAGCGGCGCCAGCAGGACCCGGTTGGCGAGCCGGACCCCGCCGATCGAGAACGGCTCCGTCAAACGCGCCTGGCTATTTGTTGAGCTCATGGATGATGCGCAAGCCGGTCAGGGTGAGCAGGTCGTCGACCTCGCTCACCGTCTCGCAGAAGGGCACGATCACATCGGCCATCCCCCCGGTGGCGAGGAAGGAGACATCCTCGCCCATCTCCGCCTCGAGACGGCGGGCGATCGCGTCGATCGCCCCCGCGAAGCCGTAGATCATCCCGGCCTGCAGGCTGGCCTGGGTGGTTCGCCCGATCACCCCGCTCGGCTCGGCCAGGTCCACCTTCGGCAGGCGGGCGGCACGCTCGGTCAGCGCCTCGATCGAGATCTGCACGCCGGGGCCGATCACGCCGCCCAGGTACTCGCCCGATTCGGAGACCGCGTCGAAGGTGATCGCCGTGCCGAAGTCGACCACCGCGCAGGGGCCACCCAGCTTCTCGTAGGCGGCGACCGCGTTGACGAGCCGGTCGGCGCCGAGCTCGTGCGGGTTGTCGAGGCGGACCGCCATCCCGGTCTTCACCCCGGGCCCGACCATTGTCGCCGCCGATCCCAGGTAGCGCTCGCTCATCCGCTGGTACTCGGGGTTGAGCCGCGGCACCACCGAGCAGACGATCGAGGCATCGACCTCGGCCAGCTCCTTGCCGTCAAGTGCCAGCATGCTCGCCACACGGACGGCGAGCTGATCGGCAGTGTCCTCGCCGTCGGTGGCGAAGCGCCAGTGCTCGAGCAGCTCGTCGCCGTCGAAGGCGCCGATGTGCGTCTGCGTGTTCCCGACGTCGATCGCGAGCAGCATCGCCGCCATTATCGGTTAGCGTTGGCGGATCGGCTGTCTGATCGTCCTCTTCGCACTGCTCTCCCCACGGCTGGCCCTGTTCGGCCTGTGGATCTTCAGCGACCTGCTGAGCCGCGCCTTCGAGAGCTGGTTCGTCCCCTTCATCGGCTTCTTCCTGCTGCCCTGGACGACGCTGGCCTACGCGGTGATGTGGAGCTCCTCCGACGGCGTCGTCGGCTTCGAGTGGTTCATCGTCATCCTCGCCTTCCTCGTCGACCTCGGCTCCTACACGGTCAGCGAGCGCCGCCGCTCAGCGAGCGCCTAGCGCCGGTGAAGGTCCGCCTCTACACGATCCCCGGCTCACATCCCGGGATGGCCGCGCGGCTGATGCTCGAGCACAAGGGCATTCCCTATACCCGCACCGACCTGCTGCCGGTGATCTCGAAGGGCGCGCTCAAGGCGCTGCGCTTCGACGCTGTGACCGTCCCGGCGCTGACCGTCGACGGGCGCCGGGTTCAGGGGTCTCGCGCGATCGCCCGCGAGCTCGAGCGCCTCAAGCCCGAGCCGCCGCTCTTCCCTTCCGACCCGGAGCAACGGAAGGCTGTCGAGGAAGCGGAGCGCTTCGGCGACGAGGAGCTCCAGCACCCGATCCGCCAGATCCTCTGGTGGTGCCTGCGCAAGGACTCGGCTCCCCTGCGCAGCTACTCGGAGGGGGCGAAGATCGGGGTGCCGATCGGCCTCGCGGTGCGGACGGCGGCGCCGATAGTCGCCCTCTCGGCCCGCTTCAACGAGGCCGGGGACGAGAACGTCCGCCGCGACCTCGAGGCGCTGCCGGGGCTGCTCGACCGGATAGACGAGTGGATCGCCGCCGGTGTGCTCGACAGCCCCGAGCTCTACGCCGCCGACTTCCAGATCGCCCCGAGCGTGCGTCTGGCGATGACCCTCGAAGACCTCCGCCCGATGGTCGAGGACCGCCCCGCGGGCAAGCTGGCGATGCGGGTCGCCCCCGATTACCCGGGCGAGGCTCCGCCGATTCTCCCGGCGGCCTGGCTCGAGCCGCTGCGGGTGCCCGCCTAGAGCGCGCCGCCGCGCTCCACCCGCTGGCCGGGCGGCAGGGCATCCCAGGCGTCCGCGAGGCGGGTGCCGTCGGGGAGGGCGAGCTCGGGGTCCAGCTCGAGCAGCGGCGCGAGGACGAAGCGGCGACTGGTCACCTCGGGATGGGGTAGGCGGAGCCGCTCGTGCTCGAGCTCGAGGTCGCCGAGCAGCAGCAGATCGATGTCGAGCGGTCGCGGCCCGTGGCGGGGGCCGCCGAGCTCCCGTCCCCGCTCGGCCTCGATCCGCTTGCAGAGCTCGAGCAGCGCCAGCGGCTCCAGAGCGGTGCGCACCCTCGCTGCCGCGTTGAGGAAGTCCGGCTGCTCGAGCACCTCCCCGACCGGCTCGGTCACGTAGATGGAAGAGACCGCCTCGACCTCGACATCGCTCTCGCCGAGCAGCCGGATCGCGGCCCGCAGGTGTCCGGCGCTGTCGCCAACGTTGGAGCCGAGGCCGAGATAGCCGAGCCGGCTATCCCGACCCGTCGTCCTCGTCGACCTCATCCTCGTCGTCGGCGCGCTCGTGTGTCACTTCGACCGCGACCTCGGTGATGGCCAGCGGGATCGGCGGCTCCGGCTTCGCGGCCCGCACCCGCACCGATTCGCAGCCGAAGCTCTCGATCAGCCGCTCGCCGACCACCTGGCAGAGCCGCTCCAGGGTCCGGTAGCTGCGCTCGGTCGCCGCCAGGGCGACGATGTCGCATGCCTCCGCGTAGTCGACCGTGTCCTCGAGCCGATCGGTGAGCACGGCGTCGCAGTCGGGAACGTCGAAGGAGAGGTCGAACTCGAGCCGCTGGCCGATCTCCCGCTCGGCCTCCGTCACGCCGTGGTGGGTGTAGATCGAGAGGCCGCGGAGCTCGACCTCGACCCTCGACTCGGTTCCCTCGGGGCTGTCCATTCCCGGACCCTACGCAAGCAGCGGGGGAGGCGGCGGGCCGGCGATAGCCGCCGCAACCCGCAGCGCCTGCGCCATCTGATCGACGTCGTGGACGCGGAGCACCTCGGCGCCGTTGGTGGCGGCAAGCACCGAGGCGGCGATCGTCCCGCCGAGCCTCTCCCCCACCTCGGAGCCGTCGATCTTGCCGATGAAGCTCTTGCGCGAGGCGCCGACGACGACCGGCATGCCGAGCGACGCGATCTCCCCCAGTCGCCGCAGCAGCTCGAGGTTGTGCTCGAGAGTCTTGCCGAAGCCGATTCCGGGGTCGAGCCAGATCCTCTCCTCGGAGACGCCGGCGGCGATCGCCGCCTCGGCCCGCTCGGCGAGAAAGGCGCGGACGTCGTCGACGACGTCGTCGTAGACCGGGTCGACCTGCATGGTGCGCGGGTTGCCGAGCATGTGCATGAGCACCAGGCCGGCGCCGCGCTCGGCGACCAGGGGCCCGATGTCGGGATCGGCGCGCAGCGCGGTGACGTCGTTGACGATCGTCGCCCCGGCCTCGAGCGCCGCCTCGGCGACCGCCAGCTTCGAGGTGTCGATCGAGATCGAGACCTCCTCCGCGGCCAGGGCCTCGGAGAGCCCCAGGACGACCGGCTCTGTCCGGCTCCGCTCCTCGGCCGCGCCCACCTCCTCGGCCCCGGGCCGGGTCGACTCGCCGCCGACGTCGAGGATCTCCGCTCCCTGCACTGCCAGCTCGCGGCCGTGGTCGATCGCCGGGCCGGGCTCGAGGTAGAGGCCTCCGTCGGAAAACGAGTCCGGGGTGACGTTCACCACCCCCATGATGCGCACGCCGTCCATCACTCCGCAGCTCGCGCCGCGCCGACCGCGTCCTCGAATGTCTGGAACAGCGTGAGGCGGACCACCATCCCGTCCCCCAGTCTCCACAGCTGGCCGCCGTGGGCATCGACCTCTATGCCGTCCCGGCCCCGGGCGCGCAGGTGGGTGCCGACGACGATCGCGCCGGGGGACAGCTGCTCGATCCGGTCCGCCTCGATCTTGATCCCCTCGAAGGTGGCGAGCAGGTTCTCGCGCCAGCCGCGCTCGATCTCGTCCTTGCCGCGATAGACGCCCCGGTACGGCGCCAGGGAATTCGACCAGTCCGCAACCGCGTCGGGGGCGAAGTGCTCCAGCAGCCGCTCGATGTCGCCCTCGGACATCGCCGAGATCGCTCGACGCACCACCTCCAGGTCCTCCAACCTTCAGCCCCCCATCGCTGCCAGCGCCTCGGCGGCGGCGCGCTCGCCGGAGCTGATCGCCCCGTCCATGTAGCCGCTCCACACGGTCGCCGTCTCCGCGCCGGCCCAGTGGATCGGGCCGACCGGGGCGCGCAGCGCCGGTCCGTTCGCCCGCCAGGCGCCGGTCGGCAGGAAGCCGCCGTAGCAGCCGGCCGAGTAGGGGTCCGCCGCCCAGGCCTTGTCGAGGTAGCGCTCCGGCTCGGCCGCCCGCGGACCGAAGAACCGCTCCAGGCAGCCGAGGACGATCGCCCTGCGCTCCGGCTGCGGCAGATCCGCCGCCGCCCGGGCCGCGGCCCCCTCGAGGAAGGCGAGCAGGACGCCCGGAGAGCCGTCGGGCGGAGAGTTGTCGTAGGTCACCGAGACGGGGCCGTCGGCGCTGGTCACCTGCCCGGAGAAGCCCTGGGCCCGCCAGAACGGCTCCGGGTAGACGGCCATGCACTTGACCACGCTGCCCATCGCCATCCGCTGGGTGAGCCCGTCGCGGACGGCGGGCATCGGCGGGTCGTATTCGATCCTCCCTGCGAGCACCGGCGGCAGCGCGACGATCGCCCGCCAGGCCTCGACCGCGACCCCCCCGGCGGTGCTTACCGTGACGATCCCCCGGGCATGCTCGATCCGCCGCACAGGCGCATCGAGGACGACGCAGTCCTCCAGCTCCTCCGCCATCCGCAGCGAGATCGCCTGCGAGCCGCCGACCACTCTCGAGTCCTGCGCCCCGCCCTCCGTGTCGACCAGGGCCTCGAACGACCCCGCTGAGCGGATGTAGAAGAGGACGCTGAGCAGCGAGACGTCCTCGGGCTCGGCGGCCCACACCGCCCAGATCGCCAGCCGCATCAGGTCGCGGGCGGTCGGGGTGCGGACCCGTCTGCCCATCCAGGTGGCGAAGGTCTGCGAGTCCCAGCTCTCGGCCTTCGGCGCCGCCCAGGGGCGCTCGGGGTCGATCGTCCGGGCCATCGAGTTGATCCGCCGAAGCGAGGCGGCCGTCTCCGCCAGCGCCAGCGGGCTGACCCGCGGGATCGTCCCCTCGTAGCCGCGGATCCGGCCGTGGCGCTCGAACAGGTTGCGGCCCTCGCCGTAGGTCGGGAAGGTCTCGAGACCCAGCTCCTCGATCAGCCCCAGCACACGCTGCTGGCCGGGGCCGACCCACTGGCCGCCGATCTCGACCACCTTGCCCCCTCCGATCGGCTCGTTCAGGGTCCTCCCGCCCACCCGGTCGCGGGCCTCGAGCACGACCGGCCGCTTGCCGGCCGCGGCCACCGCCCGAGCCGCCGCGAGGCCGGCAAGGCCGGCGCCGACGATCGCTACGTCGGCGGAGATGCGCTCTCCACTCATTGGCTCATCATTACTCGGGTTTCGGTCTTCGCGCCCCTAAAGGTTGGCCGGCCCGCGACGAATCAAAGGAGCGACACCCGGGTTATAGAGACCGGAACGCCATGCTGAGGCTCACTCGCCTGCTCTCGAAGAAGGAGTCCTACTCCTCCGAGGACCTGCCAGCCGCGCTGCGGATCGGCTCGAGGCTGTGGGCGATGGGGATAGCGATCGCCATCCTGCTGCTACCGCTCAGCCCTCCCGATGAGGCGATCGGGGCCGCCGGCTGGGCCGTCACCACCGTCCTGGTCGCCGCCGGGGCCGGCGCCTGGTTCGCCTACCGCTCCCCGAGCCTGCCCTGGACCTTCAACCGGCTCTACGTCTCGAGTTTCTCAACGATCGTCGCGATCAGCCTGATCGAATGGCTCGCCGGCGGCGTCGGCTCGCCCTACTTCACCCTGCTGCTGCTGAGCGTCGCCTACGTCGCATCGATCTACTCGGCGCGCGAGATTTGCGGTTTCATGGCGGCAGTCGCCTTGGGTCTCGCTGCGCCCTTCCTCTACGACGGCTGGAACTCCGACGCCGCCGCCGTCGCCCTCGCGAACTTCCTCATCTGGTCGACGATCGCCTGGATCACCCACAGCCTGATGAGCCAGGTCCGGGCCCAGCGCCACCGGATGCGGCGCGGAGCCGCCGAGGCCCGCGAAGAGGCCCGGGTCGACGGCCTCACCGGGATCGGCAACCGCCGCGCCTTCGAGGAGGCGATTGCGATCGAGATCGCCCGCGCTGGCCGCACCGGGGTGCCGCTGAGCGTGGCGATGGCGGACATCGAGGGCTTCAAGCGGATCAACGACCGCTGGGGCCACGTCGAGGGCGACGAGTGCCTGCGCAGCGTCGCCCGCTCGCTCTCCGACGCGCTGCGCGCTCCCGACCGCTGCTTCCGCTGGGGCGGCGACGAGTTCGCCCTGCTGCTGCCCGGCACCGGCGCGGAGGGGGCGGCCCGCGTCAGCGAGCGCCTGCAGTTACACCTCGCGACCGGCGCCATCCGCCCCGACGGGGAACCGCTGACGATCCGCTTCGGCGCCGCCGAGCTGACCCGGGGGATGAGCGCCTCCGAGCTGGTCGCCGCCGCAGACCTGGCGCTCCTCGCCTCGAAGTCGGAGGCCGCCGCGCCCGCACCGGGCGCCGACCCGCAACCTGCGAGCCGCGAGACTGCCTAAATGGCCCACCGGGTTCTACGAAGTGCGGACGCCCACTGGCGCCCCTCGAACCAGATGCGCGTCCAGAACACCGACCTCGCCAAGCAGCTGGAGGCGGAGAACGTCGGCGCGCGCCTCTGGCGCCTCGCCCCCGGGCAGGCGTCGACCAAGCACCGCCATCCGACCCAGGAGGAGATCTACCTGCTGCTCGAGGGCAAGGGCCGGATGCGGGTGGACGGAGAGCTGCTCACCCTCGAGCCCCTCTCATCGGTGCTCGTCACCCACGAGACGGTCCGCCAGATCTTCAACGACGGCGACGAAGACGCCCTCTGGCTGGTCGTCGGCGCCCCGCCGGAGTCGGCGAACACGCTCGAGATGACCGAGGAGCAGCTGGCGCAGCTCTACCCCGACGGCCCCAAAGCCCTGCCGCCCGAGCTCAGCTGACGGGTCTAGCCGTCGGCGGTGCCGCCGGCGTAGCCGGGGCGCGGGCGCGGGATCGGCCGCGGGCCCTCGCGCTGGGCCTTCTCGGGCTCGGGTGCCGGCTCGGCGGGCTTCGAGGGCTCCTCCTCCGGGAAGAGCTCCGACTCGGGCTTGCCGTCGAGCAGGGCGACGAACTGCTCGGCGTCGATCGTCTCGCGCTCCAGGAGGATCTTCGAGATCGTGTCGAGCTCGGAGCGCTTCTCGGTGAGCAGGTCCCGGGCGGTCTGGTGGGCATCCTCGACGATTCGGCGGATCTCGTCGTCGATCTCGCGGGCGATCTCGTCGGAGTAGTCCGGCTCGGCGGAGAACTCGCGGCCGAGGAAGGGCTGGCCGCGGTCGTGGCCGAAGACCCGGGGGCCGAGCCGCTCCGACATGCCGAAGCGCATCACCATCTGCTTCGCGGTCTCGGTCACCTTCTCGAGGTCGTTTGAGGCGCCGGTGGTGATCTCGCCGAAGACGATCTCCTCGGCGGCGCGGCCGCCCAGGGTCATCGCCATCGTGTCGGTCAACTCCGCCCTCGAAGTGAGGAACTTGTCTTCCGTCGGCAGGTTGATCGTATAGCCGAGGGCCTGGCCGCGGCTGACGATCGAGATCTTGTGGACCGGGTCGCAGTTGGGGAGGATGTGGCCGACGATCGCGTGCCCGAGCTCGTGGTAGGCGGTGATCAGCCTCTCCTTCTCGGACATCACCCGGGTCTTCTTCTCCGGCCCGGCGATCACCCGCATGATCCCTTCCTCGAGCTCCTGCATCGAGATCTCGCGGCGGCCCTGGCGGGCGGTCAGCAGCGCCGCCTCGTTGATCAGGTTGGCGAGGTCGGCGCCGGTGAACCCGGGGGTCTGCCCGGCGAGCGCGTCGAGGTCGATCTCGCGGGCCAGCGGCTTGCCCCGCGTGTGGACCTCGAGGATCTGCTTGCGACCCTTGCGATCGGGTCGGTCGACGACGACCTGGCGGTCGAAGCGGCCCGGCCGCAGCAGGGCCGGGTCGAGGATGTCGGGCCGGTTGGTGGCGGCGATCAGGATGATGTTGTCCTTCATCTCGAAGCCGTCCATCTCGACCAGGAGCTGGTTGAGCGTCTGCTCGCGCTCGTCGTGGCCGCCGCCCATGCCGGCGCCACGGTGGCGGCCGACTGCGTCGATTTCGTCCATGAAGATGATGCAGGGGGAGTTCTGCTTCGCCTGCTCGAACAGGTCGCGGACCCGGCTGGCGCCCACGCCGACGAACATCTCGACGAAGTCCGAGCCGGAGATCGAGAAGAAGGGGACGCCCGCCTCGCCGGCGACGGCGCGGGCGAGCAGGGTCTTACCGGTCCCCGGGGGCCCGTAGAGCAGGACGCCCTTGGGAATCCGGGCGCCGAGCGCCTGGAACTTCTTCGGGTTCTCGAGGAACTCCTTGATCTCCTGGAGCTCCTGCACGGCCTCGTCGACGCCGGCGACGTCGCGGAAGGTGATCTTTGGCGCGTCCACCGACATCCGCTTCGCCTTCGACTTGCCGAAGTTCATCACCCGCGAGCCGCCGCCCTGCATCTGGTTCATCAGGAAGATCCAGAAGCCGAAGAAGAGGACGAACGGCAGAATGTAGGTGAGCAGCGAGAGCAGGCTCGAGCCGCCGGTGCCCTTGACGGTCGTCTTGACGTCGTTCTGGCGCAGCTCGTTGATCAGGCTCTGCTCGGTGTTGTTGGGGTACCCGGTCGAGTACTCCTTGCCGTTCAGCTGCTTGACGCTGAGCGTGTTGTCCTTGGTGTTGACGGTGACCTCGGAGATCTGCCCGTCGTCGACCCGGGTCAGGAACTGGCTGTAGACCGGGTTCTGGGTGTCGCTCGGCCCAGCGATCAGCTTCTGGGCGACGAACGCCAGGACGACCACCAGGAGGATCGGGAATGCCGCGCTCTTGAAGAACCGTTTCAAAATTCGATCTCCGGGCGCAGGGCACGCTTGGGCCCGTTCCGCGCCGCGAAATCAGGGTACCAGGGGACCTGCCTGGGATACGCAGGCGGGCGCCCCACGGATCAGGCTCGCCGGTCGCCTAGCGGAAACCCTCCGCCAGGGCAGCAACGTGGTCGAGGTTGCGGTACTTCTGACCGTGATCGAGCCCGTAGCCGATCGCGAAGCGGTTGGGGATCTCGAAGCCGACGTAGCGGATCGGCAGATCGACCCGCCGCCGCTCCGGCTTGGTCAGCAGTGCGCAGACCTCGAGCGAGCGCGGGCTTCGGGCCCGCAGGTTTCTCAGCAGGTACTGGAGGGTGAGCCCGGAGTCGATGATGTCCTCGACGATCAGCACGTCGCGGCCGTCGATCGGCGCGTCGAGGTCCTTGAGGATCCGCACCACCCCGGAGGAGTCGATCTCCGAGCCGTAGCTGGAGATCGCAATGAAGTCGATCTCGCAGGGGATCGTCAGGTGGCGCATCAGGTCGGCGATGAACAGCACCGCCCCCTTCAGGACCCCGATCATCAGCAGGTCGCGGCCCTCGTAGTCGGCGCTGATCTCCTTGCCCAGCTCGGCGATCCGGCGGGTCAGGTCCTCGTGCGAGACGAGAGTTTCACCGATCGCCGCATCGTGCATGCGAAGGAGAAAAGCAGAAACCGCGCTAGCCCGGATCGGCGAGGGAGGCGCTCAGCAGGACCACCTCGGTGGAGCGCTCGCTGAGCTTGAACTCCTCGGAGACGGCGACACCTGCGATCCAGGCGATCCGCCCGCCGGCCGCGACCACCGGCAGGGCGCGGCGCAGCGAGCGCGGCACGCCGGCGTCGGTGAACAGGTCCTGGAGGCTCTTGCTGCCCTCCAGGCCCAGCGGTCGCATCCGGTCGCCCTGGCGCCAGCAGCGCACCTCGAGCCGGTCGCCGAGCAGGGCGGCGTCGAGGGTCGCCACCTCCGGGCCCTGCGGCTCGAGCCAGCCGCGAGGCCGCTCGGCCCGCACCAGCCAGCGGCCGAAGCGGACCTGACCCGGCACCGCCAGCCCTACCGGCTCGGCCCCGGCCCCGGCCTCCTCGTCGACGGCGAAGCGCACGTAGCCCGCCTCGCAAACCGCGCTGAGGCCGCCACCGAGCTCCAGCTCGCCGCCCTCGGGCCGGCTCGCCAGGCGCCAGATCTCCGCCGCCGCCCCGGGCCCGAGAGCGACCGCGCGCCCGGCGGCCCGCTCGGCCAGGGCGCGCAGCGCCAGCCGCCGAAGCGCCGCCGGGGCGTCCTCGAGGGCGCTCGCCGGAACCGCCGTCGCCCCCCGCGCCGCCCCGGCCTGATCGAGCAGGCCGGCGGCAAGCGACTCGAGCGCCTCGGAGTCCTCGGCGAGCTCGGCCCGGGTCGCGGCGATGTTCTCCTCCGCCGCGGGGTTGATCTCCCGCAGCACCGGCAGCACCTCGGCGCGGATCCGGGAGCGGGCGAAGCGGGCGTCGGCGTTGGAGGGATCGTCGGCGAAGGGCAGACGGGCCGCACCGGCCAGGCCGCGCAGCTGCTCGCGGCTCAGCCCGAGCAGCGGGCGGACCAGGCTGCCCCGCCGCGCCGGGAGGCCGCGCAGAGCCCGGGCGCCGGGGGAGGAGGCGAGCCGGTAGAGCATCGTCTCCGCGAGGTCGGTGCGGCTGTGGCCGGTGGCGATCCAGGCTGCGCCGCGCTCCGCTCGCAGCCGCTCGGCGGAGGCGTAGCGCGCCTCGCGGGCGGCCGCTTGGAGGTTGCCCTCGGGCAGACGGGATCGCTCGACCAGCAGCTCGATCCCGAGCCGTTCGCAGAGCGCCCGGCAGGTCTGCTCGTCGCCGTCGGAGCCCTCGCGCAGGCCGTAGTTGAGGTGGAGCCCGGTGACGTTTCCCTCCCCCCCGGCCCCCGCCAGGCCCGCGGCGAGGCAGGCCGAGTCGGGCCCGCCGGAGAGCATCGCCACGCCGCTCGAGCCGGGCGGGATCAGCCCGCTCTCGCGGACCTCGCGGGCCAGCCTCTCGAGCGCCTCCTCGGCCATAGGAGAAGCGTAGGCGCGATCCGATTGGCTGATGCAGTGCGAGCGTCGCCAGGTTAGGCTCGACGCCGATGCTGGTCAGCTTCCAGATGCTTCCGGAGCAGCCGGTCGCGGAGCTGCTCGAGGCGATCGCCGAGGCCGACCGACTCGGATATCACGCCTGCTACAGCGCCGACGAGATCTACCACAAGGAACCGTGGTCGCTGTTTGGTGCAGCCGCCGCCCGAACCGAGCGGATCAGGTTCGGGCCTTGCGTGTCCCCGCTCTATCTGCGAGAGCCAACCTTTCTCGCCCAGCAGGCGGCGACCCTCGATGAGCTGAGCGGTGGCCGCGCCGAGGTCATCTTCGGGATCGGGAACGTCGCGATGCTCGAGCAGTACGGGATCGAGTGGAGGTGGACGCGGCCGATCGCCCGCCTGCGTGAAGCCCACTCGGTGATGCGGGAGCTGCTCGACACGGGAGAGAGCAGCTTCTCCGGAGACTTCTATTCCTACAGCGGCCTGACGACCGCGGCCCGCCCGGTCCAGGAGCACCTGCCCCTGAAGATCGGTGCGATGGGCGGTCCTCGCTCGATGCGCCTGGCAGGTGAGATCTGCGACGGCCTTCACACGGCGTGCGCCTACTCCGATGAGGCGCTCGGTTACGCCGTGGCAAGCGCCCGTGAGGGCGCGGAGATCGCCGCTCGCGACCTGGCGGGATTCGACCTCGGCGACTCGCTGCTGGGGGCGATCGCGCCGGATCCCGAGGTGGCGCGGCGCGCCGCCAGGGTGCTCGCATCCTTCTACATTCCCTCGATGCCGCCGGCCCTTCTGCGCCGCCACGGGATCGAGCCCGAAGCGGTGGCGGGGATAAGCGAGGCGTTCGAAGCGGGGGATGTCCGGCTTGCCCTGGAGAGGACTCCGCCGGAGATCTCCGACCGCCTCACGCTTGCGGGCTCACCGGCCGAGTGGATCGAGTGGCTGAACGGGACCTACGCCCGCTCGGGAATGACCCATGCGCTCGTCTCCTTCGCCGACCCCTTCACTCTCGACGCCTGGGCGGGAATCAGGATCGAGGGACTCCCGGACCTCGGCGAGCAAGTCCGGTTCGTCGGCGAAGAGGTGGTCCCGCATCTGAGTTAGATCAGTGATTCATTCAGCGGCGGCTGCGGACCACGAACAGGTGGGTCGGCTCCGGGAACCCCTTCAGCTCGACCGCCCCGATCGGCTCCGCCTCGAGGTAGGGGGAGTCCTCGATCGATTCGACCACGCGGTCGGTCGCCAGCACCTCGCCGCCGAGCGCCCTGGTGACGACCCGGTGGGTGAGGTTGACCTCACTGCCGAAGTAGTCACCCTCGCGGAAGACCGCCTCCCCGAAGTGGATCCCGACCCGTGGCTGGGGGCGCTCGGTGAACAGCGAGAGCAGGCCCACCGCCCACTCGGTCAGGTTGGCCGGGTCGGGGGAGACGACCATCACCTCGTCGCCGATCGTCTTCACTATCGTCGCCTTCTCGGGCAGCGAGGCCTCGATCGTGTCGACGAAGCGCTCGATCAGGTCAAGGGCCTCCTCGTCGCCCTCCTCCTGCGTGTAGCGGGTGAAGCCGGTGAGGTCGATGAAGCAGAGGGTGGTCGGCACCCTGCCGAGCTCGCTGGCCTCGCTGCCGAGGCCGCTCTCCATGTGACCGACCACGTCCTGCTCGATGAAGTAGCGCAGGTAGCGGTTGTGCATGTAGGCGAACAGGGGCTCGGCCAGCGGCAGGATGTCGGCGGCGAGGCCCTCCATCTCCTCCGCCATCTCCAGCTCGGCCACCCCGTCGCGGATCAGCGGCTCGTGCACATATATATGGAAGAGACGAACCTCGGAATCGGCGATCTTGCGAAGCGACTGCGCGTAGACCCGGACCAGCTGCAGGAAGGCGACCAGGGGGAAGCCGGCCAGCAGCACGCTGGCGCAGTGGCGCATCGCCTCGACGTCGTCGGGCCCGAGCAGGTGCTCGGCCTCGGCCGGCGTCCCCAGCAGGGCCAGCAGCCGCTCGATCAGCTCCGGCTCGATCCCGACCTCGGCTGCGACCTCCTCCACCGTCATCGTCTTCTCGGGGCGCTGGAAGAGGTCCTCGGAGAAGCCGAAGGCGAGCCTGCCCTCGCGTCCGGCCTCCTTCAGCGAGTCCAGCGAGTAGCCGCGCTCGCGCATCCGCGCCACCACCCGGGCCTGCGCCGCCGCGGTCGGTGTCCAGCGCCCGCGTCGCACCGGGAGCACCTTCTGGGCGGCCCAGCGCTTCAGGGTGCTGGCGGAGACGCCGGAGCGCCGCGAGGCCTCGGCGAGGGTGATCTCTTTCTCGGGCGCCATCGCGTCGCCGAGGCTATACCCGGATCGAGACTGCGACAGCGCCCGGATCGGCGGCCGCTCCGAACGTGAAGCGACGGGGTCGCGCGGGCCCCGTCGCTTGCGGGCTAGCGGCCCGCGACGTCGGCCTACGGCACCCGCTCCGGCACCTTGCGGGCTCCGCCGGGCCCCAGTCGCCGGGAGACCCGGAGAAGGCCCACTGCGGCCTTCTGCCTTGGTTGTGGGCTGAGCATACGTCGGGGCCTGCCGCTGTCAAGGCGGCCGCGGACCACTTAACACTCGGCGCCGCGCGGCCCGCGGCCGGCTCCGGGCTCAGTCGATCAGCAGATGCGGATAGTCGGCCTCGACGATCGCCCGGTAGCGGGCGATCAGCCCGGCGCTCACCGGGAGGAAGGCAAGCGGCGCCGCCGCCTCGGTGCAGGAGACGCGGATCTCCCCCCGGGCCACGGCGATCGCGAAGTTGACCCGCCCCTGGAGGTAGCGGTTGGCGACCGCGGAGTCCATCTCCAGGGTCAGCGCCGGCGTCCAGGCGACCTCGTCCGAGAAGCTCCAGCGGAGCATGTGCCCGCTGCGCTCGGGCGCCTCGGCGACATTGAGGACGACGTCGAGGTCGGGGTGGACGATGCGGTGGGGAAGGTCGGCTGAGGCGAGCCGCGGCCCGAAGACCGGGTCGTCGTCGATCTCGCCTAGCAGGGCGTCGAGTACCTCGCGCAGCTCCCCGCCGGAGCGAAAGCCCGGATCGGGGCTCTTGGCGCGGGCCGCACGCTTGAGCACAGCGGTAGCCATCCCGCCGCCAGTCTAGACCCGCAGGCGCGAGCGGGGCGGGCCACGGCACGATCGCCGCCGGCCCGCCCCGCTCGTGAGTCCGGAAGATGGCGTCCCCGCCTAGGCGGGGATCTCCTCCTCCTCGTGGGCCTGGAGCACCTCCTCTCCGCCCTCGCCGGTGCGGATGCGGATCGCCTCCTCCACCGGGATGACGAAGATCTTGCCGTCGCCGACGTCCCCGGTCCGCGCGTGCTTGAGGATCGTCTCGACGACCAGGCCCTTGTCCTTGTCGTCGACCACCACCTCGATCTTCAGCTTCGGCCGCACGTTGACCGTGAGCGTCGAACCGCGGTAGTGCTCGACTATCCCCTTCTGGCGACCCGAGCCCTTGGCCTCGAGGATCGACAGAGAGGGAAACCCCTTGTCGAGCAACTCGGTCCTGATCGGCTCGAATGCCTCGTGGCGGATGAACGCCTCGATCTTCTTCATCGTGATCGCTCCTCCTTAGGCCTGCGTAGGGTTGTCGGCCGCCATCGTCGTCGCCGTCGCCGGGGCGCCGGCCCCCGGAACCGGGGCACTGACGTGCGGCGGGCCGCCCGGGTACTCCGGCTGCGGGATGAACTGCTCCGGGTATCCGTACATCCCGTGCTCGGAGATGTCCAGGCCGGCGTCCTCCTCGGCCTCGCTGACCCGCAGCCCGTAGGTCTTCTTGATCAGCCAGAAAGTCGCAAAGCTGAGGCAGAAGACGAACGTGAACGCGATCAGGAAGCCGCTCACCTGGGCGACGAGCTGGGCGAAGGAGCCCGAGTACCAGAGGCCTCCGTGGGGATCGCCGAAGCCGTTGTACTGGGCCAGCCTCGGCGCGGTGAAGATCCCGCAGGAGATCGTCCCCCAGATCCCGGCCATGCCGTGCGCCGAGAGCGCCCCGACCGGGTCGTCGATGTACTTGTCGACCCAGTAGACGCCGAGCACGACGATCACCCCGGCGACCGCGCCGATGATCGGTGCAGCCCAAATCTCGACGTAGCCCGAGGGAGCGGTGATCGCGACCAGCGCCGCGATCGCGCCGTTGCCGGCCATGCCGATGTCGATCGCCTTGGTCTTCGCATAGGCGGTCGCGACTGCGGCCAGCACACCGGCGGCTGCGGCGAGGTTGGTGATGAAGAGGATCTCGGCGAAGCGGCCGTCCGAGACGTTCAGGGTCGAGCCCGGATTGAACCCGAACCAGCCGAGCCAGAGGATCAGCACCCCGAGGCCGAACAGCGGCATGTTGTGGCCGGGGATCGCCCGCGGCTTGCCGTCGGGCCCGTACTTCCCCTTCCTCGGGCCGAGCAGCAGCAGCGCCGCCAGCGCCCCTGTCGCGCCGATCAGGTGAACCGCGGTCGAGCCGGCGAAGTCCTGCATCCCGGTGATCCCGGTGCCGAGCCAGTCACCGACCTGTAGGAAGCCCCCACCGAAGACCCAGTGGGCCCCGATCGGGTAGATGATCGTCGAGAAGACGATCGCGTAGATGATGTAGACGCCGAACTTGATCCGCTCCAGCGTCGTCCCCCAGACGATCGCCAACGAGACGGCGCAGAAGACGAACTGGAAGAACCACTTCGACTCGATCGTCGCGTTGGAGAGGTCCATCACCGGGAAGCTCGGATGAAAGACCTGGGCGCCGTCCTGGATCTGCGTCCAGGGACCGAGGTTTGAGAAGAAGAATCCGCCGTCGTGCCCGATCACGCCGCCCAGCGGGCCGCCGAAGGCGAAGGCGAACCCGATCGCCCACCAGCCGAGCGCCGCGATCGAGAAGTTGGTGAGGATCTTGGCGATGACCGTTCCCGCGTTCTTGCCGCGCGAGAAGCCGATCTCCAGAAATGCGAAGCCGGCCTGCATGAACATCACCAGGGCACCGGCGACGATCACCCACATCGTGTTGGTCCCGATCGAGGGATCGAGCTTGCCGTTGATCGCCTTGACCAGGTCGGTCGAGTCTGCGAGGGCAGAGCTGGGGACGAGCAACAGCACCGCAAGAGCCCCGAGCGGCAATACCGCCAGGTACTTCCTCTTCATTGCATCCTCCTAGCCCGCCGGAGACCCGCCCCGGCGGTCGCGGTTGCCTATGCGCTCAAGGTAGGTGCGTGCCTGCGCGCTGTGTTTAGACAGCTGGCGCAAATCGCGCCCGGCCATTTCTCCCCGGTGTCGAACCCGTGCCTGTGTCCGCGACCGGGGTGGGACCTTTCAGATGCCTATATGGCGCTTCAAAGGTCCCACGTCGGCCGACGGGGTCAGCGGGCGAGGCGGATCGTGGCGATCGCCGCGCGGGCGTTTCGCCTCGCGGCGGCGTGGCTGAGGCGGCCGGCCGGGAGCTCGACCACGAAGGCGTCGCTTCCGGGGATGCGGTGCTCCTCCCACTTCACCGCGGTCCCCGGCAGGTGCTCGCCGCGGCAGCGGCGGAGCGGCACCCGGCTGATCTCCGAGTAGCGCCGCTCCAGGTGGGCATCGCCGGGGCGGCAGGGCGCCAGCACCTGCCCCCAGGGCTGGTGGTACCAGATCGAGATCCGCGGGCGCAGGCGAACGACGAGTCGCCGCACCAGCCGCGACTCGGGCTCGGAGAAGGGCCGCGGCCCCGGGTAGTAGCCGCTGGAGCGCGGCACCCCGCCGTGCCAGCGGAAGGAGAAGTTGCGGTTGAGGTCGACCCCGTGGGCGTTTGGCCGGGTGCCCCGAGCGACCCCGTCGGGGTTGACCGTGTAGATCGTCCAGAGATCGAGCCCGCGGATCTTCGCGTAGCGCCGGCGCAGCTCGCGCACCACCTTCAGCCCGGCTGTCTCATCACCGTGGATCGAGCCGACCACCAGCGCCTTCCGTGGGCTGCGGGGATCGCCGAGGCGCAGCGCCTTCACCGCCCGCCCCTTGACCGAGTGCCCGAGGGTGACGACCCGCGCCGGGCCCGCCCTCTGCGCCGCGACCGGGGAAGCGGCCAGCACCCCGGCGAGGGTCACCGAGAGCGCCACCGCCACCGCGATCCCCAGCCTGCTCAGAGGAACGCCGACCCCCGCTTCACCAGGTTCTCGTAGAGGCGCTCCTGGATCGTCTCGCGGATCGACTCCGAGAGGTCGAAGAGCACGGTCTTGTCCTCGGCCGCCTCCGGGCCGTACCCGGAGAGGTCGATCGGCTCGCAGAACTCGATCCGCCAGCGCGAGGGCAGCGGGATCAGGCCGAGCGGCCCGAGCCAGGGGAAGGTAGGGGTGATCGGCACGAACGGCGCCCCGGCGATCTTCGCCAGCGCCGCCGACTCGGCGATCTTCGGGTAGATCTCCTCCGCCCCGACCACCGCCACCGGGATGATCGGCGCCCCGGTGCGCAGCGCCACCTCGGCGAAGCCGCCGCGGCCGAAGCGCTGCAGCCGGTAGCGCTCCGAGAAGGGCTTGCCCGTCCCCTTCACCCCCTCGGGGAAGACCATCACCAGCTTGTCCTGCTCGAGCAGGCGGATCGCGTTGAAGGGGCTGGCCGGGACGCCGCCGACCTTGCGCATGAAGAAGCTGAGGAAGGGCAGCTCGAAGGCCCAGTTCAGGACCAGCGGCCGGGTCCAGCGGGGCAGCGGGTGCTCCTTCATGATCGCCGTGCCGATCATCGTCGCGTCGAAGGGGAAGACCGAGCCGGAGTGGTTGGAGACGATCAGCCCGCGGCCGTGGGAGGGGACGTTGGTGACCCCGGCGACCTCGACCCGCCACCAGACGTCGTAGAGGAACTCGAACAGCGGGTAGGCGGCCTCGGCGAACTCCTCGTCGAACCCCCACTCGTCCTCGTGGTAGTCCCCGCCGAGCCGCCGCGCCATCCGCGCGAAGGGCTCGCGCAGCCGGCTCGGCAGGGCGCCGGCGGCCTCCTCGGCCGCCCCCATCGGGTCGAGGCCGTCGTCGAGCCCCGAGCGCATCCGGTTGATGAACTCGGCGGCGCCGGCGATCCCCGATGCGGCCTCACGGGTGGCGTTCATCGCGGCCCCGCCGGGCTGCGCCCCGCAGACGCACCCCCGAAGCGGCCCGCCCGCTGGGCGATCGCGCCGGGGTGCGGCGACGGGAAGAGACGGCGGCCGGCGGCGCTCTTGGCGACGAAGTCGGCGACCGCCCCCTCGGCGTCGTATGCGGGCTGGAATCCGACCTCCCGCTTCAGCCGGGTGTTGTCGCAGCCGCGGCCGTAGCGCAGCAGCCTGATTCCGTCGTAGTAGAGGTCGGCGGCGCCGAGGCTGCGGCCCAGCCGGCCGAGCACCAGGCCGGCGAGCTGGTGGGGCACGGGCAGGGTCGGGCGGCCGGCGAGCCGGAGGATCCGGTTCAGCGAGATCGTCCCGTCGGGGGCGACGTTGACCGGGCCGCGGACCGGTTTGCGGGTCGCGGCGGCCAGCGCCCCGGTGGCGTCCTCGGCGTGGATCAGCTGCAGCTGCGGGTCGAAGCCGAGCTGGGTCGGGACAACCGGCAGCGAGAGGTAGCGGTTCAGCGGCTGCTCCAGCCCCGGCCCGATCTCCGGCTGGAAGCGGAGCATCGTGCAGGTCACCCCCGGGTGGCGGCGGGCGAAGTTGTCGAAGTAGCCCTCGAGCTCACCGATGTCGCGCTGGAAGCGGGTCTTCAGCGGATAGCGGCGCGCCATCTCCTCGGTGAAGAAGGAGGGCGCCGAGGCCTCGCAGCCGTAGATCGCCGCCGAGCCGCGGGCGACGATCGCCCGCAGCCCGGGCGCCTTCTCGCAGGCGGCGAGCAGCTGCAGGGAGCCGATCACGTTGATGTCGTGAAGCGCCCGCGCCGGCTTGTCCTCCTCGGGGTACCAGACGATCCCGCAGTGGACGACGACCTCCGGCTCGAGCCCCGGGAGGATCCGCGAGATCACCGGGTTGCGGATGTCGGCCTCGATGAACTCGGTCCGCTCCAGGTCGGCGGCCGGCGGCTTGGTGTCGACCCCGGCCAAATACGAGACCCCGGGGTCGCGCTCCAGCGATCGCGCCAGCTCCGAGCCCCAGTGGCTGGCGGCTCCGATGATCACCACTCGGCTGCCACCGGCAGCCATGCCTAGCCCGCCTTCGAATCAGCCTCGAGCGCGTCGACCCGCGCCGAGAGCTCGGCCAGCTGCTTCTCCAGCAGCCGCAGCTCGTCGCGGGTCGCCACCCGCATCCCCTCGATCGCCTCGACCAGCCTGGCCGCGGCGCCGGAGGAAGCCTCCTGGGCATCCTGGCCGCGCTGGCTGATCGCCTCGCGCGCGTCCTGGCCCCGCTGGGAGACGGACTGGCGGGCGTCGCGCCCGCGCCGGGTCACCTCGTCGAGCAGGTCCTGGGCGCGCTCCCCCGCCTCGGTGGTGGCCGCGAAGGTGCGATCGATCGCCTCGCGCAGGCTGTCCGAGACCCCCTTCGAGGCCTCGCCGCCGCCGCTCTTGCCCGAGCCGTCCACGGCCTCAGAGCTTAGGGCCTATCCCGGTGGGGGGCGTGCGCCCGGGGGACGCCTGGGCCGAGCGGAACGGTGCCTGGACGGCCCTCGCATGGTGGGGCCATGTGGGGGCCGGCCAGGTGCCGTACCGCGATGTGCCCAGGCGTTCATCCGGGCGTGCGATCTCCTGCCGGGATAGGCCCAAGTCCGAATAACCTCGGGCGAGCGTGCCAGCCAGGCTCCGACCCAGCGCCCCGATCGCTTCCGACGCGGTCCTCACCGGCGACCCGGCGCGGGCGATGATGCTGGCCCAGGAGCTGACAACCCGTCCGAAGATGAGCAACCACGCCCGCGGCCTCTGGGGCTACTGGGGGGTGAGGGAGGACGGTCGCGAGCTGACCGTCCAGTCGACCGGGACGGGAGGGCCGAGCGCGGCGCTCGTCCTCCGCGACCTCGCCGAGCTCGGCCTGAAGCGGGCGGTGCGGGTCGGGACCTGCGTCTCCGCCGATCCGGGCCTGGACCTTGGAGCGCTTCTGATCGTCACCGAGGCGCTGGCCGAGGACGGGGTCAGCCGCTCCCATGGCAAGCAGGGCGCCTCGCTCTCCGGCCAGCTGACCGACGCCGTGATCGCCGCCGGCGAGGGCGTCGAGACCGCCGTGGCGGCGAGCTTCGACGTGCTCCCCGCCCCGGAGCGGATCGAGGCGGCAGGAGCGAGGGTCGCCGACATGCAGACCGCGGCGCTGTTCTCGGTCGCGCCGGACCTCGGGGTCGAGGTCGGGGCGCTGCTGGTCGTCTCGGAGGACGCCGCCGGCGAGCGGATCGGCGACGAGCTGCTCGAGGATTCCGCGAAGCGCGCGGGACGGGTCGCCGTCGCCGCACTCTCACCCTGAGGTCGAGGCTTAGTCCTCGGTGCTGACGCTGACTTCGCTGTCGAGCCGGCGGCGGATCGCGGCGATGTCGCGGGCGACGTCGTCGATCTGCTCCTCGACCGCCTCCAGCCGGTGCGAGAGCGAGCGCAACCGGCGCTCCAGCCTCTCGACCTCTTCCGCAGATGACAGATTCAGCGCTCCCATCGCCGCATGCTGGGCCTCGATCGCCCGCTCGCGGGCGCCGAAGGCGGCGGAGAGGGCGCCGCTCAACATCGGGTTGTCGAGCAGTGCCTGGGCGAGGTCGCCGACCGCCTGCTCGCCGCGGGCGCGGATGCTGTCCTCCTCCGCCTCCCGGCCGCCGTCCTCGTATTCTTCCTCGCTGTCCACCGGGTCAGCGTACACCGCTGCCGGCAAGGTTGTGGGCGCGTTAACCCCCGCCTGCGCGGGGCGGGCCGTCCGCCCGCGAAGGGTAGTTTTCAGGCACGGGTGCGGCCCTTGCAATGGGAGAGCGGAACAAATAGCGTTGCCGTGGCTGTGCGTGGGGAGAGCGCGCGCGGCGCGGCGCCCTTCACCACGCCTTCCCTGGGTTGCAGGAGATCAGTCGCCGTCAGATGAGACATAAGCTCGCACTGACCGTCGCCCTCGCCATCCTGATGGCGGTGGTCGCCGGGGGGAGCATGGCCGGAGCCGCGTCGACCGCGAGCTCCGGCACCGCCGGGACCGGCTCGGGGGAACCGACCACGCCGGCGAGCCCGACGCCTCCGGTGGTCGTTCCGGGGACGCCGATTGGGGGAGGCGGCGTGCAGGCGGCCCCTCCGCTCTCCGGGGCAATCAACGCGCCCCCCGAAAACGGCGGATCCGGGGCGCCGGGGATCGGGTCCAACAGCGAGCAGACCGCGCCCACCCCATCGGGGGGCGCCAGCTCCGGAGCCGCCGCGGCGCCCGGCACCCCCTCGACCTCCTTCGCCCCGATCGGCCCCTCCCCCCTCGGGGTCCCAAACTTCGTCATCGAGTCGTTCGAGATCCCGCCCTTCCTTCTGCCGATCTACCAGGCCTGCGGGACCCAGTACGACATCCCCTGGCAGGTGCTGGCATCGATCAACAAGATCGAGACGGCCTTCGGCACCAACCTCAACGTCTCCAGCGCCGGCGCCGAGGGCTGGATGCAGTTCATCCCCTCGACCTGGGCCACCTACGGGGTCGACGCCAACGGCGACGGCCTCAAGGATCCCTACAACCCGGTGGACGCGATCTGCGCCGCGGCTCGCTACCTCAAGGCCGCCGGTGGCGAGACCGACATCTACAACGCGATCCTCGCCTACAACCACGCCGACTGGTACGCGCAGGAGGTGCTGCTTTACGCGCGGGCCTACACCCAGCTTCCCGACAGCCTCGTCAGCTCGCTGACCGGACTCACCGAGGGAGCTCACTTCCCCGTCGCGGCCAAGGCCCGCTACGTGGACGCGATCTCGACCGCTGCCGCCAAGCGCAATGCGCGGCCCAGCCGCAGCGCCCAGGCCCACAACGCCGCACAGGTCGTCGGATCCTCGCCGGGGCGCACCGGCATCGACATCTACTCGAAGCAGGGGGCCCCGGTGGTCGCCGTCAACGACGGCGTGATCAAGGCGATCGGCTCATCGCCCGCGCTGGGCCGCTACATCGTCCTCCAGGACGCCTATGGAAACCGCTACACGTACGGCCAGTTGGGGGAGATCGTCAGCGACTACCCGGTGCCCAAGCCGAGACCGCTGACGGCCAAGGACTTCAAGCTGATCACGCCTCCTGCGGACAAGAAGCCGAGCGCCCCGGCGACCAACACCACGGCCTCCGACAACGCTCTCAACACCCTTCCACACTCTCAATCAGAGAATGAGGGTTCAGCCAAGAGCACCCAGGGAGACGGTTCTGGGGCGCCGGCACCTGGAACCTCCGGCACGGGCCAGACCGGCCCAGCCGGCGCGCCGACCACCGGGACCGCGGCAGGAGGGGGGCCGACCGGCGCGACGGGTGTGAACGGCATCGCCGGACCGACCGGCGCCACCCGCGCCTCCGGGCAGACGGGAGCCGGCGGATCAACAGGGGCCACCGGCTCGACCGGAGCGACCGGCGAGCGGGGCCAGGAGTCTGGGGGCAAGCACCCGCCCAAGGTGATCAAGCCGAGCGTCAAGATCCCCGCGGGCGCCGCCCCCGGGGCCACCGACACCGGCGGCAAGGACAGCACGGCCCGCCAGCGCGCCTACGCGCTGCCCTCCCGCCCCGCGGTCAAGAAGGTCACCGCGCACGGCGCCAACGTCTCCGGCACCCTCGCCTACTCGACCTTCAGCAACTACTACAACGACGTCTACGCCTACAACAGCAAGTCCTCGACGCTGCGGCCGCTGAAGGTGGGCTCATCGGTGATCGGCGGCACCGTCCTCGGCAGGATCGGCAGCTCCGGCGGCAGCCCCCACGTCAAATTCGGGATCCGACCGGCGGGCAAGAACGCGCCCCAGATCGATCCGAAGCCGATCCTAGACGGCTGGAAGCTGCTCGAGGCGACAGCGATCTACGGATCCAATGGCAAGAACCGGCTCAAGTCCAGCCTCGGCGTCGGCGGGGTCCTGCTTCTGTCCAAGAGCGCACTCCAGCGCCGCGTCCTCAACGACCCGCGGCTCTCGATCTATTCCTGCGGGCGCAACGACATCGCCACCGGCCAGATCGACCGCCGCATCCTGGCCGCGATGGAGTACCTGGTCGAGAAGGGCTTCCGCCTGAGCATCACCTCGCTCAAGTGCGGCCACAGCTTCCTCACGTCGTCGGGCAACGTCTCCGAGCACACCACCGGCGACGCGATGGACATCGCCGTCATCAACGGCGTTCCCGTAACCGGCCACCAGGGGCCTGGCACGCTTTCCGACGCCCTGATCAGGGCCCTGCTGCAGTTGCAGGGAACGATGGCACCGCACCAGATCATCTCGCTCGAGGACCTGCCCGGACCCCAGAGCTTTGCCCTCGCGGACCACTACGACCATGTCCATGTCGGCTACATGCCGGAGGCCGCCGGCAGCACCTCGACCTATCAGTACCCGTTCCTCAACGCGGTCCAGGGCCGAGTCGACCAAGGCGTCGACTTCACCGGCGTCGGCCCGATCCTGGCGATCGGCCGAGCCCGGGTGATCAAGACGGGGGCGCCTGGCTGGCCGGTCGGTGGCGGCGTTCTCTACCAGCTCCTCGACGGGCCGCGCGCGGGGCAGTTCATCTTCGTCAACGAGGGGGTCACCGCGACCGTCCACGCGGGCCAGACCGTGGCCGCGGGCCAGCAGATCGCCACCTTCTTGCCCGGCAGCTCGATCGAGATCGGCTTCGCCGATTCCGCCGGCACGCCGCTGAGTCATGCGGTCTACCACGAGGGCGACGTCACCCCCTGGGGGCGGAGGATGGAGGCCTTCCTCTCCGACCTCAGCGGTGCCGGCGGCGGCTCACTTCTAACGCCGGACCAATGGAACCGCTTGATCAAGCGGCTCGGCCAGATCCAGAACCCGACGGTCCCGGCGACACCGTCGGGGTACGCACTCCGGCACCGCGGCTCGCAGAATTCGGGCAAGCCGAAGAAGGGGGGGCACGCCGGCCACGGGTCCGGCGGCAAGCGGCAGAACAGCGGGAGCGGCGACTAGCCGCCAGAATCCCGCCCCTGTCCCCGTTCTTCGGATTCGTGCAGTTCGACTACCCGGGCACGATCGGCCTGCCCGACGGCCGCTACCTCTCGCGGCGCCCGGCCGAGGGGGATTCCGACCCGGAGGAGCGGGTGCTGGTGATCGCCACCGAGGGCGCCCCTCCCCCACCTCGCCGGCGCCGGATGCGGCCGCGGGCGGTCGATCCCGGCTCGGGACCGGAACCCCTGCCGCTGACCCGGGCGACCGCGATCCGCGGCTTCGAGCCCTTCGCCGAGGAGACCGACGCGGAGCGCTGGCTCGGGGAGGCGACCGAGGTCGCCGAAACCGCCGACGCATTGATCGAGGAGGGGCTGGGGCTGCTCAACCGGGCGCTCCACGCCCACGCCGTCGCCTCCGCTGACCCCTACGAGCCGCCGCTCAGCGCTCACCGCGCCGCCGCGGTGCGGATCGGCTGGGGCAGTGGCGACCAGGTCGCCGCGGGGAAGTTCGCCGCGGCCCGCCAGATCGACGTCCACGGGGGAATGCCGAAGCGCCGCCGCGCCGATGACCTGCGCCCGCAGGAGCGGGTCGCCGCGGTGCTCGGGGGCCGGGAGGGGATCGACGTCTGCGAGACGATGCTGCTGCGCGCCAGGGCCGACCTCGACGCGGGCCGCACCCGCGAGGCGGCGCTGCAGCTGCGGGTCGGCCTCGAGGCGCTGCTGGCCGAGCTGCCCGGCGCCGTCGAGGACCCCGGCCACAGCGAGGACATCGAGCTCCTGAGCGAGCGGCGCGGCGAGGCCGGCGACGCCGCGAACGCCGCGCTGCGCGAGGATCTCGACCCCGCCGCCGCGGCCGCCGTCGGGGAGCTGCTCGCTGTATGCGAGCGGGTGCTGCGCCGCCGCCGGGTGCTGCGCGGATGAGCGCCGGGATCCGCCACGACGAGGGAGCCTTCACCGGGGCGGGCGGCCTCGAGATCTACTGGCAGTCGTGGCGCGCCGAGGTCCCGGTGAAGGCCGTCGTCGTGATCGCCCATGGCGCCGGCGAGCACGGCGGGCGCTACCGCCACCTGGTCGAGCGGATCGTCCCCGCGGGCTATCCGGTCTTCGCCCACGACCATCGCGGTCACGGCCACTCCGAGGGAAAGCGGGCGGTGATCGACCGGATGGCGAACGCCACCGCCGACCTCGACGCCTTCATCGCCCGGGCCCGCGAGGCCGAGCCGGCGGGGCCGCTGATCCTGCTCGGCCACAGCATGGGCGGCTGCATCTCGCTCGACTACGTGCTCGAGGACCAATCGAGGCTCGACGCGATCGTCCTCTCCGCCCCGGCGGCGAAGCTCGAATCAGCCTCGGCTGCGACCCGCCTCGCGGGCCGGCTGCTCTCGGCGCTCGCCCCGGGGGTGGGCGTGTTCGCGGTGGACGCCGAGCTCATCTCCCACGATCCGGACGAGGTCGAGGCCTACCGCACCGACCCGCTCGTCCACCAGGGCAAGCTGCCGGCGCGGACGATCGCCGAGATGGCGGCGGCGATCGAGACCTTCGAGCAGCGCATGGGCAACCTCACCCTGCCCCTGCTCGGGTTCCACGGAGGCGATGACCGTCTCGTCCCGGTGGACGCCAGTCGCATGGTCAACGAGCTGGCCGGCTCGGAGGAGAAGACCCTGAAGGTCTACGAGGGCCTCTACCACGAGACCCTCAACGAGCGCCCCGCCGACCGCGAGCGGGTCATCGACGACCTGCTCGCCTGGCTCGACGCCCACAGCGGCTGAGTCCCCGGCGGGGCCAGATCGTTGAGCGGTCCGTAGCGGTCACGATTTGGCTTGAACAAGCGAAACGGTCAGCGGATCTAGCAAGGCGCTGAACCATCCACAGCGAACTCCCCCCTTCTAGGCGGCCGTGGCTAGCTGTGGCTGCACCCGTCGCAGGGCCCCGGGATCTCCCTCGTACTTCAACCCGCGCTTGCGGGCCCTGGCGAGGTCGAGCCGGCCCGAGAGCAGGCCGAGGATGGGGTGCGGCGGCCCGGATATCACCGCGTCGGGCTGATCTGCCGTGCCTGGGTGGGCGCGAATCCCGCCGTCGATCGTCTCGATCACGATCGACTCGTTGCCGGCCCGCACCTCGATCGTGATCGGCGGCTCGTCGGGCGCCTGATCGCTGAGGAAGAGCTCTGCAGGCAACGTCAGCCACTGGCTGCAGAAGGCATCGTCTCCGGGCCCCTCGACCATGAACGGAACACCCCACTCGCCCAGCTCTACGATCACGGACCGTAGCTCCTCGCCGCGTGGGGTGAGGCGGAAGAGCGTTGTCGCTACCGGCGGCGGCGCGTCCTCGCGAGAGACGATCCCCGCCTGCTCGAGCTCGCGCAGCCGATCGGCGAGCAGGTTGGTGGCGATGCCTGGCAGGCCGTTACGGAGATCGGTGTAGCGGCAGGCCCCGCGCAAGAGCAGCTCGCGGACGATCAGCAATGTCCAGCGGTCGCCGATGACATCCAGGGCCTTGGCCACGGAGCAGTACTGGCCGTAGGAGCGCATGTCTTAAGTCTACCCGCTCTATGAGATTCTTGTCACATACTTTGTGTTTTTCTATCTGCTACTTTAGAAATTAGTCGAATGAACCGCAAGCCACTGATCCTCGCCTCGCTCCTCCTCGCGGCCTTCGCGATCAACCTCGACACGACGATCGTCAACGTCGCGCTGCCGACCTTGGTGCGCGAGCTGCATGCATCGAACACCCAACTGCAATGGATCGTCGACGCCTACAACCTCGTCTTCGCAGCGCTGTTGCTCGCCTCGGGCAGCCTCTTCGACCGAATCGGCCGCAAGGGGATGCTGCTCGCCGGGCTTGGCGTCTTCGGCGTCGCGAGCGTCGCCGGCGCCCTGATGACGACCCCGGGGCAGCTGATCGTCGCGCGCGCGCGTCATGGGCCTGGGCGCGGCGATGATCTTCCCCGCCACGCTCTCGCTGATCACCAACGTCTTCACCGAGCGCGGCGAGCGGGCCCGGGCGATCGGGCTCTGGGGCGCGACCGCCGGCGCGGCGATCGCCCTGGGGCCGATCGCCGGCGGCTGGCTGCTGGAGCACTTCTCCTGGGACAGCATCTTCTTCGCCCTGGTGCCGGTGGCGGCCCTCGGCGCTGCCTTCGTCGCCTGGGTGGTACCGACCTCGCGCGATCCACAGCGCCGGAAGGCCGACCCGGCGGGATTGTGCTTTCCACGGCGGCCATGGCGCTGCTCATCTACACGATCATCGAGGCGCCGAACTACGGCTGGGGCAGCACCCGCAGCTTGCCGGCTTCGCCCTCTTCGGCGGGGTTGCTAGGGGCTTTCGTTGCCTGGGAGCGCCGCGCGCCGGCGCCGATGCTCGACGTCAGCCTGTTTCGCAATCCACGCTTCACGGCAGCCAGCGGCTCGGTCACGATCGCCTTCTTCACCCTGTTCGGCTTCATCTTCCTGATCACCCAGTACTTCCAGTTCTTCAAGGGCTACAGCCCGCTCTCGGCCGGCGTGCACCTGCTGCCGGTTGCCACTGCGGTCGGGATCGCGTCGGTGCTCGGCACCAAGCTCGCCGTCCGCTTCGGCACCAAGCTGGTCGTGGCCGGCGGCCTGGCCGCCATGCCGGCTTCTACCTCTGGGTGTCGACGCGCCAGCGCAGCACGAGCTACACCACAATCGCCGCCCAGATGGTCCTGCTACGGCACCGGCATGGGCTTCACCAGCGCGCCCGCGACCGAGGCGATCATGGGCGTCGTGCCCAAGGCCAAAGCCGGCGTCGGCTCGGCCGTCAACGACGCCACCCGCCTGCTCGGCGGCACCCTCGGCGTTGCGGTGATCGGCAGCGTCTACGCGTCCCTATATACGAGCCGCCTGACCAACTCGCTCCCGGCGCGACTTCCCGGGCATCTCGCCCAGGCAGCCCACTCCTCGGTTGGCGGCGCGCTGGAAACGGCGGACGGCTTGGCCAGCGCGGGTCAGCTGGGTCTGGCCGGGGCCGTCCATCATGCCGCCAGCCAGGGCTTCTTTGACGGCTTCAGCGCCAGTTGCCTGGTGGCGGCGGGCGTCGCGGTGGCCGGAGCAATCATGGCTCTGGCTCTGCTCCCCGCCCAGCCGAGCTCCTACGGCGAAGAGGTGAGTCGTGCGCGGGTCCAGCCCCAGCCGGTCACCGCTGCGCTGGATTGAGAGAACGGACCCGCCGCCACGTGACGGCTGGCGAGTGCGGTGCCAGAGCAGCGCAGAGGCTGTCGGCGATCGCCGTCGCAAAAGCGTTCGATGCCACGCGCACCGAGCTCTGCGTGATGCACTGTCGCGTTAGGCGGGCTCCGCCGCCCTCGGCTCGTCGTTCCGGGCTTCGATGGCCTTGACGGCCTTGTCGAACGCCTTCTCCAAGCTGCGCTTGCCGACGGTTCCGATCACGACCCCGAGCACCCGTCCCTTGAGGTTCTTGCCCTCGCGTACGACGTGTCGTCCACATCGGTCGTCCCGTCGGGCTGGCGGGTGAAGTTGTAGGTGTGGCCCGAGTGCGCCTCCCCACACGTTGGAGTCGGTGGTCGTGAGGACGATGTGGTTGGGATCGGACCAGTCGTAGTGCAGGCGTTCCCAGATGCCGCCCGAGCCCTCCGTGACGTCGGCCTCGCTGGGGCCCTGCTCGATGCACCTTGAGGTAGCCGTCGGCGCTGTTGTCAAAGAGCTTCTTGCGGCCCGGCCCGAAGTCGGTGAGTCCGGCGACAAACTGCTCGGGCGTCGAAGTGGTCGTCTCTTTGAAGTGAAGGGTGGACATGTGTGCAGATCCGAATCTGCGCGGTGCTGGTCACGTTGACCCCGTAGGGGTTTCGTGTGCCCGACCTGAGATCAGACGATATCGCGGGTGCCGCGAATGACCTTGCCGTTGACTCCAAGGCTGCTCGGATCACCCGTGGGGATGTGGAAGACTCGTCGCATGCTCGTTGGTTGGTCTGGAGCGGTGGCCGAGCGGGACGGCGGAGGCTACAGCGGAACGACTAGATGCCGATCGGGGGCCATGGTGTGATCAACCGACGCCGAGCCGACTCGATGACGCCCACATCGACTGAGGGGTCCCAAGGACGATCAGTCGGCGCAGGGCTTTCTGAGACTCCCGACGTCGACGGCACCTCCCCGCGCTTCGCCGAGGGGCAGATGGCGCGGTTCCGGGGGCTGGGGCGCAGCCGGGCGACGGCGACCGGTGAGGTGCTCTTCGCCGAGGGCGACGAGGGCAGCGACTTCTTCGTCGTCGAGTCGGGCTCGGTCGCGATCGTCCAGGGATACGGAAGGAGAACAGGGTCATCGCCGTCATCGGTCCGCGGCCAGTTCCTGGGCGAGCTTCAGCATGCTCACCGGTCAGCGTCTCTATCTGAGCGGGGTGGTCAGCGACGCCGGAGAGGTGATCCAGGTCCCCGTCGACAGCTGCGCGAGATCGTCGCCGAGGACAAGGCGCTGAGCGACATCATCCTTGGCGCCTTCATGGCCCGGCGCTCGATCCTGATCGACGCCGAAACGGGGATCAAGCTGATCGGCTCCCGGTTCTCGCCCGACTACGCGCCGGCTGCGCGAGTTCCTGGCGCGCAACCGCATGCCCCACCAATGGATCGATCTGGAGGAGGACGAGAACGCGGAGGCGCCTGCTCGACGGAGCTCGCGAGTCGACCCCGTCGAGACCCCGGTCGTGATCGCCGGCGGAGGCGAGATCCTGCGCAACCCGACGAATGCCGACGTTGGGTCGGGCAATCGGCATCGGCGCCAAGGGGCGCGCCGCCGGCGCTCTGCGACCTGGTGGTGGTCGGCGCCGGGCCGGCCGGGCTGGCGGCGGCCGTCTACGCCGCTTCCGAGGGGCTCGACACCCAGGGATCGAGGGAGTCGCCAGCGGCGGCCAGGCCGGGCACATCGGCCAGGATCGAGAACTACCTCGGCTTCCCCGCCGGGGTGTCGGGCAGCGAGCTGGCCCAGCGTGCGGGCGTCCAGGCGATCAAGTTCGGTGTCGCGCCTGACTGTGCCGGCCACGGCCGTCCGGGCTGACGTAGCGAGCCGGGGCGGCACGAGATCGAGCTCTCCAACGGCGAGGTCGCAACCGGGCGCACCGTGGTGATCGCCACCGGTGCGCAATACCGGCGCCTCGACGTGCCGCGGCTCGAGGAGTTCGAGATGGGCGGGGTCTACTACGCCGCGACCCAGGCGGAGGCGCAGCTCTGCGCCGGCGATCCGGTACGTGATCGTCGGCGGCGGAAACTCGGCCGGCCAGGCCGCGATGTTCCTCTCCCGGCACGCGTCGCGAACTGCCGGCTCCTGATCCGCGGCGGCGATCTCGGCAAGTCGATGTCGCGCTACCTGGTCGATCAGATCGAGCGCAACGACTTGGTCAAGGTCTGCATGCACACTCGAGGTGGTCGAGCTCGATGGCGACCGCGAGCTGGAGACCATCACGGTCGACGACAATCGCACAGGTGAGCGGAGCCGCCGTCCCGCCAAGGCGCTCTTCGTCTTCATCGGCGCTTCGCCCGCATACCGAGTGGCTCGACGGCCAGCTGGCGACCGACGACGCCGGATTTCTGCTCACCGGCCGGGACGTTCAGGACGGGGCTCTCGCCGAGCACAACGGCGATCGCCCCCTATTTCCTGGAGACCAGCCGGCCCGGGATCTTCGCCGTCGGTGATGTCCGTTCGGGATCGATCAAGCGAGTCGCCTCTGCGGTCGGCGAGGGGTCGATGGCGGTCCGGCTGGTCCACGAGCGGCTCGCCGCCCTCTAGCTGAGGAAGGAGAGGCCGAACCGATGCCCACCTGCACCCACCTCGATCAGATCCAGATCACGCAGCTCCCCGAGTCCGTCGAGGGCTGCGAGGAGTGCCTTGCGAGCGGGGGATCCATGGCTCCATCTGCGGATCTGCCTCGAGTGCGGAAAGGTCGGATGCTGCGACGACTCGCCCAACCGGCACGCCAGCGCTCACGCTCGAGAGCAGCGACCACCCGCTGATCCGCTCACTCGAGCCGGGTGAGGACTGGTCTTGGTGCTTCGTGGACGACTTCGCGATACTGATCCCCGAAGTGAGCGGCGAAACACGGATCCCGCCGTCTCCCCTTGGCGGCTAAGCGTCGCTCCTAGCCGCCGGAGACGGTGAGACAACGCTCCATTTCGGATTTTGCGCGGGCGAACCTGGCCCCATCAAGCCAACAGAGACGCCCCGCCAAAGCGGGGCGTCCTGGGGTGCTACAGGGGAGGAGAGATATCTGTTGTTTGACACGACGCGGTTCCGGTGCTGATGCGGCGCGGCCGGAGCCATTTGTTGGGCTCTATGTGGGCCGGTCCGCGATCGGTTTCGCGTCGACATTCACCGTAGGCCGATACGGCCGCCACTTTCGGGATCGGCGGCGCAAAGTGGGTCGCAACCGGTTATCGGCGCCGAAACCAGCGGTTAACCGTCGCCCGGGCTCCCCCGCTCGCCGCGCCGCAGGAAGGCGAGGAAATCGCGGTCCGCCCGGGGCAACGAGCTGGGAGCGCGGCAGACGATCACGAACTGGCGCGGGAAGCTGAGGCCCTCCAGCGGCTTTCGGTGGAGGCGGTCGCGGGTCTCGTCGAGGGCGAGCGCCGAGAGCAGCACCGGCTCGCTGCGCTCCAGGGCCTCGCGCTTGGCGACCGCGGTGCTGCCGACCTCGATCAGCGGCGGCGCCAGGTGGAGGCCGCGTTCGGCCAGCGCCGCCTCGACGCAGCGGCGGTCGTTCGCCTCGGGGTCGCGGGTGATCAGCGGCGTGCTCAGCAGCAGCCGCTGGGGGATCCGCTTGCGCCGCTGCCAGGGGTGGCTCGCGGGCACCGCGACCACGACCTCGTCGTCGAGCAGGTGGAAGACCTCGAGGTCGTCGTGCTCGGAAGTCTTCGGATCGGCGGCGGTGATCCCGATGTTGGCGCGGCCCTCGGCGACCATCCGCCGCACCGCGACCGAGTTGGCGATCGTCAGCTCGACCGCCGCGTGGCGGGCGCCGTCGGCGTGGTAGGTGACCAGCTCGCCGGGCAGGTGGAACTCGGCGATCGTGTGGCTGGCGGCGATCCGGATCGGGTCGGGGTCGGTGCGGGCGCTGGCCAGGAGCCCCTCGACGATCTCGGCCTGGTCGAGCAGCCGCCGCGCCTCCGGGTAGAGCCGGCGCCCGGCGGCGGTCAGGGTGACGCCGCTGGAGGAGCGCTCCAGCAGGGTGGTGCCGGCCACCGCCTCGAGCCCGCGCAGCCGCTTGGAGAGCGCCGGCTTGCTGATCTGCAGGTGGACCGCGGCCCGGCCCAGCGTGCCCAGGTCGGCGGCGGCGCAGAAGGCGCGCAGCTCGGGGATGTCCGGGGTGCGGACGAGGTTCTTGCCGGAAGCCATCCCGCCGCCTCAATCCGCCAGTCCGAGGCGCTCGAGCACCGGGGCGTCCTCGAGCGAGTCGCCGGCGTGATGGGCCTCCGGCAGCTCGACCCCGGGAACCGATGGCACCCCGACCACGCTGAGCCCCGCGGCACGGGCCGAGGCGACCCCGGTGGGCGAGTCCTCCAGCGCGACGACGCGGCGAGAGGGTTCGACCCCGAGCAGGCGGCAGGCCTCCAGGTAGGGCTCCGGGTCGGGCTTCGGCGCCGCGACCTCGTGGGCGCTGACCACGACCCCGAAGTCGGCGGCCATCCCGGCGGTCTCCAGGGCGAGCTCGATGAAGGCGCGCGGCGAGTTGGAGACCAGGGCGAGCGGGATGCCCTCGCGGCGCAGCTCGGCGACCAGCTCGCGGGCCCCGACCATCGCCTCGACCCCGTTTCGCAGCTCGGCCATCACCATGCCGTCGAGCTCGACCATGATCTCGGCGGCGCGGCCGGGCTCGCCGAGGCGCTGCTCGAGGATGCCGGCTGCGGCCTGCGCCGATGTCCCGACCAGCTCCTGCTTGTTCTCGAGGGTGAACTCGAGGCCGCGGCTCTCGAACAGATCCTGCTCGCCGCGCGTCCAGACCGACTCGGTATCGAGCAGCAGGCCGTCGTTGTCGAAGATCACCGCGTCCGGAGGCAGAGCCGAGGCGGCCGCCACCTCCCAGGTCCGGAAGGAGCGCATCCGGGTCATCAGCCCCTCGCGGATCACGTAGTGCTGGCCGAAGGCCATCTCTGCCTCGATCCCGGCCCGGCCGACGCCGCTGAACAGGACCCGCAGCAGGACCTCGCCGGGGGCGGTCTCGGTGATCTCGTCATAGCTGATGCTGAGCCGCTCCCATGGGTCGTGGAAGGCCTGCCAGAAGTCGCGCACCTCCTGCCGCCCGCGGTACTCGACTCTCCAGCCCGGGGAAGATCCCCGCGGTCCTCCACTCGACCTCCGGGTCGAGGGTCTCGAGGAAGCCCTCGAGGTCGCCGGCGTTCCAGGCATCGAATGCCGCAGCGACGAACTGCTCGGACTCCGATCTCACCTCTTGGATGCTGGACTCCTCCGACACGGTGCCGAGTATGCCCAACCGGCCCCCGATCGCGTGCGTTAGGGTCCGCGCCGATGAGCGAACCGGGCGGGTTGGTGAGCGGCACAGATTTCGTCACCGTGCCGACCCAGGATTTCGACACGGCGGTCGAGTTCTACGGGACCGTGCTCGGGCTGCCCAACTCCGCCCGCTACGGGAAGATGCCCGGCGCCGAGTTCGAGACCGGGAACCTCACCCTCGCGGTGATGCAGTCCGAGGCCTTCGGCTTCGACTTCAAGCCCAACGCCAACCCGATCGCCCTGCACGTCGACGACGTCGAGGCGGCGCGCTCAGAGCTCGAGTCCAAGGGGGTGAGCTTCGCCGCCGACACCCTCGACAGCGGCGTCTGCCACATGGCCTTCTTCAAGGATCCCGACGGCAACGCGCTGATGCTCCACCACCGCTACGCGCCGCGGGACTGAGCCGGCGCCGGCTCAGCCGAGCGCCTCGAGCACCGCGCCCAGCTCGGTGACCACGTCGCCGTCAAGCTTCACCGCGGCGTCCGCGTCATAGGGCGTCGGGCCCATGGTGACAATCGCCAGTCCGGCTCCGCGGGCGAGCGCCAGCTGCGGCAGGCCGGCGGCGGGGTGCACCTCGAGCGAGGAGCCGACGCAGATCATCAGATCGGCCCGCGCGGCCAGCGATTGCGCCTCGGCCATCGCCGCCTCCGGCAGCAGCTCGCCGAAGAGCACGACGTCGGGCTTGACCAGGCCGGCGCAGGTGCGGCACTCGGCGACCCCGTCGTCGCCGAACAGTGCTTCGACCTCCTCCAGCGAGTAGCTGGCGCCGCAGAAGGTGCACGAAGAGGTCTCGATCGAGCCGTGCAGCTCGATCACCCGCTCCGACCCGGCGGCGCGGTGGAGGCGGTCGATGTTCTGGGTGATCACGCCCTCGATCAATCCGCGGCGCTCGAGCTCGGCCAGCGCCTCGTGGGCGGGGTTGGGCCGCTTCTCCCCCAGGGTCTCGAATCGCGGCCGGTAGAAGCTCCAGAACCGCGCCGGGTCGCGGTGGAAGGCGTCGATGTGGGCGACCTCCATCGGGTCGACGTTCTCCCAGATGCCGCTGCCCGGGCTGCGGAAGTCCGGGATCCCCGAGGGCACCGAGATCCCGGCGCCGGTGAGCGCCACGGCGCGATCGGCGCGCTCGATCAGCCGCGCCAGCCGCGCGGCCCCGGCCGCCCTGATCTCTGCGCTGGCCTCCACTGCGGCGCAAGTGTGGCAGCCCGCGGCGCGCGAGGGCCGGCCGGATCGCTCGGACGATTGTCCGTCGGACGCCCGCGCAACCATGGTGGGGTGAGAGGTTTTCAGCAAAGGAGAGGATGAGCAGAGCGATGGCGAAGAAGACGATCCCCCTGGCGGCGCTCCTCCTGGCCGCCTTCGCCGCCTCCCCGCTGCTCGCCGGCGCCACCGCCCGCAGCCGCGTCATCTACGCGAGCGCCAGCCTGCGCTCGATCGTCTCGATCAGCCCGAGCGGCGGCAACCAGCGGGCCCTCTACACCGCCCCCGCCCATGTCAGGGTCTCCTCGCCCTCGGCCAGCCGCAACGGCCACAGGATCGCCTTCCTCTACTCGGTCAACGCAAACAGCGGCGGGCCCAACCCGCCCCGCATCGTCGACAAGCTCTACGTCGCCCGCCGCGACGGCAGCCACCGTCGGGTGGTGCGCAGGTTCGTGAATCTGGACGTCGAGTCGCTGGCGATCTCCCCCAGCGGCCACCGCCTCGTCTTCAGCAGGCAGCGAAGCGTCGCCGACAGCACCCAGCACATCTACACCGTCAGGGTGAGCGGGCACGGCCTGCGCCGGGTCACCACCTCAGCCAGCGCGGACACAGACCCGCAGTTCTCGCCGAGCGGCAAGCGGATCGTCTTCACAAAGGAGGGCGGCGGGCGCCACCACACCGGGATCGCCACCGTCCGGTTCACCCGAGGACCGGGCCACCTCATCTACCGCTCCGGCAGCGCTTCCGAGCCGAGCTACTCCCCGGACGGCCATCGGATCGCCTTCGTCAGAGCCCGGCCCGGGGTCCTCTACCACGCCTGGCTGATGCGCTCCAACGGGCGCCGCGCCCAGCCGCTGGTCCGCAACGGCTCGCAGCAGTTCAACCCCTGCTTCTCCCCCAGCGGGCGCAGCCTCGTCTACGAGCAGGAGAGCCTCTCGCCGGTTCGCTTCACCCTTCACACGGTGCGCCGGGACGGCAGCCACCGCAGGCTCCTGCGTCACGGCGGCTACGACCCGGTCTGGGTTCGCTGAGCCCGGACAGGGCGTCGGCCTTCGCCCGGCATTGACCGGGGGCCGCACCGCACATAGGCTCGCCTCACTCCGACGAAAGGAGCCTTCATGGCTGACGCAGCACTGTTCATCGGTTGGGGACAAGTCGTTCGCGGGCGGGAGGAGCGGGCGGTCACCGTATTCAACGAGAGCGTCGAATACTGGGGCGGCCTCCAGAGCGACGGCAAGATCGAGGACTTCGAGGTGGTTCTGCTCTCGCCCCACGGGGGCGAGCTGGCCGGCTTCGCGCTGTTGCGCGGGAGTCGGTCCCAGATCGCCGCTCTTCACGACGACGACGAGTTCGAGCGTCGCACCGCACGCGCCGACATGATCGTCGAGAACCAGGGTGTGGTCGACGCCGCGATCGGCGACGGCATCGCCCGCGGCATGGGGATCTACCAGGAGGAGATCGCCGCTCTGGGCTGAGGCCTGCTCAAACCCGCTACTTACCGCTCCACTTCGGCGTCCGCTTGCCGAGGAAGGCCGAGATCCCCTCGCGCGCGTCCTCGGACTGGAAGGCGGTGGCGAAGCCCTGCTTCTCGGCCTCGATCCCCTCGTCGATGTCGGCCTTGCCGGAGACCAGCTTGATCTGCTCGACCGCGAGCGGAGCCTGACCTGCGAGGCGCCGGCCCCAGGCGAGCGCCGTGTCGAACAGCTCGTGGTCGGGGACGACCTCGTTCACCAGTCCTGATTCCAGCGCGTCGTCGGCTGAGATCGCGTCGCCGATCAGGTTCATCTCCAGCGCCTTGTTCGACCCGACCAGCGCCGGCAGCCGCTGGGTGCCGCCGAAGCCGGGGATGATCCCCAGCTTGATCTCCGGCTGGCCGAAGGTCGCGGCCTCGGCCGCGAGGCGGACGTCGCAGGCCATCGAGACCTCGCAGCCGCCGCCGAAGGCGAGCGCGTTGACCGCGGCGATCGTCGCCACCCTCGCCTTGCCCGAAGTCGCGCAGCAGGGCGTGGCCGGAGTCGATCAGCTCGCGCCCCTGCGCCTCGTCGGTCATCGAGGTGAAGGCCTTGATGTCGGCGCCGGCGCTGAACACCAGCGGGATCGAGGAGGCGATCACCATCGCCCCGACCTCGGAGTTCGCCTTGACCTTCTCCCAGACCTCGCCGAGGTCGGAGATCACCTGCGGAGAGACCGCGTTCATCGGCGGGTTGACCAGCCAGGCGACCGCCACCGAGCCGCGCGTCTCCAGCTTCACCTTCTCGGGCTGCTCGCCCTCGTCGGGCTGCGGGTAGGGGTAGAAGCCCTGGCCCGACTTCAGGCCGAGGCGGCCCTGGGCGACCAGCCGCCTCAGGGTGACCGGCGCGGCGAAGCGCTCGCCGTGGCGCTCCTCCAGCGCCTCGATCCGCTCCAGCATCACGTCGAGGCCCTCGAGGTCGGCCTTCCAGAAGGGCGGGAAGAGGCCGCGGCGCGGATCCATCCCGGCGCCGGCCATCATCCCGACGTCGATGTCGCGGACGCTGGCGACGTCCTCCTCGAGCAGCAGGCAGGCCTCGATCAGCGCCTTGCAGGCGAACAGCTCGGCCAGCGCCTCGCCGTCGGGCTCGGCGTCGCCGGAGATCTGCGGCTCGCCGTCCTTGTAGAAGCCCTCGCCGCCGGACTTGGCGCCGAGCTTGCCCTCTGAGACCAGCTTCTTCATCCCCTGGTGGACGTAGAAGGAGTCGCCGTAGGAGTCCTTGAGGTGCTCGGCGACGTGGAGGATCGTGTCGAGGCCGAGCAGGTCGCCGAGGACGAAGGGGCCCATCGGCGCCGCGTTGGCGGCGGCGACGCCCTCGTCGATCGCCTTGATCGAGAGCCCCTGCTCCTCCTGGGCGCGCCAGATCTCGCCGACCGCGGAGTTGAGGATGCGGTTGACGACGAACCCGGGGACCTCGCCGCAGACGATCGGCTGCTTGCGGATCGCCTGGGCGAAGTTGGCGGCCGACTGGGCGGTCTCGGGGGAGGTCTCCTCGCCGTAGATCACCTCGACCAGCGGCATCACCGAGGCCGGGTAGAAGAAGTGGAAGCCGACCACCTTGTCGGGTCGCAGGGTCGCCTCGCCGATCTCGGTGATCGAGAGCGAGGAGGTGTTGGAGGCGAGGATCGCGCCGCCCGGAGTGACCGCGTCGAGCTCGGCGAAGACCGCCTGCTTGATCTCCATCTTCTCCGGCACCGCCTCGACCACGAAGTCGACGTCGCCGAAGCCGGAGTAGTCGGTGGCGCCGGTGATCAGCGACATCACCTGCTCGAGCTGGGCGTCTGCCTGCTCCTGGGTCAGCTTCTCCTTCTTGACCAGCGAGGCGAGCTGGCCCTGGGTGACGCCGCGGGCCTTCTCGATCGCCGCGTCGACGAACTTCTGCTCGATGTCCTTGACGACGACCGGGATGTCGGCGGCGGCGATCGCCTGTGCGATCTCGCCCCCCATGGTTCCTCCGCCGACCACGGCGGCCTTGAATACGAACATGTCAGCGGCTCCTCCGGGATTCTCTGGCTTGCGGGCGCGGAGGCTATAGACGCGGCGCCGGCGGCGCGGCACGGCCGGTGTGCGAGGCTGCGCGCCCGATGCAGCGGATCCTCGACTTCGAGCTGGCGCTGGACGGCGACGCCGCCGAGCAGGTGGCCGAGCACGAGTGGGGTGCCTCCTTCCTCTCCCCGTCGATCCCGATGGTCTGGGACGCGAACTGGGTGCTGGTCGAGCGCCCGGGGATGGGCGCGGCCGAGATCGAGGCGCTAGCCGACGAGCTGATCGGCGGGGCCGGGATGGAGCACCGCTCGGTGTTCTTCCGCGACCTGGATGAGGCCGCCCGCCTCGTGACGGAGTTCGAGGCGCTCGGCTGGAACGTCGAGCGCGACGTCGCGATGGTGCGGCGACGCCCGCCCGACCGCGGCCCCGGGATCGAGGTCGAGGAGGTGGGCGAGGCGCAGATCGAGGGGCTGCGGCGGGAGCTGATCCGCGACGGGCTGCCGCTGGTCGGCTCCCAGACGGCGCTGGTGGTCGACCAGCTGCTCGAATGGGACCGGAGGCTGGCCAAGGCCGGCGGCGATCGCTGGTTCCTCGCCCGCGCCGACGGAGAGCCGGCGGCCTGCTGCCGCCTCCTGGCCCGGGACGGGATCGGCCAGGTCGAGGACGTCGGCACCCTGCCCTCGGCGCGGGGGCGCGGCCTGGGGCGCGCCGTCACCCTCGCCGCCGCCGAGGCCTCGGTCGCCGACGGTAACCAGCTCACATATCTCGGCGCCCTCGCCGACGACTGGCCGCGGCTGATGTATTCGAAGCTCGGCTTCGACGAGGTCGGCGAGAGCTACGTCTTCCGGCGAACGCCGCCCGGTCCCGCTAGCTGACGCTGAGCAGGTCGATCGCGAAGATCAGAGTCGCGTTCGGGGGGATCGCCGGCGGTGAGCCCTGCGGGCCGTAGCCGAGGTTCGGGGGGACGATCAGCTCGCGCCGCCCCCCGACCCGCATCCCGGGGATCCCCTGGGTCCAGCCCGGGATCACCCCGCCCGAGCCGAGCTTGAAGGTGAACGGCCGACCGCTATCCCAGCTCGAGCCGAACTCCTTGCCGGTCCCGTAGACGACGCCGACGTACTGCACCTTGATCGTGTCGCCGTCCTTCGCCTCGGCCCCCTTGCCCTTGACGATCTCGCGCTTCACCAGCTCCTTCGGCGGCGGCGTGGGGGGCGGCTCGAGCGAGGGCTTCGCGGAGAGGTCGGTGAGCTCGCCGGGGCTGGTGTCGGAGCCGCCGCTGCGGGAGATCACTATGGCGCCGACCAGGACAACTGTCAGCCCGGCGGCGACGATCAGGGTGAGGAGGCGGCGATCCACGGGCCGGGCATCCTAGCCGGGCCGCGAGAAGTGCCACCTAAATTGGGATATCCGGGGTGATCCGACCGATGATCCACGCCCCGGATAATGAGCGGGCTTTCCCACTCACTATTTCTTCGGGCCAATTCTCGTGACCCGGCGACCCGATCCTCGGCGCACGCAAACTTCTGCTTTTCGTTCAAAGCAGAAGGCTTCGTTCGCCTACGTCAACGCCACGACGGCATAGCGGACACCGAGCGCGAGGGCCAGGAGTCCGAGACCCCGGCGAAGCGCGGCCTCCGGTACGCGGTGCTGCAAGCTCGCGCCGAGGTAGCTGCCGCCGAGCCCGCCAAGCCCAAGGCCTATGCCGACCACCCAATCCGGCGCGATGCTGCCTTGGGCATCGATCGACAGAAGCGCGAACGTCACAACCCCCGCAAGTGAGGTGAGGAAGGTCGCCGCCAACGCCGCCGGGGCAACTTCCATGACAGTGAATCCCAGACCAACCAGGATGGGACCGAGGATCGAGCCGCCGCCGATACCGTAGATCCCTCCAACGGTTCCGACTGCGAGCGCAAAGCCGAGGATCAGGCGGCGATGGTCGCCGTCGCCCGGTCGGATCGGGGCCGGTTGGCCGACGAGCAGCCATGCGCCCAGCGGGATCAGGACGGCTGCGATCACGCCGAGGAAGGCCTCAGGACCCGATAGCCACTCGACCCGGATGACCGCCCCGATGACCACGCCGGGGAGCGTTCCGAGCACAAGCATCCGCAGGAGCGGACCACCGAGCCGCCCTTGACGCTGAAAGCGGCCCAACGCCCCGGGGATGGCGATCAGGTTGTAGAGGAGGTTGGTCGGGGTCAGCGCCGGGTTAGGCGTGTGCAGGATGCTGACCTGCACGGGCACCAAGAACACCGCGCCGGAAACGCCTACGGGCGTCGAGATGGCCGCTAGGAGAAACGCAATACAAGCGCCGAGGAGGGCGTCGTCCAGCATCGGCGGAGAGTATTCGCGGCGGCGGCGTGCGGAGCGCTGTCACGACCTGGACGCGGAGCACTGCTTTCCATGGAGCCTGTTGCGAAAACCCACCGCGGCGCCGGCGAAACGAAGCAGTAACGGTGAGTGATCGAGGATCGAGACCCCGAAGCTCCCGATCAGGCCGCCTGGGGCCTCAAACCGGCCGAATAGAGCTTCAGCAGGTTGTGGGTTGCGGCCGTCAGACGCCACTCGGCGCGGCAAGCGGATAAGCCTCGGCGTGAGAACTTCGCGACTCTCTGTCTCAGTTTCATCTGGGCGAAGACCGGCTCGATCATCTGCTGTCTTCGCCGGTAGGCCGCCTCGGCGTCGGGCTCTTTGAGCCGGCGTCGCATCCGTTCGTAGTCGGGGCCGGATCTGATCTTCGCCGGTGCCTTTCGGCTGTCGGCGTCGGGCGGGCAGTAGACGGTGATTCCGCGAGCTTCGAGCGAGTCGATCTGCGGTCGGTTCCAATAGCCGGCGTCGGCGAGCGCGACTTCGGGCCGCTCGTCGATCCCGGCCTTTTCGAGCTCGGCCTGCGCGGCCTTTGCCATCGGCTCGAGACGGTGGCGCTCATTGCCTCCGGTGATCACCTCGGCGGCGACGATCAGCTGGCCTTCGGTCGCGACCGCCTGGGCGGTGTAGCCCTGGATGAAGCCGTGGCGGGTCTTGACCGCCCGCGAGTCGGGGTCGGTGATGTTGATGCGGCGCTTTGCCTTGTCGGGCAGCGGCCGCGGCTTCGGCGGGTTGTTCTTGCGGACGTAGCCGGTGGCGGCGGTGTGCTCGGCCATCGCCTGCTCCCAAGCGGCCATCTCCGCCTGCTTGGCCTCGTGTTCTTGGTCGAGGCGGCGCTTTGCCTCGCGCAGCTTCTGGCGGCGGCTGTTTCGGTCGCCGGGCAGCTCGTCGCCGCGCTTGTCGCCGAACTTTTCGTCCTCGGCGGCGTCGACCTCGGCGGCCTCTTCGAGGATCTCCTTCGCGAGCTGCTCATAGGTGCGGTTCTGGCGATCGGCGGCGTTCGCCTGGATCCGGGTGCCGTCGAGGGCGATCGTCCCAACGCTGACCAGGCCGGCCTTGGCGCAGAGGACCAGGACCTCGCTGAAGAGCTCGGCGAGCTCGTTCTCATGGCGGGACCGAAAGCGCGCGATCGTCGAGTGATCAGGCGTTTGGTTGGCGGCGATCACGCGGAAGGCGATGTCCTCAGTCAGGCGCTTTTCGATCCGCCGAGAGGAGCGCTCGCCGACCGAGTAGGAGTAGAGGAGAAGCGCGACCATCATCTCCGGGTCGTGGGCGGCGCGGCCCCAGCCGTCGTCGCGGTAGTTGGAAAAGAACGGCTCGAGGTTCATCTCCGAGACGGCGTCCAGGACGAACCAGGCGAGGTGATCTTCGGCCAGCCACTCGCGCATGTCGGCGGGCAGGAGCAGCTGTTGGTCGCGGTCGCATGAGAGGAAGTTCTGGCTCATGCGGGGGATGCTCCGGGCGGCGGCGGACGGAGGTTTGTGCGACAGGCTCCATGCAAAGGGGAGGCCGGCACAGGTTCGGTCCCCGCCGCCGATGGTCACAGCGTGAACCAGATCGGGACATGGGCCTGTCGGTGGGCCGCAGGGGCGGGAGACTCGGACCGCGGTATCAGTCCGACTCATCGCGGGCGCGCCCGTAGCGCTCGTAGATCACGCGCGAGCCGAACGTCCGGGTCTCGATCAGGTCAAGCGGGACGTCTTCGGTGACCGGCGGCAGGAACGGCGTGCCGCCACCGATGACGACCGGATTGCGGAACATGCGCAGCTCGTCGACGAGGCCGAGCTCGATCGCCGCCGCGGCCAGGCCGGCGCCGCCGATCGAGACGTCCTTGTCAGTCGCGTCGAGCGCCGCAGCAACCTCCTCGGCCACCGACGCCTCGGCGAGCCGGGCGTTGCCCTGGACGCTGTCGAGCGTGCGGCTGAAGACGACCTTCGGGATCGCGCCCCAGACCTCGGCGAACGCGGCCGCCACTTCTGCTGGAACTGGCGCTCGAGGATCCCCGAGCTCGTTGTCCCGCATCGACGGATCCGTCTCCCACACCAGCATCGTCTCGTAGAGCCTGCGGCCCAACAGATAGGCACCGAGCTCGCGTACCTGCTCGAGGTGGAAACGAAACAGCTCGTCGCTGGGGGGGGTCCACTCGAACCCGCCCTTGCGGTCGGCGATATAGCCGTCCACCGAGACACTCATCGAGTAGATCAACATGGCTTCAGCTCGTCGGGCCGGAGCGAGCGATGATGATCGTGATGAAGTTCACCATTGAGCTTGACATCGGGCTCTCCTTCCTTCTGCAGGCTGCTCTGCCACAGCTAGTGACCGATCGCGAGACGAAAACTCATCGTCGTGGGCGGTCCAAGCGATCGTACGGCCATTACCGACGCCGCACTGAGATCCCGGAAGCGGCAACGCTACTGGCATGGATATTCAAGCATCGCCACCATTGCGGTGATCGCGCCAGATCCGCAAAAGAGCCGCGAGCTGTTCATCGATCGCTGGGTCTCCCGCTCGAGGCGAGTCCCGGCAGCGACAACTCCACAGCGAGCGGGTGGAGGGCAGCAAGCACTTCGGGGTGTGGCCGCTGTCGGAGGCCGCTGAGGCGTGCTTCGGTACACGGGACTGGCCGGCGGATCGCACCGTCCCGCAGATGAGCGTGGAGTTTGAGGTGCGCGACCCAGACGCTGTTCAGTCGGCCGCCGACGAACTGCGCCAGCGAGGATTTGCCCTGCTGCACGACAGGCGCGAGGAACCGTGGGGCCAAACGGTGGCTCGGCTTCAATCGGAAGAAGGCTTGATCATCGGGATCTCGTTCGCGCCCTCGCTGCACGACTGACCAGATCACGGCCGCCGTGGAAGGCGGAGAGCACTCAAAGCGGATTCAGGTCGGCCAGGCACTCGATCAGGCGCGGCTCGGGCTCCTCGTCGTCGATCACCACCGCGGTGCCCGGCCAGGCGTAGCGGCAGTAGCGGGCGTAGGCGGCGCGCGAGCTGAGGTCGGGCTCGTAGATCCAGGAGCCGGTGTTCCAGTAGCGCACCCGCCCGTCGGCGCTGGCGCGGACGTCGGCGAGCGGCTGGTGGGTGTGGGCGAAGACGATCTTCTCCGCCTCCTGCGCCCAGCCGAGGTTGGCGACCACCTTGGCGAAGGCCTCGAGCGCGTTGGTGGAGGGATCGGAGGCGGAGATCACCGACGCCTTCGGGTAGACCGGATGCCCGATCGCCGCCTCCGGGGTGGGGGCCTCGCGGCGCTGGCGCTCGGTCTCCTCGTGCAGGACCGAGCGGAAGTGCTCCTCGCTCGGCATCGCGTCCCCCTCCCGGGGGCCGGCGCCGCGCTCCCGGACCCGCGCCGCCAGCTCCCTCGCAGCTCGCAGCGGCAGGGTCGCCGCCGCGCCCAGCTTCCCGGCCCGCTGCACGGCGCGGAAGACGTTCTGCTGGGCGTGGGTGCCGTGCGGCATCTGCGCGGCCACATACAGCCATTCGGTCAGCAGCGTGATCACCGACTCGTAGTCCTCGATCGTCTTCGGGTCCTCGGGGCCGCCGGTGGCGATCCCCCACAGCGTCTTGGTCAGCATCCGCGAGCCGCGCGAGCCCGAGAGCCGGGCGTGGGGGTCGAGGTAGTGGCCGTGGGTGAGGAGGACGTCGGCGAAGCGGTAGGTCGGGTAGGCGATCTCGATCTCGATCCCGGGGAGGCGGCGCTCGAGGAAGGCGCGGAAGTAGGAGTGCTCCGGGTCGTAACGCGAGTCGCCCGGCGAGCGCCCCGAGGAGATCTCGGCCTCGAGCCGGTTCTCGGCGTCGCGGTAGACGAAGTGGTGGTCGTGGTTGCCGGCGAGGAAGACGACCCGCCTGCCCTTGAGCTTCTCCGCGGCAAGCCCGAACAGCCCGTCGGCGGCGGCGTAGGCCTCGGCGACCGAGGCAAATAGGAAGTCGAAGAGATCGCCGAGGATGATCAGCTCGTCGATCCCCTCGAGATGCGGAGCAAGCCGCTCCAGCGTCTGCTCCTCGGCCAGCAGGTCGCGCCCGGTCCAGGCGCCGAAGTGGGTGTCGGAGATCGCCAGGGCTCGCATCGATGCGGGGGGCTCCGCCTAGGCCTTCGCCAGGTCCCTCAGCAGACCGCGGACCTCGTCCTCGTCGAGGCCCTGCGCGGCCAGTCT